>JAVERS010000089.1:0-3922 GCA_034007015.1 Desulfuromonadaceae bacterium
GGTAAACGTTTCCACAAGCTGTTCGCCATGCCCCAGGCCCTGCACGGCAGGCAGGCTGTTGTTGAGCGTATAGACGTATGCGCCGTTGCTGTTGAGCACAAAGCTGCCGTACAAGCCTGCCATGTTCTGTGCCTGGAACACGGCGGTGTCGCCCAAATCCGTGTCCGTCACCGTAAGCGTGCCCGCGGACGTAAAGACGCTGTCTTCCTTGAGGGGCGTTGTGACAATGGGCGCAATGACGGGATTGTCGTTGGTGCCGTTGATGGTAATGGTCATGGTGCTGGAGGCTGCGGCGCCGTGCTGATCCTTGACCGTATAGGTAAAGGTTTCGGTGAGATGCTGTCCCTCGCCAAGCTGCTGGACGACCGGCAGGGCGTTGTTGAGCGTGTAGGTGTATGTGCCGTTCGCCTGCAGGGTGAAGCTGCCGTAGAGCCCCTGAGTGGAGGCCTGGGACAGAAAGCTCACCGTGTCGCCCGTGTCCACGTCTGTGGGGGCAGGCAGGGTGCCGCTGATGCTGGCATCATCCTCATTGATGCTGGCCACGGCGGCGCTGACCTGCGGCGCGTCGTTGGTGCCGTTGATGGTGATGGTAATGGTGTTGGAAGCCGTCGCGCCGTGCTGATCCTTGACCGTATAGGTAAAGGTCTCGGTCAGGTGCGCGCCCACGCCAAGCTGCTGGACAACTGGCAGGGCATTGTTGAGCGCGTAGGTGTATGTGCCGTTCGCCTGCAGGGTGAAGCTGCCGTACAGCCCCTGAGTGGAGGCCTGGGACAGGAAGCTTACCGTGTCGCCCGTGTCCACATCCGTGGGCGTGGGCAGGGTGCCGCTGATGCTGGCAACGTCTTCGTTGATGCTGGCCACGGCGGCGCTGACCTGCGGAGTGTCGTTGGTGCCGTTAATGGTGATGGTGATGGTGTTGGATGCCGTCGCGCCGTGCTGATCCTTGACGGTATAGGTAAAGGTCTCGGTGAGTTGTGCGCCTACGCCAAGCTGCTGTACTGCGGCCAGGGCGTTGTTGAGTGTGTAGGTGTAGGTGCCGTCCGCCTGCAGGGAGAAGCTGCCGTACTGGCCGGAAGTGCTGGCCTGGGGCACGAAGTGCACCACGTCATTGGCGTTCACATCCGTGGGCGTGGGCAGGGCGCCGCTGATGCTGGGGTCATCCTCATTGATGCTCGCCGTGGCGGCACTGACCTGCGGCGCGCTGTTGGTGCCCTTGATGGTGATGGTAATGGTGTTGGACGATGTGGCCCCGTGCTGGTCAGTGGCAGAGGCAGTGAATGTTTCGGAAAGTTGCTCGCCAGCGCCAAGCTGCGCCACGGCTGGCAGGGAATTGTTGAGCGCGAAGGTGTAGCTGCCATCGGCCTGAAGGGTGAAGGTGCCAAACTGACCGACCGTGCTTTGCGCTATGTACTGCGTGACGTCGCCCGCATCCACGTCCGTGGGCATGGGCAGGGTTCCACTGGCGTCAGTGACGTTGCTGGGAACAAAAATGACGGCCGCACTGACCTGCGGCGCATCGTTGGTGCCGTTGATGGTGATGGTGATGGTGTTGGACGCGGTAGCGCCGTGCTGATCCTTGACGGTATAGGTAAAGGTCTCGGTCAGGTGTGCGCCTACGCCAAGTTGTTGCACAGATGCCAGGGAGTTGTTGAGCGCGTATACATAG
Organism: Desulfuromonadaceae bacterium; assembly: GCA_034007015.1. Classification (GTDB taxonomy): domain Bacteria; phylum Desulfobacterota; class Desulfuromonadia; order Desulfuromonadales; family Desulfuromonadaceae; genus JAIVHC01. The sequence continues at coordinate 1,667 of JAVERS010000089.1, forward strand.
CTGCCGTCCGCCAGCAGGGTAAAGCTGCCGTACTGGCCGGGGGCATTGGTCTGGGTTTCGAAGTGCACGCTGTCGCCCGCATCCACATCCGTGGGCGTGGGCAGGATGCCGCTGATGTTGGCAACGTCTTCATTGATGCTGGCCACGGCGGCGCTGACCTGCGGCGCGTCGTTGGTACCGTTGATGGTGATGGTGATGGTATTGGTGCCCGTAGCGTTGTGCTGATCCGTGACGGTATAGGTAAAGGTTTCGGTCAGTTGGCTGCCCACGCCAAGCTGCTGCACTGCTGCCAGGGCGTTGTTGAGCGTATAGGTGTAGGTGCCGTCCGCCTGCAGGGTGAAGCTGCCGTACTGGCCGGGAGCGTCGGTCTGGGGCACAAAGTGCACGCTGTCGCCCGCGTCCACATCCGTGGGCGTGGGCAGGGTGCCGCTGATGCTGGCATCATCCTCATTGATGCTGGCCACAGCCGCGCTGACCTGCGGATTGTCGTTGGTGCCCTTGATGGTGATGGTGATGGTATTGGTGCCCGTAGCGTTGTGCTGATCCGTGACGGTATAGGTAAATGTTTCGGTCAGTTGGCTGCCCACGCCAAGTTGCTGCACTGCTGCCAGGGCGTTGTTGAGCGTGTAGGTGTAGGTGCCGTCCGCCTGCAGGGTAAAGCTGCCGTACTGGCCGGGAGCGTCGGTCTGGGGCACAAAGTGCACGCTGTCGCCCGCGTCCACATCCGTGGGCGTGGGCAGGGTGCCGCTGATGCTGGCATCATCCTCATTGATGGATGCCACAGCCGCGCTGACCTGCGGCGCGTCGTTGGTGCCATTGATGGTGATGGTGATGGTATTGGTGCCCGTAGCGTTGTGCTGATCCGTGACGGTATAAGTAAATGTTTCGGTCAGTTGGCTGCCCACGCCAAGCTGTTGCACAGCTGCCAGGGCGTTGTTGAGCGTATAGGTGTAGGTGCCGTCCGCCTGCAGGGTAAAGCTGCCGTACTGGCCGGGAGCGTCGGTCTGGGGCACAAAGTGCACACTGTCGCCCGCGTCCACATCCGTGGGCGTGGGCAGGGTGCCGCTGATGTTGGCAACGTCTTCATTGATGCTGGCCACGGCCGCGCTGACCTGCGGATTGTCGTTGGTGCCGTTGATGGTGATGGTGATGGTGTTGGACGCGGTCGCGCCGGACTGATCCATAACAGTATAGGTAAATGTTTCGGTCAGTTGAGCACCCACGCCAAGTTGCTGCACAGCTGCCAGGGCGTTGTTGAGCGTGTAGGTATAGCTACCATCCGTCTGCAACGTAAAGCTGCCGTACTGGCCGGGAGCGTTGGCCTGGGACAGGAAGTGCGCGCTGTCGCCCGCATCCACATCCGTGGGCGTGGGCAGGGTGCCGCTGATGCTGACATCATCTTCATTGATGGACGCGACGGCCGCACTGACCTGCGGAGCGGTGTTGGTTCCATGAATGGTGAGTGTTATGGTGCTGGTCGCGATCCCCCCGTGATGGTCTGTGACGGTGGCGGTGAACGTTTCCGTAAGCTTGCCGCCATGCCCCAAACCCTGCACCGCAGGCAGGGAGTTGTTGAGGACATAGGTGTAGCTGCCATCGGGCTGCAAGGTGAGGGTGCCAAACTGGCCCACCGTGTTTTGCGCGATGTATTGAGGCACGTCGCCCGCATCCACGTCTGTGGGCATGGGCAGATCTCCACTGACGCTGGTTTCATCATTTTGAATAAAGACGACAGCTGCGCTGACCTGCGGCGCGTCGTTGGTGCCGTTGATGGTGATGGTAATGGTGTTGGACGCGGAAGCGCCGTGCTGATCCGTGACGGTATAGGTAAATGTTTCGGTCAGCTGTGCGCCCACGCCAAGCTGTTGCACTGCGTCCAGGGAATTGTTGAGCGTATAGGTGTAGGTGCCGTCCGCCTGCAGGGTAAAGCTGCCGTACTGGCCGGGAGCGTCGGTCTGGGGCTGGAACTGCACCACGTCATTGGCGTTCACGTCCGTGGGCGTGGGCAGGGTGCCGCTGATGCTGGCATCGTCTTCAAAAATGCTGGCCGTGGCGGCGCTGACCTGCGGTGCGCTGTTGGTGCCGTTAATGGTGATGGTGACGGTGCTGGTCGAGGTCGCCCCGTGCGGATCTCTGACAGTGGCGGTGAAGGTTTCCGTAAGCTGTTCGCCCGCGCCAAGCTGCGCCACCGCAGGCAGGGAGTTGTCGAGGGTAAAGGTGTAGCTGCCATCAGGCTGCACCGTGAAGGTGCCAAAC
>JAVERS010000090.1:0-3920 GCA_034007015.1 Desulfuromonadaceae bacterium
CCGGCCGATCCATGGGTGACGCTGGCTGATTTTAACAGTTATGTGAAAGCGCAGGATCGTGCGGAAAAAGCCTTCACGGATCGGGAACGCTGGTTGCGGATGAGCGTTATTAACTGCGCACGTAGCGGCAGGTTTTCAACCGATCGCACCATGCGGGAGTATAACCGCGACATCTGGAAGCTTGAGCCGATAGAGGTAGAACCTGTTGAGGGTCCAAAAAGCTAGCTGGGAGGCTTCACCTTACTCCAGCACCTCCAGCACCTCCAGCACCTCCAGCACCTCCAGCACCTCCAGCACCTCCAGCACCTCCAGCACCTCCAGCACCTCCAGCACGTGCAACTTGCGGGGGCACGGCACGTAGAGCCGTGCCCCCGATTTATCAAAAGCAGATGTGTATAGCTTTTTAAAGGTTTGAATTAGACTTACTTTTGCAGATACACCACATATTCAGTTAGAGCTTCAAGCTGTGTCTCTGTCAAAGCAGAAGAAAAGCCTGGCATCCCCTCTTGGCGTCCATCACGGATAGATTTTAACACCGCCTCACGTTCATTTCCGTAACGATAGTTTTTACCATTAAGGGCAGGGCCACTGCGTCCACCCATGCCGTTTCCGCGGGGCCCATGACATGAAGCGCATTTTTGCGAGAACAGTTCATTGCCACTGCGTAATAACTGCTGTTGTGGAGTTAATTCCGTGGCTGGGCCTGAGTCACATCCCCCCACAAAAAAACTTGCTGTGATGCATGTGCACATGAGCAATACTCGAGAAAAGCAAAAAGGATTTTTTTTCAGCATATTGTGTCTCCTAAGTGCTGTGTTTACTAAAAAGCTTTCGTCTCAACATGTGGATAATGCACGGCGCTGCGGTGTAACTATTAGTTCTGTGCATTTACTACAGATGGTTGAGGTAGGACCAAAAGTGGGCTGCAGGTTATGCAGCCCGCTAGAAGTGAGGGTTACGACTGCTTTTGTTTCTGGTACTCGCTCCGCTCATCCATAACCTTCATCGCGCAGAACTCTCCACACATGGTGCAGGCACCATGCTCATCTGCGGCTTCGTTTTCACTGCGGCGCGCCCGCGCGCGCTCAGGGTCGAGAGAGAGGGCATACTGTGCTTCCCAGTCCAGTTCTTTACGCGCTTTAGCCATGGCGTTATCTTTCTCGATCGCACCTGGCACTCTTTTGACAATATCGGCAGCATGTGCGGCAATCCGGCACGCAATTACCCCTTCCTTGACATCATCAATATTGGGGAGACACAGATGCTCGCTTGGGGTCACGTAGCACAGGAAGTCGGCTCCGGCTGAAGCGGCGATCGCTCCGCCAATGGCACATGTGATGTGATCGTAGCCTGCCGCAATATCTGTTACTAGGGGGCCAAGAACATAAAACGGTGCGCCGTTGCATAGCTTCTTTTGCAGCTTGATGTTGGTCTCAATCTGGTCTAGGGGCACATGTCCCGGCCCTTCAATCATTACCTGGATCCCAGCATCCCATGCGCGCTTGGTTAGTTCGCCCAAAGTAAGGAGTTCTTGCACTTGGGCCCGATCTGTTGCGTCGGCCAGACACCCGGGACGGAACCCGTCTCCGAGTGACAGGGTAGCATCGTAGGGACGTACTAGTTCCAACAGGCGATCGTAGTACTCATACAGGGGGTTTTCCGCATCGTTGAAGGCCATCCACTTTGCAGTGAAGGACCCCCCGCGCGAAACTACATCCATCACACGCCCCTGTTGATCCATAGCGTCAAGGCTGCGGCGTGTAACGCCACAGTGAACCGTGATGAAGTCAACACCATCATCCAGATGCTTCTTGATGCCGTCGAAAATCTCATCCACAGTCATCTCAACCATGGCTTTTTTCTTCTTTGATACGGTATCCACCGCCGCCTGATAAAGGGGCACACTTCCGATGCATGCGCTGGTCTGAGCAATGATGGCAGCACGGATCTCATCAATAGGGCCACCCGTAGAGAGGTCCATAATGGCATGCGCACCGGCAGCTACAGCAACCTTTGCTTTCGCAAGTTCGTTGTCGATGCTGATGTCATCCTTGCTCGTGCCGATGTTGGCGTTGACCTTAGTGCTCAACCCTTCTCCAACCGCGAGAGGTGTGCCATTGGTGTGCTTAACATTATGGCAGATACATACAGTCCCAGCAGCGACGCGCTGGCGCAAAATTTCTGCATCGATACCTTCTACTTCTGCTGCTCGGCGTAGAGTGTCGGTTATTATCCCTTTACGGGCAGATTCCATCAGGGTCATTATTCGTTCCTCTCGTGTTGTGAATGAAGGTTGCGCAGGAGTTCTTCCGCCGCAACAAAGTGATTTACCGGACCGTGGCCGTGACCAAGTTCCGGGGCTGTAATTATTGCAGTATGGATAAATTGCTTGGCCAATTGTGTCGCCTTGGGGAGGGGAAATCCACGCGCCAACAGTGCTGCGACGGCGGCGGCAGTGGTACATCCAGTTCCGTGGGTGTTGGGGGTATCAATACGCTTTTTTTCCAATACTATCGAGGTGTCGGCGTAGCGTAGTATATCTGTGGGGGCCCCCTTGAGATGTCCACCTTTTACCAGCACGTGTGTCGCGCCCATACGTTGAAGGGCGTGCGCCGCTTCCTCCATCTGCGCGATAGCGTTGATTTTGATCCCCGTCAGTGCTTCTGCTTCTGGGATGTTGGGGGTCAGCAGATAGGTTAGGGGGAGAATCTCCTCTGTGAATGCGGCTACCGCTTCGGACTGAAGGAGGTTGGCTCCCCCTTTGGCGATCATCACTGGGTCGACGACGTTCAGGGTGGGAGCGTGGCGCAGAATCTCGGCTACGGCACGGATAATCTCCGCACTGAACAGCATTCCTGTTTTCACCACATCTGCACCTATATCTTCAAGGACAGATTGTGCCTGCTGCACCACAAATTCAGGTGGAATTGGGTGGATCCCCTGCACCCCAGTGGTGTTTTGTGCGGTGAGGGCAGTGATGGCACTGCTAGCATAGCTGCCCAGCAGGGTCACGGTTTTAATATCCGCCTGAATTCCCGCACCGCCGCCGGAATCGGAACCCGCGATGGTGAGGACTCTCCCTATGGGGGGGGGAGTCACAACCGAACTGGCGCTGCGTTTAAACATAAGGCTTAGTTCACGCGCGGCTACGTCGGGGCGTGGTGCGTTCATCACCGCAGAAACCACGGCGGCAGAGCTCGCCCCTTGGCGAATCACCTCGGGGAGGTTGTGTGCGTGGATTCCGCCAATGGCAACCACAGGGATATCCACAGCACTGCACACTCTGCCGAGTTCCTCAAGACCGATGTGGATCGCATCGCCCTTGGTGTTGGTGGGGTAGATGCTACCAACGCCAATGTAGTCGGCACCGTGTTCCTGCGCGTGCAGCGCTAAAGCTACACTGTGGGTTGAGATTCCGATGAGAGCTTGAGCGCCTAACTGCGCACGCGCATGCGCTACATCCCCATCATCTTGTCCGAGGTGCACACCATCTGCGCCGAGTTGCAGCGCAAGTTCCACATTGTCGTTGACGATAAAACATGCATTGCACTTGTGACACAGGATCTTAAGTTTGTTGCCCAACTGAAGTTGGTGTGCAACTGGGGCATGTTTATCCCGCAATTGCACAATGTTTGCTCCCCCTTTGAGAGCGAGTTCGGTGGCAACAAGGATCTCGTCTTCTGTCCCTTCTTGCGTGATTACATATAGTCCGTGTACTTTATGCTTATGTTTTATCGGGCGCATTGTTGTAACTTCCTCCCATAAAAAAAACCGCACCCTGATAGGGCGCGGTTAAAACACTTAGCTAAGTATGTGTTTAATATCGCTTCCCTACGCCGGTATAACCCGGATCAGGTTCCAAGGGTCGCTCAAAAGAGCTCTCAGTGGAATAGTCCACTCCCCCAGCTTCTAGTTGTTCG
>JAVERS010000091.1:0-3906 GCA_034007015.1 Desulfuromonadaceae bacterium
GATATACATAATCACCGGGGTAGATGTTGGGCACACCGGTGGCAACATGGATCCGAACGTACATCCCTTTGGCGTCAGTCACTTGTTCAGCGCGACGGATCGAGTTGATCTGCACGTCCATGCGCCAGCGCTGCGGCTGTGTCTCCACCCTGATTACCTCGCCAGCAACTACAATCTGCTGGTTTTCAATTTCGTGGATCAGGTTTAAATGATACGGGGTGGGGGTAAGGGCCACCCACGTGGCTATTCCGCCCCACACCAATGCTGTTGCTAGCACCAAGAGGCGGGATGGCTCTTTGCGATAGAAGAGCCAAGCCAGAATGGCGCATGCCCCTATTTGCAGGAAGGACAGGACTGGAAGGCCTAGAGTGACTACCCCAGTCACACCCAGCATGTAGTAGAGAAGGGGGGCAAACAGAGGAACAGGGACGCTAAAAAAAGTGGGAGTTGACGTGGGGAGTGGAGGGAGCGCGGAGCCATAGCCGTTGCGCTGAAGCGTTACGAGCTTGTTGCGTATGCTGCAAAGGAGTATGGCGAAGTCCACGGTACACCCCTGTTGACAATTGCGGCCCTATCCAACTTCAGGCTAGAACATAAAACGTCGCATCCCTACGTTTACAATCATACCTACCGCTATCATGGTGGTGATCATGCTAGTGCCACCGTAGGAGACCAAAGGCAGTGGGACTCCAACTACTGGGAGCAATCCCATAACCATCCCCAGGTTGACAATAGTGTGCCAGAAGATGATGCTGGTAGCACCAATCGCCAGATACATGCCGAAGTTGTTCGCAGCTTTGCGCGCCACTAGAATTCCCCGGAAGATGATGAGCAGATAGAGAACGAGGAGGATGAGGCTGCCAATTAAGCCCCACTCTTCAGCAAAAACTGAAAAGGCGAAATCGGTATGACGTTCGGGTAAGAAGGAAAGCTGGGACTGCGATCCCTGCATAAATCCTTTCCCCCAGAAGCCACCACTGCCAATGGCGATCTTCGATTGGATGATGTGGTAGCCGCTTCCAAGAGGGTCATGTTCAGGATCTAGAAAAGTGCGGATCCGAGCACGTTGATACTCATGGAGGACAAACCATCCTGCGGCGGCTAGCCCCACAAATGCACTGCCCAGGCAGGCGAGAGTGGGGGGACGGATGCCGGAAAATAGTGCCATTGTGGCGCCGATAAACAACAACATTATTGCAGTGCCTAAGTCCGGTTGCTTTATCACCAGAAGCACTGGGACAAACAGGATTAACCCTGGGAGGATAAGATTTTTTAGCCGGTGTCCGCCGGGGTGTTCGTGCCTGCTGAAGTAGTGCGCCAGCATGATAACTATCACCGGCTTCATTATTTCGCTTGGTTGCACGTTGAACAGACCGAGGTCGAGCCAGCGTGTTGCTCCCATGCTGGTTTCGCCGAGAATTAACACTGCCACTAGCATTCCAGTGCATGTCAGATAGGCCGCTGGTCCTATGTGGAGCAGACGGCGATAGTCAACAATGGAGACAGCCGCCATAACTACCAAGCCCAGTCCGAGCCAATAACTCTGTTTAATATATAAAGGGATTGCTGCAGGATTTAAGCCAGAGGTAGCGCTGTAGAGGTTGACGATTCCAATCCCTGCAGTCAATAGAATTAAGGCCAGGAAACCCCAATCCAGATTAGTTACTAAGCGCCGGTCAAACATAGATCTCTTTTTCCTCTTTAGTTTTCTAGCATAGTTGGGGCAGTGCTTTCCCCTGTGTCTGTCGGGTTTTCAAGGTTGAAATATTCCAACAATAGCGCGCGGGTTATAGGGATAGCGGTTTTACTTGCGTATTCCCCGTGTTCAACAATGACTGCAGTAGCAATCTCCGGGTTATCGGCTGGGGCATATGCGATAAATAGCGCGTGGTCGCGGTGTCTGTAGGCGATCTCTTCTTCGGAGATGTTCTCCTCGTCATCATCGGCAAGTCTAATAACCTGCGCAGTGCCAGTTTTTCCTGCAATGCGCAGACCTTCAATGCGGCATGACCTTCCGGTGCCGCGCGGGTCGTGTACCACTGCTTCAAGACTAGCCTGCACCTGAGCTACCGCTCCTGCGGGGATATCGCTACGATGTATCACTTCAGGGAGAGTTTTAATCTCCTTATTATCGGTGGAAGTGGTGATGCTTTTCACTATGTGGGGCTTGTATAAAGTACCACCGTTGGCAACTGTAGCGGTCATCAGGGCTAATTGCATGGGAGTGGTCAAAACATAACCCTGCCCAATACCGGCGATAGCGGTTTCTCCCATGTACCAAGGCTCGTTGAAGCGGCGCCGTTTCCATTCTCGGTCTGGTATGAGGCCGTCACTTTCGCTGTCGAGAGGAAGGTCGTAACTTTGCCCAAGCCCCAGGTCGTGCGCCATGGCGGCGATACGGTCAATCCCTAGGCGCATAGACATGTTGTAGTACCACACGTCACAACTTTCGCGCATAGCTTTTTTAAGATTTGTCGGCCCATGTCCGGTACGTTTCCAACAACGGAAATCTCGGTTCCCTATCCTGGTTTTCCCTGCGCAGTATATGACCTCATCGACTCCGCTTATTTCTGGATGGGTTGCTGCCAGCAGGGCAATGACAGGTTTAAAGGTAGACCCGGGGGGATATTGGCCACTAAGAGCTCGGTTTTGCAAGGGATTGCGTGGATGGTGTAGAAGCTCGTGCCAATCTTTAGAACTGATGCCGTTGGTGAATATGTCCGGACTATACGCAGGGCTACTGACCATGGCGAGAATTTCGCCACTGTTTACTTTCAAAACTACTGCGGCCCCAGCCATCCCCTCGAGCTCTTTCTGCGCGCGACTTTGCAGTTTTTTGTCTAAAGTAAGGGTTAGGTTTTTGCCCGGAATAGGTTGGTTTTTTACCCGTTGGCGCAGGAGTTTGCCCCGTACATCCACCTCAACCAGAAGTTGTCCATCAATTCCGCGCAAGGTACTGTTGTGGTGTTTTTCCAGCCCGCTCTTCCCTACCAAGTCTCCGGCACGATAGGTTATGTGCGCGTGTTTTTGCTCCAGTTCTTCGGCGCTGATTAGTCCAACATGCCCGAGGATATGGGCTCCGGCATTGGCGTCTGGATAGCTGCGCACCGGCTTGGTTTCGATGATCATCCCCTGGAGATATATGGAGTTTTCACTGAGTTTTTCAACCTGGGTGCGCGAAATGCCGGTCTTGAGCGGAATGGGCAGGTAACGGGGGAAGTACTCGTATCTCGTCCAGTTTTGCTGAATCTCCTCTGGGGAACATTCAAGCACATTGGCAATACGCTCAATAAGCAACTCTTTGTCGATAACATCCTGTCGCAGGGCGGAGACTGTAAACGATGGCCGATTGCCTACTAGAATCTCTCCGTTACGATCGTAAATGGTGCCACGCGGAGCAGCTATGGGAAGATAGCGAGTGTGATTTCTTTGGGCAAGGTTTTTAAAGTGTTCAGCTTTTATTACCTGCAAATACCACAGGCGTGCGGTAACAAGGAGAAAGAACAGTACCGCTGCAAATAGCAGCCATTCAAATGCGCGCTTTCTCCCTTCATCGTCAGGTAGAGGGGCGTGAAGAGGCATGGCTAAGAATGCTTTCGGAACGAATTGAGCGGCTGTTTCCCGCCGATGCGGCCAAGATATGACAACAGGGGGCTCAATGCCAAGACTGTCACAAGGTTGACTCCGATCTGTAGAGGGATGCTGCTGATAATTTCTAGCCAAACCTGGTCACGATCAGAGAACAATAGCAGGATTGTGACCGACATGAGCGCAAACGCACCAGTTCCTACAATGGTGGCGAAAGGGAGTGTCAAGGTGTTGTCGCCATTGAGCTGACGACTGAATCCTGCGGTAAGAATGAAAATTCCAAGGAGGATCATCCCATGGAAACCAAAAGTAACACCT
>JAVERS010000092.1:0-3871 GCA_034007015.1 Desulfuromonadaceae bacterium
ACCTGTCCTGAAACCATTACCAGAACCTATAGCATTGAAGACAATGTTGGCAATGCTTCAACTTGTTCGCAACTAATTATTGTGAACGATGAGATTGCTCCGGTCTTCACTTTCATTCCTGAAAATGTAACGGTAGAATGTGATTCAGTTCCTGGAGTTGGAGTTCCAACTGCAAGTGATAACTGCGACATTGATTTAAGCATAGTTTACAATGGCGAAACACGTACCGACGGTGCTTGTGCCTACAGCTATACATTGACCCGCACCTGGACAGCTACCGATAACTGCGGAAACGAAACTCCGGCTTCGCAAATTATCACAGTGCAAGATACGCAAGACCCAGTCTTCACTTTCGTACCTGCCGATGTAACGGTAGAATGCGATGCATTACCTGAAGTTGGAGTACCAACTGCCACTGATAACTGCGATACTGATGTAACCATAGCATACAATGGCGAAACCCGCACCGACGGAACTTGTGCCGACAGCTATACATTGACACGCACCTGGACAGCCACCGATAACTGTGGAAACAGTGTTGATGCCACACAGGTTATCACGGTAGAGGACACCCAAGTTCCGGTTCTTACAGCAGCAGCCGTTGACCAAACCGTTGAATGTGACGGATCTGGCAACAGTGCGGCATTGACTGCGTGGCTTGCTTCCAATGGCGGCGCATCTGCCACGGACAACTGCGGCGATATTACCTGGACAAATAACTTTACAGCATTGAGCGACCTTTGCGGTGCCACCGGCGCAGCAACAGTAATCTTTACTGCTACCGATGACTGTGGGAACTCCACAACCACCAGTGCTACCTTCACCATTGAAGACAAAACCGCACCAGGGTTAACCTGCCCGGAAAACATCAGCGTAACAGCGGATGCCGGACAGGCTTATGCCACGGTAAGCATTGCTGTACCAACGACAAATGATGCTTGTGGAACGGTAACCTTAGTGAACGACTTTACCAATGTTGCCAATGCCAGCGGACAATATCCATTGGGCGTAACCACAGTAACTTATACTGCTACCGACGAATGCGGCAATGAAACAGAATGTATCTTCACTGTTACAGTGAGTGACACTGAAGTACCTGTAATCAACTGCCCACCGACCATCACGGTGAGCTGCGATACAGAAGTTCCTGCCGCTTATGCTAATTATGCAGCCTTTGTAGCTGCCGGCGGTTCAGCTTCGGACAACAACGGTATCGACGAAAGCAGCTTTGCTTTGGTAAGTGAAACCAGCGACAACAATACCTGTCCTGAAACCATTACCAGAGTATACCTCATTAAAGACAATGTTGGTAATGAAGCAACTTGTGAGCAAACTATTATTGTGGATGACAACACTGTTCCTGAATTTACTTTCGTACCTGACGATGTAACAGTAGAATGTAACGCAATACCAGTCGTTGTTACACCAACTGCAACGGACAACTGCGGTGAAGTAAGCATAGTTTACAATGGCGAAACCCGCGCTGATGGTAATTGTACTGACAGCTATTTGCTTACCCGTACCTGGACAGCAACCGACGACTGTGATAACAGTGTTGATGCCACTCAAATTATCACGGTTCAGGATACGCAGGTTCCGGTCTTCACTTTCGTTCCTGCTGCTATAACAGTAGAATGTAACGCAATACCAGTAGTTGGCACACCAACTGCTTCGGATAACTGCGACATTGATGTGACCATAGCATACAACGGCGAAAGCCGCACCGACGGAACTTGTGCCGACAGCTATACATTGACCCGCAGCTGGACAGCTACTGACAATTGTGGAAACAGTGTTGATGCCACACAGGTTATCACGGTAAAGGATACACAGGCTCCGGTGCTCACAGCAGAAGCTGCTGACCAAACCGTTGAATGTGACGGTTCTGGCAACATTGCGGCATTGACTGCGTGGCTTGCTTCCAATGGCGGCGCATCTGCCACGGACAACTGCGGCGATATTACCTGGACAAATAACTTTACAGCATTGAGCGACCTTTGCGGTGCCACCGGCGCAGCAACAGTAATCTTTACTGCAACTGATGATTGCGGCAACGCCATCACTACAACGGCAAACTTCAGCATTGAAGACACCACACCTCCGTCCATTACCTGCCCAACAAACATCAGCGTAACTGCTGATGCCGGTGAGGCTTATGCCACGGTAAGCATTGCCCTACCAACGACAAATGATGCTTGTGGAACGGTAACCTTAGTGAACGACTTTACCAATGTTGCTGATGCCAGCGGACAATATCCATTGGGCGTAACCACGGTAACCTATACTGCTACCGACGATTGCAATAATGCAACACAGTGCAGCTTCACGGTAACCGTAAGTGACGAAGAAGCACCTGTAATCAACTGCCCACCGACAATCACGGTAAGCTGCGATACCGAAGTGCCTGCCGCTTATGCTAATTATGCAGCCTTTGTAGCTGCCGGCGGTTCAGCTTCGGACAACAACGGTATCGACGAAAGCAGCTTTGCTTTGGTAAGTGAAACCAGCGACAACAATACCTGTCCTGAAACCATTACCAGAACCTATAGCATTGAAGACAATGTTGGCAATGCTTCAACTTGTTCGCAACTAATTATTGTGAACGATGAGATTGCTCCGGTCTTCACTTTCGTACCTGCCGATGTAGCGGTAGAATGTGATGCAGTTCCTGCCGTTGGCACACCAACTGCCACGGATAACTGCGACATTGATTTAAGCATAGTTTACAACGGCGAAACCCGTACCGACGGTACTTGTGCCGACAGCTATACATTGACACGCACCTGGACAGCTACCGATAACTGTGGAAACGAAACTCCGGCTTCGCAAATTATCACAGTGCAAGATACGCAAGACCCAGTCTTCACTTTCGTACCTGCCGATGTAACGGTAGAATGTGATGCAGTTCCTGAAGTTGGCACACCAACTGCCACCGATAACTGCGACATTGATGTAAGCATAGCATACAATGGCGAAAGCCGCACCGACGGTACTTGTGCCGACAGCTATACTTTAACCCGCATCTGGACAGCTACCGATAACTGTGGAAACAGTGTTGATGCCACGCAGGTGATTACGGTGCAGGATACCCAGGCTCCGGTGCTCACAGTAGCAGCTGCTAACCTTACCGTTGAATGTGACGGTTCGGGCAACGGTGATGCATTGACTGCATGGCTTGCTTCCAATGGCGGCGCATCTGCCACGGACAACTGCGGCGATATTACCTGGACAAATAACTTTACAGCATTGAGCGATGGTTGTGGTGCCACCGGCGCAGCAACAGTAATCTTTACTGCTACCGATGCCTGCGGCAACGCCATCACTACAACGGCAACCTTCACCATTGAAGATACAACACCACCTGCCATCACCTGCCCATCGAACATCAGCGTAACTGCGGATGCCGGTCAGGCTTATGCCACGGTAACCATCGCCGTACCAGCAACAAACGATGCTTGCGGAACGGTAACTTTGGTCAATGACTTTACGGGTGTGGCCGATGCCAGCGCACAATATCCATTAGGCGTAACCACGGTAACTTACACTGCCACCGACGAATGTGGAAATGAAACAGAGTGTACCTTCACCGTTAACGTAACGGACGAGGAAGCTCCTGTTATCAACTGCCCTGAAACTATTTTAGTGAGCTGCGATACTGAAGTTCCTGCCGTTTATGCTGACTATGCGGCCTTTGTTGCTGCCGGAGGAACAGCTACGGACAACAACGGAATCAACGAAGCCAGTTTTGCTTTGGTAAGTGAAACCAGCGATGGGGAAACCTGTCCCGAGACCATTACCAGAACTTATAGCATTGCCGACAATGACGGAAACGCTTCAACTTGTTCACAAACCATTATTGTGAATGATGAGA
>JAVERS010000093.1:0-3867 GCA_034007015.1 Desulfuromonadaceae bacterium
AAATAAAAATAAATTAGTGTCGAAAAAACAATCAAATTAATGTATAATTTTGGCCTCGAAATTACATCTGTTTTCTGTGGCACAGTATGCCCGGAATTACTGGCACAATATCACCGGAATATCCATTTTGTTGTTTCAATTCCTTGATGGTGCGATTAAAAGTGAGCTTCGATACCTTTACCTTTACATCTGCTGCATGTTTCAATTCCTTGATGGTGCGATTAAAAGTGCACAGTTATCGACTACAGCGGCATAGGCATACTCAGTTTCAATTCCTTGATGGTGCGATTAAAAGCGACTTCGATTACACGTACATCAAAACGATACAGATGTTTCAATTCCTTGATGGTGCGATTAAAAGTTACAAACATCATTTCATTTTCTACTCGTTTTAGGTGTTTCAATTCCTTGATGGTGCGATTAAAAGCTCAATAATATTATCATATATAAAGGTGATAAGGTGAGTTTCAATTCCTTGATGGTGCGATTAAAAGAAGTAATATTTTAATTACACCCCAAGCATCATTTCCGTTTCAATTCCTTGATGGTGCGATTAAAAGCGGTATCTCAGTCACACTTCGTTGGGATTATGGCAAGTTTCAATTCCTTGATGGTGCGATTAAAAGCCACAGCACCATTTTTTAACATTAATAAAATTAGGTAGTTTCAATTCCTTGATGGTGCGATTAAAAGATCTTTTTTCACCGGCAAATATTTAAAGAACGGCAGGTTTCAATTCCTTGATGGTGCGATTAAAAGGCAGGTCAATCTACATGTACAACAAATCAAAGGAAAGTTTCAATTCCTTGATGGTGCGATTAAAAGGATTTCAAAAACTGATGCAAAATGTCTGGTTGAGTAGTTTCAATTCCTTGATGGTGCGATTAAAAGACAACAAACTAAACATTGCTGTTTACAATGTAAAAACGTTTCAATTCCTTGATGGTGCGATTAAAAGCGCTCTCGTCGATGATGAGCAGCGGGTTGTTGCCGCGTTTCAATTCCTTGATGGTGCGATTAAAAGATCAAAAACATCTTCTCCTCCGCTGATATTAATATGTTTCAATTCCTTGATGGTGCGATTAAAAGATCCTACACATGTTATTATTCGTTTACCTTACTCCCGGTTTCAATTCCTTGATGGTGCGATTAAAAGTTATTTATGCAACAAAAACCGATGAACATAAAATTAGGTTTCAATTCCTTGATGGTGCGATTAAAAGAAATTTTTTATAAATATAGGGAATTTATTACCATATGTTTCAATTCCTTGATGGTGCGATTAAAAGTACTTCAGAATTGATATACCTAACTAACTCTTTTGAGTTTCAATTCCTTGATGGTGCGATTAAAAGGTTCGACAAAATCAAATCAATCGCAATGAACATACTGTTTCAATTCCTTGATGGTGCGATTAAAAGAGGTTGAAGAAGACCGTGAAATGTTGCTTATCGCAAAGTTTCAATTCCTTGATGGTGCGATTAAAAGACGAAGTATAAAGATGATTTTAACCACGCTGAATTTGTTTCAATTCCTTGATGGTGCGATTAAAAGAAACCAAAGCCACCAACAACATCAACTTTATTCCGCTGTTTCAATTCCTTGATGGTGCGATTAAAAGTTGATCGATTCAGTGGTTCAACAGTTTTCGGCAAAGGTTTCAATTCCTTGATGGTGCGATTAAAAGGACATTCAAAATTAATCCTGCCCACGCGCACAATCGAGTTTCAATTCCTTGATGGTGCGATTAAAAGAGAACGCGACATTATATTTATCATCACAGATAACAAGTTTCAATTCCTTGATGGTGCGATTAAAAGAATGCGCATATCCTATCTTCTTTCAGAAATTATTAAGTTTCAATTCCTTGATGGTGCGATTAAAAGCTGGTATAGTCGCCTTTTAAAGCTAATTCAAAGGATGTTTCAATTCCTTGATGGTGCGATTAAAAGCGGCGCGCTCGGCCTCATCGTAGTTCCACCACTGGGTTTCAATTCCTTGATGGTGCGATTAAAAGTCAGCGATCAGCCCTATGCTGCGGTTCACAACAGCGGGTTTCAATTCCTTGATGGTGCGATTAAAAGTATTCCTCCTCATTCTTTGTCTGCTATCGCAGTCATGTTTCAATTCCTTGATGGTGCGATTAAAAGATTTTGGTTATGACAGCTATGACAGCATCGATGAAAGTTTCAATTCCTTGATGGTGCGATTAAAAGATTTTAACAGTTTCAAAAATTACCTATTGTGTAGAAAGTTTCAATTCCTTGATGGTGCGATTAAAAGCTAACAATTGAGGAGTGCAACAATATGATCGGCTACCGTTTCAATTCCTTGATGGTGCGATTAAAAGCACAGCCGGCCATCGGTGCCCTGGCGCGCACACACGTTTCAATTCCTTGATGGTGCGATTAAAAGCTGCTAAACCAGATACATGCCGCCCTGCATACCTTGTTTCAATTCCTTGATGGTGCGATTAAAAGTGGATTGAACCATGACAATATAGTGACAGCCAATCAGTTTCAATTCCTTGATGGTGCGATTAAAAGACTCAATCACACCAATAAAAGTAATGCTTAAAAACAGTTTCAATTCCTTGATGGTGCGATTAAAAGTTGACATAAACATGGATTGTATCTAATGCACCAATTAGTTTCAATTCCTTGATGGTGCGATTAAAAGTGAGCAGCAGCAACATCGTAGATTCCGGCGCCGACGAGTTTCAATTCCTTGATGGTGCGATTAAAAGCATATATCCCCTCGCGCAATGGCTGTCCAAAAATCTGTTTCAATTCCTTGATGGTGCGATTAAAAGTAGATTGCCCTGCCGGTACTCTTAGAACCAAATCGAGTTTCAATTCCTTGATGGTGCGATTAAAAGATCGAAAAATCAAATCATTTGGGGGGCAAACTATTACGTTTCAATTCCTTGATGGTGCGATTAAAAGTAGGATCGGGATCGTCTCGAATAGCAGCGAATAAGGGTTTCAATTCCTTGATGGTGCGATTAAAAGAGTCATAGATTGTCTTATTCCGTTGTTCTCCGTACGGTTTCAATTCCTTGATGGTGCGATTAAAAGCACTTTCACCGTCACTGTCACCGCGGGTCAGACTGGTTTCAATTCCTTGATGGTGCGATTAAAAGTTAAGTGTTATTGATTAAGCGCCGGGGCGGATACCCGTTTCAATTCCTTGATGGTGCGATTAAAAGAGCACTTCCGGTGAACCTTTTACGCGTATATTTATAGTTTCAATTCCTTGATGGTGCGATTAAAAGACATGACAAAAGTAACAAGAGAACAGTTAGTGAATGGTTTCAATTCCTTGATGGTGCGATTAAAAGTTCTCAATCTTATGTGGTCAGATAAAATAGATAAGAGTTTCAATTCCTTGATGGTGCGATTAAAAGCAATTTGGACACGGTGAAACAAAGGCAACTTGTTTAGTTTCAATTCCTTGATGGTGCGATTAAAAGTTTCGCTCTGTAATTTGTTTTCTATCTTTAAAACCGTTTCAATTCCTTGATGGTGCGATTAAAAGTCCCGCTCTTAACGTCTTCTTCACCAGTAAACAGTTGTTTCAATTCCTTGATGGTGCGATTAAAAGAGCGCGGCGAGTGGGCGCAAGGGCTAAGCTAAAATGTTTCAATTCCTTGATGGTGCGATTAAAAGTTCAGATGATTGACCTTTTCTACAATCTTTACAAAACGTTTCAATTCCTTGATGGTGCGATTAAAAGGAACTTACTTATTCTGATTACTGGCAGCAATATTCGGTTTCAATTCCTTGATGGTGCGATTAAAAGCTTTAACTTCTTAGCAGATAATAATATTTGCAATTCGTTTCAATTCCTTGATGGTGCGATTAAAAG
>JAVERS010000094.1:0-3850 GCA_034007015.1 Desulfuromonadaceae bacterium
CGCGCACCACCCAGGAAGAGACTAAAGAGCAATTTCAATCTGCGCTAGAGGCGTTTTCCTCTCTGACCGATTTTGCTGGAGGTGACCTAGAGGATAAATATACTGAACTCAGCAAAGTGCTGGGGCGCAGTGAAGATAAAGCAGACGAACTTCACCAGCGTATCAAGGCGATAGAAGACGTGTCTGCGGCTCTATTTCGCGAATGGGAAGCGGAACTAAAACAGTACTCTAACGCGAACTTGCGGCGCTCTAGTGCACAGCAGCTAGACGCCACCAAAGAACGCTACCAACAGCTCATAGGAGCGATGCGCCGTGCCGAAGCTAAAATCGAGCCGGTGTTGCAACCTCTGCGGGATCAGGTATTGTATCTCAAACACAACCTCAACGCGCGGGTAGTTGCAGCACTGCGCCAAGATCTCAATAATATGCGCGCCGATGTATCAAGCTTAATCCACGAGTTGGAAGAAGCGGTTGCAGAAGCGGATCGGTTTATCACCTCCATGGAACAGGATAGCTAGCGCTCCTGATGGTAGGTACAGATCACAAACAAAAAAGGAGAGTTTATGCCACACGCACGTCTGTCTATATGGACCATGCTATTGGTATTACTGCCGCTACCGTTCCATCCTGCGAGTGCAAGCGGGAAGAGCAATAAACCTGACCTGGAACTGGCAACCTTTGCCGGCGGGTGTTTTTGGTGTATGGAGCACCCATTCGCTGAGATCGAAGGGGTAAAACAGGTGGTCGTTGGGTTCAGTGGCGGGGATGAGCCTAACCCCGATTATGCTCAGGTGGCCGCTGGCACCACCTCTCACCTTGAGGCGGCACAGATAACCTATGACCCATCCGTAGTAAGCTACTCCCAACTGCTGACTGCCTTCTGGCGCCAGATTGATCCAACAGATGCCGGCGGACAGTTTGCCGACCGCGGCCAGCACTATACCACGGCCATTTTCTATCATAATGCGGCGCAAAAGCGCGCTGCACTTGAATCGCTGGAGCAACTCCAAAACAGCGCGCACTTCGACGCCGAAATAGCCACAGATATTCGTGCCTACCAAAACTTCTATCCCGCCGCTGACGAGCACCAGCAATATTACCGCAAAAGTCCTGTACGCTACGCGCAATATCGCGCAGGATCGGGACGGGCACATTTTTTGGCACAGACGTGGGGAGAGGGCAAGGATTCTTCCCCTCGCGACTCACAGCAACAGAAGAATTATTCCCGCCCTTCCGATGCACAACTGCGCCAAACCCTCACTGAATTGCAGTATCGGATTACCCGGGAAAATGGTACCGAACCACCATTTACCAACCCCTACAACGATAACAAGCGCGAAGGTATTTACGTGGATGTTATATCGGGCGAAGTTTTATTCAGCTCAACGCACAAGTTTGACTCCGGCTCCGGGTGGCCGAGCTTTTACCAAGCGCTGGATCCTAAGGGAATTGTTGAGAAAGAAGATAACCAACTTTTTATGCGCCGCACCGAGGTACGCAGCCACAAGGCTGATTCCCATCTCGGGCATGTGTTCAATGATGGTCCTGCCCCTACTGGACTCCGCTACTGCATCAATTCTGCTGCCTTGCGCTTCATTCCGCGCGCAGAGATGAAAACTCAAGGGTATTCCGCCTGGTTGCATGTGTTTGATGAGAAGGGGAAATAAGAGTGTTGAAGGTTACAATACTGCTATAAAAACACTATAGTTGTTTGTCTTTTTTATTCTTTTCTGTATACTTACATGGGCAAAATGTGATTCAAATTTTCAATTAAACTATGCTATGGGAGATTGGTACGATGAGACTTTTCAAAATGTTGCCACTATTGGCTCTAATCGTTTTACTTGCAAGTGGATGTGCCAAGAAGGTACAGGAAGACGAAGATGGTTCTTATGCTGCAAGCGGGACTGCAAC
Source organism: Desulfuromonadaceae bacterium (assembly GCA_034007015.1). Classification (GTDB taxonomy): domain Bacteria; phylum Desulfobacterota; class Desulfuromonadia; order Desulfuromonadales; family Desulfuromonadaceae; genus JAIVHC01. The sequence continues at coordinate 1,915 of JAVERS010000094.1, forward strand.
TGAAGATGCATATGATAGTAGTTACGCAGATACTGGCATTATCGAAGATGAAGTAAAAGACTCTGCTTATGATGCAGACGCCTACGCAGACACGCAAAAGCAAGTGGAGCTCGAGCGCATCCACTTCGCCTTTGACAAGTACGACCTCGACACCAATTCGCGCCAGATTCTGCAGAACAACGCCCTCTATATGGAACAGAACCCATATACAAGTATTATCCTTGAGGGGCACTGTGACGAGCGCGGCTCTGATGAGTACAACCTCGCCCTGGGGGAAAGACGCGCCCGTGCTGCAGCTCAATACCTGATAAACCTCGGGGTAGAGAGCAGCCGCATCCGCACCATCTCCTACGGGGAAGAAAAACCCCTCAACCCTGCTTCCAACGAAGCGGCCTGGAAACTTAACCGGCGCGCAGAGTTCAAACCACAACAGTAGCGGATACCACCAGCGCAGCATGTTGTTGTGACTGTTGCTAACATGGGCCGTACAACTAATCTGTTGTGCGGCCTTTGTTTTGCACCACTCAATACAAATCAGGAGTATGTTTCCCATGAAGTACAAGCTTATCCGGTGTGCCACAATCCTGACTCTAGGCTGCCTCAGCGCCTGTGTCCCTCTACAGGCGAATCAGACCCTTAATCATGATTTAATTAGGGTGCAAAACAAGGTTGCGGCTCTGGAACAACGTACTGCAGGGCTTGAGAAGGACTCCGGGACTAAGGAGGTTCTGCGCCGTCAAGCAGAGCAACGTGCCGAACTCGATAGTACCCGCATCGACCTCCAGAGTTTCAGCGGGCGCATAAATGACCAAGAAGAGGTGCTGAAGCAACTACGCGAGCAGATCAGTCTACGCCAGTCCGACCTTGAATTCCGTGTAGCGGAGCTGGAAGATCAACTACAACGCCTGGCAGAGAAGTCTACATCTGCCCCAGCCATCCCAAGGCAGGATCTCGCCCCACAACTCACTGCAACTGAGACGGTTAAAACAGGTCGCACCAGCGCTTCCGCAACCACCACACCCCCGTCAGCCAATAATCAGAACGCCTTTGTCACTACAGCAGAAGAGTTGTACAACGAAGCGCTAAAACTGGTGCAACAGGATATGCAGTTTCGTGAAGCACGGGATAAATTCACCGCTTTTGTGGAAAAGTATCCACACCACGAGCTCGCAGTGAACGCCATGTACTGGATCGGCGAAACTCTATACGGAAATAAAAAATATGAAAACGCCATTCTCCAGTTTCAGGATGTGATCCAACTATATCCGCAACACTCTAAAGTACCTGCAGCACTGCTGAAACAGGGGTTGGCGTTTTACGGTCTTGGCGATCCACGCAATGCCAAAATCATTCTGCAAAAGGTAGTGGATAAATATCCCAACAGCCCAGAAGCAAGGAAAGCGCAAGAGCGCTTGGAGGAATGGTAACCATGGATTCTACCCATTCTGGTCTGGATACCCTGGTTAGAGGAATGAGCAACGACGGTTCTTTCAGGGTTGCCGCAGTTAACGCCACTTCGCTATGCGCTCAAATCTGCAAGCTGCAACAAACAGACCCCACAGCTAGTGTTGCACTAGGGCGTGTTATATGTGCGGCCGCGCTTATGATAAGCCAACTAAAGGGGGATCAACGCCTTGCCCTAAGTGTGGAAGGCAACGGCCCCTTAAAAAAACTCCACGCCGAAGTGAATGCACACGGAGATGTGTGTGCAAGCATAAAAAACCCCATAGCAAATCTCCCTCCACGAGATAACAAATTTGATGTTGCTGCAGCGGTGGGACGGGCGGGTTTTTTACGTGTGGTAAAAGATCTGGGGATGAAAGAACCCTACAGTGGCATGGTACAGTTATGCACTAGTGAAATAGGCGACGATGTAGCACAGTATTTTGTTGAGTCGGAACAGACTCCTACCTCGGTAGCACTAGGCGTAATGCTG
>JAVERS010000095.1:0-3844 GCA_034007015.1 Desulfuromonadaceae bacterium
GTCGGGATAATTGTCCCCACGCACGTGGGGGTGAACCGTATGGGACCTCGCTTCGCGAGCAGACGGACCGATTGTCCCCACGCACGTGGGGGTGAACCGAGACCGTGGCGGACTTTGACCTAAACCCCGTCCATTGTCCCCACGCACGTGGGGGTGAACCGGACGCCGAAGCGCGGGCGACGTACACGCATTCCATTGTCCCCACGCACGTGGGGGTGAACCGAGAGACGGCCAAGTCCCTGCTGACCTTTGCAGATTGTCCCCACGCACGTGGGGGTGAACCGTATTGCGGCCCCCAGTGGTTGATGTACTCCTTAATTGTCCCCACGCACGTGGGGGTGAACCGGAGAGAGCGGCCCGCCAGCATGCGCGTCGTCCAATTGTCCCCACGCACGTGGGGGTGAACCGATCCTACAGGCCAAGATCGTCGGGGTCTGCATCATTGTCCCCACGCACGTGGGGGTGAACCGGCCGCCCAATCGCTGTACATCTGTTCTCGATTATTGTCCCCACGCACGTGGGGGTGAACCGTCTGGGTAGAGAAGGAGGCTTTGGCCGGCATCATTGTCCCCACGCACGTGGGGGTGAACCGGCCGTGTCCCTGCACTGCAAGCCCGCCGAAAGATTGTCCCCACGCACGTGGGGGTGAACCGGAACGACACATCCTACTGGAATCGCTTCTACGATTGTCCCCACGCACGTGGGGGTGAACCGTAGGAATCGGCGTCGGCGTCCAAGAGAGCCTTCATTGTCCCCACGCACGTGGGGGTGAACCGGCCTGGTGGAGTTTCTCGGTCTGATCGGCGAGATTGTCCCCACGCACGTGGGGGTGAACCGCTGAATCCCGTTGGCGACCGTCACCGCGTTCATTGTCCCCACGCACGTGGGGGTGAACCGTTCCGATCGCGCGGCCGGCTGGACGAGATCGAGATTGTCCCCACGCACGTGGGGGTGAACCGGCGAAGACGAAGCGGCGGCGGTCCTGGCCGTGATTGTCCCCACGCACGTGGGGGTGAACCGCAAACGTTGCGTAGTCATAAAATCCCTTCGTCATTGTCCCCACGCACGTGGGGGTGAACCGGACCGTGATTGCTACCGCGTCCAGCGCCGCCGAATTGTCCCCACGCACGTGGGGGTGAACCGAGAGGCGGTGCGCGATGATTGGACCCGTGGAAATTGTCCCCACGCACGTGGGGGTGAACCGGCTTTCGCCAGGTCCTCAACGGTCGCGCCGAAATTGTCCCCACGCACGTGGGGGTGAACCGGCAGCGCGGGCGCTGAATGAGTTCCAGGCGGCATTGTCCCCACGCACGTGGGGGTGAACCGGACCAGACCCATGACAGCAACGCAAAGCTACACATTGTCCCCACGCACGTGGGGGTGAACCGGGAAAAGTTCACAGGAGTTCGACGTGTCTGCCATTGTCCCCACGCACGTGGGGGTGAACCGTACCGGCATCGGCCGCACCATCGGACCTCACGGATTGTCCGCACGCACGTGGGGGTGAACCGATGTCGATTGATTCAAACCCCTCTCTGAACCCATTGTCCCCACGCACGTGGGGGTGAACCGGAGACCGACGCGGAGTTTTTCGCATCGCATCCCATTGTCCCCACGCACGTGGGGGTGAACCGAACGAGGGAGCGGGGACACTGGTGCGGGATGCATTGTCCCCACGCACGTGGGGGTGAACCGCCTCCCTGTCACCATGTCACTGTCCCTATCTAATTGTCCCCACGCACGTGGGGGTGAACCGGGAGTTGCGATGGGCGGCAGCCGATCGAGACCATTGTCCCCACGCACGTGGGGGTGAACCGAAAATGCTCGATTGCCAGGAGAACATCGTCGTCATTGTCCCCACGCACGTGGGGGTGAACCGCACGATGTCGGGACTGAGCGCACGCAGGAGGAATTGTCCCCACGCACGTGGGGGTGAACCGGCCGGCGGCGGGTGACTTTCCCGGTCGCTGCCATTGTCCCCACGCACGTGGGGGTGAACCGTCAATCGGGGTCGGTGTGGGCGGGCCAATGAAATTGTCCCCACGCACGTGGGGGTGAACCGAAGGGTTCTGTTCCACGGTGCCTGCACCATATAATTGTCCCCACGCACGTGGGGGTGAACCGGATGATCCATGGATAAGAAGAAGGGGAAAACAATTGTCCCCACGCACGTGGGGGTGAACCGAAAGTCACTCGAATCAGGGGGAAGGGAAAGAATATTGTCCCCACGCACGTGGGGGTGAACCGCGTGGGCGCAACACAGGGGCCCGATCAACAACATTGTCCCCACGCACGTGGGGGTGAACCGAAACAGGAGCAGAAACTTTCTGGTGCTCGTACATTGTCCCCACGCACGTGGGGGTGAACCGACATACTGGCCCGTCCCACCCGTCGCCGTGCGATTGTCCCCACGCACGTGGGGGTGAACCGCGGCCAACGGCTGGCCCTGGACTACCGAATCGATTGTCCCCACGCACGTGGGGGTGAACCGGCCGGCGGCGGGTGACTTTCCCGGTCGCTGCCATTGTCCCCACGCACGTGGGGGTGAACCGTCAATCGGGGTCGGTGTGGGCGGGCCAATGAAATTGTCCCCACGCACGTGGGGGTGAACCGATCACCATCACCATCGAAACCACGTAGACCGAATTGTCCCCACGCACGTGGGGGTGAACCGCAGATGCGGTCAAAAGATTTTCTCAAGTTTTTCATTGTCCCCACGCACGTGGGGGTGAACCGGTCTATCGTGTCTTCGAGATTGTAGGGCTGGGATTGTCCCCACGCACGTGGGGGTGAACCGTGGGTCCGCCCCCGTGCCAAACCGAAGGCCAGTATTGTCCCCACGCACGTGGGGGTGAACCGTCCATTCACAACCCGTGCGAGTGTCGCTCATCATTGTCCCCACGCACGTGGGGGTGAACCGACGAGACCTGGCCGGTGGATCGGCTCTATTACATTGTCCCCACGCACGTGGGGGTGAACTGGGCCTGCACGTCACCGAGGAAATGCCCGCTTACATTGTCCCCACGCACAGCCTCAATTCCACTTCCCACTCAGCCTATGTAGAACCCCATCACTCCATTTCGCATGTCTTCGAACGGCCCGTTGCCGCACGGGTACTGCATGGGACCCGCTCCACACGGACCGTCAACCATCGCCACACAGGCCCGGCTCCTACCCGTAACACGGATCTTCTGTAACCGGCACCTTCCTGCCCCGTACAGGGGCCTTCTCGGCCTTCTGGCGGCGCCTGTCGGACCGCCTTAGACTGCGTCGGTGGACGTAATTGTCCAGGGTCGCCTTGCGACGCCGCTCTCGGCAGGTCGCGCAGCACTGCTTGAATCTCGCCATCGGTCTTCCGCACGAGCACTGCCGCTTGCCCATGATGGTCATCGGTGGTTTCCGTGCCGGGACCGGCGTCCTCTTCATCGTCGCCGCGGGTTCGCTGTGCCGCTCTCGCGGTCTCTTGCGGCCGTTCATGCGTGACGACGGGAAGACTTGCCCGGTCGGTTCGCCGGGCATGACGTCGGGCAAACGGTTGAAGTCCAGGCAGAGCAAGTACCTTCCATCCGGCGTCTTGATCGGCTGGTTTGCCGGCCAGGCGTCGCAACCGCGTTCACCATGTCCCGGCCCGTAGAACTCGGCACAACCGCAACAGATTTCATGCACCCCGAAGGGACGGCGCAGCTCCTGGCCGAACTCGGGGAACCGGTGGAACTCGAAGCGTGAAGATCCCGTCATGGTGTTCGATCTCCTACTCACCGTTTCGTGAAAGGGGCCCGACGCCCCGTGTCCGTCGTTTCTGTTGATGTCACTGGCTCTCGTCAGTGGCATCGCCGGTCTGATT
>JAVERS010000096.1:0-3822 GCA_034007015.1 Desulfuromonadaceae bacterium
AAAACGGAAACAGGAGGATATTGCTCACGATTTTTTAGGCGAAAAAATAAACATCGGCCTATTGCCTTATGCACAAGCAATGCTTTTAGCCCGATTTTTACGCGAAGATATTGACGACTATCCACCATTTTATATGAAATAAAAGTGTAGTATTATGATGGTACTGATTACATACGATGTTGAAACCATCTCGGAAGGTGGTACAAAACGATTGCGACATGTTGCAAAAGCGTGTAAAGATTATGGACAACGGGTTCAGAATTCTGTTTTCGAATGTGTTATTGATCCTGCTTTGTTTGTAAAATTAAAAGATCGGTTGCTTGGCATTATTGATAATGAGCGCGATAGTCTTCGTTTTTACTATTTTGGCTCTACATGGTCACATAAGGTTGAACATTATGGAGTAAAAGCAAGCATTAATTTTGAAAATGACAGCTTAATTGTGTAGTTTTGACGGTCTTTGAAATTGCTGGAAAAATTATTTGCGAAGCAATAGCTATCATGTAACAATGGAAGTTTCGCAAGCCTTGATAATCAATATTTTAAATATATGAATCGAATTTATAATCATACACGTAAAAGATGTTTTGTATTCATCGCAAAATCGATGGTTAAACACCGCTTTAATGCGTGATTATAGAGGCGATAGTCGCGTCCCACACGGGGCGCGTGGATTGAAACAAAAACGTGGGTAAAAAGAGACAAAACCAAAAAAGTCGCGTCCCACACGGGGCGCGTGGATTGAAACAATACGACTCTTTAAATTGTGAGTATCATACACTGTCGCGTCCCACACGGGGCGCGTGGATTGAAACTTCCGTGTTGAGCTCTTCGAATGGCAAGACAACGGTCGCGTCCCACACGGGGCGCGTGGATTGAAACGACCTAGAAGTTGAGGATACCATGCCTGATAAATGTCGCGTCCCACACGGGGCGCGTGGATTGAAACAAAATAATCACTAACAGATTTTTTAAAAATTCCTGTCGCGTCCCACACGGGGCGCGTGGATTGAAACATTTCAATGCAATGTAAATAACGAAATAAAATTGTCGCGTCCCACACGGGGCGCGTGGATTGAAACATGATCATGCTTTCTTTATTGATATAGCAAGTTGTCGCGTCCCACACGGGGCGCGTGGATTGAAACGCTTCAATGTTCCTGAACGAAGAGTAATTTACAGGTCGCGTCCCACACGGGGCGCGTGGATTGAAACAAGGAAGGGGAAACAACAAACCACACTATCGTAAGTCGCGTCCCACACGGGGCGCGTGGATTGAAACAACATTTGGTCATGACTACCGGTTAGAACATACGTCGCGTCCCACACGGGGCGCGTGGATTGAAACTTTAATGGTGACCGCATCACTTTTGCCAAAACATGTCGCGTCCCACACGGGGCGCGTGGATTGAAACCCACTGGATCATGTACAACTACAGGTGCTGGTTGGTCGCGTCCCACACGGGGCGCGTGGATTGAAACAAATTGTCGGCACTAATTGTTTTTATGATCCCTGGTCGCGTCCCACACGGGGCGCGTGGATTGAAACGATAATATTTGTTTAACAACTGGAGGAACGGTAAGTCGCGTCCCACACGGGGCGCGTGGATTGAAACTAACTTATCGGCATAGTACTGATCCCACGCCTCGGTCGCGTCCCACACGGGGCGCGTGGATTGAAACGGATTATGAGAAACGAACTCGAAAAACTCGACCAGTCGCGTCCCACACGGGGCGCGTGGATTGAAACCCTTAAAAATAAGCAGCGGAAATTGATTACCAAAGTCGCGTCCCACACGGGGCGCGTGGATTGAAACTATAATTAAAATAGAGGCAGACCTCTTTTAAAAAGTCGCGTCCCACACGGGGCGCGTGGATTGAAACCTCTCACGTCTTGGCGACGCTCGCGCTTGGAAAGTCGCGTCCCACACGGGGCGCGTGGATTGAAACGGATAAGATAGAACCGCAAAACAGTAGCTATGTGTCGCGTCCCACACGGGGCGCGTGGATTGAAACCCGATATTGATAAAAGGGCAAAAAAAGCAAATGAGTCGCGTCCCACACGGGGCGCGTGGATTGAAACTCAGGAAAGTTTTTGTGAAAATAATTAGCAATAAGTCGCGTCCCACACGGGGCGCGTGGATTGAAACCAAACTATTACGAAAACGTTGCCGACGGAGTTTGTCGCGTCCCACACGGGGCGCGTGGATTGAAACGGTAATGGCCTCGGCTTGTGATTTTATGCCGTCGGTCGCGTCCCACACGGGGCGCGTGGATTGAAACTAAACTATTAATAATAAACAATATGGCCCCAAAGTCGCGTCCCACACGGGGCGCGTGGATTGAAACAGATTTTTTGCAAGATTATTGAATTGCTTTTCCGGTCGCGTCCCACACGGGGCGCGTGGATTGAAACAGTGATATACAACCGCCTTACCTCATCTGTAATGTCGCGTCCCACACGGGGCGCGTGGATTGAAACATGATCACGTTGTTTTGACTGTAAAGGTAAGACGTCGCGTCCCACACGGGGCGCGTGGATTGAAACTAATTATCACAAATCTACACGCAATTAACACAAAGTCGCGTCCCACACGGGGCGCGTGGATTGAAACTGCAAAATCGGATGCCGGAGTGCTAAATGGTGCGTCGCGTCCCACACGGGGCGCGTGGATTGAAACTTTGCTTGCACCGCCAACGCTTTTAATGTCCAACGTCGCGTCCCACACGGGGCGCGTGGATTGAAACTCAAAGGCTTATGATACAGGACGAGCAAAAGCCGGTCGCGTCCCACACGGGGCGCGTGGATTGAAACTTGTTTTAGTTATTGGCGCAGGAGCAATGCAGTGTCGCGTCCCACACGGGGCGCGTGGATTGAAACTCAGACCTCACCTCAGACACCGATGCAAAAATGTGTCGCGTCCCACACGGGGCGCGTGGATTGAAACCTTTTGAGCAAACTTCACCACCCGATTGATGAAAGTCGCGTCCCACACGGGGCGCGTGGATTGAAACGTTCTTGCACCCATCATTTCTTTGGCCGACAACCGTCGCGTCCCACACGGGGCGCGTGGATTGAAACATGATTAACCAGTGTATAATACTCTTTCACATCTGTCGCGTCCCACACGGGGCGCGTGGATTGAAACGTCAAAGAAGTAATAAAAAGCGTCGCAGACACCTGTCGCGTCCCACACGGGGCGCGTGGATTGAAACAGTATCATATGGAATGAAAAAGAAAAGCCAAAACGTCGCGTCCCACACGGGGCGCGTGGATTGAAACCCAAATAAACGACTTAATGATTAATATTCATGAGTCGCGTCCCACACGGGGCGCGTGGATTGAAACAATATTGTGGGGCTCTGGAGGCCTTGGTATCAAGTCGCGTCCCACACGGGGCGCGTGGATTGAAACAATAGCCATTTTATTCATCGGCTCATAACTGCCGTCGCGTCCCACACGGGGCGCGTGGATTGAAACTGTCTTGATAAATATTAAAGACACCACTTACATGGTCGCGTCCCACACGGGGCGCGTGGATTGAAACAAATGTAATAGAAATATCAGTTGCTTATCCAGTAGTCGCGTCCCACACGGGGCGCGTGGATTGAAACATTGATTAACTCATATGTCAAAAACAAGCTTAAAGTCGCGTCCCACACGGGGCGCGTGGATTGAAACATAAATAAGCAACCAGAAATTATTATAGTAAAAAGTCGCGTCCCACACGGGGCGCGTGGATTGAAACAGTAATTTAGATTCTGAAATATTTAGAGAATAAAGTCGCGTCCCACACGGGGCGCGTGGATTGAAACACGCTC
>JAVERS010000031.1:0-25119 GCA_034007015.1 Desulfuromonadaceae bacterium
CAGGGCGCATGGCAAGAGATGCAATCCATAGGGGTGCCGGTGCGCGGATCGAGGACGTTGTCGCCAATGGGGTGAGTAAAGGTGCTGTGCTCCCCGTGGCAGGAATCACAGGCTTTGGCAAGACCATGGCGCAGCATGTAGGGTTCATCGGAACCATGTCCGACATGACAATCGCTGCAGCGGTTTGCCTGCGGGTGCACATGGAGCGCGCTCTCGCGGCGCTCAAGCTTATCTGCATGACAATCGCGGCACACACTTCCTGCTACCCCCTTGAGCAGCCCTTTCTGACTACTTACGTGGGGACTGTGGCAGGTAATACAACCCGAATCCCCTTGTCCCTGCAAATGGGTATGAACCCGCTGGAACTGGGGTAAAACATCGCTGTGACACTCAAGACATTTTCCGGCAGCACTGCTTCCTGAGTGGCAGGTGGAGCATTTGCCTTTGTCAAACGGCTGGTGCTGCAGTTCACGCAGCAAACTATTTTCTGTGCTGGAGTGGGGATGATGGCATTCGAGACAATCCATACTGACAGCAGAATATCCCATATGTTTGCGCTGCCAGCCAGCGTTGCTCTTATGGCATGGCAAACATAGCTGCGCGCCGGCGCTGCGCAAGAGGCCAGGCGTATTACTGCCGTGGACCGCATGGCAGCGTGCACATTCGCCGCGGGCGAAGGGCGCATGCTGAGAGCCTAAGGTCTGTGCGAGACTCGCATGGCAAGTAGAACATACCTGCTTCTGCGCATCTTTCAGCAGGCCGGGCTCGGCACTGGCGTGAGGGTCATGGCATGCAGTACAGTCCCCCTGACGCACCGGCGCATGGCTGTAGCGGGCTTTATCCCAGCGTGCACTTTCATCCATATGACACTGGCTACACAGCTGCGCTTCTTCGTGCAGAAGGAGCCCTGGATGGCGTGAAACATGCAGACTATGGCATGCGTCGCACTCATTCTTTTGCACTGGGGTGTGTTCGTATTTACCCTTGAAATTTATGCTGTCATGACACTGAACACAGTTAAGCGCCAGGGCAGTGCTGCCTCCCCCTCCCATAAGCAGAAGGGCGAGGAGAACAATGTTTACACGCATGCGCTTAAAAATGCGTTGCATAATATGTATGTGACCTTGATCCATCATGGGGTGCTCTCCTCGTGACAATCGGCACATTTCCCATCCGCAAACGGGGTGTGCTGAACAGGATACAGCAAAGAGGGCTGCGGACCACCGTGGCTGTCGTGGCAGTTGGTGCAGGTAGCAAGAGTGGGAGCGATCCCCCCGTGAATCTGCCCTAACTGCTGCGTATCGAGCTTATGGCACTCGAAACAGAGCTGACCGCTGTCATTTATCAACAAGTCAGGACGAGACGCGGCATGACTTGCATGACATGCAGCACAATTCCCCTGCTTGGCAGGCTGATGCGCACTGCCCGAATCCCAGAAGCGGTCGATATCTGTATGGCACCCTAAGCACAGATCCGGCTTTGCACGCCGGAGATAGCCGGAGAGATTACTGCCGTGAGATTGATGACACGCACTGCAACGCTGTTCGGCAAAGGGCTGATGTTCATGCGTTTCTTTACCGGGGCGTTGATCCGCATGACAACGGAAGCACACTTCCCCTTCGGGCTGATTGAGGAGGAATGGATGGGCACTTGAGTGAGACTGATGACAGTCGCTACAGCGCCCTTTTTCAAACGGCGGATGGCCAAATCCTGCTTCGAACTGCGTGCCAGTGTTATCGTGACACTGCAGACAACGTTTGGGCTCTGTCTGCTCAAGCAACGCAGGATGCTTTGATCCGTGGGGAGCATGACATGCGCTGCACTTGCCTTGGAGCAAAGGTGCATGCACTGATGCAGCTGCCATATCCAGCCGAATTCCGCTGTGACATTCGGCACAGAGTTTATCTTGGGGGCGACTCAGCAATCCCGGTGCGGATACGTTATGCATAACATGGCAGGTGCGACACTCTTGTTGCTGCACCGGAGGGTGCTGCACTCGGGTATCTGCAGCGGGGTAGGCGTGACATTCGATACACACTTGGCTCTCGGGCGCACGCAGAAGATAATCGGCCCCCTGTGCAGCCTGATGCGGAGCGTGACATTCGAGGCAGTCACGTGCACCAGCATCAGGATGATGTACTCCACCCTGAGTAATATCGGCATGACATCCGAGACATAGATCGCTCTGCACACTCTTGAGAAGTGTAGGGTTGTCGCTGGCATGGGGAACATGACATGCAGAACAGTTCCCCTCCACCACGGGAGCATGTCCGTTAACGCGTTTTGCCCGATCCTGAACCTCGGCGTGACAATTGAGGCACAGGCGCTCTTGCGGAGACTTAAGCGCTAGCGCCCCCCCTTGATGACAGGAACCACACTCCCCATTCACTACTGGGGCATGCACGGATGTGCGCCACAAAGAGGGCTCACGCCCACCGTGAGGATCGTGACATTCAGCACAGCGGGTAGCAGCAATCCCTCCGTGAGCTGCGCTCACCGATGCGGCAGGATGGCAAGTGGAACACATGGCGCTCTCTTCCTGATGCAGAAGATCGGGAGCTACGCTACTGTGAGGTGCGTGGCAGGTACCACACCCTTGCACGACTGGAGGATGGGCTTGTGGTCCTGCGTTTAGATATTCGGTACGCGCATGACACTCAAAACACAATTCTTGTGCCGCCACCGGATGGAGGCGGGGATGTTCTCCTCCGTGTGGCTGATGGCAGGCATTACAGTTTCCCTGTGCTACAGGCTGGTGAACGTACTCTAAGAGCTGCGTGGGGCTAAATCCCTGATGGCAGGAATAACATACGTCCGGCACAGACTTAAGCAAATAAGCTCCGCCGATAATGCCGTGATTACGATGACATCCCTTACAGTTATCCTGCGCAACTGGAGCATGCACCACCTTCTGCTGTGCCAAGGATTTATATTCTTCGTGGCACTCCAAGCATGTCTTCTGAATCGCAATGCGGCGTGGCTTGCGTGGATTACATCCCCACACCAGCGCCACACACACGCACAACACCACCACATAGCAGAAATTACGCTTCACTCGATTCCTCCCTCAGCAACTCGCGATATGTTCGCTTCCAGACGCGCTGATTCATCTCTACCTCGGACGCAGAGCGTAGGCGCTCGTGCAGGGCGTTGAGTGCTTGCTGGCGTTTATCCCCTTCCAGTTCGACGCGCAATTGCTCGCTTACTTGGTCAAAGGGTTGGACCTGTTGAGCTTCGCGGTGCAGGAGCCTGAAAAAACACACTTTACCGTCAAACTCAACCACCCCACTCTGCCCTGGCACTGCACTGGCAAGAGCGTGGCGCAACGCTGCGGGCTCTTCCGCGGGGTTACTCCAACGCGTGGGTACCCCCTCTGGAGTCAGAGGGCGTACCACCTCGGCAAACGGTTTGCCGCGTTGCAGCTTTTCGCGCAACTGGGTGGCAAGTTTCTCCTCCCGAGTTTCTACGCGCGCCATGTAAACCATCTCTGGCACACTAAAACGCTCAATTTGATCTTCATACGCCTGCTCCACCTCAGCATCGCTCACCTTAAGGTCTTCAGGCTTAAGCACCATCTGCTCGAGCTCTTTGGTAAGACGATACTGAGAATAGAAGGTGTATACCTCTTTGAAGGGCGAGTGCTCCTCGTAATGACGCTGCATTGCTTCAAAGCCGGTGATGGTCTGTGCCACCATATCTCTCACCACGATATCGACAGCCTGCGCATAGGTAAAATCGTTTTTGGAACTAGTACGTTTTTCCATCTCTTTAAGTGCTGCGGCGTGGAATATTTCAAGGGCCACATCACTGGTGTCAAAAGTTATCCCCGCCTGTCCTTCCAACTCTGGGGGAACGCCCGCGGCGCTAAGTTTTTCAATCCGTTCCCAGTGGACCTGGACTTTATATTTTTCTTTGAGATGCTCAAGCAGTGCAATATTGAGTTCGTTGCGACGCAGCTCGTTCCATTGACTCTCGAGGTCGGCACGTACATGCGCGAAATGATGAGGATCAAAGGTGTGCTCCTTTTCAACCTGCATCAAGTTCCATACTCCGTGCCACTGGTAGGGTTCTCCCCAGGCTCCAGGTTTCAAGTTCAGCACCTGCTCCCACACTTCGGGAGAAAGGCGTTCGGCGTAGGCGTTATCGAGGCGCGCAAGGTGCTCGTTCACCGCCAGACCCATCTCGATCAGAGCCTCCTCGGGTGTCCCTTTAGTAACAGCAGCAAGGAATTCCTGCACCTGCGCTTCGGTATCGAGACGCGCCGCTAAAACAGTAAAGCGCGGCAGGTAACGCTGGTCGTAAAGTTCACGTAACTGAGCATCAGTAGGCTCTCCCACCTTGGCAAGAACCTCCTCTTGGCGCAAAAGCATCAGAGAACGCACTTTGCGAAACACGCTCACCTTGCGCTGATACGATGGGCGCGTGTAGAGCTCCATGGTTTCTGCTTCCTGCACCTTGAGGTGAAAGTCCACAAAGGAGTCTGGGGTGTCGGGGATCGCCATTCCTTCCTCGCGCCACTGTTGCCACCAGGACTTGTAATCATCAACGGTATACTCACGCTCGTTGATAGTTACAAGGATATTGCTCTCCCAGAACCAAGCCGCCGCAGGCTGAACCCACAGCAATATGGCAAGTAACACGTAGCCCCAACATCTATACATACACATGATCTCCTTTGTTTCATTTATACTACATTCGGTCAGATTTTCTGGACGCATAACACCTGTTACGTATCCGCTTCGCACCCGATCTGCCCCTGCGTGCTCCAGTGCTGAACAATTTCCTTCATCATCTGCGAAAGCAAGCCAGTATAGGTGCGGATAACACCGTAGTGCATCAAACTGCGGTATTCATCACCGCTGCGTGCATAAAAGAGCTGGCTAACCAAGCTGCCATCAGCTTGAAGAAGTTCGAGTTGAAGAGAAATGTGTGGCACATCGCCGCTCCGACCTACGTTGCGGCGCTCATATGCTAGAATCTTGACACGGAGGTATCCATCTACACCAAGCTCGGTGGCTATCTCTTTCAGCACCTCAGGGGGAGCCGCATGGATGGTGCTAGGGTAGATCTCACGCCGACGCAGGATATTTTTCATATCGGTCGGGTTGGAGATCTGCACCTGGGGTGCTGCAATAAGCTCAGTAAGCATGGTACGAGAACACAGCTCTACCGCAGTTGTGTCTTTGCTTTCATTCAAGAGCGGTAGCAGCGCCACCTGGCACAAGCGCACTTGCGCCTTGGGCACTGTATAAACACCATCAGGCGTTGGGGCACACCCTGCCAAGAAATATAGGCTTATACAGGAGGCAAACACAAGAAACTTTAATCGCAGGTGCCGATCCCCCCGCGCTAGAATTCGGAATTCCATACAAACTTCTGCTCTTCGTCCTCACCTTTTTCATCCGCGGCGATAAACTCTCTCACCACGGTGGTATCGCTCCAAAAGCGATTACCCCTGCTGTCTCTTACATACACCTGACAAAAGACTTCTCCATCACCTGTCAAAGATTGTGGAAGCTCCACTCGAGCGGGGAGCTGTTGCCCTGCAATTTCATGGAGGGTATCACCATTTAGATCAGTGACATAAACCTTCCAGGTGGCGTCTTCGGCTCCCTGCATCTCCGGAGTGGTACTGCGGAGCAACAACGCATTTTTCCCACTTTCATGCACTTGGGTAACGCTGGCAAGCTCTTCGCGTGGTTGCTGCAGATACACTTGGGTAGCTGCACTTGAAGAAAACCCGGCTTCATCTTCTACCTGAACCGTGACGGTATAGCGTCCTGAGGGGAGAGGAAATCGGCGCGCATCGGTACCGCTCCAATACATTGCTGACGGCAATCCGCCAGTGCTCTTCTGTTCTACCACTTTATTGTTGTTGTGATCCGTCACTTTAAAAGACCAGCGTGCCACTGGACGACGCTCTTCCATACGTGGGCGCACCACTAACTGTCGACTGAACACCGGCAATTCGTCCTCTGCCCGGGATGTGGCCGAGGACTCCAATGCCAACTGAGACGCACTGCATACTGTTTCAATATGCGCCAACAGATCCCCACCCTCTGTTTTGGTGTCAGAGTGAGGTCCAACTAGATGAACGCGGTACACACCGGGCTCTTCAGGGGTATTAACTTCAGCATAATAGATATCGATCTGATCTGAAGGTTCTAGCGCTACAATATTATCTCCCAGTTGCAGGCGCAGCGCAGCAATGTCTGCCCCAGTACGTATCTTGATCCTGAATTTTAAGACCGCGCCGCAGCGCAACAAGCGCTTGGGCATATCAACCACCTGCACCGCGTACGATGGCACATTGTGTTGCTGCGGTAGCTTATCCACAGGCATATCCCGCAGATTTTCCACCAAAGCGTCAATACCATTGACCCGCAGCTGTTCTAATTCGCTACCTGAGTCAAGACCTAAGAATCTTATTTGTTGCGCCGCTGCGTAGCAAATGCTTCGCCCCCACACCGGCACCCCATCTTTGGCGCGGTACAACTGGAGCAAAAGCCCCAGCACTGGGTTGTTTCCCCCAGTTGATTCAGTGACGCTGACACTGAGGATGTAATCACAGCCGAGCAATTCCCCCACCTGCCTGCATGCAAAGCTACCGGCCTCGCCCAGGTTGCGCAGGCGCAGGCGACGTACCACATTGAGCACCGCCTCTGGTTCTGCCATGGCATAACCCGCAGCCTGCAGCGCCAGATTAAGGTCATGGTGCAGTTCGCGATCCCAGAATATACTATCCCCACTCACATCCGCCACCGGCAACAGTGCCAGACGTGTCCCAGGCTCAGCGCCCAGGCCAGGCATTACGCTACAACACAGACATGCAACAACCAATAGATGTTGGCGCAGATACCTGAATATGACGGGGGACCATGTAACCATGGCAGCTCCTGCCGCTAACGTTAGTAAGTAAGAGTAAGTAAAATATCTTCAACCAGCTGACGCGCAATGTGGTGGAGCCCTTCACTTTCGAGCCCAAAAATGCGGTCAGTGCTACTATAGCCAGACGCTGAGTGGCTTGCCTGCCATAAAATTTTGCCACTGCTGATATCTACAAGGCGCAGAGTTATCGCCACTACCGGATAGGAGTAGCTCCCATTACGCTCCATAGTGTAATCTTCTACTGCCCCAGCCATGTACGCTTGCAGATCAAACTCGCGCCCTAAGCGGCGTGCAGTACTATGGGGGATTTTACTTTTATCTTCCCCTTGCACTTCTTCGTTAAGAAAACGGGTCAGATCACCCTTTTCCAACACTTCAAAAAAGCCCAGACTCATGATCTGGGTACTCAACAGGTCATGCACCCGTTTTTCTACAAAACGTTCCTGAGTGTGGTTCTCCAGCGGGAGAACCGCCACACGTTTTACAAACCCGGTCGCCAAGGCTGGGTCGGTATGGTAATCGGGCAGTGGCGCGCATCCGCTGAGGAATAAAACAGCAACCAGAGCCACAACTCCCAAATATTTTATCTTCCGCATGATGAAATCTGCCTTTCCAACATTCTCTCTATCCTCAAGGGTTATGTTCACTGCAAAAAAAGTACCGAATACTCGTTCCTGGCTTAAAATTACACCTGAAGGTTAAAAACTGTAATTACAATTGGCGGAGTAGCTCCACTGGTATGTATCGTCTATGGAATACTGTACGCTCTGACGTAGACTCATGCGCTGAGTGGTGAGCCATATAACTGATGCGCTGTAGTATTGGCTAACGTCGTCATCGAAGGTATATGATGCCGAAAAGTTACTCTGCAGTTCGCTACTCAAACGGATGGAAACACTACTGGACAGGTTAACCGTATCATCATTGTGATCGTAACGAATAGTGTTGTTGTTCTGCAACACATCGGAGGGACGATAGTTGAGGTTTAGACCGCAGTCGAAAGTGCTCGTATCCTCATCTCCACGTATCTGTTCCGTGGTGGTGGCACCGTAGTTGAAATACATACTAAGCAACACACTGGGACGCAATTGGGCAGTGGTATCAAAGTTCCATGCGTTTGAAGTAACTTCAGTATCGTTGAGCATATTTTCGCTTTGCGACCAGCTTGCGTTAAGACTAGCTGACCAGTCGGGGAGGAGCTGAGCTGTGAGGTTGGAACTTGCGGTGTAGGTACGGTTCTGCAGTTCTGAATCAATGAGATTTTCACTACAATTGAAACTTAATGCTGCCGCTAGAGTACTCAGAGGATCCCACTGCGAGGAGATGGACCAGTTACGGCCGGTTTCTGTTTCCAGCTTCTCCACCTTGGTTTCATTTTCGTTGTAGCGCGCCTGAAACGAAAGGGTAGCACCGGGCTGCCACTGGACAGCATAGGTTTGCTGCACCTCTTCGATTTCCGCTCCCTGCCCCGGAGTGCTAAGATCATAGCCGTAACTAGCGCTAAGATACCAGTTTTTTAAAGGGCGCACACTTACGTTGGTCAGATATTCATAACGCTCGAAACTGGTGGTGGTGCTTATTTTATCCCCTGTAGCCACGATGGAGTGGTTCCAGTAGCACTCGCTTATCCGCACCGGATCCCATATTCCACTTGGTTCGTCAAAAACTATTTTTACATAGGGCGCATTCAGAGTGCGGTCCAGATCCAGAATCAGACTCCAGCGCGTAAAAACTGAATCCTCTTCCCAACGCTGCTGCAAAACGACATTGCTCTTTTGCCAGTCACGGTTGTTAGAGCTCACATACAAGGTGACACGAAGCTGTTGGCGGAACAGAAGGTCTGGTTCGCCGATAAATATCACTTCAACCTGATCAAGATCTTGCCGATCTAGGCGCGCCGCAATGCTCAGATCTTCGTCAACCCCATATTCCCAACTCTGCGCCACCCCCTCTTCATCACCATCCCCAAGGGCAGGGTTGCGCGCCAACTCGCTGTAAATGGGATTTTCGTCAAAGCCGGAATACTGCTCTGTTACATGCTGAGAGAGAAACACTGTGGTGCCTTCTGTGGCACGCACCCGGGTGGTATTTTCATTTTCATTGTATTGGCTCGAAAAGCTCCACTGCAGGCGCCTATCCCAAAAAGAGTAGCGCCCTTCGAGCTTCGCCATATGTGCAGTACCATCGTTATCACTGGCACTGACATCATCTGCTCCACGAGTGTAACGCCCGCTATAGAAAGCCTCCAGCCCACTCCATGCATAATTGACGCTGCCGTTATAACTTTCGCTCCAACTATCTTGCTGCGGGGGGGAAGCCTTATCGTAGTTTTCGCTCCGACTGTAGTTGAGCCGGAGCTGAGGCCACTTTTCAGCCAACGAAGTGCTAAAGCTGCTACTTAGCGCCCTGTTTATCGCCTCGTCTTTTCCGCGCCGCTTGCGGCGGCTTTCATTGCCCCCAACCTGAAGACTAAACAGATCGTTACGTATGCCATACGAAAGGCTAGGGTTCAGAGTTCCCTGCCACTGATCCTCTCCATCACGCTGCTGACTATAACGCAGCGACGCACCCGTGCTCATGGCGCGACTGATATCACGGTTTATGGTGGCAGAATAGCTCTCCCCCATATTCCAACGCACATCCTGCCCTTCGCCGCCACTGCGCGAATAGTTCCAGTTGGCGTTCCAATTGATCGGATCCGCAGCAGAGAACCGGGGTGCTGCCAGCAACAGCAGCACCCCGATCCCAGCCAGCATTAAATTAAATTTCATCTATTGGCAGCAAGCTATTGCCCAGGAAATGCCAACGCATGGGGCTCGCCGTGACAGTCAGTACAAGCATTGAAACGGGACAACAGTGTATCGCTGTGCGGCTTACCATGGCAATCCTGACATGCGGGAAGGTAGCCATGCTTCTGCGCATGACAGTAAACACAGCTCAGAGTACTGTGTTTCTTCGGACTATTGACGAGCAGACTGTTTACGCTCTGATGACAGCCAGCACACACATTGTTGGCAACATCTTGTCCGTACTCAATATTGGTAGGTGAGTGCACCGGATGACAACCGACGCAGCCACTGTTCTGTTCAAACGCAACGTGCGGCTGAGCGTGACACTCAACACAGTCGGGGATATTACCGTGCTGGGTATGGTGACAACTGCTACAGCTCAACTCGGTATGCGCGCTGGGATTCTGCACCAACTCCTGCCCCTGAGGTTCGTGGCACTTGGCGCAGTCGGGCTCAAGTTGGTCCAATCCAATCATTGAAGAGATTGGAGCATGGGCGTTTTCATGGCATGCAAGGCACGCCATGTAACTCTCGCCGTGGGCAGCGCCGTGGCAAGTAGTGCACGCCGGTACTACGTCTGCCCAATTCCTGCCGGGCTTGTAGGTGTGAAACTCTTCGTGACAGTAGGTGCAGTCGAGCTGATGCTTACCACCCTCATCCTTAATATCAGTAAATACACTGAAGTGACAGCGACCACATTCGGGGGTAGTGAGAGGCTTGAGGTCAAGGGCATATGGATCTTCCACTTCTGCCAGCGCCAGGATTGTCGCGTCGGTCTGAACGTTCTTCACCGCCGCAATTTTTTCCTGCTCTACAATTTGCACCGCGCTTGCTTCAGCCTCAACAGTTGTTGCAGTAGCAACACTTTGCGCCTCTTGTTTCTGGGTCTGCTTGTTAAGAGTCTGTACTCCGGGAGCATTGCGCATCCCCGTTCCCGCCTCTACACAACCCCACACCATCAGCACGCACGCGGCCAAGGTAAGAGGCAGCATCATCCTTCTTCCTGGTAGTTTCATGTGTAACTCCTTGTTTTACGGTTTTATCCCAGCACATGGATGCCTAGACATCCATGTGCAATATCACGCTACAGGATCTAAAAAATATTACTTAGCCAATGCGTGCGGATCCACGTGGCACTTCAGACACTCGGGGAAGGCCTGATGCATCGATTTCTCATGCGGCTTCCCATGGCAGGTTTCACATGTAGGGATCGCCTTGTGTTGAGTTTTGTGGCAGTAGGCACAGGTTAGATCATGATGCCGAGTGCGATTTTGTGCCAGATCCTGAGTCTCCTGAACGTGGCAGCCAGAACAGTAGGAAACTGGCGAAGTTTCCGGGTAACGAACAACCGTAGGCTTATGGGGCTTATGACAGGTAAAACAGTCAGCATAGGTCTGCCCCTCAACGTGAGGACCATGGCACTCAAGACAGCTCAGATATTCGCCGTGCTCCAAGTGGCATGCAGTACAGCTGAGATCTGTGTGCAAACTGGGGTACTCCTGCAACTGGGCACCTTCGTTCGCATGACAGGATACACACACAGGGTTGATTTCGCCTACTGCAGTAAAATCGATGGCAAGCGGATGGTGCGGATCATGACATCCGATGCAGTTCTCCACCTGGTAGTGCGTGCTAACCGCCGGAGCATGACACATGCTACATGCGGGGATAGCATTCGGAGCTTCTGGGGGATGCTCAAGATGACATTCAAGACAGGTAACTGCTGTGGCGTGCAGCCCCCCATTGGCAGCCACATCAGCTACGATACCGCTGTGGCACTTGTCGCAGTCTGCTACCTGCAACGGGGTTCGCTCTGCCGCAATTGCGATACTTCCACACAGAAACACCAACAAGGTGCCCACCGTTAACAAAACTCTCCACTTCATGGTTATGCCTCCTCGTTACCATTTAATATATCACCCTGTCATATACAGGGCGAAACTTATAGCCCGCCTATGGCAGGGAAAAAACTTGAACCCTTTGGTTGAAGGTATCAGCTACAAGAACATTTCCCTTGCCGTCCACCTCCACATCAGATGGATAGTATAGCCACCCTCTACCCGTCCCCTTCCCGCCAAATTCATTTTTATACTCGCCCTGGAAGGTGTAAATAGAAACCGCATGCCGCAAATAGTCGACAATATATATCTCGCCACGCTCTGCATTAACTGCAATACCGCGCGGACGTGCCAACTTGCCGCTGTCGCCCCCTTTTTGCCCAAACTTAAACAGCATAATCTCATTCTGATCGTATACATAAACCCTGCCACGCTGTTCACTCAGAAGATACAGGCGTCCATTTTTATCTATAGCGATATCCTTAACCGTTGCGGGCTCCCTGATCCCAAGGGTTGTGTCGTAGGGCGTGAGCAAATGGACAAAAGTGCCGTCTGGACCAAACACATACACCGGCCCCCCGTTTTCGGACACCACATACAATCTGTCATTTACCCCCTGCACCACACGGGCGGGGAGAAACACATGCCCCTCAACTTCGGGATACCCACGTAGAACCAGAGGAGGGGCTGGGAGAAAGGCATCGTCAAACATCGCCAACTTCATCCCTTCGGTGGATTGGCGTTGATCCCGCGCCATCACGCCTAAGGTACCGTTTATTCGCGCCATCCCCCCGAAGTTTCCTCCGCCGCTGTTGCCAAACTCATAGATAGGAAAATAATTACTACTACACACCACCACCCGGTTATGCCCCGAATCGGTTATGTAAATTTCATCTTCTTGGGTATCATAGTAGAGATGAGAGGGATAAGAAAATGCCTGCTCCATGATGTCGCTTTTAATAACAGCAATGCAGTGGATCTGTGCTACAGGGGGAGCGCACAACCCGCATATGGGAACAGAAACTGTCAGAAGCATCACCGCAAGGGTGCTCAAAAGCACAGAAAAAGTGGGGGATTTGCCCCTACCTGTGCCTTGTGCAACAATACGGGTGCGCCAAATCCCCCAACCCAACTGTGGCATCTGGCGACGCCGGAGATATTTTTGCGCCCGCAACACCTTTTTTATGAAAGAATATTCCATCATTCCCCGATTTCCAGAATAGGAGAGGTTTTTGCAAGGGTATAACCGCTGGTCAACATCCGCATCGGACGTTGCAAAATCCAAACCAGATTCATGAGGTGCTCAGATAATGGTGCAACAAAAGGTTCTGATTGTAGATGACGAAAAGATGGTGTGCTGGTCACTAGCTGAAACCATGAAGTCGTGCGGCTATGCAATTGAAACCGCAAATTCAGGTGCAGAAGCGCTTGAGCGTTTCGCGCAGTTTGAACCCGACTTGGTGCTCTTGGACATCTGCCTTCCTGATGCTAACGGGCTTGACCTGCTGCATAAATTCAAAGAACAAAGGCCACATATAGGGGTGATAATAATCACAGCGGACGCGCATCTGGACAGCACTGTGAAGGCGCTGCAAGGAGGGGCAGACGACTATGTGGGCAAACCATTCAAACTCACCCACGTGGAAAAAACTGTGAAGAGCGTGCTTGAACGCTTAAAAGAAAAAAAGCAGGCTGATTCCGAGCCCGTTAAGCGCATCAGGACTGATCAAGAGATGGATCAGCTCATAGGCAGCTCGGAACAAATAGTAGAGGTATTCAAACTTATTAAAATATGCGGCGAAAGCGACTGCAAAACGGTACTTGTCCTGGGAGAGAGCGGCACCGGCAAGGAGTTAATTGCGAAGGCGATCCACGACTACAGTCAGCGCCGCGAGCGGCCCTTTATTGAGGTAAACTGTGCCGCTATTCCAGAAAACCTGCTGGAGAACGAACTCTTTGGGCACGAAAAAGGGGCCTTTACCGATGCGAGCACCAAGGAGAAGGGGATCTTTGAAAGCGCCGAAGGTGGAACAGTCTTTCTCGACGAGATAGGCGATATGCCCCTAGCAATGCAGGCAAAGATTCTCAAGGCGATTGAAAACCGCACGTTCCGCCGCGTGGGGGGACGCGAGAACATCAAGGTAGATGTGCGTATTGTTGCCGCAACCAACTGCGACCTGCCTGCTCTGGTAGAACGGGGAGATTTCCGCAGCGATCTGTATTATCGACTCAATGTTCTAACCATCCGCCTACCACCGCTGCGCGAGCGCCGCGGATGCCTGCCAACCCTGGTAGAATATTTCATAAAACGCCTGAACCGCGAATATGGCAAGAACTACACTAGTATCAGCCATGCGGCAATGCAGGCACTGGAACGCTACTCTTGGCCAGGGAACGTGCGTGAACTGCGCAACACAATCGAACGCGCTATGATGCTGGGCTCCGGGCCTGAAATCGACACGAACCATTTGCCTGAGGAGATCATCACCCCGCGGCAGAAACATACTACTCCCCAAGCGCCCAAGATCATAAGCACGAACGGCACCAACAGCATTCAAATCAACCTTCCCCGCGAAGGGATCACCATGGAGGGGGTAGAGCGGGAACTGATCATCATGGCGCTAGAGCAACACAACTACAATCAGACCCGAGCTGCGAAGACCCTGGGAATGAGCCGCGACACCCTGCGTTATCGGATGAAGAAATTTGATATCCAAGAAGATGAATAGCTGAATCAGAAATCTCGCCAGAAATCTAATCATAGCTTTTCACCCATGCCTTTCAATCTGTGAGCTGCACCTGCAGGTAAGCTTTTCCACCCCCATCCTGTTTTTCATTCAGCAGCAGAATCGCCCCTAAACCACCGCCAGGCTGCTCTAGAAGGCCAAAGTCGAGGATAAATGCATCCACTGGCTTGAAAGGGAAGTGCGCCTGCAACCCGCTCTGTCCCGCATTAATCTGCACCAGCCTATCCCGTCCGGAAGGTTTACCCACCAGAGGAATCCCTACCTCGCGTCCTCGTGCGAGAGTAAACAGCGTGTCGCCATAGGGAAGCATGCGTCTCGGCACATGGACCTTATGCGCCATCACCTTATCGTGGGGCGAAAATCCACTGCGGTATTCTGGCTCCTTTAGTGGTATGTAAATGCTTGTTCCCACGTAGGAACCAAAGTCGGACAGGAGAGTGCCGGTAGGATATGCGCTCTGCCCACCACTTGCACCCGCGCGTGCCGCCAGTACCAGACGCTGATCATCGTTCCAAATTAGCACCCGTTCGTTGTCGGGCCAGCGCGCATGATTAAAGATCCAGTGTTGTGTCTGCGTTACGGGGGTGGTACTGCGCCGAAATGTGCCATTTGCAAACTCCACGGCATATACGGAAGCGGCAAAGGTACGGTATTCACCGCGTTCTTGCAGATACAGCCCCTCTCCTGTCAACGCCAGATACCCTTCAAGATCGGCACTGCGCGCCCGCATCATCCCGTCGGGATCAACTCCTACCACCCAAGAGTGCAGACGCGACTCCGTTCCCTCATCCACGCTGTAGATATCTTCGACCCACACCGGTGCCAGCTCCGGGGTTCCGTCGCCATCGAGGTCAGTACATTCCAGGCGCAGCGCACGTGACACGCGGGCAGGTGGGATAAATTCTGCTACTTGCTCCAGGCTACCGAAGTGGTAACGGAAATTGACTAATCGGGTGTCATACAGGACAAACAGATTAAAATCGCGCGGAGCCGCCCCCGAAGCAACCCAGGTCGCAATGCTGCGGGGGGTGCCAGGCATCTCCACCAACACCGCGGCGCTAGGCGCAAGAGTGGGATCAGAGCCCACTTTCATGCTGCGCTCCTGCGGCGTGGATTCAAGGCGCAATGGTTCTACGGAGGTAGCGGGAGCGCGGGAAGTGAAAGGGGAAACAGAGGCAGTGGAGAGCACGTTGGCTGTAACATTATTTTTGCGGACATCTGCCCGGCTTGAGGATGCGATCGCAAGCGGCTCCAGCGCCAGGAGCGCACCATCGCGCGCACGGGTAAGCACCAGGCGAGGACCACTTGCCCCTTGGTGTTGCGTAAGGATCAAACCGTCCGCTGCACCCTTTTGCGCAGCGGTGTGCACTACAAAGCCTCTGTTCAGAAGCATCTCCACCACGGGGGTGAATACTGAATCCGCCAGCGGATCAACCCCGGCAGGCAGTTGCACCTCTTTTGCACCGTCCCAGGTGGCAAGGCGACTTTCGAACTGAGGCCAAGGGCCCGCAAACACTGGGGCGCAAAACACTGCACCAAGTGCTATACAAAGAAAAAGTACCCACCGCTTTACATTCATCGTTTCTCCTTCTTTGCGCTCTGATAACAGCAGGGATTGCGCCGTATTTGTGCTGTGCCTGTCTTGCTAATAGCTCCACACCAGAGAGAGGCAATTGGTCATGGCTGGGTCATCGCCGAACTGATCTTTAATTCCGGCACCGGGGACAAAAATCCCGAAGATATACCCGAGGCTGAAGTTTTCATCCAGCGCATACTTAAATTGCAGATCGAACGTGGTGCCAGCGTAGTCATCCACCTTTTTTCCGGGGTTGCGGGCGTTATTTAGATTGTTGGTTTCATCGTACCAGATCATAAACACCTGGGTCTTGTAGCTGAGTTTATCTACCCAACGCGACAGATCCCCCTTCGCACCGATGGCGGCAATAAGTTGTCCGGGGTTATCTCCGGAACCGCCATTGCTGATGCCGCCGTAATTATTCGAAGTCAGGGCTGCTTTGTAAGCGGCTTCGGCAGCAGAATATTCTTCAGTACCCTCGTCGAGCCCATTGACAAAATCTGCCTTTTGGTAAACACCTGCTGCTGACGCACGTTCCGGCGCATACGAGTACAGGGTCGCTCCATAACTCTGCCCCAAATCCTCACTCAGGATGCCACCATCCATCCCCATCAGCGGGGTAAACCGCCCAATATCGGTAATACCAACCCACCCCTTAACATCATTGTCTGTGGCATCGTCATCGCCCTGGGTGTAGCGCAGCGCTACATAGGGGGTGAACTCTTTCGACACCTCCACCTCCAGTCCGGCAAACGCCGCCATAGAGGAGATATCTTTACCGTTGTCAAATTCTCCATCCGCAAACACCACTTCAAACGACGGCTTCAGGATTCCAATTTTCCCTAAAACTTCAAACCCATAGTAGTGCACCTGCGCCTCTTTATCCTCATTATCGCTATAGGCGTAGAAGGGACTTAGGTCGAAACTCCCCACTTTATGGTTAAGTTTCAAGCTGTATACGCGCCAGTCGTTCACCGTGTCGCTATCAAAGGGCTCATTTTTAATACTGCTCATATTCTGAATCGGCATATACAGCAGTTCGTAGCTGGTGGTTTTACTTAAATCGCCGCGAAAGCCGATAAAAGGGTGATCATCGCCAAACAGCAGACCACCGGTGCGAATATCCAGGGCACGCGTATCCCAGCCGGTTTGTAGTTCGAGTGCCGGGTTGAAGGCGTACAACAGCTCGACCCGCTCGATACCGAACTCCCCACCGCTGTTGGGGTTCCCGTCCTTTTCAGCCCCAGCATAAAAGGAGCGGTCCGCTGTATCTTTCTGCATAATCACATCCGCTTCAGTAATCATTTTTACCGACCACTTCTCCCCTGCGGCTTTCCAGCCCAAACGCAGTTCGGCGCGGATATGCTCCCCCTTAGCCATCCCCCCCTCATTGGCGACAAACATATCATTTTTACTATCATTAAAGTCAAAGTTGGAATAATAGGTTGGCAGCACCCGTGCAGTACCAAAAAACTCAATGGCACTCCATGCTGGGGCTGCCAACATCAGGGTCACAAGCGCTGTTACACCTATGGCTCCTATCACTCTGCTCCATGTTCCTCTTTGCATTGGTTCTCTCCTCCATGATCAACAGATACGAAATAACGCTTTTCTAGCGTGGCAGGCTCAGTGTAGAGTCGGGAAAACTAGCAATTCAGAAATACATGGTCAAGAGAATATAACGCTATTTTAAATTGTTGCATATATTTTCGGGGAGACGAAACACAACCCATACTCTGGCAAAATATTTGACAACCCTCAGGCGACAGGATTAGTCTTCAACCACATTTTTCCTACCAATCCTTTTTTATAGGCACCAAGGAGAGTAAGCATGAGTGACAACCCGTGTAATGGCTGCGATAAAAGCAGCAGTTGCAGTGATGCAGAGCAAAAGCAATGTGAACAGCAGCAGCAACAAGAGCAGATGCAAGCAAATCTTGCCAAGATCAAACATAAAATTCTAGTAATGTCGGGCAAGGGGGGCGTGGGCAAAAGCACCACCTCCGTAAACCTTGCCCTGAGCCTGGCGCAACAAGGGGCTAAAGTGGGGCTGCTGGATATCGACCTCCACGGTCCTAGCGTACCTACCCTCCTGGGGCTGGAACTGCAACGCCCCGAAGTGGAAAACGACCTGATGCTGCCAGTACCGAAGCATGGCGTTAAAGTGATGTCTATCGGTTTTCTGATTAAAGAACAGGATGATGCTTTGATTTGGCGCGGCCCCATGAAGACAGGGGTGATTCAGCAGTTTATCCGCGATGTGAACTGGGGCGAGCTCGACTACTTGGTGGTGGACTGCCCTCCCGGCACAGGAGATGAGCCCTTGAGCATCGTCCAGCTTATTGGCGCGGGTGCCGGGGCAGTACTGGTGACCACGCCGCAGAAAGTCGCCCTGGTGGATGTACGCAAATCGGTTACTTTCTGCCACCAGCTCAAATTGCCTATCTATGGCATTGTGGAAAACATGAGCGGTTTTGTATGTCCAAAGTGTAACGAGGCGGTGGATATCTTCAAAAAAGGGGGCGGACGTGAGATGGCAGCACAAATGGGAGTGCCGTTCTTAGGGCAGGTTCCCCTCGACCCTCGCATGGTGGAGGCAGGCGACGAAGGGACCCCTGCGGTGCTGGAATTCCCCGACTCTCCCACCACCAAAGCTCTGGCCAACATTGCGCAAGAGCTTTCGCTGCGCTGCCTCAACCCCGGAGGTGGCACTGCGGATCTGACTGCATAATCAGATGGCGGAACGATTTTCGCCCCCCTTCTTTTATGTTGGAGCAAACCTGCCAGCCCCTCCCCTTTTTTTCGGGGTGGGGCTTGGTATTGTTCTGGGATAAAATTTTACCCATAATTAAAAAATCCCCTTTCGCACCATATCAATTTGAGTACTCTGGGGTGGGCTTCCGTTTTTTACCTTTCTTCCGTTTCTACATATAATATTGAAATATCCCCTATTTTGTCAGTTTTACTTGACGTAAGCGCCCACAATGGTTATTTAGGACTACTAAATTACTGCATATTAGCACTGAAACTGGCGTTGAGATGTGGCGCGAGATTCTAGCTGATATGTATCGCTTTTTTGGCATCGCTTTTGCGTTCCTGTATTCGCCCAGCTTTATTTGCGCGCGAGATCTGCGCACCAATCCATCTGCACCAAGGAGTACAGTATCATGGGTAAACCTATCATTCCCAAGCCCGTCTCTCTTGAACAGTACGGCATCATTAACACCCCTTCAGTTCTACGCAACCTCAGCACGCCTGAACTGTATGAGGACGCCATCCTGCGCGATGAAGCAAACCTGTCGCATCAGGGGCCGTTGACAGTATTCAACCCCGACTACACTGGACGTTCTCCCAACGACCGTTACATAGTTAAAGCTGGTGAGAGCGCAAAGGATATCTGGTGGGGTCCGGTAAACCGTCCCTTTGAGGCGGATAAATTTGATGCCCTCTACAACCGCATGATGGCTTACCTGCAGAATCGTGAGCTCTACGTACAGGACTGTTTTGCCGGCAGCGACTCCAACTACCGCCTTCCGGTACGGGTTATCACCACGCTGGCATGGCAGAGTCTGTTTGCGCGCAACATGTTCATCAAAGCCACGCAAGAAGAGTTGGACAACTTCGCCCCCGGTTTCACCGTTATTGCCGCACCGGACTTCAAGGCAAGCCCTGAGATTGATGGAACCCGCAGCGAAGCAGGGATCATTATCAACTTCGAGCGCAAAATCGTCCTCATCGCCGCCGCTGCCTACAGTGGCGAGATCAAGAAGAGCATCTTCTCCGTTATGAACTACCTGCTCCCGAAGCAGAATGTGCTCTCCATGCACTGCAGTGCCAACGTGGGTGCAAAAGGAGACACCGCAATCTTCTTCGGACTCTCCGGTACCGGAAAGACCACGCTGTCTGCCGATCCAAAGCGCCGTCTCATTGGTGACGACGAGCACGGTTGGACCAAAGATGGAGTATTCAACATTGAGGGGGGGTGCTACGCCAAGGTTATCAACCTCAGTCCTGAAGCAGAGCCGGAGATCTTTGCGTGCACACGCCGCTTTGGCACTATCCTTGAAAACGTTGGGCTCGACTCTGTCACCCGCTACGTCAATCTCGATGACGCCAGCATTACCGAGAACACTCGGGCAGCATATCCCATTACCCATATCCCCAACATCGAACCTTCCTTGAAGGCAGGGCATCCAAAGAACATCATCATGCTCACTGCGGATGCATTCGGGGTTATGCCGCCCATCTCCAAGCTCACGCCAGAGCAGGCTATGTACCACTTCATCTCCGGGTACACTGCAAAGCTGGCCGGCACCGAAAAAGGGGTAACTGAACCGCAGACCACCTTCTCCGCCTGTTTCGGTGCGCCGTTCATGCCTATGCACCCTTCAGTGTACGGCAACCTGCTCAAAGAGAAGATCCGCGAGCACAATGTTTCCTGCTGGCTGGTGAACACCGGCTGGAGTGGCGGTCCTTACGGTGTGGGCTCCCGCATGAAGATTCAGCACACCCGCGCCATGCTCAATGCCGCCCTTGACGGGCAGTTGGACGATGTCGCATTTGAGCGCGATCCGGTGTTTGGTCTCTATGTACCGCAAAGTTGCCCCAATGTCCCCGCCGAGGTGCTCAACCCGCGCAACACCTGGAACGACAAAGATGCCTACGATGCTAAGGCGACAGAACTTGCAAAAGCGTTCCATACGAACTTTGATAAGTTCGCCGATGGTGTCACCGAGGAGATTCGCGACGCAGGTCCACTGGCGCGCTAAGACCTCGATAGCAACCGAACATTAAAACAGCAAAGGCCGTGGCATTCGCTGCGGCCTTTGCTGTTTTAACACCATCTCCACCGCGATGTGCCCCTCTATACCCTAAAGCAGAAATACACAACAAATAATACCTGACACACAAAATATGTGGCAGACTCAACCTCAGCGCCCAAATCAGTTACATTTTTGCTCCACCACACATCTGGACTTTTGCACCACTTTTGCATAAAGTGCGCGCATGGATAAAAACATACCCAACACCACAGAAAATGAGACTCTCGCACATCTGGGCGAATTCGGCCTGATTGCGCGGATTCAACAGCGTATCAAAACCAATTCACAGGTACTCATAGGGATTGGGGATGATTGCAGCGTATGCACCATTCCCCCTGGAGAGGTGCTCCTGACCACTAAGGATCTTCTCCTCGAAGATGTACATTTTAGGCGTGAATGGACCGACATGTACGCGCTGGGATGGAAAAGCGCTGCGGTCAACCTTAGCGACATCGCTGCGATGGGAGGAACTGCGCGCTATCTCCATCTTGGCCTTGGAATTCCGTCCCATACCCCCCTCGCCGACTTAGAGTTGTTCATGGATGGACTTTTGGCATTGTGCGATCAGGAGGATGTAATTCTGTGTGGCGGGGATACATGTCGCAGCGCCCAGGGTCTGAATATCTCAGTTACCGTGCAGGGCAGCGTCCCGCAGCAGGAGGTATGTACCCGCAGCGGCGCACGACCGGGGGATGCGATCTTCGTATCTGGAACCTTGGGAGACAGTGCCCTTGCACTCCTACAGTTAACGCAAGGGGAGAAGCCACTGGATGAAATTGCCGTGCGCCACCATCGTCCGCAGCCGCGCCTGGAACTCGGGCGCACCCTGGCGCAACACGGGGTTGCGCATGCGATGATCGATGTCTCGGATGGAATTTTTTCCGATCTAGGGCATATTCTCGCATGTTCCAAGGTTGGGGCCGAAGTGGACACCCGCCTCTTTCCCCTCTCTAGGGCAGCGAAAAACTACCTGCATCATTGCCCTGACCGTCGCGCTCAGGTACTGCGTGGAGGGGAAGATTATGAACTTCTGTTTACCGCCGCGGTGGAAGAACAGCAACTCATTGCCGATATAAGCACACGCTTGGGACTATCCATCACCCCAGTGGGGAGAATTCACCCACCTGAGGATGGCTTCCGCTATTTTGACCACTCTGGCACGCTCCAACACACTAGTGCTGGCGGCTTCAACCATTTTGGGTCCTGACAATTCCTAAATTTCAAGCTACGGAGTTAAATAGATGTTTACCCCCTTAATTCGCCATATTTCCTATCCGCTCGTTGCCAGTTTATTATGTGTGGGGCTGCTTGCCGCCCCCAAGCTTGGGTATGCTAACGTTGAAACAGGTCAGGCCACTCTGCAACAGCTGCTTCAGGCTCCGTTTCAGCCCGATGCCCCCGCAGAGATAAGTATCTCCGACTTCAGCGCAACCTTTGCACAAGAAGCCCACATTGCGAGTCTGAATCGCACCAAACAGGGGGGTGGCAAGGTTACGGTGCGCTTTTGCACCGACAAAGCCGCATCCTTTCGCTGGGACTACCTAGAGCCGGAGGTGCAACACATCATCAGTAATGGGACCAAGCTCTGGGTTTACTTACCTGAAAGTAACCGCGTGATGATCTCCGATGTGGCAGAACACCTGAGGAGCGACGACGACCCGCTGCTTTTTTTACGCAGCCTCGACAACCTGGAGCGCTACTTTGAACTTAATGTTCCCGAGCCTGCGCGCGCTGAAGACGGCGCCTATCTGTTGACCCTTACCCCCAAAAAGGAGTCTGCCTACGTCAGCACTCTCACGCTCCTTATCCCTGAAGAGGTGGTACTGAGGAACCCCACGCAGCGCTTTCCTCTTGGCGGGGTCATCATTCTGGACCCCAATGGCAATACCACCACCCTCAAGTTCAGCCAGGTAGAGGTTAATACTCAGCCCGCACCAAAGAGCTTTAACTTCAGCGTGCCGCCCGGGGTTGAAATTGTACACCCCGACCCGGCACCCGCGCAGTAATCTGAATCCACCAGCACGGGCTGAAACACCCCTTATCCACCCCGGTGGGGCGCCGTCTCTGCGCGAGAGAAAGAAACATGAGCCGCACCTGGAAATCTATATTGTTACGTTAGCGTACTGAAGAGAACAAACACAGGAGATAGAACATGCCAAGTTTTGACATTGTATCCAAAATTGACCTGCAAGAAGTAGACAACGCGGTCAACCAGACACGTAAGGAGATCGGTCAGCGTTATGACTTCAAGGGCACCCACAACGAAATAGAGCTAAATGATGGGTATTTAATCATTTTGGCCTCTGACGACTACAAGTTGCAGGCGGTGGTGGATATTTTAAAAGGGAAGTTAACCCGGCGCGGCGTCTCTACCAAATGTCTTGATTTCCACAAAGCCGAACCTGCCTCCGGTAATGCCGTGCGCCAGCGGGTAGACCTGATTCAGGGGATCTCCAAAGAAAAAGGGAAAGAGATTGTGAAGATGATCAAGGCAACCAAGCTCAAGGTCCAGCCCCAGATCATGGAGGATGAAGTGCGCGTGAGCGGCAAAAAGATCGACGATCTGCAGGAGATTATGCAACAGCTGCGCGGGGCGGATCTGGGAATCGAGCTCCAATTTGTCAACATGCGCTCTTGAGGTTGGAATAGACCCCCGCCGTACGTGCACACCTGCTAACCAACTTCAGCCTGCCCCCTTGCGTTGCGCACCCGCAATGTCAACCCTAGGGGGCGATAAAGCAACCCCACCCACAAGGAACCGCTGTGACCCCTGCAAAAGTAGCCATAATCAGCCTTGGATGCCCGAAAAATCTCGTAGACACCGAAGTTATCCTCGGACATCTGCCGCCAGAGCACTACACCATCATCAGCGATGAGGCCAGCGCCGATATCATCATTGTGAACACCTGCGCCTTTATCCACGATGCGCAGGAGGAGTCTATTGACACCATCCTCGAGGTGGCGGAGTACAAAGAGCACGGCGCGTGCTCTCTGCTGATTGTGTGCGGCTGTCTGCCCCAGCGCTTCCGCGAAGAGCTTGCGGCGCAACTCCCCGAGGTGGACATATTTCTAGGCACCGGCGACGCAGTACAGATCGCCCAGATTATCGACACCTGGCGCAGTAGCGCACCTGATCAGGTGTGCAGCATCAAGCAACCGGCAAGCCTCTACGACGCCGACACCCCGCGCGTACAGGCAACACCTTTTTACACCGCATATATAAAGATTGCCGAAGGGTGTAGCAACTGTTGCTCCTACTGCGTCATTCCGCAACTGCGTGGTCCCCTGCGCTCACGCACTATCGAATCTGTTGTTGCCGAAGTGGAGCAGCGGGTTTGTGCGGGGGTCAAAGAGATCAACCTGATTGCACAAGATATCACCGCCTATGGAAAGGATCGCAACGACAACACCTCGCTGGAACAACTGCTGCGGCGGCTGGTGCTGGTTGAAGGGCTGGAGTGGATACGCCTGCTCTATGCATATCCCGAAGGGATCACTGCGGAGCTGATCGAACTGATAGCCACAGAAGATAAAATCTGCCCCTATCTGGATATGCCCCTGCAACACATTGCCGATCCGATCCTCAGTGCCATGAACCGCCGCCTGAACCAGGCCGACACCATCGCGTTGATAGAGCGAATCCGCGCACGTATCCCCCACATCACCTTACGCACCACCTTTATTGTGGGTTTCCCCGGCGAAACAGAAGCAGATTTCGCCGAGTTGCACGCCTTCGCGGCGCGCGGCTTGTTTGAGCGGGTTGGGGTGTTCACCTATTCACGTGAGGATGGTACTCCTGCCGCCACCTATGCGGCACAAATAGAGGAAGAGGTGAAACAGCAGCGCCATGCAGCCCTCATCACCACGCTGGATGAGATCGCCTTAGAGAAAAACCAGGCCCTTATCGGCACCGAAACTCCAGTACTGGTGGAAGGGTACAGCGAGGAAACTGAACTGCTGCTCCAAGGACGCAGCATCACTCAGGCTCCTGATATTGACGGCATTGTGTATATCAATGCTGGCGAAACCACTATCGGGGATATTGTAGCTGTGGAGATCACCGATGCCACCGCCTGCGATTTGGTGGGGCATATCCAGGGGAGCCTAGATTAAATTCCCCCTGAATTTAAGAATACCTATGCCGCCGCACGCGCATGCTCCGTATGGCTGAAGATGGAGGGTGAATAACAGGTATTATTTCCGCGCTAGAGTGTGCGTACAACAAACAGGAATATATGCAAAAGATTTTTACCCCTGAAAACGAGATCGAACTCATAATGGTGAAGGGGCTGCTTGAAGCGGCACAGATCCCTTTCTACGTTCAAAACGAGCACTTCGGCGGCTTGTATATCGGGCCGCAGATTCAGCACTTTAACCAAAGGGCGATCATGGTGGCGCCCGAATATGCCGCGCGCAGCAAGGAGATCATTGCGGAGTTCCTCGCAACCCAACAGCAGG
>JAVERS010000032.1:0-24936 GCA_034007015.1 Desulfuromonadaceae bacterium
CTCTATGCTTTTGCGGCTGTTTCTCGTTGATGTGTCCAGCTTCCATGCGCTCTAAACATGCAGGCGCCAGGAATTATTCTATGCAGGT
Source organism: Desulfuromonadaceae bacterium (assembly GCA_034007015.1). Lineage (GTDB taxonomy): Bacteria > Desulfobacterota > Desulfuromonadia > Desulfuromonadales > Desulfuromonadaceae > JAIVHC01. Next base: position 89 of record JAVERS010000032.1, read on the forward strand.
AAAACTCCTGAGCCACACCCCTGACCCCGAAAAGATTGTAGCGGCGGCGGCGCGTTTGTGCTATTCCGCCAGCAATATTGACACCTTATTGCAGCTCGATCCAGATGCTGCTGCGCGTTTGATTCGCAAGGTGTTAGGGTTGGGCCACCTGTCGGTGTTGGAGCATGTTACCTGCTCCTTTGGTGTTGAAGGGATCAGCCGCGCCTGCAGCCATCAGTTGGTGCGCCATCGGGTAGCGTCCTATTCCCAGCAGAGTCAGCGTTATGTTTCCCATTCAGACCCTTTTGCAGCGGTAGTACCACAAAGCATTAGTGAGAACGGGGCGCTGTACGCACGCTACCGCGATCTTATGGGGCAGATCCACACTACTTACGCAGAACTTCTTGATGCCGGAGTGCCGGCAGAGGACGCGCGTTTTGTATTGCCCAACGCTGCTACTACCAAAATAGTTATCAGTATGAATGCGCGTGAACTGCACCATTTTTTTGCCCTGCGCTGTTGTCGGCGCGCGCAGTGGGAAATTCGCGCTCTGGCAACGCAGATGCTGCACCAATGTCGCGCCCTTTCTCCGGTGTTATTCGAAAGCGCTGGTCCCCCTTGTCTTGGCGCTCCGTGCCCGGAAGGGAGTATGAGCTGCGGTGCTATCCGTGAAGTGCGTCAGGAGTTTGGGATGCCAACTCCCGCTGCGCGGACGTAGCCTGCTGAGCTGAAGAGATCAAGTGTTAAATGGTTCTATAGTCTCTCTCTATACTGAATACAGAGGTCCCCATGTTTGAAAAGCTCGAAGACGTCGAAGATCGCTTTCAGGAAGTAGAAGGCCTGTTGGCTCAGCCGGATATCCTTGCAGATCAGGGACGCTATCGTGATTTGAGTCGGGAACATGCTGAGCTCATCGATGTGGTGACGCTGTTTCGCGCGTATCGCGAATTAGAACATGAGATGGACGAATTGCGTGAGTTATCCCGCGATCAAGATCCGGAAATGCGCGCGCTGGCATCCCAGGAATTGCCTGTACTGGCACAGCGGCATGAAGAGCTGGCGGAACAGCTCACGCAACTCATGTTGCCACGTGACCCCAACGACGGCAAAAATGCAATTCTGGAGATTCGCGCCGGTACTGGAGGAGATGAAGCTGCACTTTTTGCGGGAGATATGTTTCGTGCTTATGCCCGTTTTGCCGATAAGCATAGATGGAAAGTGGAAATCCTGAGCTCCTCTGAGTCCTCGTCCGGTGGTTTTAAAGAGGTTATCGCCATGGTGAGTGGCAAAGATGTGTTCTCGTTCCTTAAGTATGAAAGTGGAACCCATCGAGTCCAGCGGGTTCCAGATACGGAAACCCAGGGGCGCGTCCATACCTCTGCATGTACCGTAGCGGTGCTGCCGGAAGCGGAAGATGTTGATCTGGATATTGATCCCAGTGATCTGCGTATCGATCTGTATCGTGCTTCTGGTGCGGGGGGACAGCACGTAAATAAGACTGAATCTGCGGTGCGCATCACCCACATCCCTACCGGAGTAGTGGTTGCGTGTCAGGACGAGAAATCGCAGCACAAGAACAAGGCCAGAGCGATGAAGGTGCTGCGCTCGCGTATCCTCGATGCTATGCAGCAAGAACATGATGCGCAGATGGCGGCGGAACGCAAAAGTCAGGTAGGCAGCGGGGACCGGAGTGAGCGGATCCGCACCTATAATTTCCCCCAGGGGCGCTGTACCGACCACCGTATCGGTCTTACCTTATATAAGTTAGAAGCTATTATGCAGGGCGATTTCGATGAGCTCATAGAGGCGTTGCGCACCCATTATCAGTCTGAGCAACTCGCCAACCAGGAGCAGTAGATGGCAAAACTGTGGTCTGTGCTTGAAGTGGTGCGCTGGACAACCACCTATCTGGACGAGAAGGGGGTAGATAACCCGCGCCTCGATGCAGAGTTGCTGGTGGGTGCGGCACTGGGCAAAGATCGAGTCGGTTTGTATCTGTGCTATGACCAGCCCCTGCACGAATCAGAGTTGGATACCATTCGTGCGCTGGTGAAACGCCGGGCTCTGCGTGAACCGCTGCAGTATATTTTGGGGCAGTGTCAGTTCTGGTCGTTGCCCTTTAAGGTGACCCCCTCTGTACTGATCCCGCGTCCGGACACTGAAGTTCTAGTGGAGGAGGGTCTGAAGGTACTCGAGCAGCACAGTGGTGCGGTTCTTGATGTGGGGACTGGGAGTGGCGTAGTTGCAGTAGCTCTGGCACACACTGCTGGGGTAAAGGTGCACGCGGTAGATATCAGCCCTGAAGCTCTTGCAATTGCGCGCGCCAATGCCGCACACAATGAGGTGGAAGAGCTGCTCACTTTTGCGCATGCAGACCTGCATGCGCTGCGTGGGAGTGAACAGCGCAACACAGGATACCGTCTTCTGGTCTCCAATCCGCCGTATATAACTCGGGCGCAGATGCAAGAACTGATGCCCGAAGTGGCGCAGCACGAACCTGAGCTGGCTTTGGACGGGGGAGAAGATGGACTGGATGCGTATCGGAGTCTGGCACGCCAGGCAGCATCTCTCCTGGAACCAAATGGTTGGCTAGTTGTTGAAGTGGGGGTAAATCAGGCCGATGTGGTGGAGGAGATCTTCAACGCTGCCGGTCTGAAACAGTGTTTTCAGCGCCGCGACTATGCTGGCATTGCCCGCGTCGTAGGTGGATGTTGTAACGTAGATAACTGCGCAGACGAGAAATTGAATGGATAAAATAGTTGTACGTGGAGGCTGTCGTCTCCAAGGCGAGGTGCAGGTAAGTGGCGCCAAGAATGCTGCGCTCCCTCTGCTTTGTGCCACCCTTCTTGCTCCGGGGCTTCACGAACTCAGCAACCTTCCCAATCTGCGCGATATTGATACAGCAGTGAAGCTGTTATGTATCATGGGGGCAAGCACTACCTCCACCGCACCGGGGACATTGCACATCAACGCAGATAAAATTGCGTGTGCCGAAGCACCCTACGATCTGGTGCGCACCATGCGCGCCTCGGTTTTGGTGCTGGGACCATTGTTGGCACGGCTCGGGTATGCGCGCGTAAGTCTTCCGGGCGGGTGTGCCATCGGTGCGCGTCCGGTAGATCAGCATCTCAGCGGATTTGAGGCGATGGGGGCGCAGATAAGCTTGGAGCACGGCTACATTGAAGCCCGTGCCGAGCGTTTGCAGGGGGCGCGAATTTATCTGGATATCCCCACCGTCGGAGGGACAGAAAACCTCCTTATGGCAGCAACCCTGGCGCAGGGGCGTACCATCATTGAAAATGCCGCGTGCGAACCGGAAATTATTGATCTGGCGCGGGCGTTGCAGAAGATGGGAGCTAAGATCGAGGGGGCGGGCAGCGACACTATTACCATTCACGGGGTAGAAAAACTGCGTCCCATGCAGCATGCTGTAATGCCCGACCGCATCGAAGCTGGAACCTTTATGGTCGCAGCTGCCATCACCCATGGAGATGTATTGGTTCGCGGTGCAGAGGCGGAACATCTGGAAGCGGTGATAAGCAAGTTGCGCCAGAGTGGAGCCGAGGTACACTGTGTACCCGAAGGGATTCGGGTTAAGTGTGCTACCCCGTTGCAGCCAGTGCAGATCAAGACCAGCCCCCACCCCGGTTTTCCTACCGACATGCAGGCGCAGTTCATGGCACTCCTGACCCAAGCGCAAGGGACCAGCATCATCAGCGAAAATGTGTTTGAAAATCGCTTTATGCATGTGAGTGAACTACAGCGTCTCGGAGGCAGGATCCGGGTTGAAGGGCGCCAGGCGACTATCGACGGCAAGGTGGATCTGCTCGGTGCTCCAGTGATGGCCACAGATCTGCGCGCGAGTGCATCCCTAGTGCTTGCAGCACTGGCAGCGGAAAATACTACCGAGATTTCACGTGTTTATCATCTGGATCGGGGTTATGAGCGGCTGGAGGAAAAACTGAGTCAACTGGGTGCAGATATTCGACGTGTGCGTTAATCCCCCACCTAAACGAGACGAGGAGCAGCATGAGCGACTTTATCACCTTTGCCCTGCCTAAAGGGCGTATTATGCAGGATTCCATGGAGCTGTTTGGCCAGATAGGGATCACCTGTCCTGAGATGGAAGAAAAAAACCGGAAGCTGGTGTTTGAAAATCGCGCTGCGGGCTATCGTTTCATCGCCGTGCGCGCGACCGATGTTCCCACTTACGTTGAGTACGGCTGTGCTGATATTGGGGTGGTGGGCAAGGACACCCTGCTGGAGCAGGAGAAAGATCTGTACGAGCCTTTGGATCTCAATTTTGGTTATTGCCGCCTCGTGGTGGCAGAACCCCGTGATCTGGAAGAAAAAGATGACCCCGCCCGCTGGTCCAATATCCGAGTTGCGACCAAGTATCCCAATATAACCGAAAAGTATTTCAGTTCACGCGGTATCCAGGTAGAGCTAATCAAGCTTTACGGCTCCATTGAGCTGGCCCCTTTAGTAGGGCTGACTGAGCGCATTGTCGATTTGGTTTCTACCGGAGCGACCTTGCGCGATAATGGGATGGTTGAGGTTGATACTATTGCCGAAATCACCACACGCCTGATCGTAAATCGCGCGAGTATGAAGACCAAACACAAGAAAATTCGTCGGATCATTGATGATCTAGAAGCTGTTGTCGCTTCGAGTCCAAAAATTTCAACCTGATACGGGGCGTGCTGAAGCAAAAGCCACCAGCGCCGCACAGAAAGGGTATGGTTTATGATTCGCCTGATTCGATTTAGTGATGCAGACTTTGAAGCGCAGTTTCGTCCCATAGAGCAGCGCGCAGAAGAGATCCCCGCGGGGATTGAAGAGACAGTAAGTACAATTATCGCGGACGTACGGGCGCGGGGGGATGAGGCTCTGCAGGAGTACACCCAGCGCTTTGATCGCCTTGATTTGAGCACCTTCGGGATGGAACTTACCCCAGCGCAGATTGATACGGCACGCGCACAGGTCAACAAAGATGATCTTGCGGCGCTGGAGCTAGCCGCAGAACGGATAGGAGCCTACCACCGCCGCCAAAAAGAGGAGACTTGGATGTGCACTGACGAGGATGATATCCAACTCGGGCAGTTGGTGCGTCCCCTCGACCGGGTGGGGATCTATGTCCCCGGCGGCAAGGCGGCATATCCATCCTCGGTGCTGATGAATGCAATCCCCGCGCGCGTTGCGGGGGTAAAAGAGATTATCATGGTAGTCCCGATGCCGGACGGCGAAATTAACCCGTATGTTCTCGCAGCCGCACATCTGGCAGGGGTGACCCGCATCTTCCCCCTTGGTGGCGCCCAGGCGATAGCGGCGCTGGCGTACGGAACCCAAAGTGTTCCGCGTGTAGATAAAATTACCGGCCCCGGCAATATCTATGTCGCCATGGCGAAGAAGATGGTGTTTGGTCAGGTGGATATCGACATGATTGCAGGACCGAGCGAGATCCTAATTATCAACGATGGCAGTGGAAACCCCGCGCATCTAGCCGCAGATCTGCTCTCGCAGGCCGAGCATGACGAACTTGCATCCTCGGTGCTGGTGACTACGGATGAAAAGATGGCGCAGCAGGTGCAGGCGGAGGTGGAGCGTCAACTGCAATTGATTTCGCGTCATGCTATTGCGCGCGCCTCCATCGATAACTACGGTGCCATCATCGTTGCAGACCAGATAGAGCAGGCGGCGGAGTTGTGCAACCGTATTGCCACTGAGCATCTCGAGCTTGCGGTTGACAGTCCTTATGAACTCCTCCCCCTGATTAGACATGCAGGGGCGATATTTATGGGGCATAACACCCCGGAAACGCTGGGAGACTATGTGGCTGGCCCCAACCACACCCTCCCTACCGGTGGGAGTGCGCGGTTCTTCTCTCCACTTTCGCTGGATGATTTTGTCAAGAAGTCGAGCCTCATCTACTGCTCCAAGGCAGGATTGCAGCGCCTCGGTGGTGCCGCTCTCCAGATCGCCAAAATGGAAGGGCTCGATGCGCATGCGCGTGCGGTGTCCCTGCGTCTGGATGAGGACAACGCTTAAGGGGTAACCCTGTATAAGGAGATTACAATGGGGAGATTGCAATGGCGCGAATAGCTACTATCGAACGCTCAACGGCAGAAACCGATATAAAGATGAAACTCGATCTAGACCGCAACATCCCAGAGCCGATTGAAACTGGAGTTGGGTTTATGAATCACATGCTTACCCTCATGAGTCGGCACGGGATGTTCAGCCTGGCGGTGCGGGCCAATGGCGACACCCATATAGATGACCACCATACGGTGGAGGATCTGGGAATATGTATGGGTGAGTGTTTTCGCCAAGCACTGGGGGATAAGGCGGGTATCCACCGCTATGGCAGCGTTTCTATCCCCATGCATGAGAGTTTGGTACGCATGGACTTGGATTTTTCCGGACGACCCCATCTGGTGTATCGGGTCGACATGCCCAAGGCGAAAGTGGGCACCTTTGATGTTGAACTGGTGGAGGAATTTCTGGTCGGATTCTGCAACCACGCTGGAGCAAACCTTCACGTCAACCTTGAATACGGGGACAATCTGCACCACATTATCGAGGCGATTTTCAAAGCACTAGGACGTGTCATTGGGCAGGCCATAACTCTTGACCCACGGGTTGAAGGGGTGATGTCCACCAAAGGGAGGCTTGAATAGTCGCGATGATTACCATTGTCGACTACGGTATGGGAAACCTGCGCAGCGTCCACAAGGCGTTTGAACATCTGGGGCTTAGTGCTGAAGTGACAGATGATGCGCGCAAGGTAGAGCATGCCGAACGCCTGGTGCTCCCCGGTGTTGGAGCTTTTGGTGACTGCATTACCAATTTGCACCAAGGTGGATTTGTCGAACCGATACAGGCACATATCGCTAGCGGACGCCCCTTCTTGGGGATATGTCTGGGCTTGCAGGTGCTATTTGAACGCAGCGAAGAGTTTGGTGCCCACGCCGGACTTGGAGTTATCCCCGGTACTGTGGAGCATTTCCCTCCTGATATGCAGGTGGAAGGGGAGTCTCTGAAGATACCCCATATGGGATGGAATCAGATTCAAGTAGCGCGCGAGTGTCCGCTGCTGCGCGGGGTGGAGAACGGCAGCTATGTGTATTTTGTCCATTCGTACCGGGTGCTACCGCAGCGCGCAGAGGATATTCTCACTACCACCGATTACGGGATGCGCTTCTGTTCCGCTATCTGGCACGAAAACGTGCTGGCGACTCAGTTTCATCCTGAGAAAAGTCAGGCTGTCGGGCTTAAAATACTTAAGAATTTTGGTAACTATTAACTATTGAGATGGGAGACATAATCCCCAGCTCTGCCTGATTTTATAAACACGCTAAATGGTTTTCGGTTTTCTGGAGAGATATAAATGTTAGTAATTCCCGCAATTGATCTGAAACAGGGGCACTGTGTGCGTTTAGAGCAGGGGCTGATGGATCGAGATACCGTGTATTCTACTGATCCGGCGGCACAGGCACTCATCTGGCAAGAAGCAGGAGCACAAATGCTCCATATTGTTGATCTGGATGGTGCCTTTGATGGAGTACCGCGCAATCGCGCCGCAATTCAGGCGATTGTGCAGGCGCTCAAGATCCCTACTCAACTCGGAGGTGGTATTCGCGATCTCGCTACGATTGAGGCGTATCTTCAACTCGGCATCTCGCGCGTGATTCTGGGCACAGTGGCAAAGGAAAATCCAGCGTTGGTGCGGCAGGCATGTGCCAAATTCCCAGGACAGATTGTGGTGGGGATTGATGCCAAAGATGGTCTTGTGGCAGTGCGTGGTTGGGCCGAAGTCACCGAGAAAAAAGCGGTGGATATGGCGCAGGAGCTCGAAGGGATGGGGGTTGCCGCTATTATTTATACCGATATTGCCCGCGATGGGATGATGCAGGGGCCTAACTTCGAAGCTACGGGCGCATTGGCAGACGCCGTTACCATCCCCGTTATCGCATCTGGTGGGGTGTCAAGTATGGAGGATATTCGCAATTTGCTTCCCCTGGAACAGCGCGGAGTGTGCGGGGTTATAACTGGGAAGGCAATTTACAGCGGTGCTCTTGATTTAAAAGCCGCCATTGCATGTGCACAAGGGATCGCTTCATAGGGAGAAAAAAGCTCATGTTGAGTAAACGGATTATCCCCTGTCTTGATGTTAAGGATGGGCGTGTGGTCAAAGGGGTGCAGTTTGTCGGCTTACGCGATGCTGGAGACCCGGTAGAAGCAGCGATTGCTTACGATGCCCAAGGGGCGGACGAACTCGCATTTCTCGACATTACTGCTTCGAATGAAAACCGGAGCACGATCCTGGATGTGGTAGCACGCACTACCGCCGCTGTGTTTATGCCGGTAACTGTGGGGGGGGGGATAAGCACCACTGAAGATATCCGCAATCTTCTCAACGTTGGGGCAGATAAAGTTTCCATCAACACTGCGGCAGTGCACGATCCTGAGTTTGTGATGCGCGCGGCGCAGCGCTTTGGTTCCCAATGTATTGTGGTGGCGATTGATGCGCGTCGCGTCTCTGAGAGTGAGACGCAGCGGTGGGAAGTGTACACCCATGGGGGGCGCAACGCCACCGGCTTCGATGTTATCGAGTGGGCGCAACGTATGCAGCGTAACGGCGCAGGGGAGATTCTCCTCACCTCTATGGACTGTGATGGGACTAAAAACGGCTATGACCTGGAGCTGACTCGGGCAGTGAGCGATGCGGTACAAATTCCGGTAATCGCCTCGGGTGGAGTGGGAAATCTGGAGCACATCAAGGATGGCTTAACCAAAGGGGGGGCGAGTGCAGCCCTGGCGGCCAGCATCTTCCACTTTCAGGAATACACTATAGCTGAATGTAAAGAGTATCTACGCCAGCACGGGGTTGCAGTGCGTCCACTGGTGCAAGAATAGGAATTCAAGGATGACACAACAACATACGGGATTGGTACAGCAGCTTAAATTTGATACCAACGGTCTTCTTCCATGCATTGCCCAAGATGTGGAAAGTGGTGAAGTGCTTATGCTGGCGTATATGGATGCGGAAGCGGTGGCGAACACCCTGCGCACCGGTAAGGCTCATTACTATAGCCGCTCGCGCGCGAAGCAGTGGATGAAGGGGGAATCTTCCGGACATGTGCAGCATGTGCGCGAAATCCGCTATGACTGTGATGGCGACACCCTGTTGCTGCAAGTGGAGCAGGTGGGGATGGCATGCCACACCGGGCGTAAGTCGTGTTTCTACTCCGTGTGGGACGGCGAGCGCTCCCAAATTGAGGGGGAGCCGGAAGTGGATGCCACCGCAATCTACGCGCAAAAAGATATTCTGGATGCGGTGTACCATGTAATTCAGGATCGGCGCCGTAATCCGGAAGAGCGTTCGTATGTATGCTCGCTGTTTGACAAGGGGCTGGATAAGATCCTGAGCAAAATTGGGGAAGAAGCCACGGAAACAGCAGTCGCGGGCAAGGGTGGGAATGGCGAAGAAGTGATCTACGAAGTTGCAGATTTGTTTTTCCATGTCCTGATTCTGCTGGGCTACTATGACCTCCCTCCGGAGCGTGTCTATGCGGAACTACGGCGCCGTTTCGGCATCTCGGGTATCGAGGAGAAAGAATCCCGCGCCGAGAAATAATATTTATACAGCAAAGGCTTATGCCCCCATTCCAAGAGACACTTTGCGCCCGCCATGGGCGTTTGCCCGCCGCCATCGGTGGAGACAAATGCCTTGTGCTTGGGAGGCACAAGCCTTGAGCGGCAGCTAAAGATGGACAGTCGCTCCAATTTTCGCAATAGAAATAAATGCACTAGGTCACATCATGCCTTGGTGCGCAATCAAAAGGAAAATTTAAGCATGAGCATCCAGACGGAACTGAACAGCGCCATGAAAGCAGCGATGCGCAACAGGCAGAGCGAACGCCTCGGGGTGATTCGCATGCTCCGCAGCGCTATAAAAAATGCCGAGATCGAGGCGAAAAAAGAACTTGGAGACGATGAGATCATCTCCCTGCTGGCTACTCAGGTGAAGCAACGTCGCGATGCTGCGCAGGTCTATCGCCAGGGGGGGCGAGAAGAGCTGGCGGCAAAAGAGGACGCAGAGATTGTCATTCTGCAGGAGTTTATGCCCACCCCCCTCACGGAAGATGAAGTGCGTGAGATTGTGACACAGGCGGTAACCGAGCTGGGTGCTACCTCCATGCAAGATATGGGTAAGGTGATGAAGCAGGTAAGCGCCGCTACGCGCGGACGCGCCGAAGGGCGTGTAATCAGCGAGATGGTGAAGCAGCGTCTGGCGCAGTAGTTATTGCGGTATTTGTTTTACCCTAACGCTAACGCGGGCGTAAGTTATGGGGTCAAATGTGGGCACAATATATAGGCGAGAGAGGCAGCAATGAATATCCTCGATATTGCAATCTTGGCGATTTTACTCCTTTTCACGTTGAAGGGAGCCCTGCGCGGACTGCTGAAAGAGGTGTGCTCTCTTGTAGGTCTGGTAGCTGCGGCGGTTATTGCGTTTACCTTTTATGCCCCCCTTGCCGAACGGGTCAGCGCCTGGCTCAACCTTCCACTGCAGCTATGTGTAGTGGTGATCCTGATTTTATTGTTTGTGTTGACCATGGTCTTTTTCTCTCTGGTAGGTGCGATTCTATCCAGGTTTGTTACACTCCTATTTATGGGAGGGCTTAACCGCGTCCTGGGTGCTCTTTTCAGCCTCATGCAGGGGGTGCTTATTCTAGCACTTGTTCTGTATGGCATCTCCAACAGTGCTCTGCCCCGTGTTGTGGAATCAACCTTTGCTGCATCCAAGCTCCGCCCACCTTTCGTAGAGTTCGGGGGTAGTTTAGTCAGACACAGCCAGAAACTCTTTCAACAGGTAACCTGATATCAGAAACAATAACTCCATGCTTACTCAGACTCTGAAAATTCTGGAGTTTGACAAAATAGTGACGCTGCTCGCGCGTATGAGCGTTACTGCTCCCGGGCGCGCACGCTTGGAGCGCTTGCAGCCGTTCCAGCCTCCGCGCGAGGTGGAACTCTCCCTGCGCGAGGCAGAGCAGGCAGCGGAACTGTTAGAACAGAAAGGCTCTGCTCCCTTAGGGGGTGCGCATGATCTAGCCGCAGCTTTGCACCAGGCGGGCAAGCCGGGGTCGCGCTTAACCCCGCAACAGTTGCTAGAGATAGGGGAGAGCATTGCAGCCGCAAGAGCGTGTGCGGAATACTTTAATCAAGTGGAGCTCGCACCGCAGTTGACTCAACTGGCGGCAGGGTTGCGGATACCTGCTGAGTTAGGTCGCAGTATTGAGCGGAGCATTGACTCGAAGGCCGAGATGTTGGACACCGCCTCTTGGCAGCTCGCAGATCTGCGCCAACAGCAACGTGATGTGCGGCGTAAGGTGCGTCATACCCTGGAGCGCATGTTGCAGAACCGTTCCCTGGCAGGAGCGTTTCAAGATCAGATTATTACTGAACGCAATGGACGCTATGTGGTTCCGGTAAAGGCGGATCATCGTGGACAGATAAAAGGATTTATTCACGATGAGTCGGCCAGTGGACAGACGCTGTTTGTGGAGCCGGAGCAGGTTTTGGAGGATAACAATAAACTCCAAAGTATGCGGCGTGAAGAGCAGCGCGAGATTGCGCGGATTCTGGAAGCGCTCACCGATAAAGTGCGCAGCGAAACAGAGATATTGCGCCAGAATCAGGTAATCCTCTCACGTCTTGATGCTAGGTGCGCCATAGGGCGCTTTATCCGTCTCACAGATGCGACGGTGCCCCAGCTTGCTCCCACGCCCCAGATCGACCTGCTTCAGGCGCGCCACCCCCTGCTGTTGCTGAACCAGAATGGCAGTGTGCGTGAACACAACACCATTCCAGTAGATTTGCGCTTGGGACAGCAACACGACACCCTTATCATTAGTGGCTCCAACACGGGGGGGAAAACAGTGGCGCTGAAAACCGTGGGGCTCCTTTTTCTCATGGTTTCTGCGGGGATTCCGGTGCCGTGCGACCCGCGCAGCAAGGTGTATCTGTTCCGTAAAGTCTTTGCTGATATTGGCGATGAGCAAAGCATAGAGGGTGATTTGTCCACCTTTTCTGGGCATCTGGAGCGCACCAGAGAGATACTGCAACATGCAGATGCACAGTCACTGGTGCTTATGGATGAAGTGGGGACCGGAACTGACCCTGCAGAGGGTGGAGCTCTTGCCTTGGCAGTGCTGGATCAACTGCGTGAACGCGGAGCGCGCACCGTGGTAACGACCCACTTGAAAAGTATAAAAGGGTATGCGTTTCTGCACGAGCGGGTAGAAAGTGCTGCGGTTGAGTTCGATCCTGTTACCCTGATTCCAACCTATCGCCTCCACTACGGGGTGCCGGGAAGCAGTAGTGCTCTCACCATCGCGGAGACGTTTGGACTGCCACCTGAAGTTATTCGGCGCGCGCACGACTATTTGGGAAGTGAGGAGCGCGATGGTCTCGCAGTGGTAGAACGGTTAAACCAGCTGTACGCAGAACTAGAGGCACAACGTGACGAAACCCACCAGCTGTTACAGCAGGCAAAGCAGGAACGGGAAAAACGGCGCAAGTTACTCCATGAGTTTGAGCAACGTCGCGATGCCATGCGCCTTAAGGCACAGGAACAGGCACGGGAGATTGTAAATGAGGCGCGCGCGAAGGTACGCACGTTGTTGAAGCGTGCCAAAGAGCTGCAGCAGCAACCAGCGAGTGGGCGCGAAGAAGCAGAACTGATGCGCGAAGTACATCAGAGTGCGCAAGCATACGAGCCGCGGCGTGCGCTCCGTTCTCTCCGCCCCCCGCGCGAGTTGCACCCCCAAGAGATTGTTAAGATCCCCTCGCTGGGGACGGAGGCGGTGGTGGAAAGAGTCAAAGGGGGGCAGGTTGACTTAAGTGTCCAAGGAAAAAAACTCCGCTTGCCCATGCATGCTCTGGAAGCGTGCGAACCGCGCCGTTTTATGGAGGCGAAAGGATCCAAGGTGCACCATAGTCGCATTGGGGTAGAGCGAACCAGTTTTAACCCCGATCTAAATGTGGTGGGGATGAGGGTAGAGGATGCTGTCCCCAAGGTGGAACGTTTTATCGATGATGCTCTGCTCCACAGCTGGCGCGATCTGCAGGTGGTCCATGGACGCGGCGGTGGTGTTCTGCGGCGTGCTATTCACAAAATGCTTGGAAACCACCGCGCAGTGAGTGCCTTTCACGCGGCCGACAACGCCCATGGCGGCGATGCAGTTACGCAGATTCAGCTGGGAGAGCACCCCGGACACAGGAGGGGATAATGACAGGCAGAATTCCCGCTGAGACCATTGAGCAGATTCGCGAGCAGAGCGACATTGTCAGGGTGGTGGGAGAGTACGTCAATCTTAAACAGTCGGGGGATAATCACTTTGGTCTGTGCCCATTTCACGGAGAAAAGACCCCCTCGTTCAGCGTCAACAGCAGCAAACAGTTTTTTTACTGCTTTGGGTGTGGTGCTGGGGGCAACGTATTTAATTTTCTAATGCGTATTGAGGGGTTGGGTTTTGCCGCAGCCGTGCATAGATTAGCAGGACGAGTTGGAATTGAGATCGAAGCAGAACAGCTCTCGCCACAGCGGCAGCAACAACGTGAGGAGCGCGAGCGTCTCCAACACATAGTGCAGGTAGCGGTAGATTTCTACCATCATATCCTCTTGCAGGAGCCTGAAGGTGCAGCAGCGCGCGCATATCTGCGCCGCCGTGGCTATAGCGGGGAGATGGTGCGCCGCTTTCAGTTAGGTTTCGCCCCGCCCCAGTGGGACAGGTTGTGCACCCATCTCAGGCAGGCGCAGGTTGATGAAGATAGGGCTGTCGCCTTGGGGCTGTTACGCCGCAGTGACGATGGACGCACCTACGATATGTTTCGCCGCCGCCTGTTGTTTCCAGTGCAGGATCCGCATGGACATGTGGTGGCGTTTGGTGGGCGGGTGCTGGATAACAGCCTGCCCAAGTATATCAACTCCCCAGAGTCGGAACTCTACCACAAGGGGAGAACCCTATATGGGTTGTACGATGCTAAAAACTCCATGCGGCGGCAGCGTCAAGTTGTCGTGGTGGAGGGGTATTTCGATCATCTCGCCTTAGTGCAGGCGGGGGTAGAAAATGTCGTGGCAACATGTGGCACCTCTTTGACAGCGGGGCACGCAACGTTGCTGAAGCGTTATGCAGATACGGTAGTACTCCTTTTTGATCAGGACAAAGCGGGACAAGCTGCGTGCTTCAGAGCTCTGCCAGTATTGCTCGAGGCCGGTTTGCAGGTTCAAGTTTTAAACCTTGAGCCAGGGGAAGATCCAGATTCTTTTCTGGCGCAGCATGGACGTGAGGCCTTTGATGCACGCCTTGAACGTGCACGTTCAGCGTTAGGATACTACATGCAAGAGAACCTGAAAATCCACGGTGATCAGGTTGAAGCGCAGGCACGCGCCATTGCGGAGATTCTTACTGTTGTAGCGAAGATTCCGGATGAGATAGAGCTGAACTTACATCTGCAGGAACTCGCCAAGCACACCGGTGTAGACACTGCAGTGTTACAGCGACAGATGGAACAGATTAAAGAGGAGCAAACTCAAAGGGAGCAGAAACCCTCTCCATCCGCTGCGGCAGTGCCGCAACGGCAGGTGGTAGCTGCGCGTCGGGAAGTAAGACGACCAGTAGCCAGGGGGGCAGGAGAAGATAACGATCTTAAAGCACAGAAGATGTTGCTTGCCCTTATGACCGAGCGTCGTCTGGTGGCTACGGAGGTGGTGGCTGCGGGGTTGGAAAATCTGTTTTCCCACCCTAAGTGTCGCGACTGCGCGGAGCTCATAAACCGAGCATATATGCAGGAGCAAGAGCCCGGACACTGGTTATTGGACCAGTGTGAGGATAGTGAAGTTCAAGAAATTCTAACGGCTGCACTGGTGGATGGAGGCCAGTTCGCCGATGAGGTTATCGAAAAGGTTTTTAGCGATTGCCGTGCAGCGGTGAATCGCAATCAACTCAAGCAGCGCAGAGCGCAACTGCATGCACAGATGTGCGAAGCCGAACGCAACGGCAATATCCAGATGCAGAACGAGTGTCTGCATGAGTTGATGACGATTAATCGCCAAATCAAACGCTAAAAAACAGTATCACCGCATAAAACAGTTCGGCGCGATGCCGATGAACAGGAGATGCGCACTATGGCAAAGAAAACAAAAGAAGAAGACTTCCAACAGCTCATTGAAACGGGGAAGGAAAAAGGCTTTCTGACCTACGATGAGGTGAACGAAGCTCTTCCTGATGATATGGTTGGAACCAAACAAATTGAAGATCTGATGACATTGTTTGGTGAGATGGACATAGAAATTGTAGAGTCCAGCGTCAAAGACAATGCGTCAAAGAGCACTAGTTCGAGTCGCTCCGACTCCGACGATGAAGATGAAGATGATGCGCCCGCTCTTGAAGCGGGTGTTATCGGGCGCACCAGTGATCCGGTGCGCATGTATCTACGCGAAATGGGGCAAGTGGCGCTCCTCACCCGTGAGGGCGAGGTGGAGATAGCGAAGCGGATAGAGGCGGGTGAGAACCTTGTCACCAAAGTAGTTATGTGCACCCCGCTTGCTCTCGACGAAATAGTACGCCTGGGGAAGAAGCTCGAAGCTGGAAAAACCTCCGTTGCTGATATTACCCATGACGCAAATACGGAGGAAGAAGAAATTTCGATTGAGGAGATGGAGGCTCAACGGGCTAAGACAGCAGAGCTGATCGCTGAAGTGAGGCGCAAAAAAGAGTATATTGACGAAATAAAGGTGCGCATCGAAGCAACCAAGTCCGCTGAAGAGCGGCAGAAACTTCAGGATGAGATTGCCGCGATCAAGCAGGAGTTGTACGAAACCATTCGGCAACTGCATCTAAAAGAAAAGGTGGTCAAGCGGGTAACTACGCGCTTCAAAGAACTTGCAAAACAGGTGCAGAAGAGCCGTAGAGAGGTGGCTGCATGCGAAAAGAAGCTGGGATTGACCCATAAGGAGATCCGCAGTTACTTGCGCCGTATGCATAAAAGTGATGCTGAAGCTGCAGTTGTGGCTGAGGAGCTTGGGGTCAGCGTTGAAAGTCTATTGCTTATTGAAAAGCGTCTCAAGGGAGCGCAACGCCGGTTCAAAAAAGTTGAAGATGAAAGCGGCTTCAGTGCTGAAGGGCTGATTGAGGCGATGAAAGAGGTGCATCGGGGTGAGTACCAGGCCAAAACAGCCGAGACCGAACTGGTAGAAGCAAATCTGCGTCTGGTGGTCTCTATTGCCAAAAAATACACTAATCGCGGGCTGCAGTTTCTCGACCTTATCCAAGAGGGTAACATCGGTCTCATGAAGGCAGTGGATAAATTTGAGTATCAGCGTGGATATAAGTTTTCCACCTATGCAACCTGGTGGATTAGGCAGGCGATCACCCGCGCCATTGCGGACCAAGCGCGCACCATCCGCATTCCAGTGCACATGATCGAAACTATTAATAAGCTGATTCGTACCAGTCGACAACTAGTGCAGGAACTCGGGCGTGAGCCAGTGCCAGAGGAGATTGCCGAGCGCATGGACTTGCCACTTGAAAAGGTGCGCCGCGTACTTAAAATTGCCAAAGAGCCTATCAGCCTTGAGACCCCCATCGGTGAAGAGGAGGACTCCTCCTTGGGCGATTTTATCGAGGACAAAGGGGCAGTTTCTCCGCTTGAAGAAGCGATTAAAGGCAATTTGTCTGCCCAGACTGCGGAGGTGCTTTCATCTTTAAGTCCACGGGAAGAAAAGGTGCTACGTATGCGTTTCGGCATCGGAGAAAAATCAGATCATACGCTCGAAGAGGTGGGACAGGATTTTAACGTTACACGCGAGCGTATCCGCCAGATTGAGGCCAAGGCGTTGCGTAAGTTGCGCCACCCCAGTCGCGCCAAGCGGCTCAGGAGCTTTGTAGATACACCGTAAATAAAATCGTGGCTTTGCTTGACAAGCAAGCGCGACTCTGTTAAAAACAACATTCTCCTGCTGACACAGAGGAAAAGCATTAATGACGCGGGGTGGAGCAGCTTGGTAGCTCGTCGGGCTCATAACCCGAAGGTCGGAGGTTCAAATCCTTCCCCCGCTACCAATAAACCAAAGGGGCGATTTACATATACTGTGAATCGCCCCTTTGGTTATCTATGTTGTTGTCTTGCCAATTAAGCGCACTTCAGTACGCTGCCTGTGTTTGCCTTGGGCGGCGAAAGAAGGTGTCAGTTTCCCTTAGTGAATCTTCTAAACCAACTCTTGGTGCTGCACTTACCTATTGAAGATTGGATCCTGTTTACTTGTAGCGTTTATGCACAAATAGCCCTTTTACATAATGGGGTGAACATGTAGTATAGATATCTTATCTGCTGGAGTTGTAGCAGTTGGATATGCACAGCAAGTGTCCCATATATTTATACTGCTAGAGTATTGGAGGTCATAGTGTCAGTAAATAAAGTGATTTTGGTAGGAAATCTTGGTAAAGACCCAGAGTTGCGCTACACCCCGTCGGGTACTGCAGTGGTCAATTTTTCTCTGGCGACAAGCGAAAGTTTCAAAGATCGTGACGGAAACAGGCAGGAGAGAACTGAGTGGCACAATATTGTAGCTTGGCGCCAGCTTGCGGAAATATGCGGTAAATATTTGCATAAAGGCAAGCAAATATATGTTGAGGGGAAGCTGCAGACCAGAAAATGGCAAGATAAAAACGGCGTTGATCGCTATACTACCGAAATTATAGCGGATAGTATGCAGATGCTCGGACGCGCTGGAGATGACAACAGTCACGCTCAGGGGCAGGGTGGCAGCCGCAATGACGCTAGTCGCTCTGACTACGGGCGTCAGGATTCTTATCAGAACAGTAACTATTCTGATTCCGGGGCACGGGTACAGAGCCCGACAGCACCGCCCGAGCCATCATTTAATCCGGATGATGAGATCCCGTTCTAAATAGAACCTTTTGTGGTTCGTATATATTAACCCCAAAGTTTTTTACTAAGCCCAGCATATAGCTGGGCTTTTTTATTATTAAAGTATAAATAATTTCTTGACTTCGATGCCTTAACGTGGACATTTGTCTAAATGATGCTAGAGTGACACATTTGTTTTTATCCTCTTATGTTAGAGAGGTAGGGTATGGCTAAGTCTAAAATAAATGGCTCATGTCCGAGAGGTGGAGTTCGAGCGTTCGTTCGACCCAGCAAGATGGCGTTGCTTTTCGCTATAATACTGACGCTGGTTAACCCAGTCTCGGCAAAAGTTACTGGAGATTGCAGCAACTGCCATACCATGCATAACAGTCAGAATGACGCCAGCATGCAATTTGACAGTGGCACGGCTTTGCAACCAAACCTGTTGCGCAGCGACTGCTTGGGTTGTCATGGTCAGGGTGGTAGTGTCAAAATTCTTGAAGTTAATGGTAGCCAGATCCCCCAAGTGATGCACGCAGATGGAAGTGGGGATCTTGCAGCAGGCAACTTCGCGTATATTACCGGCATGAAAGGGGATGCTTCCGAAAGCCATGGCCACAATGTTGTAGACCTTGGAGAGGCATTTCGTGAACAAACCCTGAGCCATGTCCTGCCCGGGGGTATAAGAAAGGCTTTTCATGAAGATTATATCGTCAACGCCTCAAATCTGACCTGTGCTGGTGCGAACGGCTGCCATGGTTACCGCAATTATTTAGGCCCCAGCGGGGCTCCCGCCATGTCGGGTGCTCATCATGGTAATGTAGATGGTAGGCTCGATGTGGCGGACAGAGTTGAAAATAGCTACCGGTTTCTGGTGGGTGTAAAAGGTTACGAGAATCAGGTGGATAGATGGCAAAATGTCAATGCCGAAAGTCATAACGAATATTACGCAGCTACAACTCCCATGACGCTGGAGCTCTGCACTACTTGTCATAACGGCCCGCGCGGGTCAATCGCACCTGAGAGCCAGACAATCAGCGGGTTTTGCGCTACATGCCATGGCAACTTTCATACTCTGTCCACAGGTGCCAGCGACGGCATCGGTTCAGACATTGGCTCAGCCTTTATCCGCCATCCCAGCGATATTGTGCTGCCAAATCGTGGCGAGTATCAGCACTATACGTCTTACAGCGTCGAAGCGCCAGTAGGGCGTACTACAATACCCAATTCACCTTCTAGCATCGTTACTCCCGGTGCTGACGTAGTGACCTGCCTCTCGTGCCATATGGCTCATGCCAGCCCATATCCGGACATGCTACGTTGGGACTATAACAGCATGAATGCCCATAGTAGCGGAGATGTTAATACGGGGTGCTTTACCTGCCATACATCCAAGGACGATTAGCACGAAATTTTCACTGCTGTCCTACCAAACCGTATTTCCAATAAAGCCTGGTACCCAAATCCGATAATTGTTTAAACACAGAGTGCCAGAATTGGCAAGTTAAGTTCTGTGGAAGGGGTAAGGTGAACGAGAACGTGTTCATTCTGTCCTCTTTTATTTGTAGCGCCTCGATTGACAATAACTAAGACCAGCAATGTGTGGAAACGCAGTGTGTTTTTCGGTGCTGAATCTTGATAGCGCGGTGGAAGCCAGAACCAGGAAAATTCTTCTGCTATCAACGCCGCTGTGCCTATTCTTGAGGTCGTGGTGGGATTTATTGCCCAATCCGCTGGGCTTTTATCTTATCTATGCAGAGGCTGCGGTACCTTTTCGTGTTAATTTAATCTTTCCACCCTCCCCTGCCTCGACAATTTAGAGTACACTTAAGCTTTAACCTGATTAGACCCTCAACTCCGGAACAAAAGGAGATTGCTATGCGATCAACGAAAATAGTATGCACCATCGGACCAGCGTCGGCTTCTGAAGAAACCCTTGAAGCACTGATCCGTGCTGGGATGAACGTAGCGCGTTTGAACTTTTCCCACGGCGATCATGCTTCCCACCATGCCTTAATTGAGGATATCCGGCGCGTTGCGGCGCGCTTGGGGGAGCCGGTAGCTATTCTGCAAGATCTATGCGGTCCAAAGATCCGCTTGGGGATGTTGCCGGAGCAGGGAGTACGTCTGAACCAGGGTGAACTTGTGACTCTGAGCGCTTCAGAGCATGAAGCAGAAGATGCTATCCCGGTGGACTACCCCCACTTGCACACAGATGTGAGCGTCGGTGCCGCTATTATGCTCGCTGACGGCCTCATGGAATTACGGGTGGAAAAGATAGATGGATATAAGGTGGTGTGTCGCGTGATTAACGGCGGAATTGCGTATCGGCGCAAAGGGGTTAATATGCCGTGTAGCGATCTGAGCATCCCCGCATTTACCCACAAGGACCGCGATGATTTGCGCTTTGGTTTGGAGGAGGGGGTGGATGCTGTGGCGCTCTCTTTTGTGCGCAGTGCCGCTGATTTGGACGATATCCGTGCCATGTTGGCTGCGGCGCCGTATACCCCTAAACTTATCGCTAAGATAGAAAAACCTCAGGCAGTAGAGGCGTTTGATGCTATTCTTGCGTGTGTGGACGGCGTTATGATTGCGCGTGGTGATCTCGGTGTAGAGGTTCCGCTGGAAACAGTACCGGTAATTCAGAAAAAGTTGATCAAAAAGGCGCGTCTCCGCGGTAAATTTACCATCACCGCGACCCAGATGCTCTCCAGCATGGTGGCGAGTCCCCGTCCCACCCGCGCTGAAGCCACCGATGTTGCCAATGCCATCTACGATGGCACCGATGCTCTGATGCTCTCTGATGAAACTGCGTCGGGAGAATACCCTGTAGAGGCGGCACAGATGCTGGATAGGATCGCCCGTGCAACAGAGCCCCATGTGCACACCACCCTGGATATGGAAACTGTGGATGTGGCAGACGAAACCGAAGTTGCGCGCGCCATTGGAAGGGCATGCGGCTGGCTTGCCAACGATCTACACGCCGCGGCGATTCTGGCGTATACTCAATCTGGGTTTACTGCGCGCTGTGTCGCACGTTTTCGCCCTAGATGTGTGGTGGTAGCCATGAGCCCGGATGCACGGATATGTCGCCAGTTGAATTTAATCTGGGGCGTGCGGCCAGTGAAGGTGGATGTGCTCGACAACGCTGACGCACTGTTTGTCACGGCGCGGCGCTGGAGTTTACGCACAAGGGTGGCGCAGCTGAGTGACTGTATTGTAGTAACCGCTGGGACCCCTTTATGGCAGCGAGGTTCTACGAACCTGATTAAGGTGATAGAGCTGGATAAAGGGCTCGACGTAAAGGGTGATGACTAAAAAAGGGCGAGGAGGCTTGTAGTGCAGGATAAACAGCGGGAGGTTTTACTTCAGGCGTTACAGGATAGTGATGCCGACGTGCGCCAGGCAGCAAGTGAGGCGCTTGAGCATCTAGATACATGTGCAGATATCTCCACGCTTCAATATGCGCTTCAGAGCGAAGAGCGAAGCCAGCGTGTAGCTGCGGTCTACGCCCTGGGACGTATCAATACTCCGCAGGCGGGGGCGTTATTGGTGGAGTTGTTACAGGACCAGGATCAAGATGTGCGTGCAGTGGCAGTGCAGGCGGTGGGGGCGCGGCAAGATAAAAGTGCCCTTGCAGCATTGGTGCGCTGCCTAAAAGATCCAAGCCCAGCAGTAGCAGTACATGCTGCACGCGCTCTGTCTCAGTTTAAGGACAAACGCCTAGTGCCATATCTGCATGCAATGTGTCGCTCAGAAAACACGGAACTAGTTTGCGCATCCCTAGATGCTCTGGGAGAAATTGGGGATGAGGGTGGAGTGGATGCAGGGGTGGGTGCGGTTACTCACCCCTGCCCCGCAGTGCGTCTAAGCGCTGTCCGTATGTTGGGGCGGCTGTGCTTATTTTAGGCAGTTCTTCTGCTAGAGCTACAGAGCCTAAATCCATTCGTTGATATTGATATTGTGCAGGAGAGGGTCCACTTCGCCGGCGATATGGGTGCTTTTGCTTTCCAGTTCTTGTAAGCGCGGGGAGTCAACGGCTTTGCCGTTGCTGTCACGCAGGATGCGGATAATACCCCGCTCCATATTTTCAATATCCCCATCCACGATCAAGCCTATCTCGTTACCCACCAAACGTACTAAGGTTCCTACTGGGTATGTCCCCAAGATCTGGGTTAACGCCTGAACATATTCAGGATTGAGCTGGGTTCCGGCAATGTCTTGTAGCCTTTGAAGAGCTATTCTAGGTGAGTTGGGGGTCCGGTAGGCGCGCAGGGTTGTAAGGGCATCGTAGGTGTCAGCAACACTGGCGATATCCACATAAAGCTGACTTGTGGCGCTAATGTCTATTTGTGGATACCCAGATTTATCGTAATATAAATGGTGACCGCGAATAATGTCGATTATTTCCGGCTCGACATCATCCATTTGATTCGCTATCTGTACTCCAAGTTCAGGATGGCGCTTAATCTCTTCAAACTCCTGTGGGCTCAGAGGGCCGGGTTTTTTTATAATCGCCGCGTCTATCCGGAGCTTGCCTAGGTCGTGCATCAGCGCGCCAACTCCCAAGGTTTGGATCTCATGAGGACTTAAATTGCACGCGCGTGCAATGGCGATGGCAATCACCGCGACATTGACCGAGTGGCAGTAGGTGTAGTCATCATAGTCTTTAATCATGGTGAGGGCCAGAAAAGCGTAAGGCGCTCGAGTCAACTCACGCGTGATATTTTCTGCGGCATCAAAGAGTTTTGCTTTCGAGGGGATGTGGTTGTTTTCTATAAGGGCGCAGGTTTCGGCAACTGTTTGAATTATCCCGGAATATACCTTGCGCGCCTGCTGGTCACCACGTTTCTCCTCCTTGCTGTCAAGGGATCGAATGGTGTCTATTCCGTGGCGGTGGAGGATGGTTTCAAAGCCTCCATCTTCAAACGCGCCGCTGTGGAGTAGCTCTACAAAAGTTAGAGCCTTCTCTTCTTGAATAAATCGCTGGATTTCGAATCCTTCAATATTAAGGGAGCGGATTATCGAAAGCATTGCTGCTGCGGCTGGGTTGGAGACACTGCAGAGTTGATCATTGATGAACAGGGTGTCGTCCAAAATCCCGATTTTGATGTGCTGCTGAAGTTGGGCCAGCTTCTGGAGTGCTTCCCAATAGCGCCCTGCCATGGCCCGACACGAAGGATGCCGACTTGGATATAGGTGTAGACTGCGATGGTAAGCATTGAAACTGTGGAGAAAATCCTGGATTGGATCGGCCATGCGGGTTACTCCTTTTGTCCACTTTGAAGAGCTAGTTTTGCACCCTGGGCAACGTTGGCGTCATGGCTGGTGCTCATGCGTTGCAACAGCTTAAGTTCTTGTTTTCCTGCAGTTTTGCCTAGAGCGCTAATCGCAGCGAGGCGCAATTCCTTATACTCTCTGCGCTTAATGATTTTCCATTTCTTTATTACGGCAATCAGAGCCGGGTTCGCGTCGCGGCTTCGGATCTCGCCTAAGGCTTCAATAGCCTTTAGGCGGATTTTTTTCTGTTGCAGAAGGGGATCGCTCTGCAGCGCAATCCGGCTCAGCAACGGGATGGCGTGCAGATCTTGTTGCGCTCCGAGGGCGAGAATCGCAAGCTCTGGCAGTGGGCACTTCGGCATGGAAAGATATTCCAATAGAACATCTGTAGCATTATCGTGCCGGATGGCGGCAAGAGCGGTAAGAGCTTCTTTGGCTACGCGCGTATCACTGTGAAGCAGTTGTGCTTTAAATGCTTCGATATATTCGGGATTACGTCTGGAGCTTAAAATATTCAGCGCATTGCGCACCACGTACCAGCGAGAATCTTCCAGATGTTCAAGCATGATTCGATCTGCGGCGGGGTCAAAGGCCGTCATCACAGTGGTAAGGAAGCGGCGTGCCTTGGGGCTGGATTCGACAATAAGTTTTTCCCACACTATGGGGTAAGCATCGGGACCCAGTAGCTTAATTGTACGTAAAGCTAGGGCGCGCCACTGGCTCTCTTTGCCGACTGTGTCGATGAACATTGCCACCAGTTTATCAGGATCCAGTTGGCGCAGACATTGTGTGCACGCCGCGATGTAGGATGCTGGGTAGGTGGTGGTGTCTCTCCAGTTGTCCAAGGTAGCTACGGCCTGCAGAGCGCCAGAGTGGTGTTGAGGTGTTGCCAGGATAGCATTGAGCCGCTGGTGGATGTTGTCTAGGCATCCCTTGAATTCAGATAGCTGCTCTTCGCTCCCCAATTTGATCATGCGCTGCGCGTCTAGCAACAATTGCGCCAGGGCTTTGTTTTGCTTCATGCGGTCTGTTTTGGCAACATGTTCCCCAGAGCCAAAACCGTTGCTTCCCCGGGATAGGCGGGTAGAGTCTTCCTCCCCCTGCAGTGGACCTTCGGAGAGGTGTTTGCGCCTAGTCGAACTTATGGCATTCAAGTCGATCTGATTCAAGAAGATACTGGCCACCTGGGCTTGCTCTAAGGTGCGTGCTGCGCCCCCTTTGCTCTCCAGTTGGTGTGGATCCTGGGCGAGACAGTGAATCAGAGTCAGGAGGTGTTGTTCCTGCAGATCGTCGAATATCGCCAAACTTTTAATTTTGTGCTGGAATAACCGCTGTGCGAGTTGAGCGAGAACCTGGTTTGTTGGGTTGAGCCACTTCTCATCCTGTAAAAAACCCTGGCGCTTTAGGGTAAGGGTGATAACCTCTTTTGAGTTTCGCGCGATATAGCCCCTTAGTTTTTGGGTTGCTTCCTCTGCCGCTTTATTCACTGCTGGGTGGGCTTCAGGGTAGTAGCTTGCTGCTTTTAATAGGCGACTGAGACTCACTAGAGCCTGTTCAAGCTGGGGGTCCTGAAATGTGTGCATGCCACCTGCTCCGTTGGGCGCGGTTTAGAATGAAAAGAAAGGCTACTTCAGCATATATTTAAT
>JAVERS010000097.1:0-3674 GCA_034007015.1 Desulfuromonadaceae bacterium
GCCACGCGCACACCCGGAGGACACACTCTGCGATCGCACCACACGGGGCGGCTCGGCCTGCTTTGCGCTTCGGTGCATGACTGTACCGCCATACGCCGCGACCGCACCACACCATAGCGACACGCCACGCGCACACCCGGAGGACACACTCTGCGATCGCACCACACGGGGCGGCTCGGCCTGCCATGCGCTGCGCGCATGGCAGTGGCGTCTCATGGCCTTGAGTTGCGCGGCAACTCAAGGCCATGAGACGCTGGTGGCCCGCGGATTTGCCGCACGCAACGCGTGCGCAAATCCACAGGGCCACGCCGAGCCGCCGCTGAGCATGTCACCACAAACCGTGGCCTCGGGGCCGTTCGTGCGATCACCTGGCCGAGGCCACAGGGCCGTCCGTGCGGTCACCTGGCTGAGACACAGCCGACCTCGCGAGGCCGCCATCCGCCGCACGCGATACCATCTCCCCCCCCATGCCACGGTGCCCGGTGCCGTCCGTGCAGTCACCGAACTGAGGCCGCAGTCACGCATGGTGAGGTCGCAAACACGAGGTCATAGAGCCGTGCGTGTGGTCGCGCCTGCGGGGCAGCGGAGGTGAGGTCGCGACGTATGATGTGGAGGCTGCTCATGCGGGTGCGAACGCAGGCCGCAGGCTCAGGTGCGCCTCTACGCCTCCCCCATCACCGCAGCGCGCGTGGCGCCCAGCGACAGGTGCTCCTCCAGCAGCGCCCGCGTGCAGTGGTACACCGCCGCCTGCGCAGCCTCCTGATCGCCGCCGCCCTCGAGCGCCGCCAGCCATGCGCGGCGGATCTCGGTCGCTACGTTCAGCTTCGCGATGCCACAGCGCACCGCCGCCTGCACCGTCGCGCACGGGATGCCCGATCCGCCGTGCAGCACCAGCGGGATGCCGGTGGCCTCCGCCAGCTCCGAGAGCCGCTCCAGATGCAGCCGCGCGCTGACCTTCTGCTGGCTCCCCGATGCCCCGACGATCGCCCCATGGACGCTGCCGACGGCCACCGACAGCCAGTCGCAGCCGGTCTCGGCGACAAACCGGCGCGCCTGCTCCACATCCGTGAAGCCCAGGCCCGACGAAAACAGCTCCTCATACGGCGGCAGCGGCCCCGCTTCATGGCCCAGCACCGACCCCAGCTCGGCCTCGCAGGCCGCCCCGGCAGCGTGGGCCATGCGCACCGCCTGCGCCGTCACCGCGATGTTGCCCTCCAGCTCCAGGCGCGAGGCGTCTATCATCACCGACCCGTAGCCCAGCGCCAGCGCCTGCTCGAAGATCGGCTGCCAGCACACCCGCCGCCCATCCTCGTCTATCACCGGCACATGGTCCAGATGCAGCCGCACATGGCACAGATCCGCGCACGCAGCGAACCGCTCGGCGACCGGCCCGGGCCCGCCCGACTCGAAGTGCAGCCACTCGACGCGCGCGGTGGCGATGAAGGCCGCAGCATCGGCATCGCGTACCGCCCGCACCACCGGCTCCAGCATCGGCAGATACGGTATGTTGAACGCAGGCACAGTCAGGCCCGCATGGAGGGCGTTTCGCACCATCTGAGCGCTGCTGGTATGCATATATATATGTGTCCCTCCGGAAACGGATTTCGCTGAAGCAGATGAGCGGCGGGGGCGCACCGCCACACCGCGCGGCAACAGAAGCGTTCGATTTGCGCGGCAATCGCACCTGCCTGAGGCGGCGAGATGAGCGTCCGGCACGGCGCACCTATCCCCCATACCCCTCCCGACGTGTACCCCCTCCCGACGCGTAGCTCGGGGGACCCATGCTTCGCGATGGCTACCCCGCCCGAGTCGCGAAGCGAAGCAGACGCAGACCTGGGGCCATGTGCTCACAGACTCGGGCTGGAAGCCCGAGCTACGCGACTGGGGAGGAGCGCCACGAAAACCACACCCCCACCACGTCCCGCGCGGCTATCCGCGCCACGACGGTGCCACAGGCCGCACGCTTCGGTGCATGACGCATCGCCATACAGCCGCGACTGCACGATCGCACACCTCCCCACCACGCCCCACGCAGCTACCCGCGATACGGCGACGCCACATGACACGCGCACACCCGGAGGACGCACTCTGCGATCGCATCACACGGGGGCGGCTCGGCCTGCCATGCGCTGCGCGCATGGCAGTGGCGCCTCATGGCCTTGAGTTGCCGCGCAACTCAAGGCCATGAGGCGCTGGTGGCCCGCGGATTTGCCACGCAAAGCGTGCGCAAATCCACAGGGCCACGCCGAGCCGCCGCTGAGCATGATACCGCGAACTGTGGCCTCGGGGCCGTCCGTGCGCTCACCTGACTGCGGCCACAGTCACGCACGGTGAGGTCGCAAACGCGAGACCACAGGGCCGTGCGCACGGTCACCTCTGTGTGGAGCGGGGTCGTGTGTACAGTCGCGACGCGAGGCTGCAGGGGCCGGAGGTGAGGCTGTGCGCGAGGTCGCAGAGGTGTGGTGTGTGGCAGACTTCCCAGCCTGCCACACAGCGGCGAAGTGGGGCACGGCACAGGCCAACCCGGTCTGTGCCATGCCATCAGGAGTGCTACACCGCAGATATCCGGCGCGGAAGCGCTATTCGCGCGTCCAGTTCGCCGGGGTCACCACATAGCCGCGGTTGACGGCCTTCGCGTGTCCGTCCACGAAGCCCACGTTGGCGGTATCGTTGTGGCGCAGATACACTGAATGCGACTCGATGAACGGACGGGTAGGGAACTCCGGCGGCGCTTCGGGGGCCACGCAACTGATGTACTGAGTGTGCCCGGCATCGGTGCCGGTGCGCGCCGTGTTCAGATGCGGGCCGCTGTCGCCGATCAGGATGCACTCGGAGGGGCGCTTGATCTCGGCCAGCTTGTAGCGCGCCGAAGCGTAGCCCAACTGGTTGTTCATCCCATAGCTGACCATCAGCCGCTCGGTGGGGTAGTTCAGGCCCGGGAAGTATGTGCCATAGGTGGTCATATCGAACGACTCGTTGGGGCACCGATATATCTGATTGTTCATGACATACGGGCGGACACCGAAGTACCAGGTCCAGTAGGTATGATGGACCGGGTTGGGCAGGTAGGGGCTGCGGATCCACTCATCGTAGTCCTGAGCGTACATCATGAAGCCCAGAGTGAGCTGCTTGACGTTGCTCAGGCAGCTACTCTGGCGCGCCTTCTCTCTGGCACGGGCGAAAACGGGGAACAGGATCGCCGCCAGAATCGCGATGATCGCGATCACTACCAGCAATTCGATAAGTGTGAAGCCACTCCGTACGGTTCGTCTGCGCATCATATCATCTCCTCTCGCCAGCTACTGTTGAATGTACATCTCTACGCATCGCTTCCGCTTACCACGATCGAAACCGGTGACTCTGACGCAACCCTGACGCCCGCATCACCTCCGTTTTGTATTGCTGTGCCCGCCGTGTGTCACCATGCTGAAACTACGGAGCGACAAGTGTGCTCCATAGCGTCCGTCGGCCTTCTCCCCCCTGAGGCCCGCAGGCCGGACGGATGTCATGTGCCGCACGGGGGAGGTGCTGGCTGCGCGATATGACAGTGCGCCAGCGCCTGGCGGTCAGGATGAGCCGTCAGCCACCCGTTTCCAGGTGCCATCGGTCCACTGGCCCTCGGTGCCGCCTTTGGCATGGCCATCGCAAAACCCTACGTTGCACAGCCCGTTATG
>JAVERS010000098.1:0-3633 GCA_034007015.1 Desulfuromonadaceae bacterium
GGCGAGTCCGTCTTCCAGGCCGGAAGCATCGACGGCGATCTCGGCACGCTGACCATCGACGCCGCAGGCAACTGGTCCTACGCGGCGGACAACAGTCAGTCGGCGATCCAGTCCCTGAGCGAGGGAAAGACGCTGACGGACACGTTCACGGTCACATCCGCCGACGGCACGGAGCAGACCGTCACCATCACAGTCACGGGCGTGAACGACGCAGCCGTGATCACGGGCGACGTGTCCGGTTCCGTGACCGAGGATGTCGATGCGATAAATGACGTGCTCATGATCACGGGCACCCTTGCGGTGACGGACATCGATTCTGGTGAGTATTTTCAGGAAGGGGACTTCGACGGTGATTACGGCATCCTGCAGATCTCCGAAACGGGCGAGTGGGTCTACGCGGCGGACAACAGCCAGTCGGCGATCCAGTCTCTGGAGGAGGGAGAGACGCTGACGGACACGTTCACAGTCAAATCCGCCGACGGCACGGAGCAGACCATTACTATCACTATCAAGGGCGTGAACGACGCGGCCGTGATTACGGGCGACGTGAGCGGTTCCGTGACCGAGGATGTCGATGCGATGAATGGCGTGCTCATGATCACGGGCACCCTTGCGGTGACGGACATCGATTCCGGTGAGTATTTTCAGGAAGGGGACTTCGACGGTGATTACGGCATTCTGCAGATCTCCGAAACGGGCGAGTGGGTCTACGCGGCGGACAACAGCCAGTCGGCGATCCAGTCTCTGGAGGAGGGAGAGACGCTGACGGACACGTTCACGGTCAAATCCGCCGACGGCACGGAGCAAACTGTCACCATCACGGTCACGGGCGTGAACGACGCGGCCGTGATTACGGGCGACGTGACTGGTACCGTGACCGAGGATGTCGATGCGATGAATGGCGTGCTTATGATCACGGGCACCCTTGCGGTGACGGACATCGATTCCGGTGAGTATTTTCAGGAAGGGGACTTCGACGGTGATTACGGCATTCTGCAGATCTCCGAAACGGGCGAGTGGGTCTACGCGGCGGACAACAGCCAGCCGGCGATCCAGTCCCTGAGCGAGGGAGAGACGCTGACGGACACGTTCACAGTCAAATCCGCCGACGGCACGGAGCAGACTGTCACCATCACGGTCACGGGCGTGAACGACGCAGCCGTGATCACGGGCGACGTGTCCGGTTCCGTGACCGAGGATGTCGATGCGATGAATGGCGTGCTCATGATCACGGGCACCCTTGCGGTGACGGACATCGATTCCGGTGAGTATTTTCAGGAAGGGGACTTCGACGGCGATTACGGCATTCTGCAGATCTCCGAAACGGGCGAGTGGGTCTACGCGGCGGACAACAGCCAGTCGGCGATCCAGTCCCTGAGCGAGGGAGAGACGCTGACGGACACATTCACGGTCAAATCCGCTGACGGCACACAGCAGACCATCACGGTGACCATCACGGGTGTGAACGATGTGGCAGTCATCGCCGGCGACGTGTCCGGCAGCGTGACCGAGGACGCGAATGTCAACGCGGGCCTGCTCACGGCCACGGGCAAACTGAGCGTAACCGACGCGGATGCTGGCGAGGAGTACTTCCAAGCCGGGAGCATCGACGGCAATCTTGGTACGCTGACCATCGACGCCGCTGGCAACTGGACCTACGTGGCGGAGAACGGTCAGTTGGCGATCCAGTCTTTGGGCGAGGGAGAGACACTGACGGATACGATCACGGTCAAATCCGTCGACGGCACGGAGCAGACCATCACTATCACCTTCACGGGCGTGAACGACGCGGCCGTGATCACGGGCGACGTAAGCGGTTCCGTGACCGAAGATGTCGATGCGATAAATGACGTGCTCATGATCACGGGCACCCTTGCGGTGACGGACATCGATTCCGGTGAGTATTTTCAGGAAGGGGACTTCGACGGTGATTACGGCATCCTGCAGATCTCCGAAACGGGTGAGTGGGTCTACGCGGCGGACAACAGCCAGCCGGCGATCCAGTCCCTGGGCGAGGGAGAGACGCTGACGGACACGTTCACGGTCAAATCCGCCGACGGCACGGAGCAGACTGTCACCATCACGGTCACGGGCGTGAACGACGCGGCCGTGATCACGGGCGACGTGAGCGGTTCCGTGACCGAGGATGTCGATGCGATGAATGGCGTGCTCATGATCACGGGCACCCTTGCGGTGACGGACATCGATTCCGGTGAGTATTTTCAGGTAGGGGATTTCGACGGTGATTACGGCATCCTGCAGATCTCCGAAACGGGCGAGTGGGTCTACGCGGCGGACAACAGCCAGCCGGCGATCCAGTCCCTGGGCGAGGGAGAGACGCTGACGGACACATTCACGGTCAAATCCGTCGACGGCACGGAGCAGACCATCACTATCACCTTCACGGGCGTGAACGACGCGGCCGTGATCACGGGCGACGTAAGCGGTTCCGTGACCGAAGATGTCGATGCGATAAATGACGTGCTCATGATCACGGGCACCCTTGCGGTGACGGATGTCGATTCCGGTGAGTATTTTCAGGTCGGGGACTTCGACGGCGATTACGGAATTCTGCAGATCTCCGAAACGGGCGAGTGGGTCTACGCGGCGGACAACAGCCAGCCGGCGATCCAGTCCCTGGGCGAGGGAGAGACGCTGACGGACACGTTCACGGTCAAATCCGCCGACGGTACGGAGCAGATCATCACCATCACCATCAAGGGCACGAGCGATGCCCCCGATGCGGTCATCACGGGCGACGTGAGCGGTTTCGTGACCGAGGACGAGGCCTCGATTCTGACAACCACCGGCAAGCTGAGCGTGTCCGACCCGGATGCGGGTCAGTCGTTCTTCCTGGCCGAAAGCAAGGCCGGGGCTTACGGGACCCTGAGCATCGGTGCGGCCGGGAACTGGACCTACACGGCGGACAACAGCCAATCGGCCATCCAGTCTCTCGGCGCAGGCCAGACCCTGACCGACACGATCACCGTCACTTCCGCTGACGGGACTGAGCAGACCATCACGGTGACCATCACGGGCGTGAACGACGTCGCGGTCATCAGCGGGACGGTCACGGGCAGCGTGACCGAGGACGCGGCTTCGATCCTGACAAGCACGGGCAAACTGAACGTGACGGACGTTGATGCGGGTCAGTCTTTCTTCCAGGCTGAAACGCTCAAGGGGGTCTATGGGACCCTGAGCATCGACGCGGACGGGAAGTGGACCTACACGGCGGACAACAGCCAGACGGCCATCCAGAAGTTGAGCGCCGGTCAGAGTCTGACGGAAACCTTTACGATTCTTACGGCTGACGGGACCGAGCAGAAGATCACGGTCACGATCCATGGCGTGGACGACAACGGCAACGCGGTCATCACTGGCGACATCTCCGGTTCCGTGACCGAGGACGCGTCCACAATACTGACGACCACGGGCAAGCTGGACGTGAGCGATCCGGATGCTGGCCAGTCCTTTTTCCATGCCGAGAGCAAGGTCGGCATCTACGGAATTTTGATCATCGATGCGGACGGGAACTGGCGTTACGAGGCTGACAACAGCCAATCGGCCATCCAGCAGCTGAACACGGGCGAGAGCCTGACGGAAACCTTCACGGTCCGTTCGGCGGACGGGACC
>JAVERS010000099.1:0-3479 GCA_034007015.1 Desulfuromonadaceae bacterium
CTGCCATATTTTTGATTCTCGCAACATCCGGCACCGTTTGGGCCGGTGCCTGGACCATGCCGGCAGGAAAACTCTACACCCGCATGGCGTACAGTGAATACGAGGCACAGCGTTATTTTTATGCAGACGGTTCTTCGAAAGCCTATGCGCCTCGAGATGGCAAACAGCGTGATTTTGACTACGATGAACAGACCTGGTCCTTTTATGCTGAATATGGACTATTCGACAACCTCACTTTGATTGGAGCATTTGACTACAAAGAAACAGAGTGGACTTTTCAGTCCGGGGGACGTAACGGCTTTGTTGCCGTGGATAAAACCACTAAATCCAGCGGACTGGCCGATATTAAGTTCGGTATACGTTATCGCCTGTTAGAGATGGAAGCAGGTGCTTTATCTCTACAGGGCTTATATAAAAGCGCAGAAGCTTATGATCATAAAGATGAGAAGCTTAGTACTGATATTCGATTGGGTGATGCGCAGGACGATTTTGAAATGCGCTTACAATTCGGCCATTCGCTGTATCCGTATGTACCGGGATATTTTAATCTCGAGGCAGGTTATCGCTGGCGTAGCGAGTATATGTCAGACGAGTTTGTTTATCTGCTTGAGGCTGGAGTAGATATAACAGATTCTCTATATATGCGCACTAAACTGGATGGAACAGCAAATGTTGGCAACGGAGAAGACCCTTATCCAAATGAAACTGATGCAAATGCAAATGAAGTTGACCTTGGCAAACTCGAGATAACTGCTGGATACAAGCTAACATCACGCTTGGCCTTGGAAGCAAGCTATTTCAACGAACTTTACGGTGCCAGCACAACCAAGGGTGAAACATGGTCTCTTGCTCTGGCGGCAACCCTCTTTTAATCCCTGATTGATTTAGATTTAAACTCTTGTATGCGGCGCACAGCCATAAGGTTGTGCGCCCTTATCTTATAAGGCCGATTAGCATGAATATATCCGGGGCATCACGCGCCGTTCTGATCATCCCTGCGCATAATGAAGCAGAATCTCTGCCGTTGGTATTGCGCCGCATTCCTGCATGCATTGATGAAGTAATTGTGGTTGATAACGGATCTAATGATGCAACCGCTGAGATTGCGTCTCGCTATGGAGCGCGTGTAGTCCATGAGCCGATTCTTGGCTATGGCAGTGCGTGTCTGGCAGGAATCGAGGCTCTGCAGGCCAATCCCCCTGCCTGGGTTGCATTTGCCGATGGTGATGGGAGTGATAACCATGCTGAACTCGGCACATTGTTAAACCGTATGCAGGCTTCCAGTCTTGATCTGGTTCTGGCGCAACGGGTTCCGGTGAAGCGTGAGGCTCTTAGTGTACAGCAGCGTTTTGGCAATGGTCTTGCCACCAGTCTGATTCACATCCTCTGGGGTGGCCCGTATCAGGATCTCGGCCCCATGCGTATTATCCGCTGGGATGCTTTGCAGCAACTGAATATGCGGGATAAAAACTTCGGCTGGACCATTGAAATGCAGATCAAGGCGCTGCAGCAGGGGCTTGCTATCATGGAGGTTCCGCTCGCGTATCTGCCGCGTATTGCGGGCACGTCTAAAATAAGTCGCACCGTATCCGGGGTATGTCGCGCTGGAAGTAAAATCCTGTGGGTTATAGCACGCGAGGCCTGGCGTGATCGGGTCTATGTATCGCAGCGCCTTTTGCGGCGTCGGGCTAAAAACACGGTGATGCACAGCGCAGATACCGGGGCGGCAAAGACGTAAAAACTGAGCAGGGTGCTTTCCTGCCATACGCCGCTTATAGCTCTGGTAGCTGCGACCTGGTAGCTCAACAGAACCGCCCAACTCAGGGTGATGCCCGCTGCATGAGGTGCGAGGGGAAGAAACGCGAGTAGATACAGGGCGTACCACGGATGCAGAGTGGGGGTTATAAGCAGAAAAGCCAGGGTGACACCCACGCATGCGCGTACGAAGGCTTCAGTATTCCTGTCGCCTGGGGTTGCAGAAAGTAAGTAGAGGCGTATCCAATGCCATCCGAAGATAAGGCAGAAGGCACCACTCAGAAGAAGGCGCGCATTTTGTCCTGATTCTGTCCATTCACGCAGAAAGCGAAAGGCAAAACCGGAGAATTCCCAGTGTTGCGCGTACAGATGCAGGGTGGCAATGCCGTTGAGCAACTGAGGCCAGAAGGGAACACATACCGCTACGCATACCATGCCTAACGCGAGAAGAAATGAAGCACGTGCGCGACGGGGTAACTGGATCAAAAGGAGGGGAGCGAAGATGGCCGGGAAGACCTTGGTCATGATTGCCAGAGCCAGCGCAGCTCCCGCTCCGAGTCCGGAGATACGCTCTGAGTTTTGAGTCGCAGATCCAATTGCAAAGTAGATGGCCAGCAGGATAAAAAACACCGCCGCCACATCCACATGCCCTGAGGCGGAGCTCTCCAGGACTGCAAGGGGATGCCAGGCGTACAAACACAGCCACGCCGGATGGCGCCCCAGACGCCGAAGCAGGAGCAGAAGGAGAGCGCAGTTCCCCAGATCTAGGAGGATAAATATCCCTTTCAGACCTGCCAGGCTTCCGGCGGCGAGGGAGAATATGAACTGCGCTACGGGGGGATATATGGTGACTAACTCCGGATGGTTTATGAGAGGTTGGATCTCGACCAGAGAGTCACGAGCTGGAGTCAGTGCAGCTGGAGGGTAGGCATAGGGGTTGTGTCCCAGACGCAGTTGCAGCCCGTCCCACAGGTAACGAAAAATATCGTCGGAGAGTTCCGGCATCCGTGCAACAAACAGCAGGCGGATAAGCAGGGCGGTGACGATTATAAAAATACCGTTTATCCAATAGACCCGGGTAGAGAGTTGTTTTTCATAAAAGGGGAAGCGGTTGTCTGCCAGCCATCCCAGCACACTCAAAGAGACCACGATGAGGGCGCAGGTAGCAATAAACGCCGGCAAATGGAGCAGAAAGCTGTTCAGGTAGGCGAGAAACAGATACGCAAACGCTGTACAGACAATAACAATGACAGAAATGGAGAAGGAAATGGAACTGTTGCTAAAAGGTGTAGATGGGGGCGTTGCACATCGAGCAAAGCGCATCCATGTGAGACGCCTGGTATTTTTATGTTGTGTTTTCATGTTATGGAGTTCCATGGGGAGAATGATCTCTGCCGGATATAATGATGCCTGTTCAGGTACGGCCTGGGCTGCTGAGGCGGATACTATGCGTATGCGCTTAATAGGTCCATCTGAGGCGGAACCGCTCTTAAAAAATGTAGTTACTCTGGATGCCCGTCCCCGCTCAGCGTGGGCGCAGGGGCATATCCCGGGCGCGTGCTCCTTCAGCTGGGAGAACTATACCAGAACTGATACCGATGGCGTCAAGTATCGCACTCTGCCTCCGTCTGAAATGGCTCGGGCGCTTGGTCAACTGGGGATCGATATTTCTTCAGATGTGCTTATCTATGCCGATGCGGACACCAGTTGGGGCGGTGAGGGCT
>JAVERS010000100.1:0-3442 GCA_034007015.1 Desulfuromonadaceae bacterium
GCTGACACTCATGTGTTTCTGGGTTCGCACAAATTGTTTTTCTAAGCCGCCTGTGCGGCGGCTGACTGACGGTTGAATACTGCGGGTTCTTTGAGTATTTTCTAAGCCGCCTGTGCGGCGGCTGACCAACACAAGCAAAGTTGCTGGATTCGTGGTATATTTCTAAGCCGCCTGTGCGGCGGCTGACCGGATAAGTAGCTTCATAGCTTGTTGGACATCAGTTTCTAAGCCGCCTGTGCGGCGGCTGACTATAAAGACAACGGCGACCGCGAAAACATTGATTTCTAAGCCGCCTGTGCGGCGGCTGACTTGACCAATGGGGCTATTTCATTCATGCCGATTTTCTAAGCCGCCTGTGCGGCGGCTGACGTGGTTGTGCGTGACCTGCAATCTGGGCAGGTGTTTCTAAGCCGCCTGTGCGGCGGCTGACCGGATGATTACCTGGTGCAGATTGATGTTTTTTTTCTAAGCCGCCTGTGCGGCGGCTGACCTCCGGTCAACTGGCTGTAATTGAGGGCGGCATTTTCTAAGCCGCCTGTGCGGCGGCTGACCTACATCGTCATTACCTGCTCCAATTTCGTTATTTCTAAGCCGCCTGTGCGGCGGCTGACTTCGATAAAGTTGCGCGGCATTGCTTTTCTTATTTCTAAGCCGCCTGTGCGGCGGCTGACAATTGACAACTCTTGGGGAGCTTCAAACTGTATTTCTAAGCCGCCTGTGCGGCGGCTGACCGGCGGGCGAACGGCATTAAGGAAAGCGTCCGATTTCTAAGCCGCCTGTGCGGCGGCTGACATTTAATAGTTGTTGATATCGACGGGCGTAATTTTCTAAGCCGCCTGTGCGGCGGCTGACATTTAATAGTTGTTGATATCGACGGGCGTAATTTTCTAAGCCGCCTGTGCGGCGGCTGACTCGCACGAAACACAATACAAGGGCGGGCGAACTTTCTAAGCCGCCTGTGCGGCGGCTGACACTTCATTGTTACCGGTCTGGTATTCATAGCCTTTCTAAGCCGCCTGTGCGGCGGCTGACTCACCGGATGCCAAGTTTTCGTAACACTTTCAGTTTCTAAGCCGCCTGTGCGGCGGCTGACTAGCCAGTTTCCACAACGAACTGGTACGCATTTTTCTAAGCCGCCTGTGCGGCGGCTGACTAAGGCGCGAATCCTCAACAAACGCGCCAAATTTTCTAAGCCGCCTGTGCGGCGGCTGACCGGGACGGTTGCCCGCCCCGCCGTGTCAGTGTTTTCTAAGCCGCCTGTGCGGCGGCTGACACATAAGCCTTGCGGTCGCTCTGTACATATCATTTCTAAGCCGCCTGTGCGGCGGCTGACATGGGAGGGGATGCGTTTGATGTTATCCCCAAATTTCTAAGCCGCCTGTGCGGCGGCTGACCATCCAACCCAATAGGAGCTGGCAATATGGTCTTTCTAAGCCGCCTGTGCGGCGGCTGACGTACCGGTATTCCATGATGTGGCCTGGAACCTTTTCTAAGCCGCCTGTGCGGCGGCTGACAACTGGAGATCTCTTGCATCACAACCTATAAATTTCTAAGCCGCCTGTGCGGCGGCTGACGCTGCCACCGTTGCCCATGCTAAAGAAATCCTTTTCTAAGCCGCCTGTGCGGCGGCTGACCCAGTTGCTGCGATCCGGTAGCGTCACGTTTATTTCTAAGCCGCCTGTGCGGCGGCTGACTTTTGCAACTGAATACGCAAAAATTCCCCAATTTTCTAAGCCGCCTGTGCGGCGGCTGACTTGGAACGGGAACGGTTAATCAACCGATTCAATTTCTAAGCCGCCTGTGCGGCGGCTGACTGCGCTACGCGACACTCTCCGGCAACTGGAAATTTCTAAGCCGCCTGTGCGGCGGCTGACAAGCCCCGCTCCATCCGTTTGGATTGATTGAATTTTCTAAGCCGCCTGTGCGGCGGCTGACAAATGGGTTGTTTCATCCGTCACAGTGGCTGTTTTCTAAGCCGCCTGTGCGGCGGCTGACTAGATTTAGTCGCTAAAACCGGTAATTTTATCTTTCTAAGCCGCCTGTGCGGCGGCTGACCCATGCCGCCGGACGTGTCACGAATTGCTTTCTTTCTAAGCCGCCTGTGCGGCGGCTGACCGAACAGGAAGAATTACTGGAGCATTTCAAGGATTTCTAAGCCGCCTGTGCGGCGGCTGACAGGTCATTCAGTAGCCGTTTAGCATCGGCTGTTTTCTAAGCCGCCTGTGCGGCGGCTGACCAACCCGTCCATGTATAAACGCCCATTCACGATTTTCTAAGCCGCCTGTGCGGCGGCTGACGAGGGCAGCCATGCCGGATGCGGCGGCTGTTATTTCTAAGCCGCCTGTGCGGCGGCTGACGAATCGATGTTTTTAACGGCTAATGCAGTGAGTTTCTAAGCCGCCTGTGCGGCGGCTGACGCCACTGTACACGGGGATCTGAAATCCAAACATTTCTAAGCCGCCTGTGCGGCGGCTGACACCAACAGTATTGTATAACTTCATGGCTGGCATTTCTAAGCCGCCTGTGCGGCGGCTGACCAGAATCTGACAGAAAACGGGTGTACACTGAATTTTCTAAGCCGCCTGTGCGGCGGCTGACCAGCAAATGACAGTTCAGCAACACTGCCAATGTTTCTAAGCCGCCTGTGCGGCGGCTGACAGCTGGCTGATGCTGTCGTATGTAGTGTTTAGTTTCTAAGCCGCCTGTGCGGCGGCTGACAATGAGCAAGGCCGAACGTGCATCTCAAAAATTTTCTAAGCCGCCTGTGCGGCGGCTGACCCAAAAAGATCAGCCGCAGATGCACACGCTTTCTTTCTAAGCCGCCTGTGCGGCGGCTGACCAGCCACCACCACCGGTGGACACCCAAAATGTGTTTCTAAGCCGCCTGTGCGGCGGCTGACCGGTGAAGCCGATCAGCACAATCCGGCTGATATTTCTAAGCCGCCTGTGCGGCGGCTGACATTAAAAACGGGCTTGTACTCTCGCCACCAGCTTTCTAAGCCGCCTGTGCGGCGGCTGACTTGAAACGACAGCTCAAATTAGTAGTTATCATTTTCTAAGCCGCCTGTGCGGCGGCTGACGTGGTGCAGCCGTAAATGCTGTTAAAGAGCTGTTTCTAAGCCGCCTGTGCGGCGGCTGACCATGACCCCACTGTAAAAAGCCTATTACAGTTTTTTCTAAGCCGCCTGTGCGGCGGCTGACATAAACCGCATGGCATATCTGCCCCCATGTGCTTTCTAAGCCGCCTGTGCGGCGGCTGACCGTATGGCCCGACGCAGCACCAGAGGGACGGGATTTCTAAGCCGCCTGTGCGGCGGCTGACTAAACTAGGTAACGCTGGCAGCATGGCGTTATTTTCTAAGCCGCCTGTGCGGCGGCTGACGTTATGTTTATCGGGTGAGTTTCACGCTGCATTTTCTAAGCCGCCTGTGCGGCGGCTGAC
>JAVERS010000101.1:0-3413 GCA_034007015.1 Desulfuromonadaceae bacterium
AAAATAAAAACCAAGATAAGCCTTACCTTGTAGAAGATGTAGAGCTTTTGCAGGTTGCGGAAGAAAGTACATAGGATTGCATCTCAAAAGCACCACTAAGCGCAACTATGCAGGCATTTGTTAACAGCCGCGCTGGTGGGTACTGAGTGACTTTTCTAAGCCCCGTGTGCAGCGGCTGGCTGATGAAATATCGGCAGTACGTGCAAGGTCGATTTCTAAGCCGCCTGCGCGGCGGCTGACGCGCCACCGCTGTCATTGCCAACCCGGTGAATTTTCTAAGCCGCCTGCGCGACGGCTGACCAAAGTATAACGATCTAGTCGTATTGACTTCATTTCTAAGCCGCCTGCGCGGCGGCTGACACCAGCAGCGGTAAGCATCGGATCAAAAACGGTTTCTAAGCCGCCTGCGCGGCGGCTGACATTTACAAAAACAGATGCCAGCAAGCCTGCATTTTCTAAGCCGCCTGCGCGGCGGCTGACAAATGCCAGCATGCTTTTGATTTTGAACTTGATTTCTAAGCCGCCTGCGCGGCGGCTGACTTGTTCACAGGCCTAGTTGCAGAGCCGCGCTGTTTCTAAGCCGCCTGCGCGGCGGCTGACGCATTGCTGAGTTCGGTTTGTTTTATATGCCGTTTCTAAGCCGCCTGCGCGGCGGCTGACTGTTGCTATGCCCTGTTGTGGCGCCCCATCCGTTTCTAAGCCGCCTGCGCGGCGGCTGACTAACACCCTCTTCAGTAATCCAAAATATCTCTTTTCTAAGCCGCCTGCGCGGCGGCTGACTCAGTGAGGAATGCGTTTCCCGAATAGCTACGTTTCTAAGCCGCCTGCGCGGCGGCTGACGCATAAAGCTGCGACTGCTCAAACGACTGAGTTTTCTAAGCCGCCTGCGCGGCGGCTGACTCTCGCTGATCGAGCGTGAAGTGGCTCGCGACTTTCTAAGCCGCCTGCGCGGCGGCTGACGAAAAGATGGCGCTTGAAAACGCTGTATTGATTTTCTAAGCCGCCTGCGCGGCGGCTGACGGCTTGCTGTATTGTCAGGCGATATCATTCAATTTCTAAGCCGCCTGCGCGGCGGCTGACATTCTTCCAGATGGCCTGCATGATCATCAAACTTTCTAAGCCGCCTGCGCGGCGGCTGACGAGTTTAACCGCCAGCAAAGCGGCCGTGACATTTTCTAAGCCGCCTGCGCGGCGGCTGACTCGGTCGTTAATAAGATCACAGCGCATCGCATTTTCTAAGCCGCCTGCGCGGCGGCTGACCTGCTTTGGTGGTTAGACCAAAAGTAACATCATTTCTAAGCCGCCTGCGCGGCGGCTGACTTAAAGCAAGCTGAGCTAGAAAACATTAACTTTTTCTAAGCCGCCTGCGCGGCGGCTGACTCATCATTGAGTAATTCAACTGCGCGGGCATTTTTCTAAGCCGCCTGCGCGGCGGCTGACCGCAGATAAATGATGTAGATAAAGCAATCAATTTTCTAAGCCGCCTGCGCGGCGGCTGACAGCTGTTGAGCACGCCTCGCAGTATATCGATCTTTCTAAGCCGCCTGCGCGGCGGCTGACCTGTATTCCAAAACTATCAATAACGCCGTACATTTCTAAGCCGCCTGCGCGGCGGCTGACGTATAGCGAAAAAATTAATCAACTTATGTCGTTTTCTAAGCCGCCTGCGCGGCGGCTGACGCATTGCAATTATTGATTCAAGCGAGGCGAACTTTCTAAGCCGCCTGCGCGGCGGCTGACGACAAGAAACGCCATCCCTAACAGTTTCAACATTTCTAAGCCGCCTGCGCGGCGGCTGACTAAATACTGTTAAACGGCCAGCTCCATCTTTTTTTCTAAGCCGCCTGCGCGGCGGCTGACCCTCTGTTGCGCTAGTGGTGAATCGACAACCTTTTCTAAGCCGCCTGCGCGGCGGCTGACAGCAGCCACAGCGCCGTTAGTAATGATCGTGCTTTCTAAGCCGCCTGCGCGGCGGCTGACGCTAGCCGAAGCTCTAAAAGACCCCGCAGTAATTTCTAAGCCGCCTGCGCGGCGGCTGACACCAATCCACCGAGTAGGGAATTCATTTTATTTTTCTAAGCCGCCTGCGCGGCGGCTGACTTATGTTGTGCAAGTGGATAACAACGATAAATTTTCTAAGCCGCCTGCGCGGCGGCTGACATTGTCGGGCGCAAAGGCGTTTACGTTGGCCATTTCTAAGCCGCCTGCGCGGCGGCTGACGAACTACCGTAAATATTTCGAACTGGCTCTTGTTTCTAAGCCGCCTGCGCGGCGGCTGACGACACGACCATCATGACGCAATATCAGTTGGTTTTCTAAGCCGCCTGCGCGGCGGCTGACTACGTTAACCCGTTCAATGCTGACGGCGTGACTTTCTAAGCCGCCTGCGCGGCGGCTGACGATCCGATGCACATGCATCCCGTAGTTGATTCTTTCTAAGCCGCCTGCGCGGCGGCTGACCGCTTGGTCATCGCAAGTTCAGGCGCCTCGTTTTTCTAAGCCGCCTGCGCGGCGGCTGACTGACTGGAAGCGGACGCGTAGACAGAGAAAAATTTCTAAGCCGCCTGCGCGGCGGCTGACCAAGTGTTGACGTGGAGCACGGTGACACGGATTTTCTAAGCCGCCTGCGCGGCGGCTGACATCGCCTGGGTGGTGACGATACAAGTGGCGGCTTTCTAAGCCGCCTGCGCGGCGGCTGACTTCGGCATGGGCGCGCAGATCTTTGATCGTATTTTCTAAGCCGCCTGCGCGGCGGCTGACGTACGCTTGATGTGCTGGCCTCAATCCATGCTTTTCTAAGCCGCCTGCGCGGCGGCTGACGATATTGCCGGCGGTGCCGCCGCGATAAATAATTTCTAAGCCGCCTGCGCGGCGGCTGACCAGCACTGCAAAGCAGAATCGAAGCACTTGAATTTCTAAGCCGCCTGCGCGGCGGCTGACTGTTAAACCCGCTGTCCATGAAAGGCCGAACATTTCTAAGCCGCCTGCGCGGCGGCTGACGTAACTCTTCGTTAGTCATGCGATCACCTTATTTTCTAAGCCGCCTGCGCGGCGGCTGACAATCGAGCATTTATAGCAGTGAATAGTGCAGCTTTCTAAGCCGCCTGCGCGGCGGCTGACAGCCACGACTAGCAGGCTGCCCCCCTCGCGAATTTCTAAGCCGCCTGCGCGGCGGCTGACTAATGCGATCAATGGTTCGGTGCCGTCACTGTTTTCTAAGCCGCCTGCGCGGCGGCTGACTGTTCGGTGACGGCACTGGTCAGAACATCAAATTTCTAAGCCGCCTGCGCGGCGGCTGACAGGCGCGAATCGCAGCGCTTGAGGCTGGTGGCTTTCTAAGCCGCCTGCGCGGCGGCTGACTCGAGCCATAACCCGCGAACCACGCCGTCATCTTTCTAAGCCGCCTGCGCGGC
>JAVERS010000033.1:0-22848 GCA_034007015.1 Desulfuromonadaceae bacterium
GTATGCCTTAAATTCGAAGAATTCACCTTTTAGCTTGATACTGGCTCGGGTTTTTCTTCAAAAAACGATTTAAAACCTATTTAGCGATCAACCGGCCTTACTGGCTGGAGACTTTTGCAAGAGGCTCTAGGCAATCGCGATTCCAATGTATTTTTTGCATTGTTGACCGATTTTCACGATGCGTCTAAACAGACAATGCCAGAAGACGCAGCACTAATA
The DNA here is from genome assembly GCA_034007015.1 of Desulfuromonadaceae bacterium. Taxonomy (GTDB): domain Bacteria; phylum Desulfobacterota; class Desulfuromonadia; order Desulfuromonadales; family Desulfuromonadaceae; genus JAIVHC01. The sequence goes on from JAVERS010000033.1 coordinate 220, forward strand.
ACTTACGCGCGCAACGCGATTGAAACGCTTAATACAACATACCAGGAAGATCGTCACTGTATCTTCTATCTGTTCCATCGGCCCCGCCGGTGGAATCCGGTGGAACGGGTGTGGATGGGGTATGAACGCAAGCGCGGCAAGCTGGAACAGTTCAATGCCCGTCTGCGGGGCGAAGCGCAGGACGCCTTTTCTGAGATCGTCGGCGACTCCTCTATTTTCGAGTCGATCCGGTATGTAATCACCCTTGATACCGACACCCAGCTACCGCGTGACGCGGCTCGAACCTTGGTCGGTAATCTTGCCCATCCCCTCAATAGGCCGGTTTATGCTGCCAATAAAGGGCGCATTATTGATGGTTACGCAATTTTGCAGCCGCGCGCTTCGATCAGCCTGATAAGTGCCGGGCAGACGCGATTTACCAAGTTGTTTGTAGGTGATGCGGGGATCGATCCCTACACCCGCGAGGTGTCGGATGTTTATCAGGACATTTTCGGCGAGGGCTCATTCATCGGCAAGGGGATCTACGATGTAGACGCTTTTAGGCAGGCCGTTGATGGGCGTTTTCCGGAAAATCTTATCCTCAGTCACGACCTGCTAGAAGGCGGCTATGCACGCTCGGCGCTGGTGACCGATGTTGACCTGATTGAAGAGCACCCCGCTAGTTACACCATGGAGGCCAGCCGTCGCCATCGCTGGATCCGTGGTGACTGGCAGTTGGTCGGCTGGCTGCTGCGGCAGGTCCCTGGACCCAACGGAACCAAGGGTGGAAGGGGGCAGCGCCAACCCAATCCGTTAAGCGCCCTATCCGTGTGGAAGCTGTCCGATAATCTGCGCCGCAGTCTGGTGCCACCAGCACTGCTGACGTTATTGGTCATTGGCTGGCTACTGGGGGCAGGTCAGGCGTGGATATGGTTTTTCCTCGTGGTGACAGTGGTCTGTTTTCCCACCCTGCTCGCCACCGCTATTGAGCTTATCCGTAAGCCAGCAAATCGTACCTTGCTGCTCCATCTGAATCTCACCGGCAAAGCTGCGGGTCGCCCGCTGATGCTAGCCTTATTAACCTTGATTCTCCTTCCCTACGATGCCTTGATTAACCTTGACGCAATCAGATGTTCAGGGTTGCGGATGCTGTTCACACGGCGGGGGTTGTTACTCTGGCACCTGCCCTCTTATGCTCGCCGTAACGCACGCCACACGCTGGGCGATTTTTTTGCGGAGATGTGGATAGGTCCACTATTAGCACTTCTGCTTGGGATAGCGCTAATCCGGCTTCTCCCCCCTGTAGAGTGGCTGTTTACTACGCCACTTTTAATGCTGTGGCTGGTCTCACCTCTGGTTGGCTGGTGGATTAGCCAACCGCTGGAAGAGGCAGAACCAGATCTGACAGAGGCACAAAAGAGATTCTTACGCGTCGCTGCTCGGAGAACTTGGCGCTATTTCGCAGACTTTGTTGGTCCAGAGGATAACTGGCTACCTCCGGACAACTTCCAGGAACATCCGCCCCAAGGGATCACACACCGCACCTCACCTACTAACATCGGCTTGGGGCTGCTCGCCAATCTAAGCGCCTGCGATTTTGGCTTTATAAGCGTCGGTGAATGTGTGCGCTTGTGCGAAAACACGTTAGCGACCATGGAAAAGATGGAACGCTACCGTGGCCACTTTTACAACTGGTACGACACGCGCACTCTCGAGCCATTGCACCCGCGATACATCTCTTCAGTCGACAGTGGCAACCTGGTCGGCAGTCTGCTTACTCTCCGAGCGGGATTAGACGAGTTAAGAAACGCGCCGGTGCTCCCCAGTCAGGCCTTCGTGGGCTTGCAGGACACCTTGGAGGTACTTGCCGAACATCTTCCTGCAGTGCCCGTTCCAGATCTTGCGCAAAAGATCCACGCACTGCAGAACACTCTCTCCACTGGTATCTCGAACGGACTCCAGACCCTAGTCGCTATCGAGCAATTGCTGGACGAGGTTCAGCGCCTAAGCGCGGAGTTGCTGATCTGGTTACCCGCAGATATGAATATCGTTGGTGAACTCTACTCTTGGGTGCAGGCTTTTCACCAGCAAACCCTCTCCCTGCGTACTGAGTTGCGTTCGCTGCTGGTGGAGTCGCATCAGTTTGCCGCTATCCCAACACTCACCGACTTGGCGCATGGAGGAGCGGACGGCACAGGGGTACGTTCGCTAACTGCAGCCAGGCGTCTCAAAACCATCGATGATCTGGTGCAGCGTTGCGGCGAATTGGCAGCGATGGAATTTGATTTTCTTTACAACTCCTCCCGCGATCTCTTCTGCATCGGTTATGATGTCGGTGAACGCCGCCGCGATCCCGCCTGTTACGATCTGCTCGCTTCCGAAGCGCGTCTGGCCAGTTTTCTCCTCATCGCTGAAGGACAGGTTCCGCAGAAGCATTGGTTCTCTCTTGGGCGGATGCTAACCAGCCATGGCGGCGATGTCAGTTTGATTTCCTGGAGCGGTTCGATGTTCGAGTACCTCATGCCGCAACTGATCATGCCGAGTTACCCTGATACGTTGCTGGCGCAAACCTGCAAAGCCGCAGTGACGCGCCAGATCGAATACGGGCGGCAACGCGCCGTGCCCTGGGGCATTTCCGAATCGTGCTACAACCTCACCGATATGCACCAAGTCTATCAATATCGGGCTTTTGGTGTGCCCGGGCTGGGCTTCAAGCGTGGTCTGGGTGAAGATCTGGTGATCGCGCCATATGCCAGCGCCTTAGCATTAACAGTATTGCCACAGAACGCCTGTCGTAACCTGCAAGCGCTGGCGCATAATGGTTTCCAGGGCGACTATGGGTTCTACGAAGCGATAGATTACACCCCGTCGCGAGTGCCGCGGGGAAAGGACCACGTAGTTGTACGCACCTTCATGGCTCATCATCAGGGGATGAGCCTATTGGCCTTTGCGCATGTCCTGCTCAATCAGCCTATGCAGCGCCGCTTCATGTCTGACCCATTATTGAAAGCAACCGAGTTATTACTCCAGGAACGGATCCCGAAGAAGGTAACAACGGTGCATCCTCACGCTGCCGAAGTAAGCTCCACCGCGCATCCCGTTGCAGAGGAAGGTGGGAGCATGCGTGTCTTTACCAATCTGAGCACTCCAACCCCTGAAGTTTATCTGTTATCCAACGGTAATTACCACGTTATGGCGACCCATACCGGTGGCGGTTACAGCCGCTGGCGCGATCTAGCTGTCACCCGCTGGCGTGAAGATGCCACCTGCGATTCGTGGGGCTCCTTTATTTACCTGCGCGACCGCGACTCAGGGCGCTATTGGTCCAGCGCCTATCAACCAACGCGGCGTAAGGCTGAGTATTATGAAGCAATCTTCGTCCAGGGACGTGCTGAATACCGCCGCCTCGATCAGGAGATCGATACCCACACCGAGATCAGTGTCTCCCCTGAAGAGGATGTAGATATCCGACGGGTCACACTCACCAACCAGTCATCTCGAACGCGTAATATCGAGCTGACCAGTTATGCTGAGGTGGTGTTGGCCCCGCTCAATGCTGACCTGGCTCATCGCGCCTTCAGCAACCTGTTCGTACAAACCGAAATCCTTCCTGAGTTGCAGGCTATCTTATGTTCGCGCCGCGCCCGCACTCCAGGAGAAAAGGTGCCTTGGATGTTCCACTTGGTGGCCGCGCCTGGCGCCGTGAGCGATGAACCTTCCTATGAGACCGATCGCACCAAATTTATCGGACGGGGCCGCACCCCAGCAAACCCGGTGGCCGTCGCCAACAGTAATCGGCACGCGCGCCTGTCAAACACGGCGGGTCCAGTGCTTGATCCCATTGTGGCGATTCGGCGCACTCTAACGCTGGCACCCGACGAATCAGCAACAGTGCAAATCATCTCCGGAGTTGCGGATACCCGTGAGGCCGCCTTGGCATTGCTAAAGGAGTATTGTGATCGACACTTCGTGGAGCGCGCCTTTGAAATGGCCTGGTTCCATAGTCAGGAGGTACTGCGCCACTTGGGGATCACCGAAGTTGATGCCCAGCTCTATGGGCGTCTGGCTACTTCAGTTATCTACAGCAATGTGTTGCGCCGCACCACACCGAGTATTATTGCCCGCAATCAGTTGAGGCAGTCTGGGCTGTGGCGTTTTGCTATCTCCGGCGATCTGCCGATCGTGCTCCTCAATATCGGCGACCTGAATCGGATCGACCTTGTGAAACAAGTGTTACAAGCCCACGCCTATTGGCGCATGAAAGGGCTGGCTGCCGACCTGGTAATCATCAATGAAGATTTTTCCGGCTACCGAGCCGAGTTACAAGACCAGATTATTGGGATGATCAACTCGGGGCCCGAAGCGCATATGCTGAATCAACCCGGCGGAGTTTTTGTGCGGCGTGCCGAAGAACTTACCGAGGATGAACGCGTATTACTGCAGACGGTAGCCCGGATAGTGTACAAAAACATCGCCACCACCATGGTTGGGCAAGTAGAACGCCGGATTTCACCCGAGCGGCTGTCGGATCGCCTGGTACCGGTACAACAACCAGTGGTAGAGGTGGTTCAGCCCCTGTTGCCCCGCCAACGTATCTTTTACAACGGCCTCGGGGGGTTCACCGCCGATGGGCGCGAATACGTCATCACCCTCGAACCGGGTCAGAACACACCAGCACCTTGGGCCAACGTCATCGCCAGCCCGCATATCGGCACCGTAGTCAGCGAGAGTGGCAGCGCCTATACATGGGTGGATAATGCCCATGAGTTTCGCCTCACCACTTGGCACAACGACCCGTTGAGCGACAGCAGCGGCGAGGCCCTCTACATCCGCGACGAAGAGACAGGAGCTTTCTGGTCGCCCACGCCGCTTCCCGCTCGCGGACGCAGTGGCTATGTTTGTCGTCACGGTTTTGGTTACAGCGTATTCGAACATTTCGAAGCCGAAATCTTCTCGGAGTTGCACACCTACGTCGCCATGGATGCGCCGGTGAAGTTTTTGGTCATTAAACTGCGTAACCAATCGCAGCGCCCACGAAGCTTATCCCTGACCGGATATTGGGAGCTGGTACTGGGTGAATGGCGCCACGCTAATCTGATGCATATTGTGACCGAAACAGATCCGTACAGTGGAGCGCTGTTAGCCCGCAACGCGTATGGGCGCGAGTGCAACAATCGCGTTGTTTTTGCGCAGGTCAGTGAATCGGAACGCAGAGTGAGCGGCAGTCGATGCGAGTTTATCGGCCGTAACGGTTCGTTGACCAATCCAGCAGCGCTGGGGCGCAAGCGCTTATCAAATCGGACCGGCGCAGGGCTTGATCCGTGCGCGGCTATTCAAACTCGAATAGAGCTTGCCGAAGGGCAAGAGCGCGAAATAGTGTTTATTTTTGGCGCGGGCGCCACCGCCGAGCAGGCACAGCATTTGATCCATAAATTCGGTGGCACAGTTGGTGCTCGGCAGGCGTTGGAAGCGGTATGGGAGCACTGGAGCCGCACGCTGGGTGCAGTGCAGGTTGAAACCCCTGATCCAGCGTTGGATGTGCTCGCCAACGGCTGGCTAGTTTACCAAACCATCTCTTGCCGCCTGTGGGCGCGCAGCGGATATTACCAGTCCGGAGGCGCATACGGATTTCGCGATCAATTGCAGGACACCATGTCCCTGCTCCATACCACACCTTGGTTGGCGCGCGAGCAATTGCTCCGCTGCGCTTCACGCCAGTTTCCGCAGGGCGATGTGCAACATTGGTGGCATCCACCCGGCGGACAAGGGGTGCGCACCCACTTCTCCGATGACTATCTGTGGCTCCCCTATGTCACCAGTCGCTATGTGTTGGCGACCGGCGATACCGGAATCCTCGACGAAGAGGTTCCGTTCCTCGAAGGGCGCCTACTCAATCCGGAAGAGGAAGCCTACTACGACCAACCGCAGCGTTCGAGCGAAGTAGCCAGTCTCTATGAACACTGCGTGCGTTCCATTAATCACGGCTTGCGCTTTGGCGAACATCAATTGCCGCTGATGGGCTGCGGCGATTGGAACGATGGAATGAATATGGTTGGGCACAAAGGCAAAGGTGAGAGCGTGTGGCTGGCGTGGTTCCTGTATGAAAATCTACGCCTGTTTGCCGATCTAGCACAGGGACACAATGACGCTGTTTTTGCCAACCATTGCACGGAGCAGGCAACACAGTTGCGTAGCAACATTGAGGCGCATGCATGGGATGGATCATGGTATCGACGGGCCTGGTTCGATGACGGCACCCCCTTGGGCTCCTCTAGCAACGACGAATGCCAGATCGATTCGATCAGTCAGAGCTGGGCAGTCATTTCCGCAGGTGGCGCACCTGATCGCGCACGTCAAGCAATGGATGCACTTGATCAGCGCCTAGTGCGACGAGATGCGCAAATTATTCAACTACTCGCGCCCCCCTTCGATAAGTCTGACCTTGAACCGGGCTATATCAAGGGCTATGTGCCCGGTGTGCGCGAAAACGGCGGACAATACACCCATGCCGCGATCTGGGCAACGATGGCCTTTGCTATGTTGGGTGAACGGGAACGTGCGTGGGAACTGTACGCCATGCTCAATCCCGTCAACCACGGTAGTGAGGCGCAGGCGATCGAGCGTTACCAGGTCGAGCCGTATGTCATGTGCGCCGACATCTACGCTGTTTCTCCTCATACCGGCCGAGGCGGCTGGACGTGGTACACAGGTGCAGCAGGTTGGATGTACCGCCTGAGCGTGGAGACCCTGCTCGGCTTACACCTAGAGGTGGATCAATTGCGTATTGACCCCTGCATCCCGGCTGATTGGCCAGGGTACAAAATTCACTACCGCTATCACGAGACGAATTATCACCTCAACATCACAAACACCGGCGAACAGCCAGCACAGAGGCAACGCATCACCCTGGACGGAGCTGTTATTGAGAGTGCGACTATTCCACTAGTGAACGACCGGCACGACCATCAGGTCGAGATAGTTTTAGGCTAAGGCTAAGGATAAATATAACTATTCCGCAAGCCCTTACTAAAGACTAAATTGAGGGCAGAATTGGAGGTTGCAGCATGGACGAGCAAACCAAGTACGTCGAAGATCTCGCAGCGCAAATGGTCGAATGGGATACGCAGATCGAGATGCTGAAGGAAAAAGGGGAAAATGCCACATCCGAAGAGAAGTATGAATATTCTCGAGCAGCCGCCGCCTTACAGCTCAAACGCGATCAAGCGGCACAAGAGCTACTGGGGATTTCGACTGCCAGCGCCGACGACTGGGAGGATATGAAGGCCGGTGCGGAACAAATCTGGAGCGAAGTCAGGGAATTTTTTCGACAGACGCGCCGGAAAATCAAATGAACAAGAAAACTGCGGCACGAATCCGACAGGATCGCGCAGCATCTCTTGGACAATTTACCTGTCAGAGTTTCAGCGAACCACGCGCACGCCTCAATGCGTCTTAAAAGCTCAGCAGTCATTGTTGTTTTGTAGTGATAGACTGGGTAAACCATGCTTCTTGCGTTAGGGATGGGAATAAACCTGAAAGAAATGGAGGATCTCTATGCTTCGCTCAGAAAAGGGAAAGATTGGATGGATTTTACTTTGGCTTCTGGGGATTCCGCTCCCGATCCTCCTAGGGTTGTATTTGCTGCGCGGGTGTACCTGATTAGGAGATTATTGCGCACACAGGAGATAGTGCATGTGCAAAAAACAACAGAAGTAAACCATGAATGTTGTAAAAAACTACCCAATCGTTAGTGTCGGTGGTTCCGCTGGCGACCTCGATGCCTATATTCCTCGATGCCTATATTCCTCGATGCCTATATTCGTTTATTAAAACATCTGCCGCACGATATGGGCGTTGCCATCGTAATCGTCAATCATCTGAGAAGCGTAGCCACTCTGCTCCACGAAATTCTCCCACACTCAACCCGTCGAATACGACGCTTATGCCAACTGTGACGGCATCCGTTGACGGATTTTTGCCCCTCCCTCCCCTACTGTTTTGCTTTTCTTGTTTAGAATCAACACATTACACATTTGAAATCTGTTGTTTTCGGCGGCACGTTTATTGCGACTATAAATAGCTATGAGAAACGCGAGCGCTATACGTTTGTTTAACAAATTCAGCCTTAAAGTTAAAAAGTTATTTGTGCAAAAGATATTGCGTAAGAACTTCAAATCTAAAGAAATGGGAGAAGAGGAAATGAAAATGAAAACCTTGATGTTACTGAACATGGCTCTGGTCACGCTGTTGGTTGTTTTACTCGCCGGATGTGCCAGCAAAGCACCTGTTCCAGAAAAGCAGCTTACTATGGCTGCGCAGTCAATTGACCAGGCAGAAAGCTCCGGAGCGGTAAAGTTTGCCCCTGTTGAACTGAAGTCAGCGCGAGAGAAGCTGAGCCAAGCCAAACTTGCCATAACCAACAAAGAAAATCTTAAAGCCGAGCGACTCGCAGATGAAGCCATGGTTGATGCCAACCTAGCAGAGGCCAAAGCACGTTCTGCTAAGTCACAAAAAATTGTTGAGGAACTAAAAGAAAGCATCCGTGTTTTACGCGAAGAGATGAGTCGCTAGAACTTTTAACTGAAATGATAGCCGCTATTAATTTATAAAGGAGATAACCATGAAAATATTTTCATCGCCCTTGATGTTTGTGCTCGGGGTGTCAATTGCTGGAATACTCATGTTTGGTTGCACCCCTAGTATTCAGGAAAACGCCCTTCTTGAACAATCTCGATCAGCGTTTGCTGAAGCCCAGAACGATCCTGATGTGCAGAAAAATGCCCCGCTAGAACTGCAAAAAGCGAAAACTGAGCTTGAACAAGCGGAAAAGCTGCTAAAAGCAGGAGCTCAGACCCAAGAAGTGGAACACTTTGCGTATCTTGCCAAGCAACGTACCGCCATCGCCAAAGAAATTGCCAACGTGAAACTTGCGGAGCAAGCCCTGGATGCAGCCAGCGAGGAACGGAACAAGATTCTTTTAGAAGCTAGGACTCAAGAAGCAAAACAAGCGAGACTATTGGCAGAAACCCTGAGAGCTGAAGCGGAAAAAGCCAAAACGGAGAAGCTCTCAGCCGCAGAACAGACGCGAAAGCTCGAAGCGCAGATTGCGGAGCTGCAGGCCACTAAATCAAAACGGGGGCTCGTTATCACCTTAGGCGATGTTCTATTTGACACCAACAAAAGTGAACTCCGCTCGGGAGCACAGTTCACCATAGAAAAAATTGCTGCGTTCCTGACCGAATACCCACAGCGCAAGGCGTTGATCGAAGGCTTTACCGACAGTACAGGAACCGTGGAATACAACCTGAATCTCTCTGAGCGCCGTGCCAGCGCGGTGCGTGACGCTCTGAAGGAAAAAGGAATTGACTCCCGCCGCCTTGTGATACGCGGATGTGGCGTTGAGTTTCCTGTTGCCAGCAACAAAACAGCCGAGGGACGGCAGCTCAACCGCAGGGTCGAGGTGATCATTTCTGATGAAGATGGGCACATTCTGGAACGGAAAAATTGAAATACACAAAAGTTCAGTTCAGGCCCACTGGAATGCTCCAGAATGGTTTGAATAAAATCCAACCCATTGGGCCTGGCGCGAAGTTAACCACGATCGTCAATTGGAGGACATTATGAAATCAGGCAACAGAGATAAGGCCGAAGGCGTGTTCCACAAGGTGAAAGGGAAGTTCAAAGAGATGACTGGAAAGCTCACCGATAATCCCGAGTTGGAAGCCGAAGGCAAGACCGAGAAAATCTCCGGTAAGACGCAGGAGAAGATTGGTGAAGTAAAGAAGGTGTTAGATGAGTAATAAACATAGTGCCCCTGCCCCCTTAAAACAAGCAGCAACAAACGGGGCAAAGTTGCAACAATGTGCGATGGTCAAGCTCGCATGGCACACGCCCTTAAGGGCAAATAGCTACGTAAATCACACCCAAGGAGAGCTACACATGAAAGCGAAAATGAGCATATTGTTGGTGTCCGTTGTGGCTCTGTTGATGTACGCCAACCCCGTGCAAGCTTCTTCCGATACGGATAAGCGCATCAATACAGCCGCGAAAGAATCGTATGTCTTTAAAACATACCTGAAAGACGATGATGTCAAGATAGAGTCGAAAAACGGCGCCGTCACCTTAAAAGGATCAGTTGTGGAGGAATCGCATAAAGATCTAGCCGGAGAAACCGTGGCAAATTTGCCTGGGGTAAAAAGTGTGAACAACCAATTGGTAGTCGCACAAGACAGCCCCACGAAAAAACCGGATGCGTGGCTCAGCGCTAAGGTTAAAACCACACTCCTGTTTCATCGCAATGTAAGCGCAACAACAAACGTCGACACCAAGGACGGAATTGTTACGTTGCGTGGCGAGGCAGATAATCAAGCACAAAAAGACCTGACCGCCAAATATGCTCAGGATATTGACGGAGTGAAGGAGGTCATCAATGAAATGACCGTTGTTAAGGTCGTGGCACCTTCTCGCACAGTTGGAGACAAAATAGATGACGCGTCTATCACCGCTCTGGTCAAAATATCCCTCCTCTACCACCGCTCAACCAGAGGATTCCAGACCAAGGTAGAGACAAATGATGGCGTTGTCACTTTGAGTGGCAAGGCCGGTAGTGCGGCAGAAAAAGACCTGGCTACCCAGTACGCCAAGGATGTAAATGGCGTGGAAGAGGTTAATAACCTCATGAGTATCGAATAACATCAAAACAAGAGGATGATCGTCCGCAGTAACAGTTGGATATCACACAGGTTAAAGTTCCGTCCGAGGAGTTGTCCGTACGTCCAGGTAGTTCAAGGGAGCGGCGTTCTGGTAATAGAAAGGCGTGAGTTCCCAATTGGCAAAACACCAAGCACCTTATGCTGTGGATCATTACTGTAATCCTCCTCATCCTCTGGGCCCTGGGTCTGGTGAGCGGCTATACCCTCGGTTCGTTTATTCATGTGCTGCTGGTTATTGCCTTGATCGTGGTGGTGGTTGGCGTTCTCCGGGGCCGCAATTTATAGCGGAGATAACCGCCCCACCCCATAAGCATCTGCACAATAACCTCCAAACAAATGGCGTAGAAAAGGAGAAACCCTATGCTAGGAACCATTTTACTAATTGTTATAATTCTACTGTTGTTGGGTGCGCTACCAACCTGGCGCCACAGTAAACAATGGGGCTATTTTCCCAGCGGAGGGCTGGGGCTGATTTTGCTGATTCTCCTATTGTTGATGTTGACCGGCAGACTATAGTCAATCTAAGTCAAGTAAGCACGAAGCTTCTCCAGCGGAGCGTAGAGGGATTTTACCCCAAGAGTTACTGGTAGTTGAACGAAAAGTTCACATAGAGCGTAGCCTGTGCTCGGAGGTGAGCACCCAGGCCATCAACCCTGAGGAGATAAGCCAATGTTAAAGTTTAAGCGCATAGTACAAATGTTAACCTGTTTGTGTGTAGTTGCAGTTTTCATAGGGTGTGCCTCAACAAGCACCCAGTCAGGCACTGGCGAGTATCTTGACGATACAGTAATTACAACTAAGGTCAAAGCTGCAATTTTTGCCGAGCCAGACTTGAAGAGTATGCAAATTAACGTCGAAACCTTCAAGGGAGCGGTACAGCTTAGTGGTTTTGTAGATTCAGCCCAGAATGTCACAAAGGCAGCAGACGTTGCCCGGCGCGTCAAGGGGGTGGCCTCAGTGAAAAACGACCTAATTGTACGTTAAAAAAAACCCACAGGCTGCTGATCGGTATAGTGACCGATCTAAATCTGGTGCACCTCAAGAGGTGCACCAGGTTCCATATTGCCCCTCGAGTCATGGTCGAGGGTGATCCAGAATTGTTACAGGTGGTTCTGCTCAACCGGATCGATAACGCCTGCAAGCATTCTGGTGTACGTGAGGGAGTCAGCATAGAATTTGGCACAATCTCACTGAATGGAGAACAGGTTTGCTTTGTACGCGACAACGCCCCTGGCTTTGGCATTGAACTGGCCGAGCAGATATTTGTTCCATTTCAGAGGCTCCCCGACACCAGCATTGAAGGGCACGGAATTGGTCTAGCCACAGCGAAACGGATTAGTAAACGTCTGGGCGCCAAGCTCTGGGTCGAAAGTTACCCCACATTCTTTTTTACCTGCGCTTAAGGCCAAGCGCTACAAATATCCTCTGTCCCCAGCGGAGCGATAAACTATGGAGCATAATTATGAACATTCTCCTAATCTATCCCCATTATCCCGCCACGTTCTGGAGTTTTCGCAACGCCATGAAATTCATCGGTAGGAAGGCGAGCTTTCCACCCTTAGGGGTTTTAACCGTGGCCGCAATGCTGCCAGAATCCTGGAACAAACGTCTGGTAGATATGAACGTTACTACCCTCGAAGACAAAGATCTTCTCTGGGCCGATTACGTCTTTATCAGCGCCATGGCGATCCAACTCCAATCGGTTCGTTCAGTAATTGAGCGGTGTCAGCACCTGGGGGTGAAAACTGTAGCTGGTGGGCCGTTGTTTACCTCTTCCCCCGCAGACTTCCCCGCAGTAGACCATCTGGTGCTGGGCGAAGCAGAAATCACCCTCCCTTTGTTTCTAAACGATCTTAGGTGTGGGGCACCCAAACGGGTCTATACCGCCGATGGTTGGGCGCGGCTCAGTGAAACACCTGTCCCGCTCTGGGATCTAGTGTCAGCGAAAGATTACGCCGCCATGAATATCCAGTACGGGCGCGGGTGTCCATTTGACTGCGAGTTTTGCGACATCACTGTACTCTTTGGGCGTAAACCTCGCACCAAACCGCTGGAGAGGGTTTTAGCCGAACTGGAGGCACTTTACCTCTGGGGCTGGAGGGGCGCAGTCTTCTTCGTCGACGACAACTTTATTGGGGATAAGCCCAAATTGAAACGGGAAGTGTTACCCGCCCTGATTGAGTGGATGAAATTCAGAAAATATCCCTTTTATTTTTACACCGAAGCTTCTATAGATCTGGCAGATGATCCTGCGTTGATGGAAATGATGGTCACCGCCGGATTTGAGGAAGTTTTTATCGGCATCGAAACACCTCACGCCGAAGGATTGGCAGAAAGCAACAAGGTGCAAAACAAGAACCGTGATCTGCTCGCCTCTGTCAAACGTATTCAACAGGCGGGGCTGCAGGTGCATGGCGGCTTTATTGTTGGGTTTGACAGCGATCCGGCGTCAATTTTTGACCAGCAAATCCATTTCATCCAAGAGAGCGGCATCGTCACCGCCATGGTTGGGATACTCACAGCCCTGCGCGGAACCAAGCTCTATCGGCGTTTGGAACAGGAAGGGCGCCTCCTGAAGGATTCTGGAGGCGACAATACCGCCATTGATATCAATTTCATTCCGCACATGCAACCTGAAGCCCTCATCACCGGTTATCAGAAAATTATCAATACTATTTACGCCCCCAAGCAATACTATCAGCGCGTTACCCAGCTTTTTAAAGAATATCACCCCCGGCCTCAGGCTGGTTTTCACCTGCAGAAGGGGCATCTGGGAGCACTTTTCAAATCGATGCTGTTTATTGGAGTACTTGGCAAAGAACGTTTCCATTACTGGAAGCTCTTCTTCTGGTCTCTGTTTCGGAAAACCCGCCTCTTTCCGTTAGCCATCACCTATGCAGTGTATGGTTATCATTTCCGCAAGGTAGCGGAACATATCCGCTGATATTGGAATATTTGCCAACTACGCTAGTGCAAAGACCAGAATCAACGATATTTGAATAAACCATGATGCAAAAGCAAGAACGGAAGAACGGGGGATAAAAAAGAGTTAGAATCCTTAGCGTTCGTGGGAATATGATGAAATCAGACAAAAACCTATTAACTGAAGCCGACAAGTTACGCCACCGCGCGGAGAATTATCTGCTTAAACAAAGAGATAAAGGTATTAACTCCCCGACGGCTGCCGAAACCCAGCGTCTTCTACACGAATTACAGGTTCACCAAATCGAGCTTGAGATGCAGAACGTCGAACTGCGCCAAACCAGAGATGCATTGGAAAAGTCCCTCGCCAAGTACACTGATCTCTACGACTTCGCTCCAATTGGTTACTTTACCCTGGCACGCGCCGCAACCATTCAAGTCGTTAATTTTAGCGGTGCAGCCCTCCTCGGCGTTGAACATACGCAACTGCTTGGGCAGTACTTTAGGCAGTTCATCACAGCTGATGATCAAGCCACCTTCACAGCTTTTTTCGACAAGATCTTTGCCACCCGAGACAAGGTAACAGGAGAAGTTGCGCTACTTAACGCACAAAAACACCCTCTCATTGTACGCATCGAAGCTGTGACCACTGCTTCGATGCAGGAGTGCCTGTTTGCCGTAATCGATGTTACAGAGCACAAGCAATATGAAGAAAGGCTCCAATATCTGAATACACATGATGCGTTGACTGGGCTTTTCAATCGTTCTTTTTTTGATGCCGAGTTGGAACGCCTAACCGAAAGCCGGCGTTATCCCGTGAGTGTCATTATCGCAGATGTGGACAGTCTCAAGGAAATCAATGACACCTTTGGTCATGCGGCTGGAGACCAGATAATCAAGCTCGCCGCAAGGGTTTTGCGCCATGCAGTGCGTCCGGAAGATGTAGTTGCACGTACAGGAGGGGACGAATTTGCGATTTTACTTCCGCAAACCACAAGTGCCAATGAGGTACTCATTCGCATCCGCCAGAACTGTGACACAATTCATTTTGATGTGACAGAACTATCGTTACGCCTCTCGCTCGGTGCAGCAACAGCCAAAGGCAGCAAGCAACTAAAGGATGCAATATTGCTAGCGGATTCACGTATGTATAAAGACAAAAACCAGTAAGGAAAAAATTCGCTCGACCACTTCTGGAGCCACCTCGCCCTGAACCACATGTTAACACACACTATACACTCCACTTCATGCAACACGCTTTGGAATGGTTGTGCTACACTTGGGTGCAAAATTCGTGGAATACATACATACCCAACCATCTGTTTGGATGTCATCTAAAAGCGCCAAAGAGATTACACTGGTCCAGGTCTGTTCCATAGGTGCGGTGGCACTCTTAGCGGCGTTGCCGCAGCAATAGTGCTGAAACTCAAAGTGCGGAATCGAGCTTTTAGCAAAATTGGATCAGATACATACCATGCCCCAAAGAAAACAACGCCATCGAAAACTGCAGCAAGCTTTTTTCCCTGCGGGATCGTCCAACGTTGTAGAGGGCAATCAAATCAGCTTGCTACGCAACGGAGAAGAGTATTTCCCCGCCCTTGAAACCGCGTTCGATCGAGCGCAACATGAGATCTATCTTGAAATATATTTCTACAAAAATGATGCCACCGGCCGGCGTATTGCAAAAGCGCTAAAGCGCGCCGCCGTGCGCGGGGTAAACGTCTTTCTCCTTATCGACGGTTATGGTTCGAGAGCTCTACCGCAGAGCATGTTGGATTATCTGCAGACGGATGGGGTCACGGTGCTCACCTTTCGGCCTAAGATCTCTCCGTGGACGTTTCAGCGCATACGTCTGCGCCGGATGCACTGGAAGGTAGCAGTTGTAGACCGGGAGATCGCCTTTGTCGGGGGGATCAACATCATTGATGACAGGAAAGCAACCGACACCCTGCCCCCGCGCTACGACTATGCCCTGGCCGTTGAAGGACCCCTGGTGGAAGTGATACGCCTTGCCGCCCGCCGCCTGTGGTCAAGGGTGGCATGGAACCATTTTCGTAAAGGGGTGCCCCGCAGTGCACCTCCACCAGTTCCGACATTTACTGGCGGACAGATGAGCGCGGCCTTCTTGGTTCGAGATAACTTCCGCCATCGTCGGGACATTGAAAAGGCGTATCTGCATGCGATTGAGCAAGCACAATCGGAGATTATTCTTGCGCACGCCTACTTTTTGCCAGGGCTTGATTTTCGTCATGCCCTTATCGAGGCAGCCGCACGCGGTGTTAATGTGATATTGCTACTGCAAGGGAAAGTAGACCATCTGCTGCAGTACTACGCTGTGCGGGCGCTGTACGGTAACTTTCTTGCTGGTGGGGTTGATATTTATGAATACAACACAGGTTTTTTACACGCCAAAGTGGGAGTTATTGACGGGGTCTGGGCAACGGTAGGTTCTTCCAATCTTGATCCGTACAGCCTGTTGCTTTCAAAAGAAGCGAATGTTGTCGTTGTCGATGCAGGGTTCGGCGCAACCTTGACACAAAGCCTGAAACAGACAATTACGACTGACTGCCAACAGATCGTGAAGAACCGCTGGAGTCAACAGCCTGTTTATTACCGTTTTGTTTGCTGGCTTTGTTATGGTTTCCTACGCTTTATGCTGTCCATCTCTGGGTATGCTCCCGAAAGCAGTTACCCCATAAAAAAGAAAAAGCGCGCATCGAAGAAATGACTGAGTGCTGGAGAGATGCCCAATCGCGCCGAGTTCCACCAATACCATCCCAGGAGTGTTTTTCCTATGTTTCGCTGGTTTCGTGAGCGTCGCCGTACCAAGGTGCTTAAGCACCCTTTCCCAAGTGAGTGGGAAGATATCATGTATGCGAATGTGGCCCATTATAGAGTGCTCGACGCCGCGGAGCGCAAGATGCTACGTAAAACAGTGCAGGTGTTTATTGCGGAAAAACAGTGGGAGGGGTGCGGAGGGCTTGATCTTACCGATGAAATCCGAGTTACTATAGCTGCCCAGGCGTGCCTATTACTGCTGGGACTCCCCCACGACTACTATCGCAACGTTGAATCGATTCTGGTCTACCCTTCAACAGTTGTGAGCCCAGCGCGCCAGCCCGGCTTTTTTGAGGTCGTAACCAGACCGGTTGGAGCCTCGGTTCCCATACTCGGACAGGCTGTTGCCCAAGGGCCTGTAATCCTAGTGTGGGACGCGGTTCTTCACGGCGCACGCCATCCGGAGCATAGGCATAACGTGGTGTATCACGAATTTGCGCACAAGCTGGATATGCTCGACGGTACAGCAGACGGTACCCCGCCCCTCTTCGACCGTGACCAACTCACCGAATGGGTAAATGTCTGCTCCCACGAGTTTTTGCGCT
This sequence comes from Desulfuromonadaceae bacterium, assembly GCA_034007015.1. Lineage (GTDB taxonomy): Bacteria > Desulfobacterota > Desulfuromonadia > Desulfuromonadales > Desulfuromonadaceae > JAIVHC01. The sequence continues at coordinate 17,216 of JAVERS010000033.1, forward strand.
TACGCCACCTTACTGAAATAGGTCAGAAGAGCTTCCTCGACAGCTACGGCGCAAAAAATGAAGCCGAATTTTTCGCAGTGGCTACCGAAGAATTTTTTGATCGACCACGCGCCCTCCAAGAGCATGCTCCTGACCTTTACCGTGTCCTGCGCACCTACTATCGCCAGGATCCGGCACAGCGCAGTTCAACTGTAGGGTAACGGTTAATATAGTTACAGCGCCTACCACTGCTAAAGTCTAAACAGATCAATTCAACAGGTGACAACAGGTGGATATCACCTGCAGAAGACAGGGAAAATAAAAACGGAAAAACAGTTTTGACCTGATGAAGTAAAAAAGGTGTGGTCGAATAATAAAAACGTGCAGTTCTGCATCAGCTAGCAACCACCGACAAACTGGTTGAGGTTGCAAAAATAGCTTCGTCAGTATATAAATTACACTTATAAGCGGTCATTCAGGGAGACACCGTTCCCCCCCACCCTAAAAGAATTTAGGTGGCTATCACAAAACGTCTAATCATCCATTTCTAACTAACTATGGAGCCCAGCAAGGTCTGATCGACAAAAAAGTTACGCGTCGAGTCAACTAAAGCTCTTCAGGAATGAACGCTCGAAGCGAAACGTGTCATCTATTATGGTGATGAAAAACATGCCCCTAGTCACCAAGGGTGAACGAACCCTGCCGTTACGCAACTCAGAGGGGCCTCTAGCCATTTTTACGAAAACCCTTTACACCGCCATAACCCGGACCTTGAGGTACCCTTCAGACTCAAATTCACCTAGTACCATCAGGTCCACTAACGCAAAGGAGATAGGACAATGGTAAAATTTAAGCGCATGCTACAAATGATCACCTGTTTGTTCGTAGTTGGATCTTTCATCGGGTGTGCATCAATGAGCACCAAGACAGACACCGTTGAGTATATCGAAGACACAGTTATTACCGCCAAAGTCCAAGCTGCAATTTTGGCGGAGCCAGAATTGAGTGACCAGCAGATCAATGTAAAAACCGTCGACGGGGTTGTGCAACTCACTGGTTATATTGACTATACTGTATATGGCAAAAACGCAAAAGAGATTGCCCAGGCTGTAGACGGCGTAGTCTCGGTGGAAAATAACTTGATCGTTCGCTAGGAACAACAGCAGTAGCAACCCAAGCGCCATTGCTAATGGTGTTAATGGCGTAGAAAGCTATCGAAGCTCGGTGCGCCTCGCAAGAGGTGCACCACCTTTCATATCTTATCCTGGGTCATAGCTGAGGTTGCCTTTGAGCTGTGGCAGACAAAACATTAAGATCACACCTGCAAGCTCCATCCATTGGCCTTGAACCACGCACGACACATGCGGTAATTAGGCATCACGCGTTCTACTTCCTGCCAGTACGCTTTGGAATGGTTGTGCTGTAGCAAGTGGCAGAGTTCATGTATCACCACATACTCAACCATTTGTGTGGGCGCCAATATGATGCGCCAATTAAACTGCACAACGCCTGCGCTACTACAACTTCCCCAGCGCGCCTTAAAACTCTTGACCTCCACCTTGGTTGGATGCGCCCCAACCTGGGGTGCCAATTGTTCTACCATCTGGTTTAACTTTTCGTGCGCCCGCTGTTTATACCAGTTGATGAGAGAATTGCGCACCAGATGCGCGTGGGTACCTCCCCCAGGAACGCATACCCACAGGGATCCGTGCATCAGTTTAACCGGTGCAAAGGGACCATTTTCCACTTTGAGGCGATAGTTGGATCCAAGATAACTGAACTGTTCTCCAGAGAGATACATACGCGGTTTCTGCAGAGTCATATCCCCCTGCAAGGCAACTTTTTTCTTTATCCAGTCCCGTCTGAGGTGCAGTAATTCGTCAATCCGCGCCAGCGGTGTTTGTTGCGGCACTCTAATTGAAACCGCACCCTCAGCTACACGTATCTCTGCAGTTTTACGTCGCCGTGAGCGAACTATTTCAATCCGCAAACCATTGTGTTCACGGTATTCTGGTTTATTTGGTGCCATTTTAACCCAAAGCAATCTGAAGCAATTCTCAACGAAGTTCACGTATGAAATACTCTTCTGGATCATTCTGGAGGAGTTCAAGCTTCTTTTCATACAGTTTCTGTTTGGCATCACAGCTGCGCTTCCGCCCAGGGGCACTGCGTACAGTAGCACAGCGGAATTTATAGTAGTGGATGCGCTCTCTAAGCATTTTCTTTTCTACTTCTACAGATTTTCTAAAGCGCTTTGCATCCTGTTTCTGCCTTTCAAGCTCTTCATTTGTGGCGAACGCCGGAGAAACGTATCTGCCGATATTACTATCCATCTGTTGATAGATTCGACGTTGATACACATCTGAGGTACCCCGTAGCTCTGTTTTTTCCTGGCTATAGTGATAGACCTCAAGTTCATCTTTATCCTGAATGGAACCCGTCAGATGGTTGGTAATATGCAGTTTCCCCTCCGCATCGCGCCAAGTGTAATAGCTTTCAGCCTGAGATTCAGCATCCAACCACGGGCACAACAACATAAAGGTAGAAAAAAAGATGACAAACAACCTCATTGGGTAATCCTCCGCATTAATAGAAACCTAGATTGCGCCATAAAGGATACATAACCATAGCATACTTCTGTTTTTCAGTGGTGCACTGATAAAATGAACCATCTCAAGCAAAAAGCCCTTAACCGTAATTGGCTAAGGGCTTAATTTAAATGGCGATCCCGGCGGGATTTGAACCTGCGACCTATCGCTTAGGAGGCGATTGCTCTATCCAGCTGAGCTACGGGATCAGACCCGAGGGGTTATAACGTATACCCTTGGGTACGAGCAAGAACTTTTTAAAAATGGAGCAGACTGAATGCGTTAACATCGCCTAATCTTTCGCGTCCGTGGAGAAAATCAAGCTCTGCCAGAAAAGTACACTCTACAATGGTGGCATCAAATTGCCGCACAAGGTCTATAGTTGCTGCTATGGTGCCTCCAGTAGCTAAAAGATCGTCGGCTATAAGAACCCGCTCTCCAGGCTTAAAGGCATCGGCATGAATTTCAAGAGTATCGGTTCCGTATTCCAGCGCATATGTTTTCTGGATTGTTTGATACGGTAGTTTGCCTGGTTTACGCACTAGAGAAATCCCAGTTCCTAGCTTATATGCCAAGGCGGAGCCGAGGATAAAACCGCGCGCTTCTATACCCACAATTTTATCTATATGCTGCCCCAAATAGCGATGCGCCAACAGATCGATGGCGCGGTGAAAATGACGCCCGTTTTCGAGTAAGGTGGTAATATCCTTGAACACTATCCCTTTTTTGGGAAAGTCTAGAATATCACGGATGCTGTTTCTAAGTTCTTCCACGTTTTTTGTTCTCCCGCGTGTTGATATTGATGATGGGGCAGAATTCGCCAGCATGGCGTCATTCTGCTAACGATTGCAACCGTGTTGTGACTTGAATCGGGCTTTTCTTCTTTAGCCACTGCTGGTGATATTTTTATTTACGCAGCACCTTCATGAAGCAGGATCATTCTGCTTCTAGTTCTTCCTGCATCATTTTTCGTAATTTTTCCAAACTTTTGGCCTCAATTTGACGGATTCTTTCCCGCGTAACGCCGTAGCGCTTACCTATTGTATCCAATGTTTCAGGCTCGTAATCGTTAAGGCCAAAGCGATACTGTAAAATTTCCGCTTCATTTTTCTTCAAGGTTTTGAGCCATTTTTCTACATATTCATATCGATCGATGTTTTCGAGTAAATCTGCCGGATTGATGGAATTATGGTCCTCAAGAGTGTCGATCAGGGTGTAGTTACTGTTCTCCCCTAGAGGATGTTCTATGGAGTAGGTTTTGCGAACCAACTGTTGCAGTCGCTCCACCTCGGCTACCGAACTTCCCATAGCTGCAGCAATATCCGCAGCAACAGGTTCCTGACTTTTACTATTCAGGATCTCCTTGGTTATCTTGAACATTTTGTTTACCTGTTCAGCCACATGAACTGGGAGGCGGATGGTGCGACTTTGGTTTACCAGGGCTCTTTCAATTGACTGCCTGATCCACCATGTAGCATAGGTGGAAAAGCGACACCCTTTATCGACACGGAAGCGCTCTACCGCTTTAATCAACCCAATGTTTCCCTCTTCGATCAGGTCGAGAAAGGGGAGCCCACGGTTCATGTAACGTTTTGCTATTTTAACCACTAGGCGCAGGTTTGATTCAATCATGCGCGCACGCGCACGCCCGTCCCCTTGGGCGATCAGCCCGGCTAGCTCCTTTTCGTCTTCGGCGGTCAACAGCTTTGATTTCCTGATATCGCGCAAATAACACTTAATAGCGTCATCCCCACCTGGCTCTGCGCTTTTCGTCTTTTTTGCTGGTGCAGTTATTTCTGCTGTAATATTTTTTTCCAAAGGTAAGTGCTCCTTAGGCAGTTATAACCCCAATTTATCCAAGCGGTAGCGCAGGGATCTGAAACTGAGATGCAACAATTGCGCAGCTTTTTTCTTTATTCCATTGCTGCGCTCAAGTGCCTGAGTCAATAGTTGAATTTCAATATCGCGTATATAAGCCTCTAGGTCTAGCCCATCCTCGGGAAGGTACACCTCTGAGGCGGTAGGAGTATCTCCATGGGTAAATGCAGGAGGAAGAGAGTTGTGATCAAGGATATCGCTTTCGCTTAAAATAATGCTGCGTTCAAGAACATTTTCCAATTCCCGCACATTGCCAGGCCAAGGATAGTCCAGCAAGGCACGCATCATAGGGGGAGAAATGCGCACCATCCGCTCCGGGGCAAGCATCTGGCACAGAGCTTCTGCCAACAGGGGAATATCTTCACGTCGCTCGCGTAGAGGGGGGATGTGCAGATGGACTACGTTAAGGCGGTAGAATAGATCTTGCCTGAATTCACCTGCTTGAGTCATCGCATCAAGATCGCGGTTGGTCGCGGCAATGACTCGTACATCAACGCTATGGCTATCTCTTCCGCCCACTGGGCGCACCTCTTTTTCCTGCAGTACGCGTAGCAACTTAACCTGCATAGCCAAAGGCAGCTCAGCAATCTCGTCTAAAAACAGGGTGCCACCATGGGCAAGATCAAACAGCCCCTCTTTCCGTTGGTCGGCGCCAGTAAATGCCCCTTTTTCGTGGCCAAACAACTCATTTTCGAGAAGGTTTTCCGGTACAGCACCGCAGTTAAGGGGAACAAAAGCCCCCTTTGAGCGCAAGCTGTTTTGGTGAATTGCCTTAGCAACCAGCTCCTTGCCTGTACCCGATTCACCACCTATCAATACGCTCGCAGTGGTTGGGGCAATCTTTTCTATCAGAGTGAAAAGTTGCTGCATGGCAGCGCTTTTACCTACAAGGCGATCAAAACTGTTACGTCTATCCAGTTGGGTGCGCAGGTGTTGGTTTTCGTGCCGCAGAGAAGAAAACTCAAGAGCTTTCTTTATGGTAAGTCGGATATCTTCATTGTTGAAAGGCTTAGCAATATAATCGTAAGCTCCAAGCTTCATCGCCTCCACCGCCTTGGTGGTAGTGGAATAAGCCGTCATTAAAATTACCAGAGTTTCGGGATGAAGTTGTTTTACCTGCTCTAACAATTGAAGGCCATCAGCGCCCGGCATGCGCATATCGGTAAGGATAAGATCATAGGCTTGGTG
>JAVERS010000102.1:0-3403 GCA_034007015.1 Desulfuromonadaceae bacterium
GTAATGTCCTGTAATCATAAAGTTTTCTATTTTTATAGATTTTTCTTTCTTGCAAAACAAAAAATAGCAAAGAGGATCGCTCTTTGACAATTTATTTTGTTTAAATTATAAGATGTTACTATAGTAATAGTCGCTCCCCCTGCGGGAGCGTGGATTGAAACATCTATTTTAAGCCTGGTACACCAGCGCCGGAAGTCGCTCCCCCTGCGGGAGCGTGGATTGAAACCCCTTTGAAAAAGGTAGCAGCTCTATTTTGTCACTGAGTCGCTCCCCCTGCGGGAGCGTGGATTGAAACCCCTCTACCCTCAGGCTTAATGAACTGATCTCTGGTCGCTCCCCCTGCGGGAGCGTGGATTGAAACCAGGGCGTCATACTCGATTTGCCGCTGCGCTATTGTCGCTCCCCCTGCGGGAGCGTGGATTGAAACCTTTGGCCTGCTCTACGGCTTGCCCGAGAGACAAGTCGCTCCCCCTGCGGGAGCGTGGATTGAAACTATTTGTGTTACACCCACTACATGGAGTGCGACCGTCGCTCCCCCTGCGGGAGCGTGGATTGAAACCCGTATGTATCCTGTCTCTCGCCATTTATTACCTGTCGCTCCCCCTGCGGGAGCGTGGATTGAAACCTCCTGTTACTGTTATTGTCCACCCATTCTTGAGTCGCTCCCCCTGCGGGAGCGTGGATTGAAACATTTGCTCCACCTTCGTCCAGTTTGGTGTCGGTGGTCGCTCCCCCTGCGGGAGCGTGGATTGAAACTGGCATGATGGCGTCGGGTGGGCAGCCATGCCCGCAGTCGCTCCCCCTGCGGGAGCGTGGATTGAAACAAAAAAAATGGAGGCAATAATGGAACAGTTAAACGTCGCTCCCCCTGCGGGAGCGTGGATTGAAACGCGTGTAATGGATTTCTTGAACCCAATATTTGTCTGTCGCTCCCCCTGCGGGAGCGTGGATTGAAACCTGGATATTGTATGTTTGGACGAATTTACCCCGAGTCGCTCCCCCTGCGGGAGCGTGGATTGAAACTGGTTTTGCTGGCCCTGCTGGCCCCCATCGCTGAGTCGCTCCCCCTGCGGGAGCGTGGATTGAAACCGGGGGTAGACAACCAATCATGTGTCTCCTGGGCTGTCGCTCCCCCTGCGGGAGCGTGGATTGAAACCAGTCAACGGTTGACGGCAACATGCCTGACAAAAGTCGCTCCCCCTGCGGGAGCGTGGATTGAAACCCGCTGTTGCGCCCGGTCCCATAGTGACTTTTGGGGTCGCTCCCCCTGCGGGAGCGTGGATTGAAACCGTCAAAAATATGACGGTTAGACAACATGCTGAAGTCGCTCCCCCTGCGGGAGCGTGGATTGAAACCGATCACATCCGTATCTAACTGCCTTACTGCCCGTCGCTCCCCCTGCGGGAGCGTGGATTGAAACCTGGGGAGTGCTGACCATACTGTTACTACCCTGGCGTCGCTCCCCCTGCGGGAGCGTGGATTGAAACCGCCAAGAGATCCCAATCAGCAGCAGACAGGGAGTCGCTCCCCCTGCGGGAGCGTGGATTGAAACGAAAACAATGCCCCCGGAAGAGCTGTCAAGGGCGGTCGCTCCCCCTGCGGGAGCGTGGATTGAAACAAGGCAATCCAACAAGGAATTGCACATAAATTTAAGTCGCTCCCCCTGCGGGAGCGTGGATTGAAACTGGTAAAAAACCCTCCATGTATAGCCATGCCAATGTCGCTCCCCCTGCGGGAGCGTGGATTGAAACCGTTGTTTTGAATAAACACCTTAAAAGCAGATCCGGTCGCTCCCCCTGCGGGAGCGTGGATTGAAACGACAAAACAGTGGCTGCGTCTATACCATTAATAGGTCGCTCCCCCTGCGGGAGCGTGGATTGAAACAGTTCCCGGTTACCAATCTTAACAACAACCCTTATGTCGCTCCCCCTGCGGGAGCGTGGATTGAAACAACTTGAAGCCGTAGGTGGATCTGAGTTAGATCTGGTCGCTCCCCCTGCGGGAGCGTGGATTGAAACCAAGAAGGGTCTATTGTAGTTTATGTACCTATCCAGTCGCTCCCCCTGCGGGAGCGTGGATTGAAACTTAAAAGACGCAGCTATGGCCGCGGCAAGATATGGTCGCTCCCCCTGCGGGAGCGTGGATTGAAACTTTAAGGGAGTCTATTGTGCCATCAATGCTGTCTTGTCGCTCCCCCTGCGGGAGCGTGGATTGAAACTTATCCATTTATCTCCTTCAATCCTCCACCCAATGTCGCTCCCCCTGCGGGAGCGTGGATTGAAACCCATGGGTGTTGAGGCTCTCCTGGTCTTGAGGGCGTCGCTCCCCCTGCGGGAGCGTGGATTGAAACAGAAATGGGGGTAGTTATTTCCGAACTAAAGTCGCTCCCCCTGCGGGAGCGTGGATTGAAACGTCAGTATGAGGATGCAGGCTTTACCCGGGAAGAAGGTCGCTCCCCCTGCGGGAGCGTGGATTGAAACCTCCTACTGCTAAAATAATGACGTGCTGACCCTGTCGCTCCCCCTGCGGGAGCGTGGATTGAAACCTACTGATCAGCGGATGGTCAAAAAATATAGATATGTCGCTCCCCCTGCGGGAGCGTGGATTGAAACAATTGGTAAAGCTTGGACAACGGCTATCCAAAGGTCGCTCCCCCTGCGGGAGCGTGGATTGAAACTCACTCATCTAAGAGTCTCCTACCATTTTATTTTTGTCGCTCCCCCTGCGGGAGCGTGGATTGAAACATAACCAGAGTTTGATCTTTTTGCCGTGGACCGGGCAGTCGCTCCCCCTGCGGGAGCGTGGATTGAAACATAGTCACAGTCTGCAATGACCCAGGACGACAGGTCGCTCCCCCTGCGGGAGCGTGGATTGAAACCATTTGTTGTTGGATCTATTCCTATCTTTGTGGTCGTCGCTCCCCCTGCGGGAGCGTGGATTGAAACACATGAGATATAAATTCACCTGCGGATGTGTCTGGTCGCTCCCCCTGCGGGAGCGTGGATTGAAACACGTTGAGGGGAGGCCAACATGACCCCAGCGGAACGTCGCTCCCCCTGCGGGAGCGTGGATTGAAACAGGATGAGGGTTCCGTAAGACTACACCCGTCACCCCGTCGCTCCCCCTGCGGGAGCGTGGATTGAAACTAAAAAACCATCAGTTTAATGTTTTTAATGAAAAGACATGCTATATTTGCTGAAAAATGTCATTTAATCATTAAGATGCCTCACCCTAACCAAAGGAGATCCCCATGCGTCAGACGGACCCGGCAATGGATGCTGAACAGACAGAATGTATCAATCCCTCCACCGGTGAGGTGATCGGGTATTCGCCCATACACAGCCCCGAAGAGGTGGCCCGGTGCATTGAAGCTGCCCGGAAAGTTCAGCCCGCATGGCAGGCT
>JAVERS010000104.1:0-3360 GCA_034007015.1 Desulfuromonadaceae bacterium
GTTGCCCGGAGGAGGGGAACAGGCAGACAGGAACAGCGCTGCGAGGACATAGAGAGAGTAGGCCATCACTTGGTCTCAGTCGGAATTTCCGGGATTGTTTCCGGCCATCCGGACGTGTGATCGTATTCAAGGATCTGCTCCGCGGTGGCGCCGGCCGCGGCCATGGCCTCGATGGTGGCGAAATGCCCCTGCTTGGCGCCCCACAGGGCCGCGTTGCGGTCGTAGAGTGCCCGGGCCAACTGCTTGAACTCGGCGCAGGTCAAAGCCTGCACCACCCGCTGGCCGGTCTCCGGGTCGCGGTCCGCGGTCAGCCAGCATCCGGCCACCGGCGGCGGGGTCGGCACCGGCGCATCGTCGGCTAGCATCTGCACCATGGAAAGCGTCGTGGTGATGGTGTCCAGGCTCGCCCGGTCCGCGTAGTAAAGCCGGCCGTTGTGCAACAGGTGCCGGTCCTGCAGGCTCTCGGCGTAGCGATCAATCGCGGCCAGCTTGCAGGCGATAACGTCGGCATAGGCGGCCGGGTCCATCACACCACCTCGACCAGATCGAAGCTGGCCTGGCTCACTGTCGGCCAGGCGTGCGAGGCCTGCGCCATGCCGAGGCGGCCGTAGACCATGAACGCATCGCTGACCGTGGGCGCAATCTGCACGGCCATGGGCACAGATCCGTAGGTTCGGCAGACGGCGCGCAACAGCGGCTCGACCGTGGCCACCCGGCCCGCGCGGATGGTGCCGGAGAAGGCGCGGTAGATGTCGCGCTTTTTATAGTACTCCGACCCGTCCAGCAGCTGCGCACGGATGGAGGTGTCCACCAGCGATTCCTGCAGCGGGTATTCTACCCCGTCTATCGTGGCCGCGTTGCCGGCCAGCAGGTTGGTGGCACTGATCACGCTGCTCCCGGTTTGGGCCAGGGTAATGCGCAGCTGCACCGAGCCGGTCAGGGCGGTAAACGTCCACCAGTGTGCCATGGTTCCGCCGAAGCTGTCCGCGTAGTCGGCCGCAACCAACCCGGCCGGGGCAGTGTAGGCGCTGCCTGTCCATCGCTCCAGGGTGGCCGCCGCTGCCACCGCCCCGAGCAGGACAACCGTGTCAACCGGGCCGGTGAGGGTCAGCACCAGCGTCGCACTGGCCACGGCCGAGCTGGCCGCCTGCCAGATGAGCTTCGGCCGAGCGTCCAGCAGATTGCCGTCCGGGTAGGTGGCGTGCTCGCTGGAGGCGGTCACCGCGCTGATGGTCGCGGGCTTGCAAATGATCATGTCAGTGTCGCCTCGCCCTCGATCACACAGGTGCTCGTCTCAAAATTATAGGTGATGCTCGCCACGCGCATGGCCACGTCCGTACTCACGCGCATGGTGTCGTCTGTGTAGGTCACCAATTGGCCGATTGCCGGGATGCGGCCGGCCGCCAGGGGCAATTGCACCCTGGCGCGCGGCATTTCGGTGATGGACTTTATTTCAGTCAGCCTGGCAACTTTGTCCGTGTGATACCAATTGCAGGATGGGCTCACTGAGCAAACGTCCCCGTAAGCGTAACCGCCAGCAATAGCCGCGTTCCATGTACAAACAGGCGCGGGGAACTCCTGCGTTGACCCGGCAGTCCATTGTTGCGCGGTCACGTCCTGGACCTTGCGCCACCTGCTGGTGGCTGTGTCCCAGGCATCCAGCTGCCAGCTGATCGCGGCCTGGTCTAGAAATGAATCATTCCTGGCCTGTAGGCGGTAGCTGTCAATGTAATATCCCGAGGACGTAAAAATGAGATACTGTGGGTCGCCGGTGTCACCGATGGGGAAGTCGGCGGCCCAATATGTGGCCGCGTTATTGTCCCACATGTTGGAGAGCGGATAAAGCGGGGTGGCATCGGCACAGGCGAGGTCGCCTGGGAAGTGCCACTGCCCTTCATATACCCATTTGACTCGCAACTCGGCAAAGGCCACCGCTGTCCGCATCGGGTTTTGCAACTGCTCGAACATCAGCCGCCATCTTGTCGGCCGCACCTGCTCGCCCTCGCACTCGTACCGAGAAAACGGTTGCGATGCTGGGTAGCTGGTTGCCATTATCTCGGACGAATCCAGAGACATGGGCGGCTCGCTGCTGTACTCGTGATGGACCAGTCGGAGCGTGGTCCCCTCGACCCAAAATCGGTAACAGGTCCATGCGGCCAGATCTGCCAGCGCATTGATCAGCGCGCGGTCTCCGCTGGCCATGTATTCCACCGTCGGGTTTGGCCCCCCCGCCCAGTATGTGCCGAGGTCATCGTAGCATCCCGTGTCCAGGGTCAAACCGAGGTCGGCGCAATAGTAGGAAAACACATTGAGCAGTCCACCAAAAAAAGTCTCATCGGTAACCATTGTGGTCGTCAGCGGCGCATAAAGGGCATAGACAATGCCATCAGCGCGCGTCTCCAACAGGTAGGCGCTGCCCATGAGCAGCATCTGCTCATCAGATTCACCCGCATCGCCATAACAAACACGGACATCCGCTTTTCCCGGCGGTGGCCAGTCACCGGCAAAAACGTCCGGGCTGATGGTCATGGTCCCGTACTCGATCGCTACGCGCCCGCCCCATGGGTTGCTGGTGGCAAAGCGTATTTCGTCCATTGCTATAAGCCCGGCCACGTACTGGCGGTAGGTGGTCCCACTCACGTGGGCCATCTGGTCACGGTCAGAGATGTAGCGCCAACTGCCATTGATATAGAGGCGGACCAGGAGCATGTCAGAACCTCGTGCGGTTCGCGGTCTGGCCGCGGGTCGCTTTGGCGGCAACGTGCGCGTCGACCATGGGCATGGTTGCTGCGGCAATCTGCCGGCCGTCCAGGTTGATGGTCAGGTTAACCGGCCGGCCGGCAAGCGACTTGATGTCCTCGTGCATTGCCTTGAGCGTGCCCGGGCCGGCGTGTAGCGGCATGATCGCCTCGGCGCCAGCCTCGCCCACCAGGTGGCTCGTGCCGCGGATGGAGGGGATCAGTGTCGGGCTTGAGTAGATGCCGCCAGCCGCGTGCTGGATGGCGTATGGATTGCTGTTGTCGATCCGATACGACTCCACGCCTACGCGGATGTTGAGCGGGGTCCGGGAGAAATCCGCCACCGCGGCGGCCATGCTCTGCGCTGCGGATGCGGCCGCCACCGAGGCGGCCTGCTGCTGGTCGACCGCGGCCACCAGAGCCACGGCGCTGGCGCGGGCCATCTCGTCGCTCATGCCCATAGCCTTGAGCGCGTTGGTCAGGTGCACGAGCGAGGCGCCGTTGTCGGCCGCGGCCTGCTGGGCCAGGCGGTGGATCTCGGCCGACTGTTCCATGGCCACGTCCACGCCCATGATGGCGTCCAGGTAGGCGTCGTAGGCCGGCACCGAGTCCTCCAGGCCGG
>JAVERS010000118.1:0-2860 GCA_034007015.1 Desulfuromonadaceae bacterium
GAGTGCTCAGTGTTGTCGCCGAAGTCCCAATCTATTGTCTGGGCCTCGGCTCCGTCGAATACGAACTGGAGGGTGTACGAGTAGAACTGCCCGTAATCCCTCGTTATCTCCGGATCCGCATCCGATTCGGATGGGATCAGGACGAAGGCCCCCACTATGAACGCGAGGGCCATGGCTGCTGCTATGATTCTGGTGTCAAACTGCATAGATAATCGCACCTCCTGTTGGAGAGGATGTGAAGTCGAGTGCCGACAGGACCGTGATCGAGAAGGTCTTGGTCGCTGAGGTGTATCCCGACTTCGCGAATGTCAGGGTCACGTTGTAGGTGCCCGGACTGGTGGGTGTTCCTGAGATGTTGGTTCCGTTGGCGGAAAGCCAGTTGGCTCCCGAGACGGTCACGGAGCATCCGCTGACCGATACGGTGGGCTTGAAGCTCCACGCGGAACCTACCACTCCGTAGCTGTCGGGAGTGCCTGTGACCGTGATGGTTGCCTGCTTCCAGACAGCGTAGAGCTGTGTTGTTCCGTAGTTGAAGCTGTAGGCCGTTCCAGCCTGATAGGACGCCGATGTCGCCGAGGAGGATGTGGACCATCCGAGGAAGGTATACCCCGATCTGGTCGGCACCGTCGAGGACAGCGTTATCGATTTGCTGGTCGTGGATGCGGTGGCCGTCGTGTTCGAAGGAGCGCCCGATCCGCCGTTGGCGTTGTACTTGATGGTGTACTGGTAGGTGTACGAGGTGGTGGAACCCATCTCCTGGGCCGGATAGTAGCTGGCGTTCTTGGTCACGGTGACGGAGTCCCCGAGGCTTGAGCCGTACAGGGACGAGGCCATGTTGTAGCATCCGGAATCGTAGCTGACGGTGTACGTGTAATTCGTACCTGTTCCGGTCTCGTCGGACTTCCCGTACCAGTCGACATCGAGCCTCTTGCCGGATTCGACGGAGTATGACTTGCTGTTCGCAGTGACCACTCCTGAATCGACTCCGAGGACCTGGAAGCTCTCCCAGTTTCCTTTGTAGACAGTCACGGTGTAGCTGGTGACGTTCTGCTGCCATACGGCATACAGGGTCTTCGATCCGTTGTAGCTGACGCTGATGGAGCTGCCTCCTGTGTAGGTCGCGCTGGTCGCGGAGGACGAGGTGGACCATCCGAGGAAAGTGTATCCCGATCTGGTCGGTGTCGAGGAGGACACAGTGAAGCTGTGGCTGCTCGTGCTGGTTCCGGTGTAGGACTGGGTGCTCGGAGCACCTGATCCGCCGTTGGCGTTGTAGTACAGATAGCAGGTGTAGCTTGAGGGGGACGAGCCCGAGCCGACGGTCTTCAGGGCTATCGACCAAGTGTACGAACCGTATGTGACCGACATCGTACAGTCCGCCGAGATGGTACCAGAGAAGGTCACCCTATGGGAGCTATCGATGCTCTTGGAGATGCCACTTCCGGATGTGACCGTGGCAGTGGGGTTGTAGCTGAATCCCTGTACCCTGTAGCTAACAGCAGAACCCTGGCTGATGTAGAGGGTCTTGGAGATGGATCCGATATTCTGCGGGTTGAGAAGGAGGAGGTTGAATCCGCTCAGAGGCTTGCTGCTGGAAGAACCGTCGTGGGGGTTGGTGATGGTCACCGACTTAGAAACGGTGTCCAGGATCTCTCCGTCCTCGGGGTTGACAGCTTCGAATGTGATCGTGCCCGTTCCGGCCTTGGCCAGGTTGGTCAAGCTGAAGCTGACAGAGCCCCATGAACCCGAGAGGCTGCCATTGCAGTACTCGCTCTGATTGGTCACCAGGTTGGTGTATCTGAGAGAGAACTGGAGCTCGCAGTCATCGTAGAACGGCTCCTCGTACCATCCCAGGTCGCTGACGAGATTGAAGGACTTGGTCTGACCCGCTTCGATGGTCACGGATGCGGCGTCCGCCTCGTCGGTATCGGATATCATGACGCAGGCCGAGGCCATGAGGATGGCCAAGGCCGCGAACATGAACATCTTCATGCTCTTGGAGATCATCTTATCACACCGCGTAGATGAGTGCTCCTCCTGTGGGAGCGGATGTGAAGATCAGCTGGCTGTAGACGTTGACGGTGACTCCCATGGAGGCTGTCTGGCCTGCCGCAGAGGTCACTGTGACCGTTGCTGCATGGCCGGTACCGATGGAGGCCTTCTCCGCATGGAGCTGTCCGTTCTCGATGGAGACGTCCAGGCCCGTCACCGAAGTGGTGGTGGCGAGGGTGTTGCCCGATCCACCGGTTATGGTGAACGCAGAGGTGTTCCCTCCTTCGCTGCCTGCAAGGATGTTGAGCACATCGTCTCCTGTGATGGCGAGGGTGTCCTCTACGCTGACGGTGACATCGACGACCCTGGTCTGTCCGTATGCGGTGTTACAGGTGACGGTGATCTTCTGGTTCATCCCGACGGATGTGGGGTTCTTCACCTTGAGCACTCCGTTGGAGATCGTCGCACCGCTGAATTCGGAGATGGACCATGTCTTGGTTGAGGAATCCGAAGCAGTCATCGTAGCCGACTTCTCTGCGGAGTTATTCTTGTAGGTCAGGATGGACTGGCTGCAGCTCAATGTGAGCGCAGGTTCGGACTGGATAGTGATCTGCTTGGTTGCAGTCTGGGTAGGTCCGTGAGAGGATGTTCCCGTGATGGTAATGGTGGTCGATTTCACTTCGGCAGATTTTCCGGAGACGACTCCAGTGGAAGAATTCAGGGTGAATCCTGACGGGAGGGTTCCTGATGTGACCGCCCAGGTTACTCCGATGTCGGTTCCGTTGGTGATAGCTGTGGATGATACATTGGTGTTATAGGATGAGATGGTCTGAGCCGCTCCGCCGTTGATCTTGGAGTAGACCGTGAAGCT
>JAVERS010000034.1:0-22015 GCA_034007015.1 Desulfuromonadaceae bacterium
CATCACGGATGGAGTCGGAGCGCGCAAAATCTTTCTCTTGGCGCGCCTGCAGACGTTGCGCGATCTTCTCTTCAATCTCCTCTGCGCTGATATCCATATCGGCGAGCGCACCCATCTTCTGACGTTCCAGCCAGCTCTCCGGTTCGGCGCCGAACAATCCCAAAACCCCGCCTAGTTCTTGCAGGGCTTGGTATAGAGCATTTACCGCGGCAACCTTCTCCGCATTCTTGCGGAACTTCTTTTCGCTCATGAGGCGGTTCATGTTGCGAACCCCGTCGAACAAAAACCCGATGGCCTGTGCGCTATTGAAGTCGTCATCCATCGCGGTGCGGAAGCGCTCTTTAAGTTCCTCCCCTGCGGTGGTGGCTATGCTGGAGTCGATATCACATTGCTTCAGCACCTGCGCGGCAGCGTGGAGCCCTTCGTAGAAGCGGGACAGGCCGTGGCGCGCCTCTTTTAAGTTCTGCTCGGAGAAGTCGATGGGGGAGCGGTAGTGAGCCGAGAGGATGAAAAAGCGCACCACTTCGGGATCATACTGCTGCAGAATATCCCGGATGGTGAAAAAGTTCCCCAGCGACTTGCTCATCTTCTCCTGATTTACATTTACAAAACCGTTGTGAATCCAGTATTTGACGAAGGGTTTCCCGCTTGCAGCTTCGCTCTGAGCGATCTCGTTTTCGTGATGGGGGAAAATAAGGTCCTTGCCGCCACCGTGGATATCGAACGATTCCCCTAAATAGCGCGTGGACATGGCAGAACATTCTATGTGCCAGCCTGGACGCCCTTCACCCCAGGGGGAGGGCCAGGCCGGCTCATTGGGTTTTGCTCCCTTCCACAACGCAAAATCCATAGGGTTGCGTTTTTTCTCGCCGGGGGCAATACGCGCGCCAGCCTGCATGTCATCGAGGTTGCGCTTACTTAGTTTCAGGTAGTTGTCAAAACTCTCCACCGCAAAGTACACATCTCCATCTACCGCATACGCCTTGCCGGCATCAATGAGTTGTTGCACCAGAGCGATAATCTCATCCATGTGCTCGGTGGCCTTTGGCTCTATGGT
Organism: Desulfuromonadaceae bacterium; assembly: GCA_034007015.1. Classification (GTDB taxonomy): domain Bacteria; phylum Desulfobacterota; class Desulfuromonadia; order Desulfuromonadales; family Desulfuromonadaceae; genus JAIVHC01. The sequence goes on from JAVERS010000034.1 coordinate 1,058, forward strand.
GGGTTTTTCCAGTCCAAGGGCTGCCATATCCTCATCAAACGCTTGAATAAACTCCTGCGCTAAGGCGGTGGAGCTGATGCCGCGCTCGTTGGCACGTTGAATGATCTTGTCGTCCACATCGGTATAGTTGCGTACATAGGTGACATCGTAACCGCTGTACTTCAGGTAGCGATACACGATATCAAATACGATATTGGCGCGTGCATGGCCGATGTGGCAGTAGTCGTACACGGTAACTCCACACACGTACATCCCCACTTTGCCGGGTTGGAGCGGGGTAAAGATTTCCTTGGTGCCAGTCAGGGTATTGTAGACACGTAAACTCATAGGGGTAACATCGGTCCTTTTTTATGCTGCGGGTGTGCGTTTGCTTAATGGGGTCAAAATAGGCGATAGCAGAATAGCGTTTTATTACTTGTTCACCTTTGCCCAGGAGTCGCGCAGGGTGACGGTGCGGTTAAATACTGGCAACTCTTTGGTGCTTTGCTGTGCATCAAGGCAAAAGTAACCGCAGCGCTCAAATTGATATGCCTGTTCTGGCGCAGCGTTACCCACACAGGGCTCGGCAAGGCAATCCTCCAAGGTAACAACAGAGTTTGGATTGAGATCTTCGAGCCAGTTTTCTGCGTGTGCTCCCGCTCCCGGAGTTTCAACCTGAAACAGGCGATCATACAGGTGCACTCTGATCTTTACCGCGTGAAGCGCACTGACCCAGTGGATCACCCCTTTGACTTTTCTTCCAACCGGGGCTGCGCCTAAGGTGGCGGGGTCATGAGTGCAGTGCAATTCCTTGATGGTGCCATCTGCGTTGTACACCACCTCTTCACATTTGATTACATAGCCGTTACGCAGGCGCACCTCACGTCCAGGGCCGAGGCGGAAAAACTTCTTCGGTGGGTCGAGCATAAAATCATCCTGGTCGATGAATAGCTCGCGGGTGAAAAAGATACTGCGTTCCCCCATCTCTGGCTGCTGCGGGTGGTTGGGGGCGCGAAACTCTTCCTGTTTGTCTGCCGGATAGTCGGTAATAACTACCTTCAGGGGGCGGAGTACACACATCGCACGTGGAGCGCTTTCGTTTAACTCTTCGCGTACGCAGTCTTCCAGCACACTCATGTCGATCCAGCTGTCGCTCTTGCTGATCCCGATGCGCGCGCAAAATTTGCGTAGCGCTTGCGGGGGGAACCCGCGCCGCCGCATTCCGGCCAACGTCGGCATGCGTGGGTCATCCCAGTCACTGACAGCTTCACTGGTTACTAGCTCTTGGAGTTTGCGCTTGCTTAGTACCGTATAGCCCAGGTTGAGGCGCGAGTACTCGTACTGCCTGGATTGGTGCAGATCGAGTTTCTCGATAAACCAGTCGTATAGGGGGCGATGGTCCGCAAACTCGAGGGTACACAGAGAGTGGGTGATCCCCTCTAACGCATCGGACTGACCGTGAGCAAAATCGTACATGGGGTAGATACACCATTTGTCCCCAGTGCGGTCGTGTGGTACATGGAGAATGCGGTACATTACCGGGTCGCGCATATTCATATTGGGGGAAGCCATGTCGATTTTAGCACGCAACACCTTTGCGCCATTGTTGAAGTCTCCCGCACGCATGCGCTTAAATAACTCAAGATTTTCTGCCACGCTGCGTTCGCGATAGGGGCTGTTTTGCCCCGCCTCCGTCAGCGTGCCGCGCATTTCCCTGATCTGGTCGCCACTTAGATCATCTACGTACGCCAAGCCAGCTTCAATCAATTTCAGCGCCATGCGGTACAGATCGTCGAAGTAGTCGGAGGCGTAAAATTCATTCTCGCCCCACGAAAAACCCAGCCAGGCTACGTCGCGGCGGATGGCGTCGACATACAGGACTTCCTCTTTAACGGGATTGGTGTCGTCAAAGCGCAGGTGACAGCGCCCACCAAATTCTTGCGCTACATTGAAGTTGAGGCAGATCGCCTTTGCATGGCCAATATGCAGGAAGCCGTTGGGTTCCGGCGGAAAACGGGTGACTACCTGAGCATCACTTTTGTTTGCTTTGACATCTGCAGCTATAATCTGGCGGATAAAGTCCTTGCCGGCGGCTTCTGTGTTCATGTGCGGATATATCCTTGGTTAGATGAAATAGTTGGGGGTTGGATTTAAAGATATGTGGGACAACTTATGTCGCAGTGGCAGAGTTCTGGCATTGCAGCACTACAACGGCATGTGCGGAGATCCCCTCCAGGCGTCCTACAAACCCCAGTTTTTCGGTAGTGGTTGCTTTTACATTTATTTGCGTATTCTGGCAGCCACACACAGTGGCAATGGTTTCTACCATGGCGGGTATGTGTGGAGCAAGGCGCGGTTGTTGGGCGATGATGGTAGCATCCAGATTGCCGATTGTATAGTGGTTCTGCTGTGCAAGGGCGATTACCGCGCGCACCAGTTCGGTGCTGGCAATCCCGGCATACTTCGGATCGGTATCAGGGAAGTGGCGCCCCAGATCACCAAGTCCTAGAGCACCGAGAATAGCATCGCAGATCGCATGCAGGAGTACGTCAGCGTCGGAGTGTCCTAGTAACCCATAGGGATGGGGAATAGTAACGCCACCTAGCACCAGGGCACGTTCCTCTCCTAGGCGGTGGACATCGAAGCCGTGGCCGATCCGTATCATGTTTGATCCTTTGTGTTGTTGCGTTCACGTAGAAACGCCTGTGCAAGGAGCAGATCCTCCGGGGTGGTGATCTTAAGGTTCGCGTAGGAACCCTCAACAACCGCTACCGGATGCCCGTACCACTCGAGCACCGAAGCATCATCGGTGCCGCTGAAGCCTTGCGCCAAAGCCTGTTCATGGGCAGTTAAAATTAAGTTGCACCTGAACCCCTGCGGGGTTTGTGCTGCCCACAAGCTGCTGCGCTCCGGAGTGGATTCAATCATCCCATTCTGCACAGTTTTCAGCGTGTCTTTTACCGGCACCGCAGCAATGCAGGCGTCGTTTTTTTGCACCCCGGCGATCACCGCATCAATAGTCTTTATGTCAACCAGCGGACGCACCCCATCGTGGATCAGGATGATATCGTCCGCACTGCACTGGCATGCGCGCAGACCATTGCGCACCGAGTCTTGGCGTTCTGCACCGCCGCATACCAGGGCGGATACCTTGTCTATATTGTAAGCGTGTACAATATCCCAGCGGCAGAAATCAAGTTGATCTTCGGGAATGACAATAATTATTTCATCAATGGTGGGATGGGCGGCAAAGGTTCGGAGGGAATGCGCCAGAATAGGCACCTCGTCGAGGCAAAGATATTGTTTGTGGGTTGAGGTTCCCATGCGCCGCCCTAGCCCGGCGGCGGGGATAATAGCAATGACTTTGCTCTCATGTGCGTGTCCGCAGTGTGCTGTGCTAGTTGGCATATCTGCACCATGAAAAGAAAAAGACCAGGTTTGCACCTGGTCAATATTGTTTGCGACGGTATTGCAATCTCTTTGTTGATTACACCCCCACCCCTCTTCTTGGTGTAGAACGTTCAGCGCCTAAAAATGCTATGGCGAAGCAACGCACCAAGTGCAGGGGTCAAATGCAGGGAGTGTAACGGTCGAGGGGTATATCAGTCGCTGAAGGTCTGCTCCACCCTCTTGCTCACTTGGTCTTCTTCCATCCCCTCGGCAAATGCGATCTCTTTAATCACTAAGCGTCGCGCTAGATCAAGCATTTTTTTCTCTCCGTAGGAGAGTTCCTTGTCTACTGCGATCACATAGAGTTCGCGCAGCACTTGGGCTACCTCATACAGATCGCCTGTTTTTATCTTTTCGGTATATTCGCGCTGACGCCGACTCCATGATGCCAGTCTCTGGGGGGCGGGAGTTTCAACTTCTTTGAAGAGTTCATAAACGCGGGAAAGGTTTTTTTTGTCCACCAAGCCACGCATCCCTACGTTTTTCACATTTCGGGTCGGAACCATGATGGTCATGTCGCTGTCGCAGATACGCAGCACGTAGAAGTCATGTTTTTGCCCAGAAAATTCCTTAGTTTCAATTGCTTCAATAATCCCTACGCCCTGAGCCGGATATACGGCTCTGTCTCCAATGTTGAACCCCATAATGTCCTCACGCATAGCATTAAATCGGTTATCACAATCCCCGCGCTCGATGCCTTCAGCGCCTACCCTGTGCACATATGCAACTTTTTTGTATGTGTAGGAATTGTGTCAAAGGTACAAGTTACAACAAAATTGCACATAAGTCAAGAAAAGGCTTGGAGTCCGTGGTTGAGCTGTGCTAGTTTACAAAGTTTTTGTTTTTCAAGTGGGGTAATTCACATGAGAAAAGTTGAGATTTAATAGGTGACAAAAACAGAAACGATTCGGGTGGTTTTCGCCTGTATTGGTGGGTTCGGAGTTTGAGTGTGGATACCATAACAAGGAGGTTTTCTGTGCGGCACCGAATGCGAATCATTTTATCCATTGTGCAGATTCTTGCCCTGGTGGGGCTTGGGAGCGGCGTGCGACCTGTTGCAGCATTTCAACCTCTGCAGGTGGACGATGTGCGCAGCAAAGATCCAGCGCTCCCAGAGGAGCTCGGCTTTGCGGATACGTTGTTTGCGCAGCAAGATTTTTACCGCGCGGTAACGGAGTATAAGCGTTTTGTATATCAGTATCCTAAGCATCCCGAGGTGGGACGAGCACGTCTGAACATGGCGCGCGCGACTATCGCTGCGCAGCGCTGGGAGGACGCGCGTGTCATGCTGGGGGAACTCTTAGAAAAGGATGTGGCGAAACACATAACCGCACAGACCCATGTGCTTGTGGCGGAGATCCCCTATCAGCAAGGGAAGTTTGACGCCAGCTTTTGCTATTTGGAGCAAGTTGCGGGGTTGGAGCTAGCTCCTGCTTTTACGCAGCGCGTACGCGAGCTGCAGTTGTGGAGTCTGCTGGAGGGGGAGCGCTTGCAGGAGGCGCAAACATTCCTCCGTGCCCATGAGGTCGAACTGCGCCCCAACCTGGAAGATATCCTGACCTTGGAGGAACTACCGCATAAATCGCCACGCCTTGCCGGAACCCTATCGGCGCTGCTGCCGGGAGCAGGGCAGCTTTACAACGGGCGTTACCGCGAGGCAGGGATGGCGTTTGCCCTCAATGCGGCGTTTATCGCTGGCGGGATCCAGGCAATCAACACCGGAAATACAGTGCTGGGTGGAATTCTATTGTTTTTCGAAGCTGGATGGTACGGGGGCAATATCTACAACGCAGTAAATACGGCACATAAGAGTAATCGCCGCGCGTATCGCAGTGCGCTAGAGCCGTTGCGTAATAAGTATCAGTTCTCTCTCCTCAGTGCCGAACGCGGCCCTATGTTGCAGTTGCGTACCCGCTTCTGATTCGCGGATAGATGCGCCTGTAGATGCGCCTGTAGATGCGCCTGTAGATGCGCCTATAGCTGCATGGTAAGTGCGTGTTCCCGGCTCAGAGGCTTTACTTTGATAAGCTCTGGTTTCGATGTGCGGTTTTCGATACGCACCTCCACCTTCTCTTCATCCTTCCCTTTGCCGTATGCTGCCACCAGCGCCGCACCCCGTTCAATATCTTCCTGGGTTGGGGCACCGGAGAGTACCCCAGCCGGACCGGAAAAGTTTTCGTTGCGCATAATGATCAGATCGGTAGCGGCGAGGGCGCGCAGCGCTTCGTTGTCACTCTTTTTGCGTCCCAAACTAAGTTGCGCACTCTCGGAGAGGCGAAAGGCACGCCCGTGTTTGAGCAGTTCTACCTCGCGCGGAGTGCAGTCAGGTTGATGTTGAAATAGATCGCGGAGGCGGGTGGAAAAAGAATTTTCCGTCAGGAGGCATCCACCACCAGCGGAGGGGAATTTATCCACTCCGAGGAGTTGTGCGAGCTGCTCCTGCCCTTTGCGCGAACGCCCTTGAATGCTTTCGAGCTGTTCCCGATTCACCAGCCCGTTTTCCTCCATGGCGGTAATGGGGAGGCATTTGGCGCTCAGCGGGCGCAAGATTTTATCTCCACATCCTGATGCTTTGTTTACCGCCTGCAGTGCCGTGCGGTTCTGGCTTTTAGGGCGCTGCCCAATAACTTCGCCGGAAAACAGGAAGTCGTATCCTTCCCGCTCCATAATTTGTGCCGCCATGCTGAACATCTGCGCATGGCAGTCGATGCACGGATTCATATTGCGTCCATAGCCGTAGCGTGGGTTTTTTAACATCGCTAAGTGGGGAACGCTGATATCTTGAACCTGGAGGGGCAGGTTGTAGCGGTGTGCCATTTCGGTAGCTTTTTTAGCATCAAAAAACGGGGTGACGAAAGTAACACAGTGAACCTCGATCCCCTGTGCACGCAGCAGCAACGCGGCTAAAATGCTGTCGAGGCCGCCGGAGAAAATCCCAAGAGCTTTTACATCGGTACGCATAGAGTATTTAAAACCTTGTAGGCACAAATAAAAGCAGGTGGCACCGGGCCACCTGCTTTTATTTAGTAATTACATGTATAAATGGTGAGAATCAGGGGGTGAGTGCTAGCGCTTGTGGCACTGGTTACAGTTGCCCATAGCGGCGAAAGCATCTTTGCCGTTATGGCAGATACCACACTGCGCCCCAGCGTAGATTTTATCCATGGTGATGGTTACTCCACCTTTTTTCATCTGCGGAAAGGTGTCAGGGTTGTGGCAAGTGCGGCACCCTTTGTCTGCCGCTTTATTGTGCAGGGTTCCGTCAAATTGTACGGGACCCATGGCAGCCTGGTCAAAAGTTAGGTTTTTCCCTGCAGGTACCGCAAACGCGGGGATACTTATAAGGGCGAAAAGTAGGGTCAGAGTGATGATTCTAAACATGTGTGTTCTCCTTGTAGTTAGGTTGGATATTGATCGGTGTCACATGCCAAGGTGTTTATTCAGTCCTCTACTGAGGGGAGTGCTTGGGCAATTAATTCAAGGACATGGCACGCGCGTTGCTTGAGACCAGCGTGGTTTATACTGTCTTGAAGCTGCATTATACAGCCGGGACACGCAGATGCAACCAGTTTGGCAGCGCTGCTTTTTATTCCATCCGCTTTGCGCGCGCCGATAGTGCGGCTGGTGTCGTAGTGATACACCGAAAAGGTTCCCCCAAGGCCGCAACAGCGATCTGCTCCTTCCATCTCCACAAACTCTATCCCTGGAGTAGCCTGAAGCAATGCGCGTGGTTCCGCAGTTATCCCTTGAGTGCGCAGATGGCACGGGTCGTGATACGTGACCCTGGTGCTTGTTTCCACCTGGGGCAGAGCGCGTAATTTTTCTACCAACCCCTGGCGGACCAAAAACACCAGTACATCCTCGGCCTGCTTGCCGAGCTCGGCGTACTCCCCTTCCATGGCGCGGTAGTGCTTGCCGATCCCCGCATTACATGAGGCGCAGGCGGTGATAACGGTAGCTACACTCCGTGCGCCAAACGCACTGACGTTGGCATTGGCCAGCTGGTCCACCGTGGCGGCATCACCCGCAGCGTGGGCGGGGAGACCGCAACATCCCTGGTTTGGCGGAATCCATAAAGGTAGATCGAGAAAGCGGAATATCTTAACCAGAGCTTCACCAATTTCAGGATAGGTGAAGTTGATCATACACCCGGTGAAAAACGCGCTCAGAGGTTTCGTATCGTTGTCACAGCGCGCGGGGATGTACTCCGGCACCCGCTCCCGAAAAGGTTTCGGAGTGATCTCGGGTATGTAGCGGTCTTTGGCAATAAACGGCACCGGAAAGCGCAGGCGTAACCCGCTGTGATCCGGCACTTTGCGAAATATAACTTTTTCGAACTTGCCCCCACTTTTGGCGAGCAGGTTCATCAGTTTGGGGCGCTTGATTACGCCGGTAAGGGCTTTGCCGAAAGAGCTTAGCCCTTGGCGCTCGGCAATTTCGCGCCGTGCCGCCATCACAATCTCATCTGTGGGAACCAAGTTCGGACACTTGTCGTGGCACGAGCCACACAGCAGGCACTGCGACATATCCAGCACAAAACGTTTATCCACCGGCGCTTGTTTGTCCAGCAGAGCATGTGCAATTGCTATCTTGCCGCGCGCCACGGTTGATTCCCGTTTCATCGCTTTGTACACCGCACAATGCGCCTGGCACGCGCCACACTTGACGCATGCGTCAATCTGCTGCCGAAAATCTTCCAGAGTTTTGTGGCGCCCTGTCCCTTTGGGTTTGTCCAGGGTTGTGTGCGCGCGCGCTGGTTTGTGTTTACTCATAGCTCTATGCCAGTTCTATTGGTTGTTCCAGCAGGATTTTGCCGGGATTGAGGATATTCTTCGGGTCTAGCGCGTTCTTGATGGTCTGCATATACGCCACCGCCGCAGGGTCAAGCTCCATATAGATGTACGGCGCTTTGGTGTTGCCCACGCCGTGTTCGCCACTCATGGTTCCGCCTAGCTCTAGCGTGGCGCTAAATACATCTTTGATAGCACTTTCCGCCTTCTCCAGTTCCCCCTCTTTTTTGCGGTCCACCATAATATTGACATGGATGTTGCCATCACCAGCATGGCCGAAGTTAACGATGGGGATGGAATAGCGTTTCGAGATTTCATCCACACGCCTGATCATGTCCGGCACCTTGCTGCGGGGTACGCAAATATCCTCGTTAAATTTATCTGGATTTACGTTGCGTAAGCTTGCAGACACGCTGCGGCGCACCTTCCATAACTCTTCGCTCTGCGCCGGAGTTTGTGCAATGCGGGTCTCCACTACGCCCAGGGGTTGGACAATCTCCGAGATGCGCGCGGTGTGGCGATCGAGCACCTGTGCTTCCCCGTCCACCTCTACAATCAGTACTGCCTTTGCTGTTGCAGGCACATCGAGGTCGGTGGCCTTGCGCACACATTCAATGGTGGCGGCATCCATAAATTCAAGGGTGGTGGGGATAATTTTGCCGCGGATGATGGCAGAAACAGCCTGCGCCGCACCGTCGATAGAATCGAACATGATGAGCATAGTTTTCTTGGCTTCCGGTAGAGGCAGGAGCTTGATAATCAACTCGGTCATGATCCCCAGAGTCCCTTCGCTTCCCACCATCAGTTTGGTGAGGTCGTAACCCACTACCCCTTTCATGGTGGTGCCACCAGTGCGGATGATGTCGCCCTGCGGAGTCACTACTTCCAGCCCGATGATGTAGTCCTTAGTGACTCCATATTTGACACAGCGCGGCCCCCCCGCACATTCAGCGGCGTTGCCACCTAAGGTGCTGAATTTTAGCGATGCCGGATCGGGAGGGTAGAACAGGCCGAGTTTTTCCACCGCCTGCTGAAAGTGCTCGGTAACAACCCCCGGTTGCACTCGCGCTACAAGGTTATCTTCGTCGATCTCAAGAATCTGATCCATGCGCGAGGTCACCAGTACAATTCCGCCAGAGAGGGGAAGACTGCCACCGGTAAAACCACTTCCTGCTCCACGCGGATATACCGGTACATTTTCCACGTTTGCCAGCTTCATAATCAGGCTGATCTGCTCGGTATCTGCGGGAAATATCACCGCATCAGGGAGAAAACTCTGCTGGGTAGCATCGTAGGAGTAACACAGCATGTCGGTAGGGTGGGTGGTGATATTTTCAGGGCCGACAATTTCTTCCAAGGTGCGAATCACGCGCTGATCAAGCATGGTATATTAATCCTTCGGTTGTAGTTGCCTGCGGTAATTGTGCGGTAATTGTTACTATACGCTTGCTGTAGATTTGCCACGAGTATTCCAGTTATAGGGCACTCTCTACAAACACTCTACTTAAATGCTCAAGTATGTAGTGAGTGTAAGTACGTAACTGCCAATTATACACCTTTTGCGCTGCAGATAAAACCTTTAAATATGACTGTATGACTCATGTTTAACCGCGGAGTAATTGACACACCGCCACAGGCACTCTAAAATTGATGCGCAATTAAAACTCTTAAAACCTTATGCAGAATTGACATCTTATGGCTCAGCGCAAACCGCGTACCATCTATACCTGTACTCAGTGTGGCTACCAGAGCCCGAAATGGCTTGGACGCTGCCCCGACTGTCAACAGTGGAACACCCTGCAGGAAGAGGTGTGCCTCGCAGAGAAAAAAAGTGGCACCAGAACCACGCTGAGCACGGGAGCTACGCCGGTGAAACTCAGCGCTATCGCTGCAAGTGACGAACGGCGCGAACAGATCGGCATTGGCGAACTGGATCGGGTACTGGGCGGCGGCATCGTCCCAGGCGCGTTTACCCTCATCGGGGGCGATCCGGGGATCGGTAAATCGACGCTGTTGCTCCAAGCGGTGGGGCATGTGGCCCACCGCCAGCGCGTGTTGTATGTCACGGCGGAGGAATCCACCCTGCAGATCAAACTCCGCGCTAAACGGCTCGGGGTGGTGGGGGGTGAGCTATATCTGTTGGCGGAGAACTCCCTAGAGCAGATTTTTGCCCACACGAAGGAGCTCAAGCCACAATTACTGGTTATTGATTCCATCCAGACCATCTTTACCGCCGCCCTTGAATCAGCCCCCGGCAGTGTAAGTCAGGTGCGTGAATGCGCCGGACAGCTGATGCAGTGGGCGAAGGGGAGCGGAGTGCCCACCTTCATTGTCGGACACGTAACCAAAGATGGTAGCATTGCTGGGCCGCGCGTGTTGGAACATATGGTGGATACGGTGCTGTACTTCGAGGGGGATGCCAGCCATCCCTACCGCATCCTGCGCGCGGTGAAAAACCGCTTTGGTTCCACCAACGAGATTGGGGTGTTTGAGATGGCCGATATCGGCCTGCGCGAGGTTTCCAATCCGTCGGAAATCTTCCTGGCGGAACGTTCTGAAGATGCTGCCGGCAGTGTAGTGATTCCTGCGATGGAGGGGAGCCGCCCGATTCTGGTGGAGTTGCAGGCTTTAGTGGCTAGTGCTCCCTACGGCACGGCACGCCGCACCTCCATCGGCACCGATCACAACCGGGTCTCGCTCCTGGTGGCGATCCTGGAAAAAAAGGTCGGGTTGTCGCTGCTGAGCCATGATATCTTCGTCAATGTGGCTGGAGGGGCAAAAATTGATGAACCCGCGGCAGATCTCGCCATTATGGCCGCCCTTGCTTCCAGCCATATGAATAAGTGCATTTCTGCGCGCACCGTGGTGTTTGGCGAAGCGGGGCTGGCAGGGGAGATCCGCGCAGTATCGCGCCCAGAACTCCGCGTGCAGGAGGCGGCCCGTCTCGGGTTTGAGCGCTGCCTTCTCCCCGCAGGGAACTGCAAAAACATTGATCCCCCTGCAGGGCTGAAGCTTGTTGCTATCCGCTCGGTGCAGGAGGCGCTGGAACACCTGTTCGACTGATATGCACTGCTTCTTTTATGCAGAGGCTGGTGCGGTTTTCCAGCTCTGGTGTTGAGAGGATTTCCGCGGTGATGTTTTGATGTCCGGCTGGTGCTCGCTTTCACACAAGTGAACCTTGTCGGGGGCTTAGTGCACAGATATGGTTTGCCGCTGGAGGCGGTATCGTTGCCCACATCATGTGAGAACTGCCAATAAAAACCCCCTCAGATTGATGGGATGCCCTGACGGGTTTTGTCCCAACCCTGACCCTCCCCTAGCAGGAAGGTGAGGGAGTAAACATGGCTGAAAGTTGTTATAGCCTTATCTTTAAGGAGCACACCCATGACATTTCGTATTCGCAAAGGCTTTCTGGTTCCATTGGGGCTGCTGAGCATAGAGACAATGGCACTGTTGGTAACCTGTTTTATGTTTGATGAGCCAATCGCAAAGAGGATCATTGTTGGGTTTCTTATTTTACCGGTGGTGGTGCTGTTTCTTGAGTGTTTGTTCCGACGTACCATTATCGATGCTGACCAGGTGTGCACACGCAAACTTTTTCGGCGCAAATGTATGCGCTTTGATGAGATGACAGCGGTAGAAACTGTGCAGGTGAAAAAGCGCGCTTTTGTGACCCTGTGCTCCGAGGATGATTTTATGATTGTCTCCAACGCCTACTCCAGTTTTCCGAGTATGGTTAACGCCCTGCTGGCGCGCGTACCCAAAGAGAGTGTCAGCGACGAAACGGCAGAGATGGCGCAAGAGCCACCACGCAAGACTGCAGACATTGTATCGTGCTGGCTCGCGGTGGTGCTGCTGGGATTTATCCTGTTTGCGCAGGTGAAGAGCGGCATGGGATAGATTTGGCTATTGCTGGGCGCAAGAAAGGCCAAAGAGATGGCTAAACTTAATGCAGATGAGGCTCATCCCAATCCGGGAGAGACAACAGAGGATTACGTGCCAAGCTCATCAGGGGCGCACGGAGGTGTACGGCGCATCAAGGATTGGCCCGAAGGGGAGCGTCCACGAGAAAAGCTTCTGAGTCGGGGGGCAGAAGTTTTAAGTGACGCAGAACTTATAGCCCTTATCTTGCGCACTGGGAATGCGAATTCCAAAACTACTGCCGTGGACCTGGCGCGCCTGCTATTGCAGGAGTTCTCCGACCTGTTTCGCCTCTCCCGTGCCACCACCTCCGAATTGTGTCGCATCAGCGGGGTGGGGCCAGCGAAGGCTGCAGAACTGCAGGCAGTGTTTGAACTGGCGCGCCGCATGGGGGATCAACATCTGCTCCCCAAAGCACAATTTTCCAGCGCCGATGCGGTGTTTCGGCGTTACCGCAACCGCTTTCTGCATTACAACAAAGAGGTGTTCATGGTGTTGATGCTCGATGCCAAAAATCGCCTCATCCGTGATATGCGTATCTCCGAAGGGAGTCTCACCGCGAGTATCGTCCATCCGCGCGAGGTGTTTAGCGCCGTAGTGCGTGAATCAGCGGCCGGGGTTATCTTCCTCCACAACCACCCCTCCGGTGACCCCAGCCCGAGCCGCGAAGATATCAGCATTACCCAACGCCTTAAAAGTGGAGGCGATCTTCTCGGTATCCGCGTCCTCGATCACATCATCATTGGACACGATAGCTTCACCAGTCTCGCCGACGACGGACACTGCTGATGGCACATCCGCGCCGCACCTCTCTACAAACCGAGATAGTCGTCTCGACGGCACTGTTAGTAGGCGCGGCGCTGTTGTTCATCACAATGTTCCTTATCCGTCTGGGGGAAAATGATCGTCTCGCCGAGCAGGTAAAGTTTTATCTTGAACAGGGGCGTATCCTCACCTCCGCGTTTGCACAGCTTGAGCCCGCAAAACAGGAGCGGCTACTGCGTAGCCTGGCGCCCGCAGAGCATCTGCGCACGGCGCTCCTTGTCGATGCCACCCTTGAGCCCTGTGGCGGCAGGTGGCCTTCAGGAAAAACGGAGACAGAGCTAGTCCATCTGCGCCAGTTTCTGCGCCGTGCGCTGCTCCAAAGCGAACCCGTTATGAACTTGCGCCATCCTGCATCGTGGCTGAAGCCATCTGCGCCAGAAAAAGCTGGATTGCAGGTGGCGCTCGGGTTTCAGGGGGGGGCAGGGAAACAGGCATTGTATCTTAATTTTTCGCTCGAACAGGTGCGTGCGCGCACTTTGGCGCAACTCCGCCTTGCTCTATGGATCTGCCTTGGCTACGGTCTGGTTTTGATAGGGGCGTCGGTGCATATTCTCCGCCGTGCCGTTATCTCCCCTGTCGCGGCGCTCACCGGAGTAACTGAAGCGTTAATGTATGGGCACGCCGCAGCACGAGTGACCCCCGCTGGCCCGCGTGAGATTGCTACCTTGGGGCAGAGTTTTAATCAGATGGCGACCACTCTGGAGCAGAATCAAGTAGAGCAGCAGCGTCAGATGGAGGAGCTGCAGGATAGAAACCGCGAACTTGGAGTGACACGTTTGAGTCTGATGCAAGCGGAGCGCATGGCCTCGGTGGGACATCTGGCCTCGGGGATGGCGCACGAGATCGGCAACCCTTTGAGCGCGGTGTTGGCGTATCTGAATATGGCGCGCCTTAAAGATGATCCCAGTGCGCGTGATGATTTACTGCAGCGCGCAGAAGTGGAAGCCGCGCGTATCGACCATATCATCCGCGATATGCTTAAATATGCCAGCACCGGTTCCATGACAGAGGAGGGGGGAGCAGAACAGCGCTGTCTCCTCAGTGATCCACTGCAGGTGATACATGAAACCGTAGAAATGTTGCGCCATCAGGGGGTGTTTAAGCAGCGCAATCTGAAGCTCGAGCTTGCAGCAGAACTACCAGAGTGCCATATCCCCCCTAATCATCTGCAGCAAATTCTGGTAAATCTTATCCTTAACGCGCATGATGCAACTGGTATCGATGGGCAGATCGAAATCAGTGCACGGGCACAGCATGAAGCGGTAGTGATAGTGGTAAAGGACAATGGCATCGGCATGAGTAGCGCACAGCAGCAAGCCGCCTTCGATCCCTTTTTTAGCGGCGGGAAGCGTGGTGGGCGCGGTCTGGGACTCTTTGTGTGTTATCAGCAGCTTAAGGAGTGCGGTGGCGATATTACCCTCACCAGCACGCCGGGCGCGGGGAGCAGCTTTACCGTGCTGGTGCGGCGCCACCCTAAGCAGAAAGGCCACAACACATGACTCTGGAACAGACGCAGATCCTCGTAATTGACGACGAGCCCGCCCTGCGCCATGTGTTGTGCACCCTTCTTGGCGAGGCGGGATATCACGTAGACCAGAGCCCGGATACCCCCAGCGCTCTTAAGATGTTGCACCAGGGAGATTACACTCTCGCCATCTGCGATGTACGCATGCCCGGCGCCGATGGGATTGAATTCTTGCGCCACGCCCTGCAGAACCATCCCGAACTGTGCGTCATCATGATGAGCGCCTATGGCACCATCGATAGCGCCATTGAGTGTATGAAACAGGGGGCGTTCGACTACATATCCAAGCCATTTAAGCCGGATGAAATACTTCTTGCGGTAAAAAAAGGGATAGAGAACCGGCGCCTTCGCACCGAAAATACGCAGTTACGCAAACGCCTCGCCGCCTCCACCTCACACCAGATCATCCATGCCGACGCGGGGATGAACGCACTGCTGGAGCAGGTAAAAACCCTGGCGCAGGTGCGTTCGCCCGTGTTGATTCAAGGGGAGAGCGGCACCGGTAAAGAGCTGATAGCGCGCGCTCTACATCAGCAAGGACCTCGCGCTAGGGCTCCATTCGTCGCGGTAAACTGCAGCGCTATCGCGGCCAGTCTGGTGGAGAGTGAACTCTTCGGACATGCCAAGGGGGCGTTTACTGGGGCGGACAAAACCCATCAGGGGCTGTTTGTCGCGGCGCACGGAGGCTTGCTATTTTTGGACGAAATTGGGGAGCTCCCGCTGGAATTTCAGCCGAAGCTGTTGCGCGTGCTCCAAGAGGAAGAGGTGCGTCCGGTAGGTTCGGTTCGTACCATACCGGTGGATGTGCGTATCGTTACTGCAACGGCCACCGACCTAAGAGAAGCGGTGCGCAAGGGCAACTTTCGCGAAGACCTCTACTATCGCCTGGCTGTGGTGGAACTCAAACTCCCGCCGTTACGCCAACGCCCCGACGATATCCCCGTTCTGTGTCGCCATTTTCTCCAGAGTATCGCTGCGCGCCAGCAGATGCCAGTGCCAGAAATTAGCGCCGCAGCACTCGAAGCGCTCCAACGTCAGAGTTGGCCCGGTAACGTGCGCGAACTGGAAAACACCCTCGAAAAGGTGATGATCTTTCACCGTGGTGGTGTTATCGAAAGCACCGATCTGCCGCGGGAATCTCCCCATCTTATGTCCAAAGGGAGCGTCACTCTCCCCGCGAATGACCTATCCCTGAAACGCGCCATCGCCACGTTAGAGGAGCAGCACATTCGCGCCGCATTACAACAAACCGGCGGGAATCGCACCAAAGCGGCAAAACTTCTCGAAATCAGCCTGCGCGCCCTGCACTATAAGATTCAGGAATATGGGGTAGAGGTTTAGGCGGCCCTAGGCAGGCTCCCTACGTTGGCAACCCTTATTCGGTCACTAAGCCCAACAACGTTCACTTGTGTGAAAGTGAGCACCAGTCGGACACCAAAACATCACCGCTGAAATCCTCTCAACTTCACAGTTCAAACAACGCACCATCCGCCGCCCTAAAGGGGGGCGGTAATCATCAGTACGCAAAAGCGCCCTCAGAACGCCAGTAGGCAACAGCGTGATGCGGTGCGCCAGCACGAGCTTAGCTGCTTTTTGCACCCTTTGTGTCAGCCCACAAAAAGGGTGGCGGCTGCTGGGACGCAACCCGGCGGTCTTGGTCTTGGTTTCGCTCTTAAAGAAAACACAAAAGCAGCAAAGATTTCCTGATATCGCGGCATCCACCGTAGTGCCCACATGACGTGGGCGGTGGCCCACACCACCTTACTTTCCTTGCCTGTCCAAGGAAAGTAAGCAAAGGAAGACACCCCCTGCGCCTAGCCCTTCGGGTTCCCTCCACTTATGGCGCCAGCATGCGGATGGATCGAAACTCGCTACCGCTCAAACAACGATCCATCTTTAGCGCCTGCTAGCGACAACGTTCCGGCTACGGCACGAAGGGGGATGGGTGCTAGCTTGAACCTGGGCAGGCTCCCTACGTTGGCAACCCTTATTTGCTCACTAAGCCCAACAACGTTCACTTGTGTGAAAGTGAGCACCAGTCGGACACCAAAACATCACCGCTGAAATCCTCTCAACTCCAGCGCTGAAAAAGCGCACCATCTGCCGGGACGCAACCCGGCGGTCTTGATCTTGGTTTTACTTGATTGTTTTTAAACAAGAGGAAGAATGCCGATACGTAATCGCACCACTTTACGTAGTACCAACATAATGTAGGCGGTGTCACAGGAGGGGAAAACATGCGGGGGGCGATTTTCGCCCCCCGCATGTTTTATCGGTTGAAGTTACTTCTTGTCTTGCGCCTCTTTAGTCGCACGCAAGAACTTCAGATAGTCTGCCATCTCCCGCAGATTTTTGGTCTGAGTCCAGCGTCCATCGGCGAATACACCGTAGTCCGCTCCACCCATGGCGGTAGCAAAACGCACAGAGTTACCGTAGAACAGCCACTGCTCAATCCACTTAATCTCCAGCGGTTCATCAAACGGATTTGCTCCCTGTGCCAGCCCCTCTTCCCACGCAGTGCTGAGGATCTTGGTCGCCTGCAGGGTCATGAAGTTTGATGTTTCGATGGAGCGCTCCAAACGGTCGAAGTGCCCGTCAATCCACTGCTGGGTATGACATGCAGAACACACATTTTCCATGGTCTGCTGCCGCTTTGCCATCTCTTCCTTGCTGATTAAAAACTCTGGCACCATCTCCCCAGTCAACTCTGTGGGGAGGTTAAGTCCCACTTTGTTCTTAATCTTGCTGGTGTCCGCATCGATTGGTTGGGGGTGCGCGTATGGCAGACCGAAAATCCGCCATGGCAGGCGGTCGTTCATACGGTGGGTACGCTTTGCAATGACGTTGCCCGATTCATCTACAATCTCACTGCTGTGGCATGCAGCACAGGTGGGGGCGGTGAAATCCTTGCCCACAACCCAGGGTACCGCGCTGTAATCCCAATCTTTATCTACCGACTTCTGAATGTTCCCATGCACACTCACGGAGTAAACCTTATATGCCGGTACGTCTGGCCCTTTATGACACTGTGCACAGGTGTAGGGTTTACGTGCCATCTCGATGGAGAACTGATGGCGTGGGTGACAGGAGGAACAAGAACCTTTGGTGTTATCAGGGTTGATACGTCCAACGCCGGCGTTGGGCCAGTTGCTTAAAGTGGGGAACTCCATCGACCCCATCATGGTGGCGCGCGTTTCGGTTCCGGTAACTTTTACCACCGTACCGTGGCATGCCAGACAGGAGTCGGCATTGCTGGTTTCATCCGCCTTAATGTGATGGAAACCTGCACCGTTGAACTCATCCAGGCCGTTGGCGTTATCTACCATCACAGCGTAGGTTTCGTTGTCCATCAGATTGGCGTATGCCTGCGACATTTTGTTGTCACTGTATTCTTCGGTTTCGGTGGGATGGCAGGTGCTGCAGTCTGCAGGGGATACCACCGTGTGGATGGTAAAGCCGTTGTGCGCATAGCTGTCTTCAGGGTGGAGATCGGTGTTCATCATATGACACTCGGCACACCCAACAGCATTGTCACGCAGGTTTTTCGCCACATCGGTGGCGGACATGCGCCGCTCCCTTTTGGGGAGTTCGAGTGATTTTGCCGGGCTCATGCGCGCGTGCTGGCTGTTTTCCCAGTCTCCCACAATACCGGGAGTAACCATGCGGTGACAGCTAAGGCACGCCTCAGTATCCGAACTTATGGTGATCTCTTCCGCCATAGACGGTACTACTGTAAAGCACAGCAACACCGCTATCGCGATAAGTGTTGCACGCGACATCCTTGGTTTTTTCACTCTTTCTTTAGGGTTCATCATTTCCTCCGTCAATCATTGACATTATTACATAACAAGCACCGCCTGGCTCCAGTAGCTGCGGCACGAACAGATAAACGCCCTGCTACACGCATTGGCTCTGTCGGTGGCATCGCGCGGAGTCAATACGCATAAGGTTAAACATATCACATTTTCCGAGGAAAACACCACCTTTCCACACCACTCTTTCCGCGGTTGCAAGGGACATTCTGTGTGCAAAGTTTGCATGGTTTTGGCGCAAGGGTGCAAATAATGCGCGTATTTATATGCAGGGGAATCTCTGGGCATACCTTTGACGCACGTAGTTTGGCGAGGTTGTGCGCGAAAGGCAGGTTGGCACGTATCTTCCAGAGAGTTGCTATATGGTAAGCGTCATCTCGGTCGATAACTTGATGCGAAAAAGGGGATATATAAAGAATGAATGTTGAACGCGCACCATCTGACCAGAGCCGGCAGGCTGGGTTTACTTTGATGGAAGTTCTTGTTGTTATTGCGATTATCGCTGTTGCTGCGGCAATTGCTGTTCCTGGAATTATGAATTGGCTGCCTAACTACAAGCTAAAAGGGGCCGCACGTGAAGTGTACTCTGCTATGCAGAAAGCGAGATCGATAGCAGTAAAATCGAACAGAAGCGCGGCCATTGTTTTTATTCCAGCTACTAACGAGTACCAGCTTTGCGATGCGTGGGTTTCTGACGCATGTGTAGGGAATAAGGAGACGTTTTCTCTGGATAATTTTGGCAATGGGATAAAGTTTGGGCATGGAAATGCAACATCCCCTGTAGCTGGCTCTGGGAACCCTTTTCCTGCAAAAAATATAAGCTATACCGACAATCGAGTTGTGTTTAATTCCCGAGGGTTTGGTGATGAAGGTAATGTTTATCTCGATCATCAAGAAAACACCACGACCTATGCCATAGGAAGTTCAAACAGCGGATCAATAAGAATTTTGAAATGGCAAGGGGGGGATTGGCAATGAAAAGTGACCGTCAGACCTTATGCAGAGGATTCACCTTGGTCGAATTGCTGGTTGCCCTTGCCATCTCGGGTTTGCTAATGACAGCTATTTTTGCTGCATTTCAATCTCAACAGAGAAGCTATCTTGCGCAGGATCAAGTAGCCGAAGTGCAACAGAACATCCGCTTCGGTCTCGACTTTATGGTGCGCGAAATTCGTATGGCAGGCTACGACCCTACCCGCACTGGTCTGCTGGGAATTAAAGAAGCTACACCTGCTCGCTTTGGGTTTAACCAGGATCTCAATGCAGATGGTGATATCGCAGGTACCGATGAGTCGGTAGTTTATGGCTTTAAGGATGAATTTGATAGCGAACCCGATGGTATAGTTGATGATCTTAACGGCGACGGTATTGCCAACGATGTGGCTCCTCTTGGAAGGGATGCCGGAGACGGCTTCGAAGCAGTAGTAGAAAATATTCAGGCTATAGAGTTTCGCTACCTTGATAAAGACGGTGAGGAAACCTCTGTCTTAGATCTTATCCGCAGCGTGCAAATTTCATTGTTGGCGCGTGCCGCCCATCCCGATTCTCAATACACCAATTCTGACACCTATACCACCTCATCTGGCGAGGTTTGGGGACCTTACAATGACAATTTCCGTCGCCGGTTTCAAACCATAACAGTTAACCTGCGTAACTTGGATTTGTAGACTATGAAATCAATATTTAAAGACCAAAATGGTTTTACCCTTATTGAGGTGCTTATAGCTTTGTTTGTTTTTGCTGTTGGTATTCTGGGCTTAGCCTTGATGCAGCTTTCTGCCATAAATGGCAATTCGGTTGCTAATCGTGTAACAGAAGCATCTGTCCTTGCGAGCGACCAGATTGAGCGGATCATGACATGGAACTATGATGACGGACGGTTAGAAGAAGATAACGATAATACCTATACGCTCTCCAATGGTGACGACGTGATATTTGATGGACATGAGGTTGGCGCTGGAGGGAACTACGATTTGTTCTGGAATGTGCAGGGAAATACTCCAGCTGCCGGAAGTAAAACTGTTGAAGTAACAGTCATTTGGCTCAACAAGGGTCAACGCAAAAATCTGTCTTTTTCGACCATCAAGATTAAGCCATGAAATTCCGATCTTTAAACACAGAAGAGGATTGATATGCAACTCAGAGCAACGACCAAGCAGAGGCACAATGAGCAAGGATTTGTGCTGATAAGCGCCATGCTGTTTTTGCTAATTCTGACAGTAATTGGTGTTATGGCCACTAATACTACTACTGTTGAATTGCAGATTGCCAGCAATGATCGAACTGTTAAAACTGATTTTTATAACAAAGAAATGGGCTTGGTTACGGCCAACGCGAATAGCCGGGACTGGCTTACTAGTGCCTATATACAGGAAGGTATTATTAACGCTCATTTCCCTAAGGCCAATCCTGTAACTACAGACGATGTAAATGAAAATGGTATTGATGACCGCAGTGAAATTAAAGACAGTGCCGGAAAAATTGTAAGTATTTATAAGGTTCGTAACCTCGTAGCACCTGCTTCTAGCATAAGCACTTGGGACGACATTGCCGCTTTTGACACTGCTGAAAATCATCCTGCGAATCAGGTGCCAGTGCTGCCACATGAAAGTAAGCCACCGGTGGGAAGTGGGTATGATCCAAGACATTTTTATGT
>JAVERS010000105.1:0-3271 GCA_034007015.1 Desulfuromonadaceae bacterium
GGCGGCGCTGACCTGCGGGGCGTCGTTGGTGCCGTTGATAGTGATGGTAATGGTGTTGGACGCGGTTGCGCCGTGCTGATCCGTGACGGTATAGGTAAAGGTTTCGGTAAGGTGAGCGCCCACGCCAAGCTGCTGGACAACTGGCAGGGCATTATCGAGAGTGTAGGTATAGCTGCCGTCCGCCTGCAACGTAAAACTGCCGTACTGGCCCTGAGCGTTTGTCTGGGGCATGAACAGCACCACGTCATTGGCGTTCACGTCCGTGGGCGTGGGCAGGGTGCCGCTGATGCTGGCATCATCCTCAAAGATGCTGGCCGTGGCGGCGCTGACCTGCGGCGCGCTGTTGGTGCCGTTGATGGTGATGGTGATGGTGCTGGTCGAGGTCGCCCCGTGCGGGTCTCTGACGGTGGCGGTGAAGGTTTCCGTAAGCTGTTCGCCCGCGCCAAGCTGCGCCACCGCAGGCAGGGAGTTGTCGAGGGTAAAGGTATAGCTGCCGTCGGGCTGCAGGGTAAAGGTGCCAAACTGGCCCACCGTGTTTTGCGCATCGTATTGCGGCACGTCGCCTGCATCCACGTCTGTGGGCGTGGGCAGGGTTCCGCTGACGTCGGTGGCGTCACCGGGGACAGTGATGACGGCGGCGCTGACCTGCGGGGCGTCGTTGGTGCCGTTGATAGTGATGGTAATGGTGTTGGACGCGGTTGCGCCGTGCTGATCCGTGACGGTATAGGTAAAGGTTTCGGTGAGGTGCGCCCCCACGCCAAGTTGTTGCACTGCGTCCAGAGCGTTGTTGAGCGTGTAGGTGTAGCTGCCATCCGCCTGCAACGTAAAACTGCCGTACTGGCCCTGAGCGTCGGTCTGGGGCTGGAACAGCACCACGTCATTGGCGTTCACGTCCGTGGGCGTGGGCAGGGTGCCGCTGATGCTGGCATCGTCTTCAAAAATACTGGCCGTGGCGGCGCTGACCTGCGGCGCGCTGTTGGTGCCGTTGATGGTAATGGTGATGGTGCTGGTCGATGTCGCTCCGTGCGGGTCTCTGACGGTGGCGGTGAAGGTTTCCGTAAGCTGTTCGCCCGCACTCAGCTGCGCCACCGCAGGCAGGGAGTTGTCAAGGGTAAAGGTATAGCTGCCGTCGGGCTGCAGGGTGAAGGTGCCAAACTGGCCCACCGTGTTTTGCGCATCGTATTGCGGCACGTCGCCCACATCCACGTCTGTAGGCGTGGGCAGGGTTCCGCTGACGTCGGTGGCGTCACCGGGGACAGTGATGACAGCTGCGCTGACCTGCGGGGCGTCGTTGGTGCCGTTGATAGTGATGGTAATGGTGTTGGACGCGGTCGCGCCGTGCTGATCCGTGACGGTATAGGTAAAGGTCTCGGTGAGGTGCGCCCCCACGCCAAGCTGCTGGACAACTGGCAGGGCATTATCGAGAGTGTAGGTGTAACTGCCATCCGCCTGCAACGTAAAACTGCCGTACTGGCCCTGAGCGTCGGTCTGGGGCTGGAACAGCACCACGTCATTGGCGTTTACGTCCGTGGGCGTGGGCAGAGTGCCGCTGATGCTGGCATCGTCTTCAAAAATGCTGGCCGTGGCTGCGCTGACCTGCGGCGCGCTGTTGGTGCCGTTGATGGTGATGGTGATGGTGTTGGACGCGGTGGCGCCGTGCTGATCCGTGACGGTGTAGGTAAATGTTTCGATGAGCTGGCTGCCCACGCCAAGCTGCTGGACAACCGGCAGGGCATTATCGAGCGTGTAGGAGTAGGTGCCGTCCGCCTGCAGGGTGAAGCTGCCGTACTGGCCAGGAACATCGGCCTGGGGCACGAAGTGCGCCACGTCCCCTGCGTCCGCGTCCGTGGGGGCGGGCAGGGTGCCGCTGATGCTGGCAACGTCCTCATCAATGGAAGCCACGGCCGCGCTGACCTGAGGGGCGTCATTGACGCCGTTGATGGTGATGGTAATGGTGTTGGAGGCCATGCCGCCATGGTTGTCGTACACAGTATAGGTAAAAACTTCGGTAAGTTGCTGACCCTCGGCCAAATGCTGGAGATCGGGCGCGGCGTAGTCAAGCACGTAGGTATAGTTTCCGGCGGCATCCACGCTGAAGTTGCCGTACTGGCCGGGAGCGTTGTGCTGCTCGATGAAGTTCAGGGTGTCATTGGCATCCACATCGTGCGGCGTGGGCAGGGTTCCACCCACAAGACCCTGATGCTCGGTCAGCGAGGCTGACGAGGCCGCTACGGTGGGCACGTCGTTGGTGCCGTTGATGGTGATGGTCAGGGTTTTGCTGACGTAGCTCTGACCGTCCGTAACGGTAAAAACAAATTGTTCCGTGAGCGTGTCGCCCTGGCTGAGCGCCTGGATTTCCGGGCGCGAGTTGTCCAGAACATAGCTGTAGTTGCCCTGGGCATCCACGGTAAGCACGCCGTATGCCCCCACACTGCCGGTTTGCGGCACGAACTGCGGCACATCGCCCGCGTCCACATCGTGGGGCGTGGGCAGAACGCCCATGAGCACCGGGCCGTCCTCGTCCACCTCGGCAGTGGCGGCCGCCACCGTGGGCACGTCGTTGGTTCCGTGTATGGTGATGACGAGGTTGCCGGACGCTGTGCCTCCGTGCCCGTCATCCACAGTATAGGTGAACGTTTCCGTCAAAAAGTCGCCGACGCCCAATCGCTGGACAATGGGCAGGCTGTTGTCCAGCGTATAGGTATAGGTTCCGTCGCTATTGAGGCTGAGGTAGCCGTACTGTCCTGCCGAGTTTGTCTGCGTCAGATACTGGGGGGAGTCGTCTGTGTCGATATCCTGCGGCGTGGGCAGAATGCCTGTGGTGTGGTCCTGATCCTCAAGGATGGAAGTGGCGGCGGAATCTACTGTGGGCGCGTCATTGAGGCCATTGATGGTAATGGTGACCGTGTTGGAGGTGACGCCGCCCGCGCCGTCGCCCATTGTATAGGTGAAGGTTTCGGTAAGCGTCTGGCCTTCCCCAAGACCCTGGACGCTGGGCAACGTGTTGTTCAGTTGGTACGAATATGCGCCATTGGCGTCCACGCTGAAGATTCCGTATTGCCCCGGGATGCCGCTTTGCGCCAAAAATGACAGATTGTGACCTGCCGCGTTCTGCGGCATGGGGATCTGGCCGGTTACATCCGTATCGTCTTCAGTCAGGCTGGCATGGGCCGCCACTGCGGTGGGGCCAGTGGCGCCTCCGCCAGTGCCCGGCCCAGTGCCCGGATCCGACCCCGGCCCAGTGCCCGTGCCCGGTCCTGTGCCCGGTCCC
>JAVERS010000106.1:0-3125 GCA_034007015.1 Desulfuromonadaceae bacterium
CACAGCCGCTCTTGCGTTTAACGCAGATGCAGCTGCAATAGAGGCAGCTCTAAGTGCAGCCCTTACTCCAATCCTTGGTGCAGAGGTAGATGTAGTCGATTGTACAGTGGGTATAGAGGATGCATTTGATATCACATTTGGAGGTACTCTTGCAGGTGTGAGCCTCCCACTCCTTAAAGTGACAGCTACTCCAGATGCAACACTTCCAAGTGGAACATTTACTATAGGATATGATGCAGCTGACTCACAAGTAGTCACTTACGACACAGATATGAGTGCACTCGCTGCAAATATAGAAGCGGCCCTTAGAGCTACATCCTACACAGATGGCGCAAATGTTACAGTTACCTATGATGCCACTAACTCAACCGCTACTTCAAAAATCTTCCTGATTGAGAATATAGGTGAATTAGCAAAAACAGATGCAAATGATAACTTCTGGACAAATGATACAAGCCTAGTAAACGCAAGCACGAAACTCTATTTCAATAAAGAGGGTTATGCAGATAGCGCAGAGACTCAAAGAGTAAGCTTCACAACCGATGCAAAAGAGTTTAGCTTTACACTAGGGTTTGCAGGAGATACAACAGCAACAATCTCTTCAACTATGAGCATAGCAGAGATGCAAGCAATCATAGATACAGACCTAAACGCAGATATAAAAGTGCTTAGCTTTACAGGAGAGAGCTTAGAACTTAGCTTCACAAAAACTCTAGCTGGAGTAGACCAAGCAGCTATAACAGTAACACCAACAACAGATACAACAGAGGCAACCCTTACAACAACACAAGAGGGAAGTACAACAATCATAGAAGCCAAAGAGGCAAACGCCATAGTCGTTGACTATAAAGCGATGGCAGATGCAAATAATGCTCTTGAAGTATTAGCAGGCACAGGAGTCTACTACACCCTCAACATGGACGGCAGCATAGGTGAGTACCTAAGAGTGAGCGGATACTTAGATGTCAACGTATTTAACTTCTTTAGTGTAGATGGAAACTTTGCAATTGAAAAAACAACATCTACAATGACACTTAACACTGGTGAGAGTGTAAATGTAGATATGCTCACCCTTGGAGCAAATGGTGCAAACGCATTTGTGGGAGTAAACGGTGGAAGTAGTGACGCTATAGGAATAGAAGCTCGTGATACTGACTTCGCCCTCGTTATCGCTAATGATAAAACAGTAGGTAGTAGCTCCACTTGGACAACACTCTCTGCTAATGTGGGAAGTGCTGGCTTTATAGGAGTAGAGGGTCTTACATTAAACGCAAGTAACTTAAATGTAGAGATCAACCGCACAAGCGAGAGCGGTGCAAATGCTAGATACCTAGACTATGCTATTGCTCCATTAGAGGTAAAAACAGGTTCAGGTGAAGAAGATGTCATGAACATCTCCATAGATGGAACTGCTAAAGAGCTCACACAGATAAGCGGAGAGATGGAGATAAACCTCTTTAACTTCTTTAGCACAAGTGGAAGCTTCGCTCTAAAAAAATCTACAATGTACGACATAGCGCTCAAAGATGAGCAAGGAGCAGCATCAAGTATAGATGAAGCTGAAGTTCTCACCCTTGGAGCTGCTGGTGTTGATGCGTTTATCGGTATGAATGGAGATAGTGAGGATGCTCTAGGACTTCGTGCAACAGATGTAAACTTCGCACTAGCTCTCATAAACAATAAAGCAAATACTAAAGAGCACTACACATCACTCCAAGCAACAGTAGGGAGTGTCGCGTTTGAAGGTATAGATGATCTCGTTATAAACGCAACTGATATGGCACTCAACATCAACAGTGATAAAGATGGTAAAGTAGTAGATTATGCCTCAATGACAGGTGAGGATGCATTTGAGGTTCTCGTAGGCACAGGCGAGAGCATTACTCTTGATATGGATGGAGAGTATGGAGAGCTGCTTCAAGCAAGCGGAACTCTAGAGATAAATATGTTTAACTTCATAGCCCTAGAAGGAAGCTTCGGGTTTGAAAAATCTACAAGAGAAGTAACCCTTAACAGCGGTGAAGAGATAAAAGTAGACTATATGAGTATCGGTGGAACTGATATCTCTGCGTTTGCAGGACTTAACTACGGTGATGTAGACGCCATAGGTCTCTCTTTGGGTGATATGGACTTTGGTCTTGCCCTCATGAAAGAGCAAGAGGGAGAGAAACGCAGCTTTACATCACTCCAAGCAGATGCAGCAAGTGGAGCATTCATTGGAGTAGATGGTTTAACCATCGCTGCAAGTGACTTAAAAGTCTATCTCAACCAAGGTGTAGAGGTAGAGGAGATACCAGAGCAGACTATAAAAGTAAATACTACTCTTGAGCTCTCTATAGCCAAAGATGTAGTAGGAGCAATCACTCTTACTAAAGATGCTCTCACAGAGAGTTTTAGTGTGGATGCAAAAACCTCAGACGCAACCATCATAGCAGAGCTCACAGCAGCATTTGCATCGCTTGCAAACACACCTACCGCAAACATAGAAGTGAGTGGAACAAGAGCAAGCGGATTTATCGTAGAGTTCATAGGAGCACTTGAGGGAGTAAATGTAGATGGATTTACTATTGCAACAACTGCACCAACTATTACAAGCTCAGTTACAGAGATAAACGCAGCTCAAGAGGGAAGAAATGAGATTACAACACTTGTGATCGATACCCCAAGAATCATTGCCGCTCCAGTTTACACTGAGGTGTTTGCCCTAAGCTCAAGCACAAGCGGAATCAATGAAGTACAAAGCATCACATTTAAAGATGCCTATAACGCAGGAACATATGCACTCAGCAATGGAGTCACTACAGTTACAAACATCAACTTCGTAGGAAGCCAAACCCTCACCAATGAGACAAATATCCAAGCAGCACTTGTGAGCCTCTATGGAGGAACAACAGCTGACTATAAAGTAAAATTTGACACTAAATCTAAAAATGGTCACACCTACGTTGTAACTTTCCAAGGTACTAAAGCACATACAAATGTAGCAAGCCTCACTGCGACTCCAAACGCAGATATGGGAGCCATAGTCACTACCACTAAAACGCAAGGTGAAGATAGTGCAGGTAGTATCCAACACTTTAGCCTCACTACAGAGGCAACGGGAAGCTACACACTCTCTTTAAACT
>JAVERS010000107.1:0-3120 GCA_034007015.1 Desulfuromonadaceae bacterium
CGCCCATGCCGGGCGCACCTAAAAAAGACGACCCGAGTCCCGAAGAACCCGAATCGTCTCTATTC
Source organism: Desulfuromonadaceae bacterium (assembly GCA_034007015.1). Lineage (GTDB taxonomy): Bacteria > Desulfobacterota > Desulfuromonadia > Desulfuromonadales > Desulfuromonadaceae > JAIVHC01. The sequence goes on from JAVERS010000107.1 coordinate 66, forward strand.
TCTGTTTCTAAACTATCCACCTCAATAAGTTAAGTTGAATAAGTTAAGTGACAGGCACCGTTTGTCTATTCTTTTGTCTTCTTTTGTTATGGGACTTCTATAATTACTGCATCTTCAGTTGTGTTACCTGCTTTATCAGTAATATCAGCTGTTAAATCAGCTGCCCAAGTTACGCTACCAGCTGCACTGGCTGCAAGCTTCATTGTTTTGTCATCTGACCATGTTACAGTCAACACACCAGCACCACCAGCAGCATTTTCTACTGCTGTCTGAATGGCTGCTTGTGTCGCAGCACTTAAATCTTTAGAGAAGATAACATCCTCATCTGTAGATTGAGCGATTGTTCCATCACCAGGTGTAGCTACAGTTGGCAAAGTACCATCAGCGACTGTAACTGTTAATTGTTTGTAAACCGTAGCATCAGTTCCATCATTGACTAATAATTTAAACGCTGTGTCAATTCTGTACTGAGCATCAGTTCCTACTAATTCAAAATTACATGCATTGATTTCAAAACCTTGTCCGTCTGAAACATTAGCATATTTGTCAGTATCGACATTTACAAATGATGTAGCATTTGTTAAGTCAATCGCACTATAAACACCATATTGATCTTTAGCATATGCAAATGCTGCAGTTCCTGTTGCTGCATCTGTTGCATCATCAAATTCAAATGTTGATAATTCAGTTGTGTCTGCTGCGTAAGCATATGGATTACCAGCTGTAATTGCTGTATCAACAACAGCTACTTCTACAGTTTTTGGAGCTGCTTTAGCAACGGTTACTTCTGCTGTAGCAGTTTTTACACCAGAATCAGTATTAACAAAAGCTGTAATTGTAGCAGAATCTGTAGCGGTATCACCAGCTGAGATATTTTGACCTGCAACTACCCAGTTGTTATCTTGACGATCAATATCTACATTGCCTAAACGTTCGTCAGATGGTTTTACAATGGCAACATCTGAAGATTGTAACGCAAAGATTTTATCTGCTGGGATTGCATATGAATTTCCGCTCCCATCAGTAGCTGTAACTACGACTGGATAAGCATGAGTATCACTACCCAAAACTGTTCCATTAGCATTACCAGGAAGTGTTGGGATTGCTGAAATTGCATAAGTTAAACCAGTTCCTGAGTTATCAACAACTGTAAATGACGTATCTACCTGGCTAATAGTTTCATCACCAGCAGTCTGCACTAATTGTACTCTTAGTTTTGCTGTACCTGTTTTATTAGCTGCTGCTGTAACAGATATTGCGTTAGCACCAGCTATAGTTGTTTCATCCGCTATTGTACCTTTAGCTGGACTCGTAGTTAAAATTGGAGTATCTCCACTTACTTTGACTTCAGAAAGCACAACATAATAATCATCACTTGCTACTGGTGTAGTAATTGCTCTACCATATTGATCAAAATATTCAAATCCTAATTTGGTAGTCGCTCCCTGAATTAACTGAGAAGCAGGTGTGCCGATTTGTTGAAGTGTATTTACATGAGCTGCTTCTTCAACTGTTACTGTTTGTGAAGCAGATTTACCTGTAGCATTTACAGTAACTGTAATAACTGCAGTACCTTCCCCAGCAATGACGTCAGTATTTACGATCTTACCTTTGTTTGCTCCTGTAGCTGCAATAGCTAAGTGAGCATTGTTAATAACTGCAGTATTAGAAGATGAAATTGTAAATCCGCCAGCATCAACAATTTGTTGTGCAGTTAAGGCAGTTCCAAATTGATCGGTAACTCCTAAGTTCATAACTAAAGTATTTGCAGCATCATTATCTGCAACTACAGCTGTAGGTGCATCTAAAGTTACTGCATCAGGAGCTGATGGTTTTACTACTTCTAAATCAATTTTTGATGTTGCACCTGTAGCATTTACAATTGCTGTGATGGTTACGGTTTTAGCAGTTGCTAAAGCAGATGTATCTACTGTCAATAAGAACGTTTTAGTTGCAGTAGTCCCGCCATCAACATCTGTTTCCGTTAGTGTTACACTACCATCTGATGGTACAAATGTTACATTACCATGAATGTCACCATAAGTACTTGCTTCTGCACCATATTGATTGGCACTTGTGAATGTTAAAGTTGCCGCATTAGTTGAACCTGTATAGATTCTTGTTGTTGCAGGAGTCGTTACTGGTAATTCAAATCCTGTGAAGGCAAAAGTACTTACTTTAGCTTCAGCTTGCAATGTCAATGTTGCAGTTGTTGTTGTACCAGTCGCACCGTGAGTTAATGTCACAACCCCAGTTGTATCAGTTGTGGCCCAAGTAGCACCACCAGCTTTTGTGACAGTAATTTTACCAACTTTAGTTTCACCATCGGCTAGCGTTACAACATTTGCAACAGCACCACCTAGTGAAGATGTAGGTGTTAATGCACTAGTAGCGGTAGTTGTTGTAATATCTTCGCTATACTGATTAAATACTTTGTAGTTGACAGTTGCTGTTGTTGTGCTGGCTTTGATCAAATCAGTCCCAACAATTTCTAGGCTTGCAACCTTTTCAGCTGCAATTGTGCCACTTGCTGAGTTAACAGCAAAGTCAATCCCACTAGCGGTTACAGTATACTCGCCTGCTGCTAATTTAGTAGCGTCAGATTTTGTTAATTGAGCAACTGTGCCATTCCAAGCTACATCAGAGCTCATTACAATATTAACGCCATCTTTTTTAACTACGAATGTAACTGCTGCTTTTTCAGCTTCGGTTAGTTCTCTGTTAAATGTTACGCCTAAAGTACCTGCTTTTACAGCAGCTACAGCTTCCACTTTAGGAATCAGCTCTAAAGCATCATAAGCAGCAGTAATAGCCGCTGTCGCCGCATCTACTTCAGCCTGTGTATTAGCTTCAGTCACAACATTATCAGTTAATGCTGTTTGAAGAGCTGCATAAGAAGCTGCTGTATAATCTGCTTCGACTACTGCTTCAGCTTGTGCTACTGCAGCATTGTAAGCTGTTAAATCAACACTTTTCAGTGCATCAATCGCGGCGTTAATAGCCCCAGCTGCTGCATCAATTTCAGCTTGTGTATTAGCTGCTGTTACAACATTAT
>JAVERS010000035.1:0-20416 GCA_034007015.1 Desulfuromonadaceae bacterium
TAGTGGAATAAGCCGTCATTAAAATTACCAGAGTTTCGGGATGAAGTTGTTTTACCTGCTCTAACAATTGAAGGCCATCAGCGCCCGGCATGCGCATATCGGTAAGGATAAGATCATAGGCTTGGTGGCGCAATTTTTCCAAAGCGTGTAACCCGTCTGGCGCGACATCGACCACATACCCTTCCGCAGAAAACAGTATTTCCAGCACTTCGCGCATACTTTCTTCGTCATCAACGATTAAGATATGTGCAGTGGAACAAGTAGACCTATTGATGTAGGAAGAACGGGGCAAACTCATGTATTAGCTATCCTCGAAATTCTGACCCTTAAAAAACACCTTGAACCTGGCACCACCGGCAGGAGCAGTAGTATATTCTATTCCAGCCCCATTGGCATGCACAAATGCATGCGCTATGGCCAGACCAAGACCAGTTCCATCAGCCCTTGAGGTGATAAAGGGGTCGAAAATAGTATTTCCCAGGCTCAGATCAACTCCAGGTCCAGAATCATCGATCCAGAAGGCGCGTGTCTTGCGACAGGATCCGACATATACTTCGCCGCCAGGAGGACAAAAATTAGCCGCATTCCAAAGCAGATTCCAGACTACCTGCTTAATCTGTTCTCCATCAACATATTCATACCAAAGATCAGTGAGGTGATGGTGGATCTGAATATCTGAAAAATGTTTAGAACCTTGGGCAAGGTGAAGAACATCCGTGATGATGGAGTTTATATTCACTTTTTTCTTTATGGGGTTGCGTGGATTGGCAAAATTCAAGAAATCATCTACTAAATTATTCAGTCGGCTCGCTTCGCGTACAATTATGTCAAACAGACGCTGCTCGGATGCGGGAAAGTTTTTTTCCTGCAAAAGTTGCACGCTCCCCCCCAGAGAGGCAAGAGGATTGCGGATTTCGTGCGCCAACCCTGCAGAGAGACTCCCAATTGCAGCGAGATGTTCCTCTTGTTTAAGATTATGTTCGAGATGTTTAATTTCAGTAAGATCCTGAAACATCAGCAAAACATTTGTGGATTCTCCCTGCCTGATCGGGGTGGCGCTGTACCCCAAAACCAGTTGCTTGCCTGAGGCGTTGAGAAAACTGAACTCACAGCGCTCTAACGGCAGATCAGACAACGGCCATGGGAAAAATGGGAAAGCTGCCGTTATCGGCATGCCTGTAACTTTTGTAGCTTTGATCGCGCATATCTGCTCTGCCACTTGATTTGCAAGCAGGATTTTTCCCCCGCTATCTACCAAAATCAAACCGCAGGTAATGTTTTGCAGGATAAGTTGATTAAAGTGTACCAGTTCTGCGTGTTCACGTTGATGCTTTTCAACCTTATGTGCATATTGCTGTAATCTGGTGGAGAGAATTACTCCAACAAATGCTGCTAGAACAAATGCGCTTAAGTTGAGAAACAGTAAGTAAAAAACATCAGAGCCGGAACGTATCTGCCATGGATATACTGGGAGAAATCCATAGAAGTCTAAAAACGCAAGACCTCCATACAGCACAATACTGGCAAGGAGGATAAGGAGAACTTCATGTCTGGAGCTGATTAAACCACTGGTGAGAATAACGAGGATAAACAGAAATGCAAAATCACTGTACATTCCGCCCGTGAAATATACCACAGTAGCGCACACCACCAGGTCCCACACTATCTGAATCTGTACAAATAGAGGCGAAGGACCGAAACGCAACAGCCAGAACAAGGCAAGGCATATCTGCAACAAACACAGGCTCAGGATAGACACAAGCCTGGCATTGGAGAGAATGCTCACCTGTGTCCCTATCACAAGGGCAAAAAAAACAGTGCCCCCCAAAAATAAGGAGAGCACTAGAAAACGTGCCAGCACGTACCACAGTTGAGCGTTTAATGATCGCGCAGTTATGGCTGAATCATGAAACGCAGACAAGGAATACTAGCCTCCGACGGTACCTGCAAGTTTGAAAATCGGCAGGTACATGGCTATAACTAAGCCACCCACCGTAGTCCCGAGGAACAACATCAACAGCGGCTCCATCATAGAGGTCAGGTTCCCCACTGCATCATCCACTTCGTCATCGTAGAAGTCGGCGATTTTATTTAACATGGAATCGATTGAACCAGATTGCTCCCCTACGGCAATCATCTGACACACCATAGGGGGGAAAACTCCTGATTGCGCCAGGGGTTCGGCGATAGTATTACCTTCGCTGATACTCTGTCGCACTTTAATTATTGCGGCTTCAACCGTTTTATTGCCGGCAGTCTTGGAGGTTATCTCCAAGCCATCAAGGATAGGAACCCCGCTGGATACCATAGTTCCCAGTGTGCGCGTAAATTTTGCGACAGATACTTTACGGATGAGAACGCCAAATACTGGAGCTTTCAATGCCCAATCATCAATTAAGGTGCGCCCCTTTTTAGTGGCATAGATTTTCTTAACCGCAAAAATGGTCAAAATAATGCCGCCAATTATCAACAAGATATAGTCTTGGATAAAATTGCTGATGTTGATGACAATTTGGGTTGGAGCCGGGAGTGCACCCCCGAAGTCGGCAAACATTTTCTCAAATGCGGGGATAACGAATACAAGAATAACCCCAATAACAACAAGGGCGATGGAAACCACTGTTGCCGGATAGGTCATGGCACTTTTGACCTGTTTCTTAAGTTTCATTGACTTTTCAATATACGCAGCAAGACGGTTGAGAATAGTGTCCAAAATACCACCAATCTCACCTGCAGCGACAAGGTTCACAAATAACTCATCAAAAGCTTTTGGATGTTTTTTAAGCGCATCAGCAAAAGTGGAACCTGACTCTACATCATTCTTAACCTCCAGCAAAATACGTTTGAAAGTCTTGTTTTCCTGCTGCGAAGAAAGAATGTCAAGGCACTGCACCAGGGGTAGGCCAGCATCAATCATGGTAGCAAACTGGCGCGTAAACACTACCAGATCTTTAGTCGTGATTTTAGGCTCAAATCCAGGAATGTTAATATCGATATCGAACCCTTTGCCACGCTCCTTGACTTTATGGACAACAATCCCCTGACGGCGCAATTGCGCCCGGACTACTGCTTGGTTAGGGGCTTCCATGTCCCCTTTATGTGTTTTGCCATCGCGGCTTTTGCCTTCCCAGGAAAATTTAGCCATATTCTTTACCCCTTAAGGATATAGTCAAAAGATGTGGATCTCCATCTATCTGGCACCAGTTGGTGTTTGTTTCACAGCTGAGCTTGGATTGGCAATCATTTGCTTCAACTCCCCTGGCTCTGATGAACGTGACATGGCGGAGTCATAGGTGATCAATTTTTTATGGTACAAGCTGAACAGCGACTGGTTCATCGTCTGCATGCCATATTTTTCCTGTCCCATCTGCATCTGCGAATAGATCTGATGTACTTTATCATCGCGGATCAAAGCACGGATCGCCACATTCGGAACCATCACCTCCAGCGCCAGCACCCGTCCAGTTCCCGATGCTTTAGGAATCAAGGTCTGCGAGAGTACCCCCTCAAGAACAAATGAGAGCTGGATACGCACCTGCGCCTGCTGATCAGCAGGAAATACGTCAATCATACGGTTAATCGTCTGGACGCAGCCGTTGGTGTGTAGGGTAGCAAAACACAGATGTCCGGTTTCTGCGATGGACAATGCAGCTTCGATAGTTTCGAGGTCGCGCAACTCTCCCAACAGCACGACGTCTGGGTCCTGGCGTAAAATAGATTTAAGCGCTTTTTTAAACGAGTGGGTATCACTACCTACCTCACGCTGGTTTACGACACAGTTTTTGTGGGGATGGATATACTCAATGGGATCTTCGATGGTAATGATATGTTCGTGGCGTTCCTGGTTGATAGAGTCAATCATGGATGCAAGAGTTGTTGTCTTGCCACTGCCGGTAGGTCCAGTAACAAGGACGAGACCGCGGGGACGCCTGGAGATATCAGCAACAACGGAGGGTAGCCCTAACTGCGCAAAAGAGAGGAACTCATAGGGGATGCGGCGGAATGCGCCAGCAATAGCGCCACGTTGAACATAGATGTTGCCACGAAAGCGTGCAAGCCCTTTAACTCCAAAGGAAAGGTCTAACTCGTTTTCCTCCTCTAACACACGCTTTTGCGCATCTGTAAGAATGCTGTAGCAAAGCTGCTTAGTGTCATTGGGCATCAGCTTCGGGTAATCTAGTGCACGCATAGCCCCATCAATTCTGATCTGTGGAGGTAACCCTGTAGTGATGTGCAGATCCGAAGCACCAGATTCTACCATCGTCTTCAGGAAATCGTGTATTCCAGCCATTTTGAGTCCCTCCAAGCATGCACGTAACAAAGTTGATGCGACTAAACTATTTACAATCAATCATCAGATATTGTACAGCGTAACACCTCAGAGAATGAGGTTACTCCCTCTTTGAGTTTTATCAACGCTGACTGACGCATAGTTCTCACCCCTAAACGCATGGACTCACGTTTAATTTCGGCTGTATTTGCCCCAGCAAGAACCATTTCGCGAATTTCGTCAAACATAGGCATAACCTGATAGATGCCTACACGTCCCTTATATCCGCTTTCATTGCAATTGCTGCACCCTTTACCCCGGTAGCACACAAATTCGTCTACTTCGTCAGGAGATACCCCAGCATCGAGAAGAGCCTCTTTAGAAATATCTTCTGGTTCCTTGCATTCTGAACATAAGCGACGACCTAGACGCTGGGCCGTAACCAGGTTAACTGCTGATGCTACTAGAAATGGCTCAATACCCATATTCAGCAGACGGTTTATCGTGCTGGGCGCATCGTTGGTATGCAACGTTGACAGCACAAGGTGTCCAGTAAGTGCTGCTTTGATCCCAATTTCAGCAGTTTCAAAGTCACGAATCTCACCAATCATGATAATGTCAGGGTCTTGGCGTAGGAAAGCGCGCAACGCGCTCGCGAAATTAAGTCCGATATCTTCGTGCATTTGGACTTGGTTAATTCCGGCAAAGTTAAACTCCACCGGATCCTCAGCTGTAGAGATATTCTCAGTTGTGGTGTTGAGTTCTGCTAAGGCTGAATACAACGATACAGTCTTACCACTACCTGTAGGGCCAGTTACCAGCACCATTCCAAATGGTTTTTTGATCTCTTGTTTAAACCACGCAAGCGCATCAGCCTCGTAGCCCAGTTTCGTCATATCCAGTTGCAGATTGGACTTATCTAGGAGGCGCAGCACCACTTTCTCGCCAAAAAGGGTGGGGAGACAGTTCACCCGAAAGTCCATATCTTTCCCGCCGGGAAGCTTAATCTTGATGCGTCCATCCTGAGGCAGGCGGCGTTCAGCAATATCCATATCGGAGAGAATTTTCAGGCGTGAGGTGATAGCGGCTTTTAGCTTCAATGGCGGCTTCATCACTTCGTAGAGGACACCATCAATGCGATAGCGCACCCGGAACACTTTTTCATAGGGTTCAATATGAATATCTGATGCCCCCTTTTTAATTGCATCAGTCATTATCAGGTTTACCAACTTAACAACTGGAGCTTCTTCCGTGGCAACCTGGAGGGCATTGACATCGATCTCATCCTCGGTATTCACCACCTCAAGATCAATGTCTTCCAGATCCCCCATCATATCCGCAAGGGAATCGGACTGATCATAGTATTTATCGATGGCTTTTTTTATCGAGCTATCAGTAGCTACTACAACCTCGACATTGTGCCCAGTCATAAATTTTATATCGTCAATGGCAAAGATATTCGATGGATCGCTCATTGCGACAATAAGTGTTCCACGATTACTGCTGATAGGCATCAGGTGGTACTTCTGCACTACATCTGCAGAGAGCAACTTAATAACCTCGGGGTCCACTTCGAACTCTTCAAGGTTTATCGATGGAGCACTATACTGGCGCGCCAAGAATGCAGCCAAATCTTCTTCGCTGACCAGCTTAAGGCGAGAAATGGTAGTAACCAACCGTTCCCGGTGTGTTTTATGCTCGGTAAAAGCCTTATCAGACTGCTCTTGAGTAAGGATTTTATGCCGAACTAGAAGTTCACTTAAACGTTTTCCTGCCATAGAAACAACCCGTATTGATCAAGTTAGCTACATATACAATTAAGGTTTAACCAGCTTGCTGGATAAAAGAGCTGCAAATAAATAGTGGCTATAAGAAGCCCTCTAGGGGAAGCCCTCTATGGCACTTCGCATTGAATTGCCTGGATCCATATCAGTCCAAATACGAAAGGCTTGTTCTCCTTGTGCAATCAGCATCCCAAGCCCATCTGCGGCTTGCAAACCGTGTTTTCGCGCACACTTTACCATAGCGGTAGAACCACATCTGTATACTACATCGTAAAAAAACGTTTTGCTATTAATATTTCCCCATGGCACTGGCCCCTCTTCATTAGAGCTGAGCCCAATTGATGTGGTATTTACAATTAAATCCGCTTGGAACCAAATTTGTTCCTGGGACGCAATATCTAGTTCATGGGCAACTAAAGTTGTAGCTGGGAAAATCTTGGAGAAATCTCTACACAGAGATCGGGCTCGTCCAATATTGCGGTTGGCGATACATATATGTGCTGCTTTAGCGTGTGCCAGAGCATATACGCACGCACGCGCAGCACCGCCTGCCCCCAGAACGACGATCCGTTTTTTCCCGGGGGAAAAACCAAGATCATATTTAAGCGAGTGTAAAAAACCAATGGCATCGGTATTATGCCCCTCTAGGCGCTCTCCCACCTGGGATATTGTATTCACAGCCCCTATCGCTTCTGCTTCCGGCGTTAAACAATCCAGATACGCCGCTATTTTTTCTTTATGGGGGATAGTCACATTACAGCCCCGAATCGCCAGTGCACGCAACCCCATTACCGCATGCGCCAAGTTGCCTTCTTGCACAGGGAAAGGGACATATATGGCATTAATTCCAGCAGCGGCAAAAGCTGCATTTTGCATAATAGGCGAGAGGGAGTGTCCCACCGGGCAGCCGAGGATGGCGTAAACTTCAGTATGCCCATCAACCGTACACGAAAAACTTGACCCACATGTGGCAGCTGCTGTCACGCAGATCTCCTCTCTAAATATTTCGGGTTTCTATGCACAATAACGCTCACGCGAAACTCCAGTAAACTCACTGCAGCTAACTGCCAAGGTATGCGCTATATTCCACAACTCTACTGCCATCGAGAATTTTACGCGCACGCCAGATATCGTTTTTAATCGCCTGAATCAGTTCTTCTGTACTGGAGAATTTCTGTTCATCCCGCAGACGTTCGAAAAAATACACCCGCATATCTTTGTGGTACAAATCACCTTCAAAATCAAGGATATGCGCTTCAATACTTAAACTGTTATCTCCAAATGTAGGTTTATAACCTATATTGATTACGGCATTGTGCTCTAAGTTGTTGTATTTAACCTTTGCGGCGTATACTCCCCCGAGGGGGAGAAGTTCTTTCTCGGTTACTAGGTTGGCAGTAGCAAAGCCTAGAGATCTGCCGCGCCGATCTCCATGCACCACCCTCCCCTCAAGGTTAAAATGGCGCCCGAGCAGTTTACGTGCATGTTCTACATCACCACGAAGTACGCTCTGACGCACCTGAGTTGAACTTAGAACCTTACCGTCATACTGTACCGGCCCAAAGATATCTACTCCAAACCCCTTCTCTTTGCCTTGCGCGCATAAAAACCCAACACTGCCTGCGCGCTCTTTGCCGAAGGCATAGTCGTACCCAATTATGAGATGCCGAACTCCAAGTTTACCCAAAAGGATCTCATCGACAAAAGCAACCGGTGACAAAGCAGCTAAGTTACGCTCAAACGGGATTTGCACCAAAACATCCACCTGCGAGGCTGCGATCAGGCGTTCTTTTTCCTCTCGGGTGTTTATAAGGCGTGGCGCATTATCTGGCGCCAAGACCTTTAACGGATGGGGATCAAAGGTGCATACGACCGAAACTCCACCCTCCTTGCGCGCACGCTCCACAACACTCTGGAAAATAGCACGATGTCCTAAGTGAACGCCGTCAAAATTTCCTATAGTAGCGATTGTTTTGTGGAACGGCGCTTTAATCTCATCTAGTGAGCGGATAATTTCCATAGATAGCTAATATTCCTTGCGGGATATAAAATCTGTTGTTTATCTATTCCTGCCTTTATTGCGGCGTTTTTTATGCGGCATTCTTCCACCGGTGCTTTGTAGGGATTCTGGCAGGATAAAATCTATCTCCCGGGATTTAAGCCGTACATCCTGCACCATAACATCTAGGGTTTGCCCGATCTTGAAATGGCGCCGGCGTCTCTGCCCCACAAGAGTGCGATGAACCGGATCATATTCGTAGTAGTCATCCCCCAAGGTTCTAATATGCACAAGACCTTCAATAAAAAATGGATCGAGCTCTACAAAAAAACCAAATTCGGTGACGCCGGTAATAAAGCCAGAATATATTTCGTCAATTTTATCCTGCATAAATTGACAACTACGCAAAGATACAATTTCCCTTTCAGCATCAACTGAACGCCGTTCACAACTAGTTGCATGTTCTGCCATAACTTCCATCGAAGCAGGGCCAGGGTTCGGCTCTACCTTTGCTCCTCGCTCCATACAATGGCGCAACATGCGGTGCTGAATTAAATCTGGGTAGCGCCGGATAGGTGAAGTGAAATGTCCGTAGCTGGAGGTTGCCAGAGCAAAGTGCTCTCCAGGGTGGGGAGCATAGTAAGCCTGCTTCATGCTACGCAACAACACCCGGTTAATGATAAACGCTTGGTTTGGATCGCTTACCTGGCGCAACACCGCGCGCAAGTGGGCAGGTTTTATCCCGTCGCGCTCGAGACTGAAGCCGATATCAAACGCAGCGAGAAACTCCTGAAATTGCTGCATGGAGGCAAGCTCAGGTTTGTCATGCAGACGATAGATTCCTGTTACTTGTGCTTGCTGCAGATAATCGGCCACACATTCGTTGGCAAGCAACATACACTCTTCGATGATTCGATGCGCCTCAAGGCGTTCGCGGCGCGTGACAGAGGTCACTTGCCCCGAAGATTCATCCAACCCAATAAAGGGCTCGGGCAAATCAAAATCCAGTGCCCCTCTGGCATTGCGCCTGCGATTTAGAGTGCGGGCAAAACCTTGAAACGAGCGTAGCATAGCCGCAAGTTCGGGTGGGGCTCCTTGTTCTCCTGCTTCAGCGCCACTGTTCCCATCCAGAACCTGTTGTACCTGCGTGTAGGTAAGACGGGCGCGACTGCGAATCAGAGCTTGGTGTGGAGTCATCTTCTCCACCTTGCCCTCGGCTGTGCATTTGATTTGCAAAACCACTGCAAGGCGTAGCGCCTGTGGATTCAGGGAACAGATACCGTTGCTTAGTTTTTCGGGCAACATTGGGAGGCAAAAACCGGGAAAGTAAGTGCTGGTTCCTCGAGCATATGCATCAAGATCAAGCGGAGAACCCACGGAAACATAGTGACTCACATCGGCAATAGCCACCCAGAGAGTGTGCGACCCATCAGCCCCAGATTCAAGCGCTACTGCATCGTCAAAATCTTTGGCGTCAGCGCCATCAATGGTTACAAACGGAATGTGACACAAGTCGGTGCGCCCCTCACGTTCTTGTGCTGTAACTTCAGAACTAAGGGCATCTGCCTCGCTCTGTGCTTCAGCACTAAAGTGCAAGGGTAAACCCACACGCGCCGCCGCAGTCAAGATGTCAACATGCGGGTCTCCCTCGGGCCCCAGCACCTCCAACAGTGTTGCTGTACCAGCGCTCCCCCCCGTGGGATAGGTGGATATCTTCAGACGCGCAATCATCCCGTTCAGATGGGAGATATCATCCTCTCCATCCACTTGCGAAAGAACAAATGCAGCCTCGGATGGCTGCGCATAGACAAGACATGTTTTATCTTTTTCATTGTAGTTACAGCGTCCTACAATGGTTTCCTGTCCATGTTCTTCTATCCCAAGGATAATGACATCAGGGCGACGCTCATGGCGCAGCGTTACATTAAGTGCAAATACCCGATCTCCGTCCATTGGTTCGTGCAATTGCGCCGCGGGGAGAAAGTATTCTTCACGTTCAGATCCATCAGTTGCAGGCAGAAAAGAGCGCCGTCCATTTTTGCGCACGCGCACATGCCCGTGCAATAGAGGTGGCAATATACGTTTGGTATAGCGCCCTTTTTTCCCTTTACGCAACACCTCATAAGACACAAGAAAATCTAAATATATCTGAAGTTTTCCGCGCCGCGGAGCATCTGGTCCCAGAGCCTGAATCAAATCGGCGATAGTGAACACTTTTGCAATCTTTTTCAGCGCGTTGTGTAGCGATGGAGCGAAATTAGAACTCATACTTAAGGATGTACCTTTCAATGCTAGCGAATATCACACAGCAACCTGGAACAGTTATACTTATATAGCAACATCAATCACGCACAGAGAAGTCGACCAGGTCGGAGGGAAATAAAGGGTTACAGCGGATAAGTCCTGCAGGCACCTGGATATCATCCCATGCTATATCTCGAATCTGGGAGATACTTGGTCCCGGGGCAAAGAAGGCGATACAGTTTTCAGTGTGCGCAGCATATTCGCACGCAGCAGCGATACTCTCTGGCATATTAAAAACTTTGCCATTATGCAGTTCTTCAGGGGAAACCTCGAGAATGTGATTAAGGACAAGACGTTGATAGAGTACCGCCGCAGAATCTCCACTGAGTTGTTTTTCGTCTAGCGGTGTTTTCTGCAGTTGTTGATGGGTCCGAAGTTGGAGGGAGTAAATATCCTTTCCACCTGGACACAATATTATATCGGCAGGATTTTCCGAATCGTTCAATTTTTGTTGCACACACGCGGCAACAGATTCGCACCCTGAGTCAATCTCTGTACTATCGATATTGAAGAACTCGCCCAATCTCCCCAGCAGGAGCGGAAAATCTCGCAACTGAGGCAAAGAACAGGTAGAAATAACAGGTCCTATCTCCATCCCATATTCCGCCGTAAAGTCATCTATATTGCTCAACGCTATGGCAGCATAGTTGAAACTTTCCTTCCCGCTATATTCCTGCTTTGCGTCTCGACATTCATCACGATAGCGCAACATCCCCTCATACAGAGAACGCCCATGCAGCAGAATAAGAGATTTTGTATCTAACACTGCCTGCACCTTTAACAGAAGAGCGTTGTTAGCAACTTTCCACACCCGGCATCTAGTTCCGTCTTCGGAAGAAATTTCAACATCCGCCGGGCGTTGTTTTTCATTTTCTCCCAAAGCTTCCAGTACACAGCATGGATCGGTATAGAGTGCTGAGATGGTGTTATTTTGAGTCTTGCAAACTTCAAGATTATGAAGATGACGTGCAATCTCCTCTTCATCCGGAAGCTCAAGGGGAAGAACTCTACCCGAAGTTAGCTCTTCTAAGTATACCGCTGCCACAATACCACGGTGGATTTTTGACTTTCCCTCTATAGCAAATTGAATTTCATATAGCAGCAAGGCGCAATCGGAGTTCGGAACGCGTTCAGGGTCTACCCCTTCGATATTGATCTTAGGTTCAGATTGCGCTTCGGTATCAGCATCTCCATGTGCAGCTGCACAAGAGCATTGACCAAATGAAACAATTTCAGACATTAAGACTCTCCTTTCAAGCCAGCACGTAGATAGTTACACACAAACGAATTAACTCGCGACTGACATTGAAATACGCTAGTATCGCAGGGTAAATCTGCGGATACGTTCACGCTGATTTTTACTACATATGACCTGCTGCCAAATTGAACCCTCTGGACGCTCCATAGAGTGTCGCATATTTTGCACCCTGGGCAAGAATTTTTCAGCATTGTATTCAGTACGCATCGATAGCGGACATATAAACAGACCACCGATGCGGTTGCAAGTAAAAAGCCGCCACCACCAGAGCGCGCAAAAAGATCGGATGGCTTTAAAAAAGATAAGGATACCAGCACGTTGCACTTTGTTGACCCAGTTGATATTATACCCAGATTCTACCCTCCCCATGCGTATGCCTTCTCTATCCTCTGGCGCCACAGCAATGCTGTAGCTGAAAAAGCTTGCGCCATAGCCCACACTGTGGCTGAAACTGAAGATGTTGATATAAACTTTGTGTATCAGGCTGCAATGCTCCATGATATTGGCATATTGTTTGTGCATGCCCCTGATCTCGGGTGTTATGGTGAGCACCCATATATTATGCACGGTGTCTGTGGCGCAAAACTGCTTCGTGCTGAAGGGCTGGAACGTCATGCTTCCGTATGCGAAAACCACATAGGAGTGGGACTTACTATAGAGGATATTGAGCAACAACAACTTCCTCTTCCGCAACGAAATATGCTTCCACAAAATATTGAAACCCAGATTGTTGCATATGCAGATCTTTTTTTCTCCAAGCATCCAGACAGGCTTGAACTGGAAAAAACACCGACACAGGTGCGCAACTCGCTGAAAAAATTTTCCACTGCCAAGGTTGAAGTTTTTGACTCTTGGCATAGACGTTTTGTAGGCTAGATGCCCTGCAGAAGTCCCTGACTCTTTCTACTCTAACACTTTTGCATTTTTTGAAATCAGGAAACTACTATGAACATGATCCAAATGTGCAAAATCGCCAAAATCTATCCCAATGGTGCCCCAGCGCTCCACGATATAGATCTGAAAATCCCTGCGGGAGAATTTGTCTATATCACCGGTTCATCTGGTGCGGGGAAATCTACCCTTCTGCGCCTGCTTTACTGTGCGGATCGCCCTACCAGAGGACAAATCCTGATGGGGAAACGAAACATCACTCGCTTAAACGCACGCAATGTTGCATTTTTACGCCGCCAAATCGGCTTCGTATTCCAAGACTTCAAACTTCTACTAAATCGCACTGTACTGGAAAATGTAGCGCTCCCCTTACACGTCCAAGGGGTTAGCACTGAAGAAACCAGAACGCGTGCGTTTGAACTCCTGCAATATGTGGGACTTGAGTACAAAATGCAGCGCAAACCCCTGGAACTATCTGGCGGAGAACAGCAACGTGTTGCCATAGCCAGAGCCATGATTGTCCGCCCTAAGTTACTCCTCGCCGATGAACCGACAGGAAATCTGGACTCCAGTCTTGCCCTTGAAATCATGGGTATGTTTTCTCGTATAAACAAAGAGGGGACTACAGTGTTGGTAGCAACCCACGACCAAGAGTTAACTCATCAGACCCCCCATAGGGTGATTGCGCTGGAAAATGGCCATGTGGTATCTGATTCGCGCCCAGAGGCCAACACAGAAAGCATTGAACCGCAGGAGGCGCACTAAATGAAACGACTCCGCTATTTCATCCGGCGCACCATCATGAGCATGATTCAGAGCCCGCTCCTTAATGGGGCAACTATCGGCACCATTACAGTTGCGCTGATGCTATTGGCATTTTTCACCCTCATTGTATTGAATGTACAAAACATTACACGTCAGTGGAGCCGAGATATCCAGATTACCGTATATCTAGAGCAAGTCCCCTCCACGACAAAACTGGAACAATGGCAACAGGAAATTGAGAACCACCCGATGGTGGAAAATGTCACCTACGTTACTCAGGATCAAGCATTTGAACGCTTTCGTACCCGTCTTGGGCAGAATGATGATCTGCTTGATGGTTTACTCCCTGAGATACTTCCGGCTTCATTTGAACTGAGTCTGGCACAAGAGGCCAGAAGCGAGCATGGGGCAGAAACTCTCGTACAGGATTTGAAGAAAAACCCAGCTTTTTCCAATTTCCGTTACGGGCAAGATTGGCTCAAGCGCTACGATGCTTTCATGTTTTTACTTAAACTAACCGGCACCCTTGCAGGTGGTTTTCTCATATTTGCCACTTTATTTGTTATCTCAAACACCATCAAACTTACAATCTATGCGCGCCGCGATGAGTTGGAGATAATGTCCCTAATTGGCGCCACCCCGATGTTTATTAAAATACCGTTTCTCGCTGAAGGGGCGCTTCAAGGTATTACAGGGGCGCTCTTAGCCCTTGGGGGCTGTCATGCACTATATTATTTTTTCCTGAAAAAAGGTCTATCCGCCCTTCTGACAACCACGGCCGCCAGCAACATAAGCTTTTTGCCACTCTCTGTGCAGTTAGGCGTTATATTACTTGGGCTACTTTTGGGAGTTACTGGCAGCATGTTGCCGCTACGTAAATTTGTGCGCATATAGTGCGAATTTTACCATGCAAAAAAACACACAATCAAAATGGGTATTAAGTCAATAAACCACATGAATGTAAGCACTATGCATACCGCTAAGCACACATATATATCTACGCTAAAGCTGTTCTCAACAGCATGTGTTCCCCCCTTTGTTTTGCTATTGTGCATAGGGTTTGGAACTATTAGCGAGTGTAACGCAGCTGACAAACTCGCGGAAAGCAGAGAAAAGCTTCAACAGGTGGAAAGCCAGATTGGCTCCACATCCAAAAAAATTGCGCATAAAAAAGCAACAGAACGCTCGGCACTACAACGTCTGGAAGACTTAGAACGCAGCATCAACACCAGCGACCTTCAGTTGCGCCAAAGCTCCGCTGCGCTGGAGGAGTTGGGAAAAAAGATTGCGGAAACACAAAAAAATTCCGTCCGCTATGAAGAAATCCTTCAGCGTTCACGCAAAGATGTGGAGAAACGCCTACGGGTGCTGTATATCACAGGCGATGCTGGCACCTTGCGCCTGATTTTTTCCGATGCCAGCCCCGCAGTAATTGCGGAAAACACTGAATTTTTACAACGCATAACTGCACATGACAAAGAGCTTATGGTGCAGTATCGCAGGCAGGTTGAAAATCTCAAACAGAGCAAAAATGCGTTAGAGCAACAAAAGAACAGCTATGCCGAGACCCTAAAGCAAGAGCAAGAACGCAGGCAAGAGCTAGAACATGCCAAACGGGAACAGGCATCTTTGGTGAAAAAGATCCGTCAGGACAGCCAGATGCTGGAAAATCTCCTTGCAGATCTTAAGGAGCGTTCGGAAACCATGAAAGCGTTAGCGGCCTCGCTCGAACGTCAGAAAAGCAGTGTGTTTATTCCCAGTGGAGCATCCTTTGAATCGCTGAAAGGGAAAATGGAATGGCCCTCTTCTGGTTCGGTAAGAAGTGGATTTGGAGTGCATAAACACAAGCAGTTCGGGAGCCAGATAAAAACTAACGGCTTGGAAATCACCGCCGTGACAGGCACTAAGATCAAGGCGATATGGGAAGGAAAAGTTGTTTTTGCTGCCCCCTTTAAAGGCTACGGCAATATGTTGATTCTTGATCATGGTGGGAAATACTACAGTCTCTATGCCAATGCGGAGAAATTACACCTCAGCAAAGGTGAGAGTGTCAAGGCCGGACAAGTAGTTGCCAGCGCAGGCTATGGTGATGGTGACAGTTACTATTTTGAAATCCGCCACCGCGGGACCCCCTTAGACCCGATGCAATGGCTAAAACCACGCACGTATTGAGTCACCTATGGCTAAGCTGCTCTATAAAAATGCGCGAATAAAATAGCTCATGTCCTCTAAAAAAAACAAAAAAACTCGGCGCCCACAGCGACGCAAACATATCCAGCTTAAGACTCTGCTTGCTATCACACTTATGCTTGGGGCAATCCTTGCTGGGCTGCTTATCCTCAGCCATCAACCGGTGACCCAGCGTACAGATATCGACCGAGGCAAGAGTCCCGCCCTTACCTTGCAGCGCGGACTCCAGCCTGAGAGTACAAGCAGCAGCTATCCTGAGCCATCCACAGCTGACAGAAGCGCTGAAATGCGTGATAAACCTCAAACAGTATCCATCCTTTCGCCTGTATCTCGACCCGAGCAGCCCAAAGTTGCCATCATTATGGATGATCTGGGCGCAAACCTAGAGGTTGCCCAACGGGCTGCAGCATTGGACGCTCACATTACTATGGCTATTATCCCAGACCTGCGCTATGCCAACAAAACTATGCATATAGCTGCCCAGCACGCAAAAGAAGTGATGGTACATCTCCCCATGGAACCAATTAACTATCCAGATCATAACCCCGGTGAGATGGCATTGATGCTCAATATGAACGACGTTGAACTTAGAAGAAGAACCGCCTATTACTTGCAAAAACTCCCCCTGGCTAAAGGGTGCAACAATCACATGGGCTCGGCTTTCACCCAAGCACCGCACCAGATGACAACTGTATTGGAACAGCTCTCTGCGCGCGGACTTTATTTTGTCGACAGTCTCACCAGTGCTACTTCTGTGGGCGCCGAACAGGCACGCATTCTAGCAGTCCCGAGCACCACGCGGGATGTATTTCTTGACAATGAACGCGATGTAGAGAAGATTACAAGTCAACTGGCTAAGTTGTTGCGCATAGCACAAAAAAACGGCAGCGCAATTGGCATCTGTCACCCCTATCCTGAAACTATTGTTGTGCTGGAGAACTGTGCTTCGCTTGCCGCCAAATATGGAGTTGAAGTGGTGCCAGCATCACAACTAGTGCGATAACGTAAACGTTTACGATTTTCTGGAAACATAAATGACTGACACACCCAACATTTCCATGCCCATACTAAGTGTTACCAGGGTAACCCAATTGGCCCAGGAACTTGTGGAAGACAATCTCGCCCAACTCCTTGTGCGGGCAGAGATCTCCAACCTCGCCAAACCTCGTTCCGGGCACTGGTATTTCAGCCTCAAGGATGAACACAGCCAGATTCGGGCCGTGATGTTCCGCACCGCAAACCGCCGCGTACCCTTTACTCCGGAAAATGGCCAGCAGATTCTATGTCGCGCCCGTGCATCGGTATACACCCCCAGGGGTGACCTGCAGCTCATTGTGGAAGAGATAGAACCAGAAGGTATTGGCTCACTCCAAGTCGCATTTGAGCAGCTGAAAACCAAGCTGGAACATGAAGGACTCTTTTCGGATGACTGCAAAACCCCTCTCCCCCCCTATCCCCAAACCATCGGCATTGTCACCTCTGCATCTGGTGCAGCTATCCACGATATCTTAAACATCCTTGAACGCCGTGCCAGCGGGCTGCGTATTATCTTGCGCCCTACCCCAGTCCAGGGAGACGAAGCCGCAGGCAGCATTGTTGCTGCGATTGAGGAGTTTAACACTACAGCTATTGTCGATGTTCTGATTGTAGGGCGTGGAGGCGGCTCACTCGAAGATCTGCATGCGTTTAACACCGAAGAGGTTGCCAGAGCGATCTTCGCTTCAAACATCCCCGTTATCAGCGCTACAGGGCACGAAACCGACTACACCATCGCAGATTTTGTTGCTGACCTGAGGGCTCCAACCCCAAGCGCAGCTGCAGAGCTGGTGGTAAAAAACCGCAATGAAGTTGAGCAACATGTGGATCAGTTGCGTCTGCGCCTAGACACCTCTATTAACCATACCTTGGCGCGCGCCCATGCAGCACTCGACGCCATGCAGCACAGGCTCAAATCGCCTGAGCAGCAACTGCAATGGCGCAAACAGGAACTTACAAACCTGCGCCAACGTCTGGATGAGGGGATTAAACGGAAACTTGTAGGATGCCATTACCGCCTCGATATCTGTGCCCGTGGTCTTGAGGCCCTCTCTCCGCTCCAGACCCTAAAGCGTGGCTACACCGTAGTGGAGCAAAAAGATTCGGCTAGAATCATCACTAGCGTAGCAGACCTTAAAACAGGTCAGTCTATTAAAATTCGCTTTCATGACGGAACCGCATCTGCAACGGTTGAATAAATACCCCTCTTGGCGCTGGCTGCTTGACTATCCTAATTTAGTCCTGACATAATGCCAAAAAGGAGTAGATCACTCTTTTATTAAATATATTCATTTTCCCTCCCTTGCCCCAGGCAAGCGCAGCGCTCAACTTGGGCGTTTTTTAATTGGTGGGCAAACAAACCACAAAGGGAGCATAAACCTAAAGCACCGAAAGTGATACACATGGACAAAACAGTTAAGTTTGAAGACGCGTTAAGTGAATTAGAAGCGTGTGTACGTAAAATAGAACATGAGGAACTGAGCATTGAAGATGCGTTTGCAGTATATGAAAGTGGCGTAAAAAACGCAGCTCGGTGCCAGAAAGCTCTGGAGCAGATTGAAAACAAGATTGAGTTGCTCCAGCAAGATGCAAACGGAGCGGTAACTACGACAGCTACTACCCAAGAACAACTCAAGGATCAGTAAGATTATGGAGCTCAAGAGATATCTTGCACAGCAGCAGCAACACATTGAGGCGACCCTGGAGGAGCTGTTACCTAAAGGTGAAGGTCCAAACGCAAACCTGCTTGAAGCGATGCGCTATTCACTCTTTGCAGGGGGAAAGCGCCTGCGCCCTATTTTAGTCCTTGCTGCCTGTGAAGCGGTGGGAGGAGATATCCAATCTGCCATGCGACCTGCATGTGCACTGGAGATGATCCATACCTACTCGCTGATTCACGATGATCTTCCTGCCATGGATGATGACAACTTCAGACGCGGAGTCCCTACTAATCATAAGGTTTTTGGCGAAGCCAGTGCTATATTAGCTGGTGATGCATTGCTTACCGAAGCTTTTGTTCTCTTGGCACAGCCTAGCCCAGGACTCAGTGCCACCACCCAGATTAAGCTTATCGACATTGCTGCACGCGCCTCAGGTCGAGACGGTATGGTTGGAGGTCAAATGGTGGATATGGCCGCCGAAGGGCAAGATAACACCATAGACACCGTCAACTACATCCATAAACACAAAACAGGCGCTCTTGTTCTTGCATCTCTACAAATAGGTGCAATTATCGGGGGAGCTGATGAAAAACAACTGCAACACATAACTACCTTTGGTACCAACGCGGGGCTGGCGTTCCAGATTGCAGATGACCTGCTGGACATTGAAGCTACTAACGATCAGCTAGGCAAGGATGTAGGCAGTGACCAGCAACGGGGCAAAGCTACCTACCCTGCTATTGTCGGTGTAGAGAAAGCACGGCAACATGCGACTGAGCTACACCAGGCCGCGCTAGATGCTTTGGTTACGTTTTCTGCTGCAGCTGACCCCTTGCGCCAAATATCGGCGTATATTATCAACCGTAACAAATAAGGCGTATAGCTGGCATGCCAGCATGAATAACTATGACAGACTTCTTATCCCGTATAGAATCACCTGATGACCTTAAGCAACTCTCGATTGCTGAACTTGAGCAAGTCGCAGCGCAATTGCGCCAAACTATAATAGATACGGTTTCGTGCACGGGGGGGCATCTGGCCAGCTCACTGGGCACAGTAGAGCTCACAGTTGCGCTACACTATGTGCTGAATTCACCTTCAGATAAAATAATTTGGGATGTGGGGCATCAGGCTTACGCCCACAAACTGCTCACCGGACGCAAAGAGCGTTTTTCAACTTTACGCCAACTACATGGCTTGAGTGGATTTCCCAAACGCAGTGAAAGCCCGCATGATTGTTTTGATGTAGGGCATTCTAGCACCTCCATTTCCGCTGCTACCGGAATGGCTATTGCGCGTGATGCTCAGCACAAGAACCATAAGATCGCTGCAATAATCGGAGATGGCTCTCTAACTGCGGGCTTGGCTTTCGAGGCACTTAATCACGCTGGGCACTTGGATAGAAATACAATTATAATCCTCAATGACAACGAGATGTCTATCTCCAGCAACGTTGGTGCATTGTCATCTTTCTTAAGCCGCAAGATGACCTCGCGCCTGTTTGTGCGCTTCAAACGGGAAACCGAAAATTTTCTTAACAGCGTACCCCATTTCGGCAAAGATCTGCTGCAACTAGCAAAGCGCACAGAAGACTCCTTCAAAGCGTTTGTCACCCCAGGGATGTTGTTTGAGGCGTTCGGCATCGACTATGTTGGCCCCATAGATGGACATCAGATTGAAGAGGTTATAGAAACCCTGCAACACGTAAAGGATCTGCAGGGACCGGTGCTGGTGCACGTTATCACCAAAAAGGGACGTGGCTTTACGCCAGCAGAGGACAACCCTGCTCAATATCACGGTATAGGAATTTTCGATAAAGAAACCGGCAAGGTGCGGGTTAATGGTGGGAATGCGCCCAGTTATACCAGTGTGTTTGGTGATTATTTATGTGAAATAGCTCGCCATGATAAACGGATAACAGCAATAACTGCAGCTATGAGTTCAGGTACCGGACTTAACAAATTTGCCAAACTATATCCAGAGCGTTTTTACGACGTCGGAATTGCAGAGCAGCACGCGGTAACCTGTGCGGCGGGGATGGCAGCAGAAGGGTTGCGCCCCGTGGTAGCAATATATTCCACCTTTATGCAACGAGCATATGACAATGTGCTTCACGATGTGTGCATGCAAAACCTGCCGGTCACCTTTGCCATCGACCGTGGCGGTCTGGTCGGAGCCGATGGCCCCACCCACCACGGAGTGTTTGATTTTAGCTATATGCGCCACATCCCAAATCTCACCATGGTTGCACCGAGAAAC
>JAVERS010000108.1:0-3033 GCA_034007015.1 Desulfuromonadaceae bacterium
CTTGGAGTAGACCGTGAAGCTGACTTCCAGGTTCTTGGTCTCTCCTCCGGGGGCTGTCGCTGTAAGATAGACGGTCTGGGCTCCGAGTGCCGTGGGTGTTCCTGAGACCTTTCCGTTGCTCAGAGAGAGTCCTGCAGGGAGTGTCTTTCCAGAAGTGACCGCCCATGTGACCGCACCCATTCCGGAGGATCCGGTGGGGGTGAAGTTGATGTTGCTGCCCTTGATGATGTCGTTTATGGTTCCGCTGACGCTGAGACCGGACACCACTGTGAAAGTGACATACTGGTAAGCGGTCTGGCTGACAGGCGAGGTCATCGACGCCTTGATGACGACGTTGTACTTCGTGCCCGCAGCTGCGTTGCTGGGGATGTTCACTGTGACGGTCTTTCCAGAGACTGAACCGACATTGCTGTCGTTGACCTGGAGGGAGACTGTCAGATACTGCGTTAGATCGCTGGGGAAGTCAGGGGTGTAGGTCCACCTGTATCCGGGAGCGATGTTGATGTTCGTAGGCGTTCCGTATGTTCCGCTGAGATCCTCTCCGATGGCATCGGATTCATGGGAGTCTGCAATGATGCAGGCTCCTGCCAATGCCATGACGAGGACTGCGAACAGTGCGGTCGCCTTGATGTTGCTAAACATAGTTTCAACTCGTTTGGTCCGGCTCTTCAGATACGGCGACCGGGGCCGTTGTTCGAATGTGAATGCTTAGGGATGGCCAGAATCACGGCTGAGATCATCATCAGACCGTAGAGGAGTAGTGGCAGCCAGTACGATTCCAGGAACAAGGAGAAGTCCAGTCCGGAGACGTAGGAGACGTCCGAGGAATCGCTGGTGAGGTAGGATATGCCGAGGTCGATGCCTATCCAGGCCAGTGCCGAGGCTATTGCCGGGATTAACGCTGGAAGGACCATCGGTAGCATCCTCCTTTGAGCCTGGACCTGATGACCAGTGCGGTCCCGAACGCCCCCACTGCGGAGAGTGCCCAGAACCACGGGTCGTCGAGGGCGTTGGCCAGAACGTCCCATACCGTTGTGACCGGGATGATGACGTCTGTCATCTGTACTGCCTCCTGCGGAGGTACCTATCGATGAACGAGGATCTCGGACCGACCGGGGGCCTGATGTCCCTGATGATGAAGAACACGGCCATGACGACCATGTAGTCATGCTTCTCCTCCTCCAGATCCTGGACCTCGGTACCTCTGACGGTGACCTTCACGGTCTTGGACGTCTGTGTCCCGTTGCCGTGGTGCACAGATACGGTGAGATCGTAGACTCCTTTCTCAGTGGGCGAGGCCCTGAGGGTACCTTCCGACACCTGGATGAAGCCTGCCGCCGTACCGGAGACCGTCACGACATCCCCTTCTGCGAGGGTCAGGACGATGTCGAGCCTCTCCCCTGCGACCATCTGGAAATCCGTCAGGTCTAGGATGTCCACGTCCTCGTGGGGCACGATGTTTATCGATACCAGATCGGACTTGGAGGTCTCGGAGACGTTGTTCACCGCCTTGCAGACGACGGTGTACCTTCCTTCCCTGTCGTAGGTGTAGGCGTTGCCGTTCTCGGGGATTCCGTCACCATCGAAGTCGTAGGTGTAGAACGATGCGTTCTGCCCCTTGAAGAGGGCCACGACGGTGTAGCCGTCATCGCTGAGGACCAGATCGAAGTCCACCACTGGAGCTGCGGATTCGGATCCGTAGACCTGGATGGACCAGGAATCGTCCCCCACGTTCACGGTGAAGCTCTCGCCGACGTATGCCTGCGAAGGGGTTCCGGAGATCATCCTGTATGTCTTCCCGTCTACCTGGGAGGTGACCACGCTGAACGGCGCACCGCTCTGGATGGAGACGTCCTCCTCGGACTCGATGACGTAGCTGTACTGGATCCCCGCCCATGCCGCCTCGCGGTGGTAGTTGTCCAGGCAGACCAGCGAAATCTCTTCTGACACGAAGGATCCGTCGAACCCTGCCAGGGTGCATTTCACCGTGTAGCTGCCCGAAGCCGGGAACTCGTACAGTGCCGTGGGGGACGAGGTGGCGAACACCTTGCCCTCGTAGGACCAGATGATGTTGGACGCATTGGAGTATCCGGAGATCACGAAGTCGTAGACCCTAGGCTCCGTTGCCCTCGGTGTAGCCGTTATGGTCCCCATGACCGGGGCCGGGGCGGAAGCCTGTCTCTCGTTGACCTTCACGAATACCGTGTTTGTGACGTCCACATATCCTTCCAGGGATGCCCTGTACGTGACCGCATAGGTCCCCTTCTGACCGTAGGTTCCCACGATGGATCTTCCATCTACGGTAAGCCCTCCCATGCCGCCGACCAGATTACCGTCCTTGGTGACTGAGATAAGTGTGATCTCGGCGTTGGTGGGGTTGGTGACCGGGGTGTATGAGAAACTGTCCCCTTCGCAAAGGACGTACTCGATGGGCTTGACGATGGTGATCGGCACCCTTACCGTGATGACGGATTCCCCTGTAATGTATCCCGAATAGGATGCATCCACGGTGACGAAGTAGGTACCGGGGGAGACGTCGGTCATGTCCAGCTCGATGCTGTGACCGTCGATACTCACGCTGTCCTGGGGGAGACCCCCGAGGGAGGCCACGGACAGAACTGCATCCGAGGGATTCGTGGTCATGGGCAGAGACGCAGTCTGGCCGTTCGTTACGGTTGCTGTCGCATCCGATACCTGGACGGTGTTCCTCTTCCATACCGCATGCAGGATTACGTCCTTGATCGCGTTGTATGAAGCGACACCCTCCGAGGCAGTGGCCGACTCGTTCCATCCTGCGAAGCTGTATGCTCCGCTGGAGTAGGTTGCCTGCGGCAATGATGCGTAGGAGCCTTTGGTTATGGTCTCGGACCATGTGTGCTGGCCGTTGACCAGTCCGATCCCCGCATCGTATGTCACGGTGCACTCGCCGGCGAAGACCGACACCCTGAACTCGTAGAAGTACGAGTCGTCCGTCAGCACGAAGGTGTATGACCCCGTCTGGGCGATGACCGTCCCCCTGAGGTAGGTGTTGTA
>JAVERS010000109.1:0-3018 GCA_034007015.1 Desulfuromonadaceae bacterium
TGAACACGGCCGTAAACAAGGGCAAGGCAGACGTTAAAGTGCTAGAGCTTCGTTTGAGCGAGGCTAAACAAACGACCGAAAAAGTGCTCAAAAGTACCGAAAAACTCTACAAATCCGTTACTTTTGACAACCCACAAGTACCGACAGATACGCGCTTTTTTGACTATGTTGAAGAGGAGAGAGTAGCACTCAAAGATAAGCTTGCTGCTGCTGAACTTCGTGCAGAGCAACAAGCGGTTAGGGAAAAGGAAGCTCGTGAAAAGCTTTTAAATGCCCTAGAATCAAAAAAAGAGCTTATTGAGAGCAATCGTATGCTTCTAGCTGAGAAAATTGATTTACGGGCAAGCCAGACGTCTTTAACGGCACAAGTGCAAGAGTTAAAAAACGAGATAACAAATTTCAAAGACAACCGACAAAAACTTCTTACGGCACTAAAGATTGAGCCAAAAGAGGGTGAGAGTGCTAATCAAGCGATTTACAACAAAGTCTCACAGTTACGGGAAAAGATTAAAAGTTTGAAAGAAAAAGTTGAACCTTTAATGGCTTTTTTTGAGCGGTTTAAAAATAAACTATCCGAGCAAACAAAGTTAAATTTCCCAACGCTCTACCCTAAACAGCCCTCTCTTGAAACAGCGATGGAGAAAGTGCAAGACAAGGTTACGCAAATACAAAAAACTCTCAACGGATCATCTACGATTGACATTCACGAAGCACAAAAGAGAGCCAATGTTGTAACCATCGAAGATATCCGACTAGCAAACCGAGGCTATGAAGAACACCAAGCAAAACAAAAAAACAATGACAGAGGGTATGAGAGATAATCGTACCTCAATAGCGGTATGCCTCTCACTCTTTCCCTAGTCAGCTCTCTTCCAAACAGTGCAGAGCGAAGCTCAATTAAGCACTGTTTCCTCATGTGTGTGTACACACGCTCTTTTAAAGTTTTAAAAGTTATTAGAAGTTAGACCCTGTGAATAACTTTTTAGAAACCTCGATTGTATCGGTGTTTTGAGGACTTTAGAAGCTCCGCTATTCCAACTTTTTATGTGTTGTATTCCAACTTTTTATGTGTTGTATTCCAACTTTTTATGTGTTTGGTTATAACTATTCCAACCTATTGACAAATCTGTTGGAATAGTTATATACTACTCAAAACAAAACAAGGATTTAGTATGGCAGAAGTACAAAAGATTAACCCCAACCGCCTTGTAATCAAACAAGGCGATAAGCTCTCGTTTGCTCAATATAACCTTACCCTCAACGAAGCGAAGTTTGTGGCGTTTATCATGGCTCAAATAGACACGAATGATACCGAGTTCAAAGAGTACGGCATCAAGGTCAAAGACTTTGAAACGCTTATAAATGCAAGGCTTGACTATACGAGCTTAGCCAAGTTTGCTAAAGGTTTTCAAGGGAAAGTGCTTACTCTTAAAAACGATGATGAGAAGTCATTTACCACGTTCAACTGGTGGCATCATTTAGCCTACAAAGAGGGCGTGTTTTACGCACAGCTTCACGACTACATGAAACCTCTTTTATTGACCTTTTCGAGCCATTTCGGAAAGTCCTCGCTGCTTTACATTTCACAGATGAAATCGCTTTATGCTCCAAGACTTTACTATATGCTTCGTTCTTCCCAAGCACAGTACAAAAACGAATTTGAAATTACACCCGAAGAACTTTACAATATTCTCGAACTCAAAAAGAGCCTAAGACAATACAATCAGTTTAACGTAAAGGTTTTAACTCCTGCACTTGAAGAGATTAACAAAATTACCGACCTAAACGTTGAGTGCAAAATCGCAGAAAAAGACAAAAAGAAAGTTACTAAACTTCGCTTTGAGTTTACCAAGAAAGCTAAAGATTTATTAGACTTCCAAAGTTAGAGTACAATAACAAACCAAATTCAAAGGAGAAACAATGGAAACGACAGAACAAAAGATAGCAAGAGCGAAAGAGCAACAAGCACTCGTTAAAAAAATAGAGGCTAAACAAAAGCAAATTATCACGCTTCAAAAGAAAGCTGAAAAATTGCAAAAAGAATTAGACGAATTAGCAAATCAATTATAAGCTTGCGATAATTGATTAAGCACTCACACTTCCTTTAGGGGGTGTAGTAGTGCGCACTACTACACCCTTTCTCCGAAAAGGTGTTTTGTGCTATACTTCTCCTATCGCAAGCTTATAGGAGAAGTATATGGCAATTTCATCAATCAATATAAAAGCTTCATCGTCGAATGCTTTTACTCACAATGATAGAACACTCTCACCCTCATATCTTCTCGACAAAAAAGACAGTCTCGGCATTGAGTGTAATCGTACATCACAACAAGCCCAAGAGCTTTATCTTTCTTTACGAAACGAAGCCTTTGGAAATTACACTTTGCGAACGGGGCAAAAAGTACAAACCAAAGAGGAAAAGTTACGTTGGTCTGCTGTCGTGAATTTGAACGAAAATCACACGCTCAAAGACGTTGAGCAATTAGCAGACACTCTATCCAAAAAATACGGCTGGCAAGTTTTGCAAGTCGCAATTCATAGAGACGAGGGTTTTGTAAAAGACGGAAAACCTCAATACAATCTTCATGCACATATCGAACTTTTTATGCTCGACAAAGAGGGACTTTTTACGTTTAAAAAACGAGAATTTGGTGCTAAAAAGATGAGCGAATTGCAGGACATCGTTTCGAGTGAACTCTCAATGCAAAGAGGTGTGTCTAAACTAGAAAGCAAACGAGAACGCCTCGAGCACAGAGAGTACAAACAACAAGCCAGAGCGATAGAGCAAGCGGTTAAAAAAGTCAAAGAGACCTACAACTTTCGAGAGTACCAAGCAAAGATCACCGCCCTGGAGACAGACAATGCAGATCTCAAAAAAGAACTTCACAAGCTGAACACGGCCGTAAACAAGGGCAAGGCAGACGTTAAAGTGCTAGAGCTTCGTTTGAGCGAGGCTAAACAAACGACCGAAAAAGTGCTCAAAAGTACCGAAAAACTCTACAAATCCGTTACTTTTGA
>JAVERS010000110.1:0-3003 GCA_034007015.1 Desulfuromonadaceae bacterium
CCGCACAGGCGGCTTAGAAAGCCAATGGAGACCAGCCAGATTTGCAATCGCCGTCAGCCGCCGCACAGGCGGCTTAGAAAATCAAAACCGTCCGGCCCCTCATCACGATCTTGTCAGCCGCCGCACAGGCGGCTTAGAAAACACCTGCGGGTGATCGGACTGACTGCCACCCGTCAGCCGCCGCACAGGCGGCTTAGAAATTTCCCAAACCCAGCGACCCGCAATGCCTGAAGTCAGCCGCCGCACAGGCGGCTTAGAAAACTATGGTAAACGCTGGGATCTTCACACGGGAGTCAGCCGCCGCACAGGCGGCTTAGAAAAGATATTCCCACCACCAACAACCAGCGGACAGGTCAGCCGCCGCACAGGCGGCTTAGAAATCGATAAGATCGATAAGAGAAAATTGACCTTTGTCAGCCGCCGCACAGGCGGCTTAGAAACGAATCATTAATATAGCACATCGGCACAAATTGTCAGCCGCCGCACAGGCGGCTTAGAAATATGGCGTAGTTGGCCAGCTCTCACGCGCCCAGTCAGCCGCCGCACAGGCGGCTTAGAAAAGTACCAGAACCAGCCACACATAACATCAGCAGTCAGCCGCCGCACAGGCGGCTTAGAAAAATCAGGCGACGAGCTTTGCTGTTGCTAATTCGGTCAGCCGCCGCACAGGCGGCTTAGAAAATTAGAGCTGCTGAACTGGCTAACCGCTCACGGTCAGCCGCCGCACAGGCGGCTTAGAAAATAAAAACAGCACATATACAACATGGTAAATTGTCAGCCGCCGCACAGGCGGCTTAGAAACCTGGCTGTGATTTCATCAGCAGGGATTCTGAGTCAGCCGCCGCACAGGCGGCTTAGAAATTATCTGGTTACGTGCCAGCGGACATCAAACGGTCAGCCGCCGCACAGGCGGCTTAGAAATTCTGAGGATACTGGGTTTATGAGGGCTGCCAGTCAGCCGCCGCACAGGCGGCTTAGAAATACTGCTGGTGTAGAAAAACAGGCGGCATCTGGTCAGCCGCCGCACAGGCGGCTTAGAAAAAACGACTATGATGACACCACAGGTATTTAAAGTCAGCCGCCGCACAGGCGGCTTAGAAAATAAAATCGTTCGGAGCCGGTGTTGCGGTACAGTCAGCCGCCGCACAGGCGGCTTAGAAATGTATATCGGATCCGAAGAGTATGGAGCAACCGTCAGCCGCCGCACAGGCGGCTTAGAAATGCTCTATTGAGGTGGAAGGGATGATTTAAGGGTCAGCCGCCGCACAGGCGGCTTAGAAATGTCAAAAACTCTGGGCGAAACCCAGTACGGCGTCAGCCGCCGCACAGGCGGCTTAGAAAACATCAGTTACAGTCAAGTAATTAGAGTTCAGGTCAGCCGCCGCACAGGCGGCTTAGAAATGCATCATTGTATCTAAATCCAGCCGAAAATTGTCAGCCGCCGCACAGGCGGCTTAGAAAGGCTGGAACCACCGTTTACACGGCAGTCAACAGTCAGCCGCCGCACAGGCGGCTTAGAAAAACGAGTTTGGCAAGCGGATCATGGAATACAAGTCAGCCGCCGCACAGGCGGCTTAGAAAACCTGGCTGTCAATCAGTTGATAGTGAGGGCTGTCAGCCGCCGCACAGGCGGCTTAGAAATGTTGTGCAACCGATAAAAGCTGTTGACGTGTGTCAGCCGCCGCACAGGCGGCTTAGAAATGTTCTTCTTCTCCACCATCACCGCTGCTGCTGTCAGCCGCCGCACAGGCGGCTTAGAAAAGACCATGAAAGGCCGTGGTGACTCCGCTACAGTCAGCCGCCGCACAGGCGGCTTAGAAACATGCCCAGCCTGATCGCTCCCCTGATCGCCTGTCAGCCGCCGCACAGGCGGCTTAGAAACAATGCCCACAGAGAGCTTGGCGAGTATTGGGAGTCAGCCGCCGCACAGGCGGCTTAGAAAATTAAAAACGGGCTTGTACTCTCGCCACCAGCGTCAGCCGCCGCACAGGCGGCTTAGAAACGTTCGGATTCAACATCGGTACCGGTGGGGCCGTCAGCCGCCGCACAGGCGGCTTAGAAAAGTGGTTCCGTGTATTCGTGGGGACTAAGCACGTCAGCCGCCGCACAGGCGGCTTAGAAATTATAGCCACTCAACACTATTCGCATACCCGTGTCAGCCGCCGCACAGGCGGCTTAGAAAAGTACGCTCATTTAGTACCCCTGTGCAGCCAGGTCAGCCGCCGCACAGGCGGCTTAGAAACTGAATAATATCAAGTCAGCGTTTGGTAAATTGTCAGCCGCCGCACAGGCGGCTTAGAAATTTACTTCGGTAATTTTTTCCGGTATAAGTTTGTCAGCCGCCGCACAGGCGGCTTAGAAATTCTATCAGTATGTTCTATCCGGTACTTATAGGTCAGCCGCCGCACAGGCGGCTTAGAAATTCGTACCTTTTCCCGGATTTTGTCTATACCGGTCAGCCGCCGCACAGGCGGCTTAGAAAGAAGTAAAGCAAAAAATAAGAAAAATTTTCCCCGTCAGCCGCCGCACAGGCGGCTTAGAAATTATTTATCTATCGCCGGAAAACGGGATTTTAGTCAGCCGCCGCACAGGCGGCTTAGAAATGCCCTGGCAGCCCCCGCTCACCCGTCCGCTCGTCAGCCGCCGCACAGGCGGCTTAGAAAATCTGAAAAAAGCAACGTGTCCAACAAGGCCCGTCAGCCGCCGCACAGGCGGCTTAGAAACAGCAGGCTAGTGACTCCCGTCCCTCTGGTGCGGTCAGCCGCCGCACAGGCGGCTTAGAAATGTCCTAAATGTGGAGCAGGTTGGCCTGCCAAGTCAGCCGCCGCACAGGCGGCTTAGAAAACTAAACAGGTCAGTGTTGTAGGCATTCATTTGTCAGCCGCCGCACAGGCGGCTTAGAAAATGCAGCGTGAAACTCACCCGATAAACATAACGTCAGCCGCCGCACAGGCGGCTTAGAAAATAACGCCATGCTGCCAGCGTTACCTAGTTTAGTCAGCC
>JAVERS010000112.1:0-2983 GCA_034007015.1 Desulfuromonadaceae bacterium
TAGCAGAGGGTCTTACAGATTTAGATTGGCTAGAATTTAAAGCTAGCGGTGGTCAGATAGAGCCTGCGGTATTGGACATCATCCAAAATTATATTGATGAAGCAGAAGCTAACCAAAAAACAGCAGACAGCTACGCGACAGAAGCCGAAGATACTTTTGTCAAAGTCTATACATCAAATGGAGATGGCACTTTCACCGCTACCGATACCGCAGAATACAGTGCATTGCATTGGAGAAACAAAACGGCAGGGCTTTTAGCTACCAAAGCAGACTTAAACGGAGACCCTTTAGAAGTATTTGAAGTTGCAGATGCTACAACCGCTACTCAAGCAGTTAACAAAGGACAACTTGACACAAAACAAGACACTCTGATTTCAGGTACAAACATTAAAACACTTGCTGGGGCGACACTTCTTGGCTCAGGCAATTTTAATGAGATTACTCAACAATTTAATTTCAAAGCTGCATCAGATACTGCAACTTTAGGTGCTGAATTAACAACGAACGGCACATTTACAGGCAATGCAGATGGTTGGACACTTGGCACAGGGTGGGCATATGGTACTGATAATGTAGTATTGACTTTAACTGGCGGTGGAGA
Organism: Desulfuromonadaceae bacterium; assembly: GCA_034007015.1. Lineage (GTDB taxonomy): Bacteria > Desulfobacterota > Desulfuromonadia > Desulfuromonadales > Desulfuromonadaceae > JAIVHC01. The sequence goes on from JAVERS010000112.1 coordinate 602, forward strand.
AGGAACTTTATCCCAAAATATAAGTGTAACTAGTGGGCTGTCATACTACATAACTTGGTCACAAACTCATAGTATAGCCAATAATGCTATTATCACACCCTCTATAGACGGCGTTAGTGGTATAGCAACTAGTTTTGGCAATACAAGTGCTAATAATAGTGCTATGATTATTACAGCAAACGCAACTGGGTCAATACCATTAACATTCACACCATCTGGTACAGCATCTGGAACTGTTACTATAGATACAGTATCAATAAAACAGATAACCCCTATAACTGCTGTATTAAATTATAAGAATATGGCAGGTAGTATAGTAAGCCAATTAAGAGTATTTTCTGCTTCCAGTAACACGGCAAATGGAGTTTATGCTCTACTAAACAACACTACTGGTACTTCTAACACAGCAAATGGAGTTAATGCTCTAGCAAGCAACACTACTGGTATTAACAACACGGCAAATGGAGTTTATGCTCTACTAAACAACACTACTGGTATTAACAACACGGCAAATGGAGTTTATGCTCTACTAAACAACACTACTGGTACTTCTAACACGGCAAATGGATTTAGTGCTCTACAAAACAACACTACTGGTATTAACAACACAGCAAATGGAGTTAATGCTCTAGCAAGCAACACTACTGGTATTAACAACACAGCAAATGGAGTTAATGCTCTAGCAAGCAACACTACTGGTATTAACAACACGGCAAATGGAATTAATGCTGGAAGATATATAGCAGATGGTACAACGCCTAGTACTATTCAAAAAACTTCTGTTTTTATAGGTGCAAACACTAAACCTTTAGCAGATAATCAAACAGACCAAATAGTAATAGGAAATAGTGCAATAGGACATGGCTCACATACTGTAACTATAGGCAATTCAACTAATATTGCAAACTATATCACAGGTAAGCTCAATATAGCCAACATACCAACTTCATCAGTAGGACTTTCTAGTGGGGATATATGGAGTAATTCAGGCATATTAACAATAGTATCATAGGAGATAAAATGATAGAATTAAAATATTTAGAAAAAATACAAAACCCTCAAACACTTGAGAATTTCTTGCTGGTAGAAGGCAATGAGGAAAGTGCTTATCAAGATACTATATTGGTACAAAACAGTATAACAGTAGAAGATAGTGTAGCAGAGGTTCAATCACAAACAATAAAAGATGACACCACAAAAACCTTTTTGGGTGGATGGGAAATTGTAGGGTTAGTACCTAAAAGTATAACAATTAGACAAGCTAAATTACAACTATTAGCAATAGGGAAACTAGCTGATGTTGAGTCATATATTACAACTAGCACCAATGAGGCGCTGAAAATAGAATGGGAATACGCCTCTCTATTTAAGAGAGATAGTCAAATTCTCAATGGTGTAGCATTATCAATGGGGCTTACTAAAGAGATGATTGATGACTTTTTTATTGCAGCGAGTAAACTATGAGAGAACTAGCATATGAAATACTAGCTAAAATAGGTATCACAAAACACCAAGATAAGGTCTTACACTTTCTAGGTGGGTTGATAATTTCAATATCATTGGCACCATTCATAAGTATTTGGGCTTTTGTAGTTGTAGCTATAGTTGCTATTGGTAAAGAGTTTCTTGACAGAAAAACAACTGGGTTTGACTATTACGATATAGCAGCTACTTTGCTTGGTGGTTGGTTTGGTATGGTTATTTGGAGTTTTATCCAATGAGAGAATTTCTACTATTCCTAGTCGCGTTAGTTATCACCGCAGGTATATTCCTAATAGGATTAGTTATCCAAACTATTAGGTATTTATATAGAGGATATGATTTAGGGAGTTGGTACTTTGCTTTGGCATTAAGTCTTGACTACTTATGGGCTACTCTTATATACGGAACAGTTGGGCATACCGTATCTGCAATCACATACAAGAAGGCTACCAAAGGTGATAAGTATCATATCGTACAAATGAAAGTCATTAACTTTTTGTTTAGAGATGAGTACCATTGTGAAAAGGCATATGAAGATGAGTATAATAATTAAAAAATAACGGGGGTTAAAATGGCAGTTACAAGTGCAGCGGTAGGGTTAAAGACAGCGGAGATAGTCACTTCGGCTAGTTTTATAGGGGTAGGCTTATTTACGGTCAATATAGAATTAATTGTATTAGCTAGTGTAGGGCTTATAATAAGTCTTTTTTCGTATCACTATGATTACGAGAAGTGTAAAGATTGTACTAAGCATAAGATTTCAGAGATTAGTAAGTATATGTTATTTGGTGCAGGAGCATTCCCTGCGTCTTATGTAATGGCTGGTAAAGTAACAGATGATGTATCAATAAGACTTTTTGCTGGATTGTTTGTGGCGTATCATATTATACAACTTCTTGA
>JAVERS010000036.1:0-19928 GCA_034007015.1 Desulfuromonadaceae bacterium
CTAGATGCGGAAATCACAACTACAGATACGTTCAAAGATGCCTTGGTTCAGCTGTCGAAGGGCACCTTCGATGCGGTAGTTATGCAACGTCTGCCCGCCCTCGAACTCATCAAGCGCCTCAATCTTGCAAATTTAAAAATCACAGACAAACCTCTCAAGGACTTTTCGCAGTCGCTGTGCTTTGCGGTACAAAAAGGAAACAGCAAGCTGCTCAGCATCCTCAACGAAGGGCTTGCCATCGCAATTGCCGACGATACTTTCAGCTACCTGCATGCCAAGTGGTTTTCCGCCCCCAACGCTCTTACTAATCGCAGAGTAAGGGTTGGCGGGGATCAAAACTACCCTCCATATGAATTTATCAACGCCAATGGTGAGCCAGATGGCTACAATATTGACATGGCGCGCGCCATTGCCGAGCGCCTAAACATCGATATCGACATCCAACTTGGTCCTTGGCAAAAAATGGTCACCGCTTTGGAGGATGGGGAGATAGATTTGCTGCTCGGCATGTTTTATTCTGGCCAACGGGACCAACGCTTTGACTTCTCCCCAGCACACACGCTAGTTAGCCATGTAATTGTAGCGCACAAAGATGCCCCCACGGTTGAGAATCTTGAGCAACTTGCCGGAACATGTATCGCGGTGCAGCGCGGGGATATCATGCATGATAAAGCGCTGGAGTTTGGCTACGGCGACAACCTCATCTTAACTTCGAACCAAAAAGAAACCTTGGCTTCGGTTGCCCATGGCGACGTCGACTATGCCCTCATGAACAGACTTTCCGCCTTGTACTGGATTAAAAACTTCAACATCAAAAATGTGCGCGTAAGTGAAAAATCAGTCATTACTCCCCAATATTGTTTTGCCACTTCACCGCAGGGGCACCACTTGCTACAGATCTTTACTCACGGCATATCTGAATTAAAGGCAACTGGAACCTATCGCGAAATCAGACAAAAATGGCTTGAACCCTTAGGGCAAGAGGGGCTCGACCGGCAGACCCTTGTGAAATACAGCATATTCATTGCGGCTCCAGTTCTTGCCCTGTTGGGGCTTTCACTCCTGTGGACCTACACCTTGCGCCAACGGGTGGCGCAACAGACTCTAGCCTTGCAGACTCAGATCAAAGAGCGCCTCAAAGCAGAGGAGAGACTACACCAGAAATTCAAAATGGAGGCGATCGGGATTATGGCTGGGGGGATTGCGCACAACTTCAATAACAACCTCGCCATCATCCTTGCGAGTCTGGAACTGGCGCAACATGAACACAGCAACCAAGATAAGTTGAAGCGTCTTCTCACTAATGCACGTACTGCCACCATGCGTTCGCGCGATCTGGTACAGCAAATTCTCACCTACAGCCATCACGGCTCTACCGCTAAAAAAGCACTGAAACTCAGCACCGTGGTAGAGGAAACCGTAAATCTTGCGCGCTCCACCATCCCTACCAGTATAGATATCAAACTCTATATCGCCCCCGATGCTTTTAGCGCCACGACACGTGCCAATGAAGGGCAGATACAGGAAGCTATTCTGAATCTGTGCAATAACGCGGTACACGCCATGGACGAAAAAGGGGAGATTGCCATCAGTCTCGATAGTGTATGGAGGGGAGAAAACACTATCCCTGCACTTTATGCTTGCACAGGGGGACGTTTTCTGCGCCTGACGATTCAGGATGACGGTTGTGGCATCGAGCAGGATTTATTGGGTAAAATATTCGACCCTTTTTTCACTACCAAAGGTGTTGGACAAGGGACAGGGATGGGGCTAGCTACGGTGCAAGGGATGATCAAGCAATACGGTGGTTTTATCAACGTAATCAGCAAGCCCGAGGTGGGGTCCACCTTTGAACTGTATTTCCCCCTTACGGGGATTCCAGCACACGCAGAAACTAAAAATCAGGAGAGTAAGCAGCCAATGGGCGGACAAGAAAAGATTTTGGTGGTAGATGATGAAGAGATCCTCGCTGCATTACTGGAAGAGCAGCTTGATTCCCTAGGGTACGAAGTTGCAAGTATTACCAGCAGTACCGAAGCGGTAGAGCTATTCCGCGCAAATCCGGATCATTTCGATCTGGTAATCAGCGATCAGACCATGCCGGGATTGACTGGGGTGGAGATGCTAACCCAACTCAAGCAGATCCGTCCAAATATCCGCACTATCATCTGCACTGGTCACAGTAGCAAGATAGATGAAGAGAAAAGTTCTGATTTGCACATCGATGCGTATCTACGCAAACCGGTAGAGCTGACTGAGTTGGATAAAACCGTGCGTGAGGTGTTGGACAAGGGATAAAAAGGCACATACACCCTCCGGTAGACTCAACTTCCTGCCCCAACAACCTGATTACGTGAAGGTGTAAAATATTTTGTGTAAATGGTCACAGTCGGTTACAACCCGTAACCAAAGGAGAACCTGATGACCATACCCAACCAACTGCTCGATGTCCTGATGAAGAATTACAAGAAACCTGAAGATCTCATGGGTGAAACCGGACTACTGAAACAGCTTACCAAGCAGCTCTTAGAGCGTGCCATGCAGGCCGAGATGACCGAGCACCTTGGCTATGAGAAAAACGCTACATCTACCAATATTACCGGTAATAACCGCAATGGCAGTTACCAGAAAAAAGTTAAAGGCGAGTTCGGCAATCTAGATATTGCCGTTCCCCGTGATCGAGATGCCAGCTTCGAACCGCTAATTCTCCCCAAGGGGCAAAGTCGCTTTAGTGGGTTCGATGACAAGATTATTGCTCTATATTCTCGTGGCATGACCACTCGAGATATTCAGGCTCACCTGGAGGAGATCTACGGCGTCGATATTTCGCCAACGCTGGTATCACAGGTCACCAAAGCCGTTCAGGATGAGGTCCTCCTCTGGCAGAACCGACCCCTTGATGAGATCTGGCCGATTGTCTATCTTGATGCCATTCGGGTCAAAGTTCGCCATGATAGTCGCGTCATCAACAAGGCCGTCTATCTGGCGGTCGGTGTCAACCTTGAGGGTCACAAGGAAGTCCTAGGCATGTGGACTGCCGAAACCGAAGGAGCCAAGTTCTGGCTGCAGGTTGTCACCGAACTGAAGAACCGTGGCGTAAAAGATATTTTCATCGCCTGTGTCGACGGCTTAAAAGGCTTCCCCGAAGCTATTGAGACGGTCTTTCCTGATACACAGATTCAGCTCTGCATTGTTCACATGGTGCGCCACAGCCTGAACTATGTATCCTGGAAACAGCGTAAAGAAGTTGCCACGGACCTGAAGTCGATTTACTCCGCGCCGAGCCTCGAAGAAGCGGAATTCTACCTAGATCAATTTGAGCAGAAATGGGACTCCAGTCACCCTGTAATCGGCAAATCTTGGCAGCGCAACTGGGAACGGATAACGCCACTGTTTGCATATCCACCGGACATACGCAAGGCAATCTACACGACCAACGCCATCGAATCGATAAACATGTCCCTGCGCAAGATAACAAAAACCCGGGGGTCGTTCCCCAACGACGAAGCAATGCTCAAACTGCTGTATCTAGCGCTACAGAATATTTCAAAGAAATGGACCATGCCGATCCGTAACTGGAAGTCGGCACTGAATCAATTTTCAATTATATTTGAGGATCGGTTGCCGATACTCTAACCAGCGGGCCATTTACACAATCTGCTTTACAGACCTGAATTCGTCCTCACCTAAATTGGGATGAACAGAGATATAGGACCCAATAGCGCGCAAGCAATAGACTGGAGTTCATCTTGTAGTCTAGCTCTGAACGCACTAGGTCCACATGAGATTGTAACTGCTGCCTATTGGCTGATCAAACGCTCATGTTGCGCCAAGCGTAACAGCAGATAGTCAATCCCGACACACAGCGAGACCACAGCCACAATGTAAAGGACAATGCGTCTAACATTCATGCTTGACGCAACCTCTCCAACACCAGATTCTCATGCACAAAAGGAAGGTGTTTTCCATACAAAGAATGAGTCTTTCTTAAAGATGAAGCCCCCTCCCCGCTCCCTACCTGGGGAATGCTTAAATCGGGGTGTGAGAGCCTGGCATCTGGGCGCCTGGAGGTATCTCAGCAATTACAAGCCTCGTTCTTGCAGGTTTTAAGATATTTCTCCACCAGTACAATGAATTCTCCCAGAATGGGGTCGTAATACTTCAGTTGCCCAGTAGAAATATTGTAGTACCACCCATGCAGGCTTAAACGCCCGCTCGCAACCCGCTCTTTCACCCACGGGAAGGTGAGCAAGTTGCGCAGCGACACCAGGATAGCTTCTTTCTCACATGCTCGTGCCTGCTGCTCCGGGGTTGCATCGGGCATCTCTTCCATCACCTTATCGCGTGCGGAGGCAGCGATATTCACCCAGGTACCGATAAATTCCCCCACCGGCTCCCCTTGGACCGACTCAAGCAAGGCTCCGATCCCACCGCAGTTGGAATGCCCCATTACAATGATATCGGTCACCCCAAGATGGCACACCGCGTACTCAATGGTGGAGCTCACCCCATGGTAGTCATCATTTTTCACATAGGGAGGAACAAGGTTGGCGATATTGCGCAATACAAACAGATCCCCAGGATTGCATGCCGTAAGCAACGCCGGATCAACGCGAGAATCGCAACAGCCGATCAGTAGTGCTTGGGGATTTTGTCCAGTGCAGAGACGTTCCGCCAGCTCTGCGCTGGCACCAAAAAACTGCTGCTGAAAATCTGTAAAACCTGAAATCAGATGGGTAACATCTGCCATTAAGTCTTTCCTTCAAGCTAGTGGTTAAATCAAGGTGTGAACCTGACGCTACAAAAGTATGCAGCACAATTGTTTTGAATTTTCTTGAAACTCTGAGCATTTTACCTGTAAATGCGCTAAACTTACACATTAAACACAGGGCGATAGAGACATTTATTTATCCTGGGTACATACCTCGACACATGAGATTGCATCCTTTATACTCAAGCCACTGTACTACCTTCATTGCAGTCCCACTTCGAATACCAAATGGAGAGAGTGTGCTATGCCTGCATCTACCCCGCAACAGCGCCAGATATGGCTGATATTTTTCTTTCTGGGCATCATCATGCTTAACTTCCCGTTTCTACAGATATTCAACCGCTTGGAAACCGTTTTAGGCATTCCATTGCTGGCAATGTATTTTCTCGTGGGCTGGCCTGCATCCATTGGGGTTGTCTACTTTTTCTGTCGGACGCTAGAGCGCAACGATAGCCATTTTGATGCCTAATGTCTCTAAGCGGAGTACCGCATGAGTGTACAACAACTCAGCATAATTTCTTTTATCTACTTTCTGATATTATTCAGTGTAGCTATGTATGCGGTGCGGCGGCGCAAAAAGGGGCGCAGCCTCGTATCCAACCCCCATGCATACTCACTTTCTCTTGCGGTTTACTGTACCTCCTGGACCTACTACGGCAGTGTCGGCCGCGCCGCCACCACTGGAATTGATTTTTTCACTATATACACTGGACCAACACTCGTATGTTTTACGTGGTGGTTTTTACTCCGAAAAATTATCCGCATCAGTAAAGAACACAACATTGTCAGCATCGCCGACTTTATTGCAAGCCGTTACGGCAAATCCACCGCGCTGGGCGCGCTGGTTACTATTTTTGCAGTGTTCGGCATTGTTCCCTACATTGCCTTGCAGTTAAAAGCGATTTCCACCAGTTTCAACCTTATGTGCAGCGATGGCACAAACCCTCTAATGTCTCTGCATGAAGCCTACCCTGCCATCCCGGAATATCTGGATACTGCATTCATCGTTGCAGTTCTGCTCACTATTTTCTGTATTCTGTTCGGGGCTATGCGCCTCGACAGTACCGAACGCCATGAGGGGCTAGTTGCGGCAGTGGCCTTCGAATCTGTGGTGAAACTTATAGCTTTTCTGGGTGTGGGGCTATTTGTCACTTACTCTTTGTTTAACGGCTTTGCCGATATTTTCACCCAGTTCCTAGCCGAATTTCCAAGCCGTAGTCACCTTCTGGTCTTAGGTAATGAAACATCTTCACCAGGGAAGTGGTTCACCATGATCACGATCTCCATGTTTGCTATCATGCTGCTACCGCGCCAGTTTCACATCATGGTGATTGAAAACTCGGATATCTCCCACATCCGCACTGCCATGTGGACATTTCCGGCGTATATGTTTCTTCTCAACCTGTTTGTACTCCCAATCGCTCTTGGGGGGTTACTCCACTATGATGGATACACGGCGCTGGCCGATTACTTTGTCATAACCTTACCTTTGCATAATCAGCAGATATCTCTAGCAACATTGGTATTCATTGGTGGACTCTCCGCTTCTGCCGGAATGGTGATGTTAGAATCCGTTGCGTCCGCAACCATGATTCTCAACAACTTGGTAATGCCTCTGCTTTTGCGCTTCAACCTGCGCCGTCCGGACATCTCCGGGATACTTCTCAACATCAAACGGGCAGTGATCGCTGCGGTCATCTTTTTTGGATATTTCTACTATCAGGTTTTAGGGGAGACCGAGGCTCTAGTAGATATAGGTCTGATCTCTTTTATGGCCGCAACCCAGTTTGCTCCTGCGTTTATCGGTGCCCTCTACTGGGAGCGTGCGAATGGTCGCGCCGCCGCTACCGGGCTGATATTTGGCTTTGTTATTTGGGTCTACACCTTAATAATCCCAATGTTTGTGGAAGCAGGTTGGCTCCCGCACACTCTAATACAACACGGCTTGTTCGGCATTGAGGCGCTCCGCCCCACTGCCCTGTTCTATCTCAACCATCTGGATATGTGGTCGCACTGCCTGTTCTGGTCTATCTTTTTTAATGTTGGCAGCTATGTTGCTATCTCCATCATCAGTTCCCCTTCCTCAGCCGAAGCGGCACAGGCAATGCGCTTTGTGCGCGTTGCCACTTGGAGACCAGAAGACCAGGAAAAAAAACGTATTAGCAAAGCCCCCACAGTTATGGAATTTGTCGACTTAATGGCGAAATTCATCGGGGATAAGTCAGCGAACATGGCGATTTCTGAATACTTGGGAGAGCGGGAGATTGATGAAAAAGGGGGGCTATCGGAGTATGAAATTCCAAGTCTGAAACGTTTTACTGAAAAAACCTTGGCGGCATCAGTGGGGGCTCCTGCTGCGCGCATTATTATTGAAAACTATTTGCAAGCGCGCGGCAGCAAGATGGAAGATGTGTTCAACATCTTCGGCACCGTGAGCCTGAGCCGCGATGCCAGTCGCGAGCAACTCAGCGTGCTATACGATGTGGCAAACCTTATTAATAGCGGCAAGTCTCTCGAAGAGATCTTCGACAATGTTCTTGATCTGCTTTATCGCCAGTTCCGCTTTGATCTGTGCGCCATCAGAATTCTGGAGGAGGAAAGCAACCTGTTGCGGGTTCGAAGCTATAGGGGGCTTGATGCTGAGTTTCTCTCCCGCGCAGACCGGGAAATAAACCTAGATACCTGCATCGGCACTACCTTTCTTAACAACAGGGTAGTGCTTGCCAACGACTCAGACTGTGCAGACAAACCCGCCTCCATCGCCATTGTGCGCGAGTTGAAGATCAAGTCTTTCGCGCATGCACCCATAACGGTTGAAGGGCAACCCATCGGGGTGTTATCCTCATTCTCACGCTACGCCAAAGGGATCTATACTGATGAGTTTATTGAGCTGTATAAAAACATCGCGGCACAGATCGGAATTGCGTACCGCAATTCGATCCAGACAACACAGCTAGTTGAAGCGGGTGAACAGCAAAAGCAGCTCAAAATTGCCGAGGATATCCAGCTCGGTCTGCTCCCGAAAAAGATGCCCGAAATTTATGGGCTTGATATAAAAGGGATATGTGTGCCGGCGAAGCAGGTTGGAGGCGACTATTACGATTTTATCGTCCACGATAATGAACTCGACATTATTATTGCGGATGTATCTGGGCACAACATCGGTGCCGCATTGCTCATGGCTTCGGCACGCACCTTTATCCAGGCGCACAATCTGCAAATGTTTCCGCCCAAAACTACCCTTGAAACCCTTAACAACTTTCTATACAAAGACCTAAGCAACTCAGAGCTGTTTATCTCTATGTTTTACGTGCGCTATGAGATGCACCAAAAGAATATTGTTTACGCCAACGCCGGGCACAACAAGCCTCTTATCTACCGCTCCAGTAGCGACAGTTTTGATCAACTCGATGCAGATGGTATGATCATGGGAATTGTGCCACAGATCCAATTTGAGCAAAAAGAAATAGCTGTAGAGTCTGGCGATATTCTAGTAATGTATACAGACGGGATCGTGGAGGCGCAAAACGAAAACGAAGAACTCTTCGGGATGGAGCGCTTCCAGGGATTAATTCGCGATCACCACAATAAAAGCAGTAGTGAAATTATCGATATCACTTTAGAAGAGACTCGGATGTATCAAAGTCGACGCCATTTCAATGATGATGTAACCATGGTTGTAGTAAAGATAAGTTAAATTCAAGCCACACTGGAAGGAGTAACCAATGATTGTAACTTCGAAAGATTACGACAAGGCTGTAGTGATGAATATTGAAGAAGAACGCCTTGATGCGCACAATAGCAACGAGCTCAAAAACGAGCTTATGAACCTGTTTGAAGAGGGCAAATCCAACATAGTTATCAATTTGCAGCATGTGCGGTTTATCGATTCTTCTGGTCTTGGTGCCCTAGTTTCTGGGTTCAAGAATGCCGGATCCCGCGAAGGGAGTGTAAAGCTGTGCGCTCTGCAAAAACAGGTTAAATCGATGTTCGAACTCACCCGTCTGCATCGCGTTTTTGAAATATTTCCTGGTGAAGAGGAAGCCTTGGCAAGTTTTTGATTTGTGGTATGCTTAATTGTGCAGGATGGACAGATTAAGAAATCTGTCCATCCTTAACCCGTCCAAGTGGGATAGATGCTATGAAAAATCTGCTTGAAGTTGATATTAAGGTCCCTAATCAGACCAAATACTTGCGCCTCATTGGTCAGATTGGTGAAAATGTGGCTGGGACCCTGCAGAAATTCAACAACTCAGATCCGGAAGAGTTAGCGTATCACATCAACTTGGTGCTTACTGAGGCGATGGCGAATGCTATAAAGCACGCCAACAAAAATGACCCCGACAAGGACGTGCATATATCCATAAACCTCACGGATGACCAACTTTCAATCAAAGTTTATGACCAGGGACAGGGCTTTGATATCAGCAGTGGCGATATCGTCACCCCTGACCCAGAGTTGGAACACGGACGCGGAGTTTTTTTAATTCGTACCCTTATGGATAGCGTAAAATACCGCCGCTGCGAAAAAGGCAACGTACTGGAGATGCATAAATTACTGCACAAAACTAGCAATAACACTAAAGACTGACGCCTGCGCTTCACCTGGGTGGCGGTGTAAACTGAACTATACTACCTCGTTAACTTTGCCTCTATCACTTCTACTAAGTGCCGATAATTCTCTATCCTAGTTCCACCATCCCACTGATAGGAGAGAAACTCCACCCCAGCTTCTTTGGCCGCCAGACAATCAAACCTCGAATCACCCACATACGCCATCTGTCTCGGCTCACACCCTGCCAGTTCTGCTACGCGCAACAACATATCCGGATGCGGCTTCGGACGCGCTACATCCAAACTGGTTACTAGATGGGAAAAATAACTTTCCAAGTTGAAATGCTGCACAATATCTTGCATACCTCCACGTCTATTTGTGGCAACGGCCAAGGGGAGGCGCAGCGATAGCTGCTGTAACGCTTCGTACAATCCCGGCTCCGGTACCATTTTAGGGTAAAAGCCTGCATAGTCGATTTGCGCGGCTATGCGCTCGGCTTCCTCTATATGGTGTTGCTCAAGTAAAGCTTCAAACACATGTGGACTTGAAGCAATATGACACACTTCCGCACGTTCATCCGCAGCTGATTCTATGGGTTCGTAGCCCAGATGGGTCAGAATCACATTGTAAAAAGCTATGTTCGCTCCCATGCTGTTGAACAGCACACCGTCACAGTCGAACACCAGAACCTCTAATTGAGGCATATACTCCTCGCTTATCAAGAGTTTTCGTTTTTCACTCTATGCACAAACCATACACCAATACAGCCGATACAGAACATGGGGATAGAGAGCAACTGCCCCATACTCAGCCCTCCCGCGATTAATCCCAAGTGTGAATCTGGCTGACGAAAGAATTCGAGCCCAAAGCGTATCAGCGCATATGCCGCAATAAAGGTGTAGAATGTGCTCCACGCTGCAGGGGCAATGCGCCGTGCCAGAGTTAGAACGCTAAACAGTACCGGCCCCTCACATATTGCCTGATATAGCTGACTCGGATGGCGTGGTAAATCGCCCCCGCTAGGGAAAATCATCCCCCAAGGCACATCAGTAACTCGCCCCCAAAGCTCACCATTTATAAAGTTTCCTATACGTCCAAAAAACAATCCAAAACATGTTGCAATAACCAATACATCCGCAATGGGGCCGATAGCATAGCCGCGTTTACGGCAAAACAATACCACCCCAATAACGACCCCAAACAACCCACCGTGAAAGCTCATCCCCCCTTGCCAGATATGAAGTATCTCAAGAGGATGGTGCATATAATAGGTGAAATTATACAACAGAGCATAGCCTAGGCGACCACCTAGAACTACCCCGAAGATCCCGACAAACAGTAGATCTCCGACACCTTCGCAACTCAAATTGAGGCGCTGACGTTTCACCTCTCGGCACAAATACACATAAGCACTGACAAAGCCGGCAAGATACATGAGGCCATACCAGCGCACTGCCAACGGGCCGAGTTGAAAGGCAATTGGGTTTATTTCAGGAAATTGGAGCATAATGGATACCTGCCTGGGAAAGTGCTGCACTAAAATCAGCGGGAAGTGGAGCGCAAAAGTGGAGGTGATTTCCCACCTCGCATGGGTGGTTCAACTCAAGGGTATATGCATGCAGCATAGAGCGCTCCACTACATATGCGTCCAATGTAGCAGGGCCTCCATAGAAGGTATCGCCCACTATAGGGCAACCTATTTCGCTTAAATGCACGCGAATTTGATGGGTTCTGCCAGTAGGAATTTGAACTTCCAAAAGGGAGTGGGTACCGTTTTGTGCCAGAATCAGATAGTTGGTTATCGCCTCTTTCCCTCCCTTTTCCACCGACTTCATTCTACCGCTGGCACGGTGACGCGCCAACAAGGAACGGATCGAGCCGCTTGATTTTTGCGGCCGACCGACCACTAAGGCAAGGTATACTTTTCTAGCTTTGCGCTCAGTAAATGCGGCAGTAAGTGCTTTATGGCTATGCTTGTGGATTGAAAAAACTACCACCCCAGAGGTATCGCGATCTAGGCGCTGCACCATTGCCAGCTCCGGCTTTACATGGCGACGATAGGGGGTACAAAGCAGATGAAGCATCGCTTCATACACGGTCCCTTTGTAGCGCGCTGGGGTGGGTTGAATCGGAATTCCACACGGTTTGTTCAGAGCTATAACATATTGATCCCGATATAGCACCTCTGCAGAATCGATACGATATGGCTCAAGAGCACCTGAGTCGATAAAAATCTCAACAGCTGCACCCGGGTCAGGAATAATGCTGCACTTACTCACCCTGCGCCCCTGAAGGTGCACCCCTCCAATCTCGATAAGCTGCCGCACATACGTGCGAGACAACTCCTCACAGCAAGTGGAGATAATGTGGTCTAAGGGGTGTTGTGCTAATGCTGGAGGGATGTTGAAGTGGTAATGCCTGGGTGAAGACATAAAAGTAAATATCCTTCAGCCAATACTAATAAGACAAAGGACACACTTTGGTTACAGTATTTTAGCTAGCATCTACGCGTTGACGCAGTTCCTTACCCGTTTTAAAAAAAGGGGCTTTTTTAGCTGGGATCTGAATAACTTCGCCGCTTTTAGGGTTACGTGCCTGGCGTGAATCGCGCTCACGAATAGAAAAAGAACCAAATCCGCGAATTTCCACCCGATCACCAGCTACGAGCGCATCTGTAATAGAGTCAAAAATGGTATTTACCACCAACTCTGATTCCTTCTTGCTCAGAGGTACATCAAATTCTACAAGTTGTTCAATCAATTCACTTTTGGTCATGTCGATCAAAACCTTTTCAGTTAGTGTGCCATAACATATTGAGTTGTGCTTGCTCAGCTTGGTGTAGATATTGCCCCAGTGATGCTGCAGTGCGCTTTAGAAGCAGGTCAAGGAGACTAATCGGCTCGGGTTTAGGATATACCACCTTCGGTTCCCCCACAATACCTACTCGGCGCGCACTGTACTCAATGGCGGCCTGCAAGCCCCCCAGCTCATCCACAAGGCCAAACTCTTTCGCCTGCCGTCCACTGAATATACGTCCGTCGGCCAAGGCTTTGACTGCATCTATATCCATGTTGCGTCCACTGGATACCGCCTCTACAAATTGCAGGTACACATCATCGATCAAGCTTTGGAGCAATTCCTGCTCTGCGGTAGTCATCTCTCGCACCGGAGAACCGATATCCTTAAATTGTCCACTTTTAATAACACGACGATTCAAGCCTATCTTCTCCAGCAGATTGGCAATATCCGGAAACTCCATGATAACCCCAATGCTTCCAGTTATGGTGCCTGGATTAGCAAACACATGCGCTGCCGGAGCTGCGATATAATACCCTCCAGATGCAGCTACGGAACCCATGGAAACTACGACAGGTTTATTTTTCAACGCTTTAATCGCCGCGTAAATTTCCTGTGATGGCCCCACTCCGCCACCGGGGGAATCTACCCGCAATACGATTGCCTTTATACTTTCATCACGCTCGAAGGTTTTGAGATCTTGCACAACCTGTTTAGAAGTTGTGATAGGACCCAGAACCTCTATGACGCCGATCTTATGCGCTAAACTGAACCCTTTATTGTCACCGTACTTGGTGCTTATAAAAAAGATCAGTGCTGCAAAGACCGCAAACAAAAGAGCAAAAGCACCTAAAACAGTTATTACTGGCTTGACATTCATCCGTTTTCCGAAAAAAAAGCCCCTACTGCATCAATAACAGTAGGGGCAGAGGTTGTATCTACAGCGACCTATTAGTTATCTGAAGAGTCGAATGCACCCTTGAGCAGATCGCCGAGGCTGGAGGTAGCTTTTTTCTGTGCCCCCATGTATTCCTCAACTTCAGCCTTTTCTTTGCGCTCCGACATGTGCTTGATAGACAGAGCAATTTTGTGCTCCTGAGTATCCACATGCAGAACCACGGCTTCAAGCTCATCGCCTACGCTAGCGAAATCCTTAGGTGATTCAACTTTTTCTTTACTGATCTCAGATACGTGGATAAGCCCCTCAACGCCTTCTTCAACTTCGAGGAAGATACCGAACTCGGTTACAGAAGTAACCTTGCCGCGGATAATGGTACCCGGAGCGTACTGTTCCGGAATAACCTGCCACGGATCCTGAGTCAACTGTTTGACCCCGAGGGAGAAACGCTCATTTTCAGTATCGATGTTGAGAACAACAGCCTTGACGAGGTCACCCTTCTTATACAATTCTGAGGGGTGCTTGATCCGCTTGGTCCAAGACAGATCGGAGATATGCACCAGCCCGTCAATACCTTCATCAACTCCTACGAAAATACCAAAGTCGGTAATATTCTTAACCTGACCTTCGATAACCGTACCCACAGGGATCTTCTCGCCAATTTGATCCCACGGATTGGGCTCAACCTGCTTAAGACCCAAAGAGATACGACGATTTTCGGTGTCCATAGCCAGAACCACAATTTCAACCTCGTCTCCAATGGAGAGAAGCTTATTGGGATGCTTGATCCGCTTGGTCCAGCTCATTTCAGACACATGGATAAGACCTTCAACGCCTTCTTCAAGTTCTACAAAAGCACCGTAGTCAGTCAGGCTAACAACCTTACCGGATACCTTGCCACCGGCAGGATATTTATCTGCCACACTCAACCATGGGTCGGGAGCAGTCTGCTTCAGTCCCAGAGACACACGCTCTTTTTCACGATCGAACTTGAGTACTTTTACGTTGATGGTATCGCCAACAGCAAGAATATCTGAAGGGTGAGTTACACGGCCCCACGACATATCTGTGATATGGAGCAACCCATCGATGCCACCGAGGTCAATAAATGCACCATAGTCAGTAAGATTCTTGACTACACCCTCAACAACCTGGCCCTCTTCGAGAGTCTTAAGCGTGTCAGCACGCTGGCTCTCACGCTCATTTTCAAGCAGAACTCGACGGGAAAGAACGATATTCCCCCGACGCTTGTTGAGCTTGATAATCTTGAATTCGAATGTTTCGCCGATAAGTTTGTCGAGATTGCGTACTGGACGCAAATCCACCTGAGAACCTGGCAAAAAGGCATTGACTCCGATATCAACGGAAAGGCCACCCTTGATGCGGGAGACAATCTTACCTTCGATAACAGCATCCTCTTCAAGAGAGTTCCACACCTTCTGGCGGTCGGCTTTCTCTTTTGACAGGCCGATGAGTCCGCTTTCGTTCTCTGCGCGCTCAAACAGAACATCGATCTTGTCGTTAACCTTGATGTCGACAGGCTTGCCATCAACGGCAAACTCCGCCAGCGGAATCACACCTTCAGATTTGTAGCCAACATCAACTACAACTGAATCAGGATTTACCTGAATTACGGTGCCCTCAACCACATCACCAACGGCGAGGTTCCCTTGCGGGCTGTTCTCAAACAGCTCTCTAAAACTTTCTTCTCCGAACTCTTCATCCATCTCTTCGTCGTCAAACATGTCGAGATCTTCTGCATTCATTGCTTCTGTGTTTTCTGTCATTTAACTAACTTACCCCCTATTAAATTCACGCTTTTTTACAGCGCTTCCCGCTTATTTCTTCCGGGAAGTCGAAACCCTAGCACATGAGCTCAAAAAAAAAAATCATTATTTTTGAATTTTTTCCAGTTTTACCACCACTTCGCAGATTATCCACTCTGGAGTTGAGGCTCCAGCAGTGATACCAACCCGTTCAACACCATCAAACCACGATACCAAAATTTCTTCCGCTGTTTCAATATGGTATGTGTTGGGTTGGATCTCTCGACAAATACGCGCGAGACGATTGGTGTTGGCGCTATTATAGCCCCCTATTACCAGCATCACATCAACAGCGGCTGCCAGTTCGCGTGCTTCATTCTGACGTACTGATGTCGCATCGCAGATGGTGTTGAATATTCGCAGTTCCTTGCCACGTTCAAGCAATTTCAACGCTATAGAGCTGAAGTTCTCGTACGCTTGGGTAGTCTGCGCTACGAGTCCGACTTTTTTCCCCAATGATAGCTGCGCTGCAGTTTCTACATCTGCAGCCACAAATACCTCGGCATTCTGCACATAGGAAAGTATCCCCTGCACTTCCGGATGTTCTTTTTCCCCTACGATCACTACGCTGTAACCTTCAGCTCCTAGCAATCCGGCGTACTTCTGTGCTTTTTTTACAAACGGACATGTGGCATCGACCACTTTAAGTTTATGCTCATACAGGTACTCCTCCTCTTGCCGTGTAATGCCATGTGAGCGCACTATCACACTCTGATCCGTGACCGCGTTGATGTCATTAATCACGCTTATCCCCTCTGCCTCCAGCCGTTCAACCAGCTGCGGAGAATGGATAAGGGGGCCAAGGGAGCAGATGTTTTCATCTTCTTCGGCAGCCTGAAACGCCATATTTACGGCGCGCTTTACCCCGAAACAAAACCCTGCACTTTTTGCTAGTACAATCTTCATGATTTTCCTACTTATCCCTGCAACTTATGTACATATTGAAGCATCAGCTCCAGTACTTCCTCAATATCTAGCACAGTGGAATCGATAACAATAGCATCATGTGCCTGACGCAGGGGGGCATGCTCGCGCGATTCATCGGCGCGATCACGCTCTACAACTTCTGCAATAGTCTGCTCAAGGGTAACATCCTGCCCATTTCCGCGTAGCTGTTCATAGCGGCGCCGACCGCGTTCTTCGTCGCTGGCGTAAAGGAAAAACTTCACCTGTGCATTGGGAAATACCTCAGTACCGATATCTCTTCCCTCAAGGACTACTCCTGCCCCATTACAATCTTCACCCATACGGCGCTGTAATGCCACCATCGCCTGGCGTACGGCAGGGGAAGCTGACACCGCCGAGGTGAGGAGACTCATCTGCGGAGTACGGATAGCTTCTGAAACATCCTCATCCCCAAGCCAAATGCGCTCCTCCCCCTTTATACGCTTAAAGCAGATAGGCAAATCTGCACATAGCTCTTTGAGCGCAGCATGATCTTCGGCATCAATCCCGGCTCTGGAGGCAGCAAGGGCAACAGTGCGATACATGGCTCCGGTGTCAATATTAATAAAATCGAGGCGGCGTGCCAGAGATTTACTTAGAGTACTTTTCCCCGCCCCTGAAGGTCCATCGATGGCGACAATTATTTTATCCGACATAGATTTATATACTCAATCCTCTGTTATGCGGCATTATCTGTCATTATGGTTTACTTTTTCGGGGAAGCGGTCAGTTCCAACAACTCCCAGAAGGTGGGAAACGATATTGCAGTACAGTCGGTATCTTCAATTTTCACCGCTGTGTTTGCGCGTAGCCCAGCAACCGCCGCACTCATGGCAATGCGATGATCGCCCCACGATTTCACCTTTCCGCCGCGCCACCCTTCTGCACTCCCGTGGATGGTCATACCATCTTCATGTGTTTCAATCTGTACCCCCAAGGTGGACAGAACCTCTTCCATCGCAGCGATCCGATCGGTTTCCTTTACGCGCAATTCTGCCGCATCCCTGATGCTAGTGGTTCCTTGAGCGCAGGCTGCTGCAACACTGATCACCGGGAATTCGTCAATAGCACGGGGGACCATATCCCCTCCAATCTCAATGCCGTGCAGATCACTACTGCGTACGAGCAGATCCGCTACCGGCTCCCCCGCAGCATGACGTTCGTTGAGAGCCTGAATGTCACCCCCCATGGAGCGGAGAATATCCACAACCCCACTACGGGTCGGGTTTATCCCCACATTTTTAATCAACAATTCCGAATTGGGTACAATAAGTGCGGCTACGAGAAAGAATGCTGCAGAGGAGATATCCCCCGGCACCTCTAACTCCCGTCCGTGTAATTGCTGCCCCCCTTCAATGCGCACCCCTCCGGGGAAAGACTCAATCTCTACCCCCATATGGCGTAACATGCGCTCGGTGTGATCCCTTGATAAATGGGGTTCATACACCGTAGTTGTCCCTTTAGCGCTCAGACCCGCGAGCAGAAGAGCAGACTTAACCTGTGCACTGGCGACAAGCGACTTATAGCCGATTCCACGCAACTGTGAACCGCGAATTGCCAACGGTGCGCAGCAGTTTTGTTCCCGCCCCCAAATCTGCGCCCCCATCTGCACCAGAGGATCTATAACGCGCGCCATAGGGCGGCGACGCAAATAACGATCTCCAGTTAAAATCGAGAAAAAGTCCTGCCCCGCGAGCACTCCACTCATAAGACGCATAGTAGTTCCGGAGTTGCCGCAGTCAATCACATCAAAGGGTTCCTGCAAACCCCTAACCCCGCAACCGCGTACCTTTAGTTCTCCCTTTACTGGCTCCTCAATCTCCACCCCCAGCGCTTTAAATGCATTGAGGGTGGCAAGGTTGTCTTCGCCACGCAGAAATCCACGGATATATGAATCTCCATGCGCCAGAGACGCAAACATGATGCTCCTGTGGGATATCGATTTATCACCCGGGACGGTAATTTCCCCCTTGATTCCCTGACTGGGACGTATGTGCCGATTTTCCACGTTAATCTCCCTTTAACTTCCTGTCAGCGCTACTAATAATGGCATCCCGACTTAATTTTGACTGGCGGAAAAACTTTTCGAGGCGCTCCCCATCGAGGGAGACAATATCCGCCTTCAACTCTGCCAGGAATGTTTCGAACTGCTCTAACATCACCAAAATTGCGCTGCGGTTATCCATGGCGATATCGCGCCACATAACTGGGTCTGATGAAGCAATACGGGTGAAATCGAGAAACCCCCCCGCCGAATATTCAAGAATATTTTCTGCGTACTCATTGTAGTTACTGACTGAATTGACCAGAGCATATGCGATCATGTGAGGCAAATGGCTGATGGCGGCAAGAATACGGTCGTGTTTACACACATCCATAATCACCACTTCACTGCCTGCGCGACGCCAGAGCTGCGCAATTACCTCCACCGCGGCCAACGAAGTTACATCGGTCGGGGTGAGGATACAGCGCTTGCCGCGGTATAGTTCTGCAAAGGCGGCCGTAGGACCACTTTTTTCGGTGCCAGAGATTGGATGCCCAGGGACATATGCAATACCGGCCTCAACCGCGCTTGGTTCAATCCCCGCAACAACAGTCTCCTTCACACTTCCGGTGTCAGTAAGAATGGCATCTGCGCGCATATAACGTAGAGCTTGAAGCGCTATTTCGGGCAGGCAACGCACGGGTAAAGCAAGAATCACCACATCCGCAGTGTTCACCGCGGCGCAGATCTCTGCAGCAGCTTTATCCACTATCCCCAGTTCCAAAGCGTGCTGCAGATGCTCCGCGTTGTGATCCCAGCCTATCACTTCACGCACCGCTCCAGCCTGTTTTAATGCCAGCGCCAGGGATCCGCCGATAAGACCCACGCCAATAATTGCTATCCGCTCTACAACCACATTATCCATACAGAATCAACCTCGTGCCCGTGGATAAGACCCCAGCACCTTGAGAAACTTACAGTGTGGTTGTAGTTCGTTAATGGCAGCGTGCACCGGTTCGTTATCTATATGCCCTTCCATATCTAGAAAGAAGATATACTCCCACGCGCGCTTTTTAAGTGGTCGACTTTCGATTTTTGTGAGGTTAACCCCCCACTTACTGAATGGTTCGAGCATCCGCCACAAAATCCCTGGTTCATCATTAATACAGAACATTATACTGGTTTTATCCTGCCCTGAGGGAGGGGGAAACTGATCGCTTACCACTAAAAAGCGGGTAAAATTATTAGGATTATCTGCAATGCTTACCTTCACTGCGCGCAGATCATAGCGACTCCCCGCCATAGCGCTTGCGATGGCCGCCGCAGTACGATCTCCGGCAGCAAGCTGCGCCGCAGCGGCAGTACTTGCAACGTCGATGAGGGGGATCTCCGGTACATTCTCCTCTAGCCACTTCCGACACTGTGCCAGAGCTTGGGGATGGGAATAGATACGCTCAACATCTTCCAAGTTCCCGGAAAGGGAGAGCAGATCGTGGGATATTTCGAGGAGGATCTCTGCATACATCTTCAGCCCAGTTTCCATAAACATATCAAGGGTGTGGGTAACCACCCCTTCGTTGGAATTTTCTACCGGCACCACCCCGTAATCGGCACGTCCGCGCTCCACTTCTTCAAACACTGCGGAAATACTTTTTTGCGGCACCAGCGTAGCTGAGAGGCCGAACTGTTGCATAGCGGCTACATGGGTGAAAGTAGAAACTGGACCAAGAAAGGCCACTTTCATAGGTTCTTCAAGAGAAAGGGAGGCGGAAATTATTTCGCGAAACACCCGGCGGATTCCATCTTCCGGGAAAGGGCCGCTACTCTGAGCACACAGACGCTCATATATGGCATTCTCACGGCTGGGAACATAGAAAGGCGCGGAGCTGTTTTTCTTAGCATCCCCTACGGCTATAACCACCTTGGCACGCTCATTGAGCAGTTCCAGGATTTTATCGTCTATGGAGTCTATTGCTTTACGTAGAGGTTTGAGGTCATCACCCATATTAAACAGTCTCTTAGATGGGCCATTAAATGCCCAGGAGCACGCAAAAGTAGCAAGTGAAACAGGGACCAAGAGGGAGAAAACATATCCTAATCCCTAAAAAAATACAAGCTGGCACCATCTATTCTGACGGACGGTACCAGGTGAA
>JAVERS010000113.1:0-2946 GCA_034007015.1 Desulfuromonadaceae bacterium
GCCTGGACCATGCCGGCAGGAAAACTCTACACCCGCATGGCGTACAGTGAATACGAGGCACAGCGTTATTTTTATGCAGATGGTTCTTCGAAAGCCTATGCGCCTCGAGATGGCAAACAGCGTGATTTTGACTACGATGAACAGACCTGGTCCTTTTATGCTGAATATGGACTATTCGACAATCTCACTTTGATTGGAGCATTTGACTACAAGGAAACAGAGTGGACATTTCAGTCCGGGGGGCGTAACGGCTTTGTCGCCGTGGATAAAACCACTAAATCCAGCGGATTGGCCGATATTAAGTTCGGTATACGTTATCGCCTGTTAGAGATGGAAGCAGGTGCTTTATCTCTGCAGGGCTTATATAAAAGCGCAGAAGCTTATGATCATAAAGATGAAAATCTGAGTACTGACATCCGCCTCGGTGATGCACAGGATGATTTTGAATTGCGCTTGCAGTTCGGGCATTCGCTGTATCCGTATGTGCCGGGGTATTTTAATGTTGAGGCCGGGTATCGCTGGCGTAGCGAGTATATGTCAGACGAGTTTATTTATCTTGTTGAGGCTGGAGTAGATATAACAGATTCGCTATATATGCGCACAAAACTGGATGGAACTGCGAATGTAGGCAATGGCGATGATCCGTTTGCGAATGAACATAATGCGAATGCCAACGAAGTTGATCTTGGAAAATTGGAGGTTACCGCAGGTTACAAGCTGACATCTCGTCTGGCTGTTGAAGCAAGCTATTTCAACGAGCTTTACGGTGCCAGTACCACCAAGGGTGAAACATGGTCCCTTGCCCTGGCGGCAACCCTTTTTTAATCCCTGATTGAATTAGATTTAAGCTTTTTTTATGCGGCGCACAGCCATAAGGTTGTGCGCCCTTATCTTGCAGGTTTATTCGCATGAACAGCGTCACTGATAAACGCACTGCTCTGATCATCCCCGCCCACAATGAAGAAGAATCTCTGCCGTTGGTTTTGCGCCGCATTCCTGCCTGCATTGATGAAGTAATTGTGGTTGATAACGGCTCTTATGATGCAACCGCAGAAGTTGCGTCACGCTATGGCGCACGTGTAGTGGCTGAGCCGGTCCTGGGCTATGGCAGTGCGTGTCTGGCAGGGATTGAGACCTTGCGATCCAACCCTCCGGCCTGGGTGGCGTTTGCCGATGGCGATGGCAGTGATAACCATGCTGAACTCGGCACATTGTTAAACCGTATGCAGGCTTCCAGTCTTGATCTGGTTCTGGCTCAACGGGTCCCGGTCAAGCGTGAAGCCTTAAGTGTGCAGCAGCGTTTCGGCAACTGTCTTGCCACCAGTCTGATTCACATCCTCTGGGGTGGCCCGTATCAGGATCTCGGTCCCATGCGCATAATCCGCTGGGATGCTTTGCAGCAACTGAATATGCGGGATAAGAACTTCGGCTGGACCATTGAAATGCAGATTAAGGCGCTGCAGCAGGGGCTTGCTATCATGGAGATTCCGCTCGCGTATCTGCCACGTATTGCGGGCACGTCTAAAATAAGTCGCACCGTATCCGGGGTATGTCACGCTGGAAGCAAGATTCTGTGGATCATAGCGCGTGAGGCGTGGCGTGATCGGGTCTACGTATGTCAGCGCCTTTTGCGGCGCCGGGCTAAAAACACGGTGATGCACAGTGCGGATACCGGGGCTGCAAAGACGTAAAAACTGAGCAGGGTGCTTTCCTGCCATACGCCGCTTATAGCTCTGGTAGCCGCGACCTGGTAGCTCAATAGGACCGCCCAGCTCAGGGCTATCCCCGCTGCATGAGGCGCGAGGGGAAGAAACGCGAGTAGATACAGGGCGTACCACGGATGCAGAGTGGGGGTTAGAAGGAGAAAAACGAGGGTGACGCTCACGCACGCGTGCACAAAGATCTGAGTGTTTTTATCGTTTGATTTTCCAGAAGCCAGGTACAGGCGGAACCAATGCCAGCCAAAGATGAGGCAGAATACGCCACCCAGAAGGAGGCGCGCATTTTCCCCCGATTCTGTCCATTCACGCAGAAAGCGAAAGGCAAAGCCGGAGAATTCCCAGTGTTGGGCGTACAGATTCAGGGTGGCAATGCCGTTACGTAAATCCGGCCAGAAGGGGATACACGCCGCGATGCAAACCATGCCTGACGCGAGGAGAAACGGAGCACGAGCGCGGTAGGGCAACTGGATGAACAGCAGAGGGGCAAAGATAACGGGGAAAACCTTGGTCATGATTGCCAGACCCAGCGCAGCTCCTGCCCCCAGCCCGGAGCCAGGCTCTGAGTTTTCAGGCCCAGGCCCGATAGTGAAGTAGATTGCCAGGAGGATAAAAAACACCGCTGCCACATCCACATGCCCGGAGGCGGAACTTTCCAGCACTGCGAGTGGATGCCAGGCATACAGGCACAGCCACGCCGGGTGGCGCCGCAGACGCTGGAGCAGAAGCAGGATTAGAACACAGCTGCCCAGATCAACCAGAATAAACAGCCCTTTCATCCACAGCAGGCTTTTGGAGCCGAGGGCAAAGATCAGCTGCGCTGCCGGGGGATAGATAGTGACCAGCTCAGGGTGATTGATGCGCGCATGAATCCATGCCATGTGCTCTTCCTGCGCATGCATGGCTGCCGGAGGATGAGCATAGGGGTTGTGCCCGAGGCGTACCTGAAATCCGTCCCAGAGATAGCGGAATATATCATCGGAAAGCTCAGGCATGCGCGTTATGAACAACAGGCGCACGGATAGAGCGATAAGTACAATAAAAACCCCATAGCCCATATATGTTTTAGCCTCAGGTTTGACCTGTACCTGATCCATATGGTGCTCTGCCGTCCATCCCAGAGCGCACACAGCGATGACCACAAGAGCGCATACACCGGTGACGGATGGCAGGTTGAACAGGAAATTGTGCACTCGTGCAAGATAGACATATCCGAGAAGAACAGTGA
>JAVERS010000114.1:0-2909 GCA_034007015.1 Desulfuromonadaceae bacterium
AGAGCTCACTGGCAAAAAATTAGAAAGTGCTTTGCCGGATCGCCCCTTCCTATCGGTAGGAATTGATGGATGTAAGGGAAAATGGTTGGCTGTTGCGATTTCTCATAGCGAATATAAAATAAACCTATTTAACGATATCCGAGAGGTTTGCGAGCACTATGAGAATGCGGATAGCATACTGATTGATATGCCCATTGGACTGCCCGAGAGCATGAAGGATATAAGACCGGATGCAGAGCTGCGCAAAGCCTTAAAAGGAAAAACTTCCTCTGTTTTCAATGTACCCTGTCGCCAAGCCGTATATCAAACAGAGTATGAAGCCACCAGCAAAATAAACTACGAAATTATGGGTAAAAAGCTACCCAAGCAGTCCTTTGCAATTCTACCTAAGATAAGAGAAATAGACCATTTCTTACAGATAAACCCTACGTGGAAAAATCGTCTACTGGAAAGCCATCCCGAATATTGCTTTTCTCTGTTAAACGCAGGATCGCCAGTCCTTGAAAATAAGCAAACAGCGAATGGTATGACGAAGCGGCTTGCTATATTAAACAAATATTACTCAAAAAGCCACAAATTACTACAGGATTTCAAAGTCAACTATCCTGCCTTATCGTCCAAAACGGACGATATATTGGATGCGCTATCGCTGGCGCTTATTGGGGCAATGGGAATCAAAAATGGCTATCACACCATCCCTAGCATTCCATCTGAAGATGTGAAGGCCATTCAAATGCAGATTGTAGGAGCAAATCTATAACTGCAAGCTTTTCAAAATGAGGTGACATCGGTGCAAATCGGATTTATAGATTTTTCAAAAGAAGACCGGAATAAAATACTTGCTACACTGAAATTGCTTGGCACACAGACTGCATTGGATGAGCTGGGCATTGGTGTCATCCGTGATGCCTATGCCGATATTCTGTTTCCCGGCATATCTACCATCCAGACCAGAGCAAAATATTTTGTGCTAATTCCTTATCTCTTTCAAAAAGCGGCTAAACAGAATTTACAAAGCGGAGCACAGGTACATAAATGGCTTACCGCTGCAGAGGACAAGCTGGTTCAGACTCTTGTAGATAACAGCGGCAGCGGAGAAAACGGCATTATTGGGAAAAATGCACTGAAGCAAAAAAGAGCTGTAAAAATGAGGCCATCCAGTATTTATTGGAATGGTCTTAGAACCTTTGAAATCATTCGTGGTGCGGGGGTATCTATCTCGGCAGCTTGCAGTATGACGGCAGCATCTTCCAAGAAAAAGGCAGAGCTTACGGTTAAAATAGATGGTGAAACCTTTGATGATAGCGAAGCTGCATCCTATGATTCTGTGTTGTTTTCACCGCTTTCACCAGAAAGTGATTTTGAAAAGGAAGCTTCTATCCTACTGACAAAAAAAGAGGCTGAATTTTTAGCATATAAAATCAGAAATTCGGCATTGACAAAAAACACTCTGTTTGATTTTTTGATAAAAAACAAGCTGTGCTGCAATAGCTTTGATGAAATACCAGTGGATATTCTGCCACCCACGCTAAAGCAAGATTACCTGTTAGCACGAGATTTTTCCGATTTTATTATCGGGGCACATATACGTTATAATGTGATTTTCTCAGAATATAAAGATGAGGAAATGGAAGATGAGTGGAACCGGTGGAGAAATGCATTCATATCCCGTGACTTTAACCTTGATGAGATTCTCGGTCGCGTTTCTTGCGGAGATTCCACTCAGAAGTTTTGCAGAGTGTTTTTAGCACTTGCCTATGAAAACAATGTAAAGGCTATTGATGAGCTGATTATACACAGAGAAAAGCAGGTCAAAGGGGATCGATCAAAGCTCTGCAAGCCTACGGAATATCGATATAACTATGATAGACCTGTTCATTTTTATAGATTGGATTTTCGCTTTGGCACAGCAAAGACAATGATTCGTGACATAATTACAGGATTGGAGGGATAGTCGTGGCGATGTTCGATACTGCACATAATAGACTTAGCTATAGTGAGCAGCTTTTGCCCGAGCCGGGATATGCTCTGGATTTTGCGGTATGCCTGACCTATTCCCTTGACCTTGAGGCTCTGCTGGGCGTTCCGGTATCTCTCGGATTACTGGAAGAAGCAGATTCAAATGCAATGAACAGTCCGTTTTATTTATTGGAAGCGATTCGCAAAAGCAGCGATAATATTGCAATATTCTGCAATGCGGGTGGAATTTCATTACCCGGTAAAATACAAAGCGTTTACTCGCTATTGGAAAACAGTGTCTTTGAGGTGAAACTCCCAATAGGGCAAAATTTTCACCCCAAACTCTGGTTCATTAAATATACGAACTACGATGGAAAATCCTATATCAAGCTTCTTGTGCTCAGTCGCAATCTGACATTCGATAACAGCATTGACCTCTGCGTGAGCCTTCAAGGCGAAGTGATGCGAGCAAAGCGCAAAAAGAATCAGCCTCTTGCCGATATGCTGGAGTTTGTCGCAGATTTTGCCGATAAAGGAAAGCGGCAAAGAATTCTCAATTTAGCCGATGATATTTTGCACGTAAAATCTTTTGATATTGAACATCCTTTCGAGGACTATGAGTTCCTGCCTTTGGGCATTGCGGGACATGGCAAGGATCAAACCAAGCTATTTGATCCCCGATATGATGTTTTTGTGGTATCCCCATTTTTAAGTGATGATGTGGTGCGTGAATTATCGCAATGCCCCTATAACAAGGTGCTGGTTACACGGAAATCGTCCGTGACGCCCCTTGCGCTTGAACGCTTTGACAGCGTGTATATTACCAAGGATATTCTCAGTGATAATGAATATGGTGTTCGCCAGGACATCCATGCAAAGCTATACTTTACCATCACCGCTGATGGGAACTATCTATATATTGGCTCTGCAAATGCCTCGCACAATGCGTT
>JAVERS010000115.1:0-2907 GCA_034007015.1 Desulfuromonadaceae bacterium
CTTTTGGGCTTGAGTTCCCCACACACGTGGGGATGAACCGCCCCCAGGAGAACTAAAATAATGAATTCAAATGAGTTCCCCACACACGTGGGGATGAACCGCCTCCCGTTCTCCTGGAATTCTGCTACTTTAAGAGTTCCCCACACACGTGGGGATGAACCGTAACAAGCATCCAAACAAGTTATGAATCAATAGAGTTCCCCACACACGTGGGGATGAACCATATCCCAAGTGCAGGAGCCCGCATGAGAGGAAGAGTTCCCCACACACGTGGGGATGAACCGGTGGTAATCTTGGCTCTCTCTCCAGAACAACAGAGTTCCCCACACACGTGGGGATGAACCGGCTTTCATATATGGGATCCCGGTCACCGGATAGAGTTCCCCACACACGTGGGGATGAACCGCAACTCTCGTAACGGCAAACGCAAATGATGTAGAGTTCCCCACACACGTGGGGATGAACCGATGGTCCCTCTGATCCGTGCGAACAACTGTAAGAGTTCCCCACACACGTGGGGATGAACCGCCGCATACAAAGCAAACGCGATATGCTATCGAGAGTTCCCCACACACGTGGGGATGAACCGCCAGTTTTTCTGCTGGTCTGAGTATCCAGAGCGAGTTCCCCACACACGTGGGGATGAACCGATTTTTGTAGTCTAGCCCGTAACCCTGACCCTGAGTTCCCCACACACGTGGGGATGAACCGGTTTCATGCTTAGGATTCCGAAGAAAGTACTCGAGTTCCCCACACACGTGGGGATGAACCGTTTCATACACCTGTGAGATAAACGGCTGATTAGAGTTCCCCACACACGTGGGGATGAACCGGAAGTAGACAACCCCGGCACTTATCCGGGTGGGAGTTCCCCACACACGTGGGGATGAACCGCAGGGGCAAAAATATTATACAGTTGTGGGCACGAGTTCCCCACACACGTGGGGATGAACCGTGCGAGAACGACTGTAAACGGTTCTACAGGGAGAGTTCCCCACACACGTGGGGATGAACCGGTCATTGTAATATGGGACTCTGTGCCCCTGAAGAGTTCCCCACACACGTGGGGATGAACCTCGCCTGTTCTCTACCATACGCATCTATCCCGGGAGTTCCCCACACACGTGGGGATGAACCGGTCAATGGATTGAGTATGTGACGCTAGAAAAAGAGTTCCCCACACACGTGGGGATGAACCGGAGACACAAAAATGAGCAAACGACCACAACTGGAGTTCCCCACACACGTGGGGATGAACCGGTGGTGTGAATGACGTTGCTGGTGGTGCTACGGAGTTCCCCACACACGTGGGGATGAACCGCCGGTAGGAAAGATGGAGGAGAATGTGAAATCGAGTTCCCCACACACGTGGGGATGAACCGCTATAACTTTTTCAGGGAAATCCTTTGGAAAAGAGTTCCCCACACACGTGGGGATGAACCGCGTTGATAGCATCTGGGCTGCTTGGATCAGAAGAGTTCCCCACACACGTGGGGATGAACCGGTCTGCTACCGTGTGGTTCCCGAATGTAATTGGAGTTCCCCACACACGTGGGGATGAACCGGTTAGTTAAACCCATGCTTTTAATAACCTTTTGAGTTCCCCACACACGTGGGGATGAACCGGCAGTAGGGACCGTTAAAAATGGGGATTACGTGAGTTCCCCACACACGTGGGGATGAACCGCGAGATCAGGGAAAATGTCAGTATGCTTCGATGAGTTCCCCACACACGTGGGGATGAACCGTATAAAATCAGTGTCACCAACGTTATTTAATAGAGTTCCCCACACACGTGGGGATGAACCGGTGTCGGACTCTTCCAGTGAGGTCACAGATTTGAGTTCCCCACACACGTGGGGATGAACCGCCTGGAACAGCTCGCACGTGAGGCTCTAACATGAGTTCCCCACACACGTGGGGATGAACCGGCAGTATTCCGGGACTCTTGCCCAGCTCCTGAGAGTTCCCCACACACGTGGGGATGAACCGGCAGTGACAAAAACCATAAAATCCATTGAAACGAGTTCCCCACACACGTGGGGATGAACCGCAGCTCTTCTTTCTGTCGTTTAAGTATAATCTGAGTTCCCCACACACGTGGGGATGAACCGTTCTAGCTGCTTTTTCATCTTCCTGAGTAATTGAGTTCCCCACACACGTGGGGATGAACCGCCTGGTAAGCCCTAGATGCCTGCCCGTACTTCGAGTTCCCCACACACGTGGGGATGAACCGATTGAATTCCTTCCAGACAAATTTGAACAGCGGAGTTCCCCACACACGTGGGGATGAACCGTTGATACATGCCTTCAAAATCAAAAACAAAAGGAGTTCCCCACACACGTGGGGATGAACCGGCCCTGTGGAGTTAGAACAGGAACTGCGGTTTGAGTTCCCCACACACGTGGGGATGAACCGAGTGTAAAAGAGAGTATGGGTCCTCTCTTATTGAGTTCCCCACACACGTGGGGATGAACCGTTAAATGATGGGCTACACTGTTACGGATTGGAGAGTTCCCCACACACGTGGGGATGAACCGCCTACGTTATTTCAGGTGCTCCCCAAATATCAGAGTTCCCCACACACGTGGGGATGAACCGTTATTCTGAGTGACGGGACTACGTGGAGACTGGAGTTCCCCACACACGTGGGGATGAACCGTCTATTTTCTTTCCATTCCTGACGAGCTTCTTGAGTTCCCCACACACGTGGGGATGAACCGACACCACTCTTTCCCTCAATGTCGTCGCTGGAGAGTTCCCCACACACGTGGGGATGAACCTATTGCAGCATCTCTCAAAATGAAAACCCTGTGGAGTTCCCCACACACGTGGGGATGAACCGTTGAGAGAGAAACTTTAGATATTGTACTGGATGAGTTCCCCACACACGTGGGGATGAACCG
>JAVERS010000116.1:0-2893 GCA_034007015.1 Desulfuromonadaceae bacterium
TGAACTTCACCATGAAGCCATCGGGCGCAGCCATGACTTTCTGAGCTGCCTGTACGGCAGTGAACGCTATCGACGAAGTGATCCCTCTCATCATCCTTTTCTGAGCTGCCTGTACGGCAGTGAACGCTATCGACGAAGTGATCCCTCTCATCATCCTTTTCTGAGCTGCCTGTACGGCAGTGAACGGGCTCAGGGCATGAAAAAGCCCTCCGGGGAGTTTCTGAGCTGCCTGTACGGCAGTGAACAAAAGCCGCTCTAGGCGGCTGGGGGGGGGCGATTTCTGAGCTGCCTGTACGGCAGTGAACCCCGAGGGACCCACCGCCCAGTTGCTGATCGATTTCTGAGCTGCCTGTACGGCAGTGAACAGATCACAGGCATCGCAATCGACAACATCCTGTTTCTGAGCTGCCTGTACGGCAGTGAACTGATGGTCAGATCAGACATTGGCGGGCTCCTTTTTCTGAGCTGCCTGTACGGCAGTGAACTGCGAGTCCGGACAGAACCAGGGGTGAGCCATTTTCTGAGCTGCCTGTACGGCAGTGAACTTCGTAGTTTCCATTTCCATGGCTCCACTGTATTTCTGAGCTGCCTGTACGGCAGTGAACTCCAGTTCTCGATCTCGGCGCGCACGAAAGTCTTTCTGAGCTGCCTGTACGGCAGTGAACCCCCAGGGATTCCGATCCGCCGGGATAATCGTTTTCTGAGCTGCCTGTACGGCAGTGAACGTGGCGCTCGATGAGTTCGGGATCCTGGACCTTTTCTGAGCTGCCTGTACGGCAGTGAACTGCTGAGCGATCGCAGGGGTGAGGGCTGGAATTTTCTGAGCTGCCTGTACGGCAGTGAACTGAAAGCCTCGATCCGCATCCGCTACCGTGAGTTTCTGAGCTGCCTGTACGGCAGTGAACTCCAGCGTACCGGGCTTGGTTGCCGTCACACTTTTCTGAGCTGCCTGTACGGCAGTGAACTGCATCTTCGCGGCCACTTCTTGCAGGGTTAATTTCTGAGCTGCCTGTACGGCAGTGAACATCGCCATTCACGTCCAGGCCGCTGTTCTGCCTTTCTGAGCTGCCTGTACGGCAGTGAACGCGGCCGTGTTGCTTGCACAGGGCCTCGTACTTTTCTGAGCTGCCTGTACGGCAGTGAACGCTGAATTCGAAGCCATGGTGCGCAGGCAGGATTTCTGAGCTGCCTGTACGGCAGTGAACAGGAAAATGCGAGCAGCTTTCCCGATGCTCTATTTCTGAGCTGCCTGTACGGCAGTGAACGCATCGGCAAGAACATAAATGTCACCGCCACTTTTCTGAGCTGCCTGTACGGCAGTGAACGCAGCACGGGCAAAATCAGCGTCAGCCAGCGCTTTCTGAGCTGCCTGTACGGCAGTGAACATACCAGAAGATGGCCTGTGGCCACTGATCGCTTTCTGAGCTGCCTGTACGGCAGTGAACGACGCCCTGACGCGCATGGTGGCGATGTACGATTTCTGAGCTGCCTGTACGGCAGTGAACATGGGCGGCTCCACGCGGGTAATGATCCAATCTTTCTGAGCTGCCTGTACGGCAGTGAACTGGGCCGTCGCCAAGGACTACTGGCGCCCGCTTTTCTGAGCTGCCTGTACGGCAGTGAACTCCTCCTACTGGTCGCGGCCTGGATATCGGCCTTTCTGAGCTGCCTGTACGGCAGTGAACCCATCGGCCACGTAGCCCGCGCCAGTGCCCTTTTTCTGAGCTGCCTGTACGGCAGTGAACAGCAGCGACACCCTGTTCACAGCCTTCGTCGATTTCTGAGCTGCCTGTACGGCAGTGAACGCTGGCGCTCTGGGGATCACGTCTGCTGAACTTTTCTGAGCTGCCTGTACGGCAGTGAACGGCGCGATCTACGTGATCGGCAAGGGCCCGATTTTCTGAGCTGCCTGTACGGCAGTGAACGTGTCGGGGCGCGCTGCGGGGCCGTCCTTTGCTTTCTGAGCTGCCTGTACGGCAGTGAACGGCAAGTTTCTCTTTCATCGCAGCGGCAAAGCTTTCTGAGCTGCCTGTACGGCAGTGAACCTGCGCGATGCACTGAAGGAGGCCGCATAAATTTTCTGAGCTGCCTGTACGGCAGTGAACGATGGCGGCCAGCCGCGATTCGGCCTTGGCCTTTTCTGAGCTGCCTGTACGGCAGTGAACCAGGACCGCTACAACGCCACTCAGGCGAAGAATTTCTGAGCTGCCTGTACGGCAGTGAACGGGCGGCGGTGAAATGCTCCGCATACCCTTCGTTTCTGAGCTGCCTGTACGGCAGTGAACGAGCCGTTCCTGATGCACGGCAGCTCCGACCATTTCTGAGCTGCCTGTACGGCAGTGAACTAGGGCATCGCTGGCGGCAGTTGTCATCTGCTTTTCTGAGCTGCCTGTACGGCAGTGAACTCGAGGTGCTGCGGCACACCGGCGATATCGGATTTCTGAGCTGCCTGTACGGCAGTGAACTTGCCTTTGCGCAGATACTCGCCGCAGATCTCTTTCTGAGCTGCCTGTACGGCAGTGAACGAAATGCGCTACCAGCAATCCGGGGACGCGGTTTTCTGAGCTGCCTGTACGGCAGTGAACTTTTCTTCTACGCGGATCGGCCGCGGGTCGCTTTTCTGAGCTGCCTGTACGGCAGTGAACGTCAGAGATCGACGGCGCGGCCCGCGACTTCTTTTCTGAGCTGCCTGTACGGCAGTGAACACGAAGTTCAGCGGCGCCCAATCGAGCCAGGATTTTCTGAGCTGCCTGTACGGCAGTGAACAGGGCCTCGAAAGTTTCGGCCTCAGCGACCTTTTTCTGAGCTGCCTGTACGGCAGTGAACTTCCAGGAAGACGAAAGGCCGTGTTTGGACAGTTTCTGAGCTGCCTGTACGGCAGTGAACATTTACA
>JAVERS010000037.1:0-19411 GCA_034007015.1 Desulfuromonadaceae bacterium
CATAAGTTCAGGCACGGCGATAGCCGGGTGGGTATCGTTGAGTTGGATAGCGAATTTGTCGGAAAAGTTGTCGAGACTATGAAACTGAAACAGATGGATGCGGAGCATATCCTGCATTGAGCAACTGACAAAGAAATACTGCTGGTAGAGGCGAAGCTCCCTGCCTTTAAAGCGTTGGTCGTTGGGATAGAGCACCTTGGTGATGGTCTCAGCTAGCGCTTTTTCACGCACCGCACCTAAATAGTCGCCGACATTGAACTCCTCAAAGTCAAAGCTCTTCGGGGCCTCGGCACTCCACAGCCTAAGTATATTGACGGTATTAACCCGATAGCCAAGGATCGGTGTATCGTAGGGGATACCCATAACCAGTCGCCCCGGGACCCAGCGAACCCGCAGAACACCATGCTCGTCCGTGTACCGTTCTGTATGCCCGCCAGAGCCAACCTCCACCAGCATATCCGGTTTTTTGAACTCCCAGGGGTTGCCCGGTTGCAGCCAGCGATCACTCAATTCCCTCTGCCAGCCGTTATCAAACTCCTGATCAAACATGCCGAACTCATAGCGGATGCCATAACCAATGGCGGGAACCTGCAGGCTGGCGAGGGACTCCATATAGCAGGCCGCAAGCCTGCCCAGGCCGCCGTTGCCTAAGCCAGGCTCTTCTTCGTGATCGATGATCTGCTGCAGATCGAGGCCGGATTCCGCCGCCGCCCGAGCTACCTGATCATACATCCCCAGATTGACCAGATTATTGTGCAAATGGGGGCCCAGCAAAAACTCGGCGGACAGATAACTGACTATTTTGCTGTCTTTCTCCTGAAATGTCTGAATCGTGTTGATAAACAGTTGCTGCATGTGGTCCCGCACCGTATAGCTCACAGCGAGGTAGTAATCGTTCAGCGATGCGTTCTGTGCCCATACGCCCAGCTGATAAAAAAGTTTATACGCAAAACTGCGTTTCAGTTTCTCTACGGTCTTTCGCTCATGGGTTTGGCTGGTATCGTAGTGTGTGTTTTTTTGAGTCATAGCATCCTCCAAAGATTGTCAGCTAAAAGAATACCATGGAGCCTACAACTCGCAACAACTGTCCCCCTTGCTTCTACCTCTTGAGCGCAAGCTACCAGAACTTCCAGTTCTTTTTGAAATCTAGGGAAGTGATAAACTGAGAGCTCTGATAACGTTCCCCGGTTTCCCCCTCGTTATAAAAAAAATATTTATGCCGGAAAGAGACGCTCATATAGCTGTTTATAGCGGCCGATATCCCATTGTTGATTTCGCTTCTTGTCTGCCACGGGCTACCATTTTCAACAAGGGCTCCAGTAAACGTGTCCAGATCAAACGTATAGGTAAAGTGGGATAAAAACGGGAAGCTGGCGTCCACAATAAGCTCAACCCCGTACATGGCGGCTTCGGATGGATCCTGCAGCTGCTGCTCAAAACCCAACCCAAGTTTTCCGTTGAAATACTTATACTCAGCGGAGATCCCCATAGTTTCACGCAGAAAACTGGGACGAAGGCCGTTCTCCCCTTTAACAACCGTATCGTAGCGCAACTTATTGTATGGCTTATAGGTATCGGAAAGGTTGTACTCATACAGGAGAGTGCCGCGAAGAATGTTTTTCAGGTACCTTTCATCCTGGCGGGAATAAAACATATACGGGGTGAACACAAAGCGATGGTATTTATTATAGAGAGTAAAATCGATGCTGTTTTCAAGCCCCCACTTAGTATAGCTTTTTGAGGGTTGTCCCGACGGGGTATCGATATTTTTCCCCTTGGTGACGCTGCTGTCTTCAATAAAGTTAGACAAAGATGCATCAATCGTGGTGCGGAAACGTCGATCAAGGTAATCGAAGTCCTGACGTAAGAGCGTTTGTTGCTCTTTGAGATCCTCTACCAGCAGCTCGGTAACCGTCATCCAGGTATTCCTGTAATCAAGTCGCTTCTTGAGGAGGCGTTGCATCTTTTGCATAGCCAGCTGAGACGCCGCAATTCGATAGCGCCTGTTGCCCTCCACCGCAGTCCCTTGGATCTCTATCTGCTCGCCCTCTTCCAGACCGGCAATAACCAGCCCCTCACCACGCTTAGACACTGTCTTTATCTCTGCCCCCGTTAGGGAAAGGACAAAGACGTTATAGTCTCTGTTGACCATGCTCAAAAAATCCGCGCGCCGAACCGCCTCTTTTACCGACACCCGATTGATGGTGTTTTCTGCGACCACGCCGAGCTCACAATTAAATCGATCCCGCAGAAGGTGGGCAAAAATCAGATCGTTCACCCCATATTCCATGTCGCTTAACTCAGCAACCAGGCTCCCCTCCTCTTCCAGGAACTTCTCCTTCCAAAGCGTCAGGCGGTTTTTAAATTCTGCATACAAAAAATCATTGGTAGGGATAGGCTGGATCTGTTTGGCCTCAAAGCTTTCCACCTTCAGGCTATCACCGAGCACCAACTTAAGGTGGTAGTATTCGGCCCTGTTGGCCGCCATCACAATAGATCTGCCGTCGCTCAGATCTATCCGCGAGGCTTTACCGCCAAGGAAGTGATCGCTATAGTCACCCCCGCACAAGGCTAGACTGATCTGCGGGTAAATTTCGAGGATTTGTGCCGTAGCTCTTAAGGTATCTCCGGAGAGAAGCACAAGATGTTCAATCCCCTCCGCGCGGATCTGTGCTATTGGCTGAGCAAGAGCATCTACCGCTTCGGCCACGCTGAAATCGTAGAGCTCTTTTTCGGCCATATCGAACCTGACATTTGGCGAAGATATCCCTAAAAAAGCCACCCGAGTCCCCTTGATATCTGCGCTAAACCAAGGGGCGAACAGAGGTTTGTCTTCCTGCATAATATTGGCTGATACAAAACGTATGTTTTTGTTTTGCTGCATAAACTCAAGGTTTTTAGCCCCTACCTGCAAGTCCTTCGAGGATATTAAAACCGCGGCACAAGAAAAATAATCCAGAAAATCAACCATGATTGCACCTGAACTATATTTTGACAGGCTGCCAGGGTACAGAGCATTGCCCAGATCAAGATACAGTTCCGCGCCCTGGCTGCGATCCGCGACAATATTTTGCCCCAAGACCAGCAACGGGTCTGTAGTGTCCTGATTTTCCAGCTCAAGTGAAAATTTCCCCTGCAGATTTGATGTAATCAAGATAGAGAAATTCGTTTCAGCGTAGACAGGGGTGAAAAATAGAAAAGAGGCGGCAGCAAAAAAACATGCCCAAAATATTGAAGCCTTTCGGCCACTCGTTAAGCGCATCGTGATTGACATAATGAGAGTATAAAGCAGTCTACTTAATGGGTAGCTTCGGCTGCTGCGGGGACAGAGATCGACGTGCGAGTCAAAGTCCGAACCTCGTCTTGCTCCGAAGTTGATCCGTGTTGTTCAGCGCCAACCGATTTAAGCAACAGTATCTCCTTCTGTTTGGCTTCTAGTTTTTTACTCAGAGCATCAAGCTCGGCAGCCAGAGCCAATTCCCTTTGGGTCTTTGCCTGGATGATTTCCTCCCGCTGTTCATTGGCTGCCGCTTTTACCGTGTTGATTTGGTCATTAAAAAACCTTCTTTCTCTAGCGATCTGTTCTGCCAGGGCTTTGTTCTCAGCTATAAGGGTGTACATCCTTTCACTGGCTTCATTTTTAACTTTTTCAAGCGTGGTTTTAAGTGCGCTGCTTTGCTCTTCACTAATAAGCATCTCAATGGCGTGTTTCTCCTTCATGATATCCAGTTCCTGTCCAAGCTCTCTATTCTGCGCCTCCAGCTCCTGGACCCGTATTCTATGCTGCCGATTTTCTTTTTTCAGGACATCATCTTCCCTTTCGATCAACGACAAGCGTTTTTTCATCATACGGTTCTCTGCCAGCAGTTGCTCGCTATTAACCCCTCGGCTACCATTGCCTGGTCGACTCTCCTGTTGTTTGGTAACTGCTGTGCAAGAGAGGAGAAATAACGTGATAAACACGGCTGCCGACACCTTTACGATAAAAGCGCGGCGACGGAATATACAAAGTGTTGCCCACAACATTGGAGTAGCTCCGGAAATTAAACGCAGAAAGTGTTGCTTTATGCTCACGAAGTGAAAAAACTTGGATGGAAGATAACTCTAGGGAAAGTTATCTCTTATATCTCTCTTAGTCCACCTTTTCCTGACCCTTTCAAATATTTGCAGATTTTTTTACTGTTCAGGTTGAGATTCTTCCGAACTCTTTAGCTTGAGTGGCTGCAACGGTGCAGGGCTGCAACCTGAGCATTGGTGACTTTGCGCAGGGGAGCAACAATCTGCGCAGCCCCCTTTTATGAGCTTCCGCCATAAAAAAACCACTGCTACAACAAGGGCACCGATAAGAATTACATGTTCCATAGGCTAATCTTTCTGTAAAGGGCAAAAGCTGGAAATAACACGGCATACCAGACTCAAAGGGTAGATAGCAGCGCTACTCTTTGAGCCTGTGCTTATATAGACATATTGGGGCATGTTATTTGTTAACGCATCTCTTTAGCCTGCACCCAGATAACGGCATCTTGGCTGAGTTCTTTGCCTTTGTAGCTGGTATCGCTCCCAACCCCCAAGGCGCAGAACCCCCACCAGCCCGCACGCGGGAGCCCAAAGGTAAACTTACCGTTTCCATCTGCCTTAATCCCTAAGGTGCTGAAACTGTCTTGCGGTGCTTCAACAAAGCCAGGACCCATAGCATTTTTTTCCAGATCGACGGCGTGGTTAAGATACTCCACCTCTATTTCAGCGTATGGTACCGGACGCCCATTGCTCTTTACGATGCCAGTAAAAGTTGAACCCTCCCAAATGGAATAAGGTTTCACCAAGGGGACAATCTCAGCCTTCAGACCCAGCTCAGCATCCCAGTCGCTGGGGGCTCCGGCGACATTTACGATGGTTTTGGTAATCTGCTGGATGTAGATCCCCTCACCTGCTTCATAATAAGGCGCTGGATGGATCACCAACACATGGTCGCCCATGCGCTGCGCTTTGTAGGTGGAGCTGTACCCCTTGCCACGGTTGCTCTGCCCTTGCCATTCCACCGCTTCTAAGGTTTCGATCAAATCTTTCTTTTCCCCTTTATTTATTACGTAAAAGTCTTCCACCGGCGCGAGTTTCTCGCTGTCATGCTGAAGCCCCATGTCCATGGTATGCTCATCGGCAAAGGGGTGGGTAAACACGTGGCGCAGTTCAATGGTTCTGCCCGTTGGCAGCGCTGATTCCGGGGTGTAGAGCATCTGGAAATGGGCCCAGGCTCAAGAACTGCATAGCAAGATCGCCATAGCGCTAAGAGCGGTAAAACGTTTCATTGGGTACTCCTTGTCTAAGATGTTTTGGGTTAAAAAATATTGGCGCCATCTATTCGCACTTCATGCCCTTTACCAGCATAAAATACTGCCGCATAAGGGTGCTCTGGTTTAGGGAAATTCACCTCTCCATAGGAGTTGAATTTGGTTTCAAGAAGCACCTTTCCATCCTGTTCAAGACGAAACTCAACCCCGCTGGCGCTGCTGCCATCACTGAAACCCCATTCGCAAGTTATGCTGCCGTCCCCTTCGTCAAAGCACGACATAAGGGGAGTGTGTGCCCATACTGGTGCTGCGGTTGCAATACCAACTAGAGCCAGGGTTGCAATAATAATTTTTCTCATGCTTAAATCCTTTCTAGTAGTTAGGTGAACGGTTGATTTTCTCTGGCGCTACTGCCCAACTTCCCAGTTGGCGCGGCGCGGCTTTAGTAAGGCTAGAAGTAACGTCAGGGCAACGACACTGACATAAAAAATACGCATCATTTCGATCCCGCTCCATCCAAAGGTGAAGGCAAGGGTGTAAAACGCGCTTGAGGTTATAATCCCCAAGGTTATGGGGAAAAAGGTAGCAAACAGCATCCAGCGGTATGAATTACTCTGAAGTTTAACTACTACCATGGTGGCAATACACGGTGGACTGAGGATCATGAAGATCAGCATCGCCACGGCGTGGATGGGGGTGTAACTGCCATCGGCAGCGATACTTTCCTCCGCGCGCTCATCAACCTTACCCTGCTCATAGATCGAACCCAAGGTAGCGACAGCACTTTCACGTGCGGCAAACGAGCTCAAAAATGCGACATTGACGCGCCAGTCAAACCCACTGAATTGGGTTAGCGGCTCTAGAGCGCGCCCAAACATCCCCAGATAAGAGGCATTAACTTTCTCTTGCTTGATCTGCATACGCAGGCGTTTACCGCTTTGCTCCAGCTTGCGCAGTGCACGGTTAATGGTGCGTGCTGCATCACCTTTACCTTGTAGAAGCGCAAATAACTCGGGGTTGAGAGCCTGAAACTCCGCATTAAGTCCTGCGAGCTGTTCTGCACTGCGCGTCTGCATGCGGCGGCTGCGATACGCATCATACAGGTTGAGCAGGGTAGATACTTCGGCAGGTTCGTCTACCAGATGGTATAGCTCGGAGGGCGCGGTTTGAGTGTCAAATGCCTGCAGAGCGGCATCTGCCTCAGCCTGTATCAGGTGCATGCGCGATTCTGGCACCCCGGGGTATTGCAACAACACAAACAGCACCACTGCTACCGCCATGACAATGGTTACCACTTTTTTGATGTACAACCACACGCGCTGCAAGGCACGCAGCATCACCCCCTTAAAGGTTGCAGTTCCATAATGAACGGAGCGGTTTCATGCTGAGATAAAAAAGTAGCCGTGAGCAGGCGCGCAATTATCAGGGCGATAAAGAGGGTTACCGTTGAGATGTAGAACATCATCTCCGACATGCTGGCAGCAAAGAAGGCTCCCAGCAACAGAGTATAAAATGGAACTTTGGCCAGACAATTCATGTATGGCACCGTCATAATAGTGGCTAAACGTGCACGTTCGTCCGCAATCCCCTTGGTAGCCATAACTCCGGGAACTGCGCATCCACCTACAAACGCTCCTCCGAGCACCAGCGGCAACGTAGATTGACCGTGCAACCCGAAGCGTTTAAACACCCGATCGAGGATAAATGCCATGCGTGGCATATACCCCACATCTTCAAGCACAGCCACTAGAGCAAACAGAATAAAGAAAATCGGCAGATAATTAAGTAGCGCCATGGTGCTGTTAATCATCCACAGAGCAAATTCGCTCACCAGTGGTACCGCTATAAAATCGGCTGATGGCATAAAGCCCATAATGCTACGCCGCGCCCAGGCGAGTAACGGCCAGGTGTAGTCAGTTATCTTGTAGCCTCACACAATAGCGAGCTGATAGATAAGGTAAATCACCCCTGCCAGGATGGGGAATGAAGCCCAGCGATTAAGCACCCAGCGATCCAGCTTGTCGGTAATGGTAGCGCGCTTGGGTTTGGTTTGCTTAACACAACGGTGGTAGGCGACATCTGCATTTTGGTAGCGGATGCTGGCAAAACTCTGGTCCACATCTAGATCGAAGCGGACATGGATTACATCGCTTATATCTTTAATTTTCTCTGGCGATATTCCAGTACGCTCCAGCACAAGTTCATCACCTTCAAGCGCCTTGATCGCCAGCCAGCGCCTTGCATCCTCATCTTCGGGCACATGCTGCTCAATCTCTTCGATATAGGGTTCAAATTCGGCGTAGTTAACCCGAAACGGAGTCTTTATCTGTTCCGTGGCGGCAGCAGCGATGGCATCAAGAATTTCTTCTCTGCCCTGCTGCTGTGTCCTTACCGCGGGGACTACTTTGACATTGAGAATCCGTGCCAGCTCCTCAATATCAATTTCTAGATCACGCCGCTGTGCTACATCCATCATATTCAGGATCAGAACCATCGGCTTGCCCAGTTCGAGCAACTGAAAGGTGAGATATAGATTGCGCCGCAGGTTGGAGGCATCCACCACGTTGACAATCACATCCACCTCTTTATCGAGGAGGTATTCCTTAGCAACCCGCTCTTCGTCTTCGAGGGAAAACATGCTGAAAGAATAGGTACCGGGCAGATCTACCAGAGTGTAGCAAACACCCTTGTGCTGCAATTTAGTGGAGTACTTGTCCACCGTAACACCAGGATAGTTGGCAACATGCTGGTTCATGCCGCACAGCATGTTAAAAATGGTGGACTTGCCACAATTGGGCTGTCCAGCAAAGGCGACGTGAATCATCGGAGCAGGCATACTTGGGCTTTCACTGGAAATCATAACGGCGTAATTTTTATGCAGGCGGCTTCAGAACGGCGCACGGTTAGAAAAAAGTTCTGAATTTTAATCTCAACAGGATCACGTAAAGGAGCATTGCGCACCATCAATACCTCGGCCCCGGGAATAAACCCCATATCCAGAAGTTTTTGTTTTAATGCTCCTCCGGCACAACATTTTTTTATCACTGCACGCTGATTTTCACTCAGCTCACTCAATAAGGTTTTTACCCCAACAGCATTCATATCCCCCCCTGATAAATAATTTGTCTGGCGCAATTTGGCTAATCACCTGCCACACCTGTAACACTTGCACTTACCCCCGGCAAATGGCCGCTCTAGCGCATGGACGCGCTAACTATAATGCTCCGCCCCCCATGATTCTGATGGCCTCTTTCATCTCATGAGTGCTTCAGCACACCCTCAGAAGCAAGAACCAAACTGGCAAGATAAAATCAACGGGGCCAAAGTGGATATTTACCCACTCAATGCACGTCGATATTGAAAACGATTATCAACACAGGGTTGAGAAGAAAATAATGCAATCTTTTTTCTTCCGTTTATTTGTGTGGGAATGTTGGACTTTACGTCGCCTGTATCTGCATAGGCCTGCTGGGTTAGGAATATCGTGATTTTGACTCTGGAGGCTTGATGTACAAAACATCAAGGTGGGGAGAGAATGTCAACTTAGGGGGGATCAATCTTCGCGCGCAAAAGTTTGATTTTACCCCGCTGGGTTTTCTTGTCCACCCGCCGCCGCTGTGAGCCCCTGGTGGGCTTAGTCGCACGGCGCGGTTTGACTGGCTTGATCGCCTCTTGAATCAACTCTTTCAGGCGTTGCAGGGCATCTTCCTTGTTCAACTCCTGGGTACGAAAACGCTGCGCCTTGATCACGATCACCCCTTCTTGGGTGATGCGCTGATCAGAAAACCTCAGGAGCCGCGCTTTGTAGGAAGGGGGCAGCGATGAGCGCCGGATATCGAAGCGCAAATGCATCGATGAAGCAACCTTGTTCACATTCTGCCCCCCGGCACCCTGGGCGCGAATGGGCTGAAAGTCTAATTCCCACTCGGCCAGACGAATATTTGGAGTAATTTCAAGCAAAAAAACCTCTTTTCAACCTGGTTAGTCATCCTTACGCCAACAGCCTTGGATCTCCTGCATAGCGCTCTGTGCGTTAGATTCTAATCCCAAAAAAGCGCTCTAAATATATTTCGAACTCCTCCGCGCCGAAATTTTCTACTTGAGAACCCTGTCTCCGTGAAATTTTCAGTTGGGTATTGGTCAGGGTTATCCGACCATCATCGGTAAGAATCGAGATCAATTTATTTTGCGTGAAGTGGGAATCAGCACTTGTTTGATGATAGACACACATGCTTTGAAATTCCGTTAAGCAGCGTTCGTTGAGCGAAAAGATATATTTGGGGACAGGAACCTCATCTTCCACTTGCCTTACTTCAAGGTAATTACTATCAAACTCCAGAATCTGGAATTCGCCTATCCCATCCGAATGCTTAACCCCTAGGCGGATCGGTAGCGGGGCAAGGGCAAAATGCCCAAACCCCACATCCACCAGATAATTCGCGCCATGAAGTGATACAACTATCGCTAAGTGATCATATTCCGGGGTAAAATTTCCATCTTCTGTCGCGACTCTAGCCGATATAATTCTGGCCCTGAACCCAAGTTCGCGTAACAGCGCATGAAAGAGACTGTTAAGTTCGTAGCAGAAGCCGCCCCTCTTACTGAGCACTATCTTCTCGAAAATATTCCCGATTTCAAGCGATATCTCTCTACCGTAATGAATATCAAGATTTTCGAACGGGATTGCTTTCAAGTGCGCTTCCTGCAACAGGGTGAGAGAATCCACATCTATCCCAATTGGCTTTTCTACCCGTATTCGCGCTAAATATTTTTCAACGTCCATTTTTCCACCTGAATTTTTCCCTAAAAAATTTTAGCAGTGGTTGTAACTAGTTTCCGGCTAAAAGGGTTGATTAGTGTGTCCCTCACAATAACCACTCCACTGGCAGCCAGCCAATGAACTTAAGGGCGATCTTGCGCCACAACGTTGCACCAGGCTCAGCGGTTAACGTTGGGGTGTCAGGTTCGATCCAGACCAACTTGCCATTGCGCTTCTCTACCCGCCAGGCCGCTCCCATAAAATCGTTGTCAAAGGCTTGGTGCAGGGTTGACGCCAGCTGTGCGCTGTCAAGCAAAACGCCCATTTCGGTGTTGAGCGTAGCAGAACGGGGATCG
This sequence comes from Desulfuromonadaceae bacterium, assembly GCA_034007015.1. Lineage (GTDB taxonomy): Bacteria > Desulfobacterota > Desulfuromonadia > Desulfuromonadales > Desulfuromonadaceae > JAIVHC01. The sequence continues at coordinate 10,404 of JAVERS010000037.1, forward strand.
AAGTTAAAGGAGCCGACAAAAATTCGTTGCCCATCCACGGCGAAGGTCTTAGCATGAAGACTTGCACCGGAGGAACCAAACGGACCCAGCTTGTGTTTTGTCGCACCGGTTAAGGCCTGGGGTTGAAGCTCAAAGAGCTCAACTCCACCTGCAAGAAGGCTGGCGCGGCGCTTCGCATAGCCGGCATGGACGGGAAGCACGTCTGTCGCCTCCAGAGAATTGGTTAAAATCCGAACCTCAACGCCACGCGCTTCAAGGTCGGTAAAGGTTTTAACCCCCTCTTTACCAGGGACAAAATAGGCGGAAACTCCGTCCAGACGGGTTTCTATTTCCCCAACTGCCTCTGTCAGACGCCCACCCAGCAAATCTTCATACGGAATGGCACCCTGCCCTTTCTTAGGGTCGTCACTCACCAGCACAGCTGTGGTCCACTCCATCTCGAGGGTGCCATCAACCAAGCTGCCGATGAGGCTCGAACGTTCAAGCACACCGCGGTACTCTTCCATCTGTTCGGTGTTTCTAAACAGATCCAGCCTTGCATCAATAGGGTCACTCTGCTTTGGGTGCGCCACAATCTGTTCAGCTGGATAGGACGAAGGACTGTTCCAGTAGCGATCAAAATCTTCTGAGATAGCTGGTACAACCTGCCCTACAACCAATACATCCAAATCAACAAAAAGGGGGGTCACTCCGGTGTTGAAATACTCATCACCCACATTGCGCCCCCCCAGAATGCAAGCTCTGCCATCAACGGTGAAGCTCTTATTGTGCATCCGGCGATTGAGGCGAAAGAAGTCGTAACTAAAGGAGAGTATTTTAAAGCGCCGCAAGGGAAAGGGATTCCACAGCCGCACCTCAATGTTGGGATGTACCGCCAGAGATACGATTTCAGGATCAAGCCCCGCCGTACCATGGTCATCCAATAGCAGTCGCACCCGCACCCCTCGATTTGCCGCCTGCATGAGGCGGTCGAGCAACAGATAACCGGTGAGATCCGCCCTCCAGATGTAGTATTGCGCGTCAATGGAGGTGGTTGCCAAGTCGGCCAAAAGCATGCGCGCCGCAAATGCGTCTGCGCCGTTGGCAAGGGGCACAATACCGGAGAGCTCAGGCTGATGCGCTGCCTCCATTTCGGAGACGATCCGCCCCAGTGGGCTTTTTTCGGCAGGTGGCAAAGCCATTGAGCGCTGCGCGGAATTTTCCGGCAGAGTAAAACCGCAGCCCGCCATGACCACAGTCAGCATCACCAGTAGAACTATGCCGGGCAGCAACATCAGAGCGCGTAAAATCATCGGCGTCCCACCAGCAAGTGCGCAGTGAACCTTATTGGTTGTTACAGGCATGACAACTACCCAACATATCTCACTTGAGGGAACTTCTGGCGACAGCATACAGAACTATGGATCCTGCGGTGCAAATGCGCGCAGGTGTTATCCCAACGCTCATCCCCATCACCACAGAAGAGGATGCGTCCCGTACGTTATCTACCTTTATGCGCTATGTCGCGAGCACAACTTTTCCAACTACACCGAGCAAAAATCCAGCCACGCCACTCAATGAGGGCACCCAGTGTTTTTTCAGTTTGGCTTGGGGTGCAATGTCCTGAAATATAAGGTACAGAATTCCACCCGCAGCAAACAGCATAATACCAGAAACAAGTTGCGGGTAGTCCGAAAGGATAAAATACCCAGAGAGCCCTGCAAGTGGCCCCAATAAGGCCATAAGTGCAAACGCTCCTATGATTTGTGGGGCGGAATAATCTGTCGATGCCTTAAGCTCTCTGTAGGCGTTAAACCCTTCGGGGAGGTTCTGCAGCGCAATGATTCCGGCTAACAAAAACCCTGTATCTTTGGAGAGCGCAAAGGTCGCACCAAGGGCTAAGGCTTCGGGGATAAAATCGGATAGCATCGCAACTAGCTGACTCGCCGTGGCTTTGCTGGCAGCCAAGCGCATATCCAGAAACATAAATGCGACTCCACCACCTGCAAAACACACGACAATTACCACCAAAGGCAGGTTGCATATCCCCTCGGGAACCAAGACCAGCGCAACCGCGGCCAGCAGTGCCCCTCCACCAAAGGCGATTACGCTATGCCGCACCTCGGTTTCTAACCAGTGCGGGTGGATCCGTTCGATGCTGGCAATAGCCGCGCCGACCGGCATGGCGACACCTGCGATTAGCGTCAACATAAAAACTTGAGCCCATTCACCCATAACATTCACAACATTCATTCAGAGGTAGAACAACATACCCGGACGCCCTGCCTGTCCAACACTGCCCATATCGGCGCACCGTCGTGCCACAGGCTGATACCAACGTTGTCGCCTTTGTGAGAATCGGGATCCAATTCACCTTTTTGCCTTAGAGCCGTTCAGGTTTCTTTTAGGCCATATTTCTCAATCCGGTAGATCAATGTATGTCTAGGGATCCGGAGAAACTCGGCGGCGCGGGTCTGGTTACCGTCACTGCGGTGCAGCGCTTCGAGAACGGCCTCTTTTTCAATATCTTCGAGGTGGTAGCCCTCTAAAGGGAGGTTAAGCACTCGATCTTTCCCTTTAATGCGCTGCGCAGAACGCATCTTGAAGTCCTCGACCCCGAGGGTATCGCCGCGCAGTTGGCCGGGACAAAGGGTCCATCACGCCGCTCGCTGCCGTAATGGATGGCCGTAATAGATGACCGTAATGGATGGCGCGGGCGACCAACTCCTTGCCGGTACCGATTCATAGCTCGAGACGACGCAGACGCAATGCATTGCCCACCACTGATACCGAGCTCATACTCATGGCCGCCGCCGCGATCATCGGGCTGAGCAGAAGACCGAAAAACGGGTAGAGGATTCCGGCAGCGATGGGGATCCCGAGAATGTTGTAAATAAAGGCGAAAAAGAGGTTCTGGCGGATGTTGCGCATCGTCGCACGGCTTAAGCTCACCGCTTTGACGATTCCGGTCAGATCACCTTTAACCAGGGTGATCCCTGCGCTCTCCATCGCCACTTCGGTTCCCGAACCCATGGCAATGCCGACATGAGCCTGCGCCAGCGCGGGAGCGTCATTGATGCCGTCGCCAGCCATAGCGACCATACGCCCTTCATCCTGGAACTGGGCCACAATCTCATTCTTGCGGTCTGGGGAAACTTCCGCCTCGATTTCGTCGATGCCGAGCTCCCGCCCCACTGCCTCGGCGGTGGTGCGACTGTCACCGGTGAGCATAACCACCCGGACCCCCTGCTCCTGCAGCGTCTTTATCGCCGCTGGGGTGGTTTTTTTGATGGGATCGGAAACTCCGAGAACACCTGCGGGTTTGCCGTCGATAGCCACAAACATCGCGGTGGCCCCTGTCTTGCGTAGATTCTCGGCTTGCTCAATGAGAACCCCTGCGTCAATAGACAACTCCTCAAACAATTTCAGGTTGCCGATAGCGACCTGAGTATCGTCAATCTTCCCGATCACCCCTTTGCCAACTTTTGCGTCGAAGTCCTCCACCGCCAAGAGTGCTATTCCCCGCTCCTGCGCTTCGGCTATGATAGCCTCAGCCAGCGGGTGCTCACTCCCCTGCTCCAGGCTTGCCGCCAGACGCAGCACCTCTTCTGCAGAAAAATCGGCGCTGACCTCAATGTCGGTCAGGCGCGGGTTCCCTTCGGTCAGGGTTCCGGTCTTATCCACCACGAGGGTGTCGATCTTCTCCATGGTTTCGAGGGCTTCGGCGTTCTTGATCAGCACCCCGTGGGTCGCACCGTGTCCAGTGCCGACCATAATCGACATAGGGGTGGCGAGCCCAAGGGCGCACGGGCACGCAATAATCAGTACCGCCACGGCGTTAACCAGCGCGTGGGCCAGGCGCGGCTCGGGACCAATCAGCGCCCAGACAATAAAGGTCACAATACTGACTACCACCACGCTGGGGACGAAGTAGCTCGCGACCTTATCTGCCAACCCCTGAATAGGTGCGCGGCTGCGCTGTGCCTCGGAGACCATCTTCACAATCTGGGCGAGCATGGTATCGCGCCCTACCCGTTCGGCCTCCATGATGAAGGTTCCGCTCTTGTTCAGGGTGCCGCCGGTGACCTGGTCCCCTTCCCCTTTCGTTACCGGCAGAGGCTCGCCCGTCACCATCGCCTCATCTACAGCGCTCGAACCTTCCCGGAGGACCCCATCAACCGGGACTTTTTCTCCCGGGCGCACCCGCAGACGATCACCTTTGTGCACCTCCTCGAGGGGGATATCTTCTTCGTTACCATTCTCACGCACGATGCGGGCGGTCTTCGGCGCCAGCCCGAGAAGCGCCCTGATGGCACCACTGGTACGCTGGCGCGCGCGGAGTTCAAGCACCTGACCAAGCAGCACCAGAGTGACAATTACGGCGGCGGCCTCGAAGTAGACGGCGACATTGCCTTGCGCATCGCGAAACGCACTCGGGAATACCTGCGGCGCCAAGGTCGCCACAATGCTGTATATCCACGCCACCCCTGTGCCGATGGCGATCAAGGTGAACATATTCAGCTGCCAGGTGACGATTGACTTATAGCCACGTACGAAAAAGGGCCATCCTCCCCACAATACCACCGGGGTGGCCAGCACCAGTTGGATCCAATTCTGCGCGCCACTCGAAAGGACCTGGTGCAGAGTGACACCGGGGATAGCGTCGGACATGGCGATGAAAAACACCGGCAGGGTCAGAACAAGGCAGATCCAGAAACGCTGAGTCATGCTCTTTACCTCAGGGCTTTCCTCCTCGTCAGCGGTGACCTCCACAGGTTCTAGATCCATCCCACATTTGGGGCACGATCCCGGCCCTTTTTGCACCACTTCGGGGTGCATGGGACAGGTGTACTCACGTTCGGCACTTGCGGGCGCGTGGTGCTCCGCTTCCTTCTTCTCTCTTTTTTCGAGAACCGCCTTGGGATCGTGCTGAAACTTATTCCGACAGTGCTCCGAGCAAAAATAATAGGTTTCTCCTGCATACGCGTATGAGGCAGCAGCAGTGTCAGGTGAGACATCCATATTGCAAACAGGATCTTTCATCGGGTCCTCCTCAGAATGTTCTGAAAGTTCAACAGCATAAACACGTTACAAAAGAAGTCTAATCGGCAACAACCATAAAGCAAGAGAGTTTATGTGACATACTTAAGCGCAATTTTTTTTGCGCCAGGGTAATTTATGGGGCAATATTCTCCAGCCGCAGGGTTGAGCAGTTCTCAATTAATAGCGCAAAAAAGCCCAATACCCAAGCAAAACACTTTATTTAATGCAACAAAATATCTCCGCATGCTCTATGCTGAAGAGCACGTCAGCGCCCTTGCACTGCATGCGCGATTTCAGCTGAGTGCCGCGCGGGGCTCGACGGAAAAAATTTTACTGCTAGAATGGCACAAACAATCAATTAATCCCGCATCACTTTACAAGGAGCACACTATGAGCCGTATATTTACCGACAACTCCCGCTCCATCGGACGTACCCCGCTAGTGCGCCTGAACCGTCTAGCCCCCGCAGGCGGCGCCACTATCCTCGGCAAGATCGAGGGGCGCAACCCGGCCTACTCGGTCAAATGTCGCATCGGCGCCTCGATGATCTGGGACGCCGAAAAGAAGGGGCTGCTTGGAGCAGGAACAGAGATTATTGAACCGACCAGCGGCAACACCGGTATCGCTTTGGCTTTTGTCGCCGCTGCGCGCGGGATCCCCATCACCCTGACCATGCCAGATACCATGAGCATTGAACGCCGCAAAGTGCTCAAGGCTCTGGGCGCAAAGCTGGTACTTACCCCCGGAGCACAAGGGATGGCGGGCGCGATCGCCGAAGCCGAAGCAATAGCCGCCTCTGACCCGGACCGTTATCTACTGCTGCAGCAGTTCAAAAACCCGGCCAACCCGGAGATCCACGCACAGACCACCGGTCCGGAAATTTGGGAAGATACCCGCGGCGCCACCGATGTGCTGGTCTCAGGGGTTGGCACCGGCGGCACCATCACCGGTGTCTCTCGCTACTTCAAAAATACGCGCAGCAAGCACATCCTCTCGGTCGCGGTAGAACCGAGCGCTTCGCCGGTGATTAGCCAAAAGCTGGCGGGGAAAGAACTCAAACCCGGGCCGCATAAAATCCAGGGGATCGGTGCCGGCTTTATCCCCGACACCCTCGACCTCTCCCTGGTTGACCGAGTCGAACAGGTGAGCAACGAAGAATCGATCGAATTTGCGCGCCGCCTCGCCAAAGAAGAAGGGATCCTCGCGGGGTTCTCCAGCGGCGCGGCGGCGGCGGTCGCGGTGCGGCTCGCAGCCCTTCCCGAGTTCAAAGGGAAAACCATCGTGGTGATCCTCCCCGACTCGGGCGAGCGCTACCTCTCAAGCGTTCTCTACGAGGACCCTGCATAATATGAAAAATAGTTGCCAATATTTGCTCCATGGAGAATCAGGGAAAGAGAGGAGTGGTGGGGAATAAGGTCACGTCCGGAAAGGCCGGAAAGGCCGGAAAGGCTATACAGGAGAACGTTAAAGCGATACCCAAAGGGGAGTGGAGAAACATTTTGGTACATCCCCTGCAAATCAGAGGCAACCTGATGCTCTATAGAATAGCCCGGGAGCTTAAAACTCCCGGGCTATCTACCAAGCTTGAGGTGCAGCGCTCTATTGCAGCGTCTTCGCTTACGCGGTAAGTTTCTGTGCGATCTTTGCCACATGCTCGCCCTGGAAACGCGCTCCAGCAAGCTCATTCTCGCTCGGAACACGACTCCCGTCACCACCGGCTATGGTAGATGCGCCATATGGAGAACAACCGCTGATCTCATCCATGGTGGTCTGCCCTTTGAACGTATATGGGAGGCCAACTATCACCATCCCTTGATGCAACAGGGTAGTGTGAAAACTGAGAATCGTAGACTCCTGCCCGCCATGCTGGGTGTTTGAGCTGGTGATAACACTGCCCACCTTCCCAACCAACGCCCCATTCGCCCACAGCTGTCCTGTAGCATCAAGAAACTGGCGCATCTGCCCGCACATATTGCCAAAACGGGTCGGTGTTCCAAAAATGATCGCATCGGCCTCGGCCAGTTCCTCCATGGTGCACACAGGCACATCGGCCTGCTGTTTCTGCGCCTCAACTGCCCCCATCTTTTCCAGCACCTCGGGAGGTAAAGTCTCAGGAACTCTACGGAGGGTTACTTCCGCGCCCCCTACCGAGCGTGCCCCTTCAACCACTGCGTTTGCCAGCGCATAAACGTGTCCATACATCGAATAGTAAACAACCAATATTTTCATACTAATCTCCTTTTTGCGCTCTAAAGCCTAAAGTGTAGCCACCGGTAGCCCGCAGAGCCGGGTAGCGGTCGACTGCAGCGAAATGTCAGGCAAGGGCTGCGACATTTAACAACTCAACCCATAGTGATTTACAATCCTAGCCGGTGAAAAGGTAAACACAACATAAGAGCGCTGCTTAAATTCGAAGCTCGCCCGTTCATCCATGGGGTAGTGTCGATGAATCGCCAGCGACTTTTGGTTTGCACGATCAATAAATAACGCGCCAAGTGCAAATTGGGCGCGGAGTTCCATGCACACGTGAACCAACAAGCGGGTAAGCAGTCCTTGCCCTTGATAGCGACGATCTACGACCACAGGACCATAAAGAAAAATCTTATCCAGGGGCAATTCGGGATTCGCTTCAACCGCCGCTTGCACCGTTGCAACGGCAAGCCCACTCCCTGCCATACTTGCAGTTGAAGTCATGGCAAATCCTGCGAGAATCGGGCCATCGCGGACCACAAAAACTCCCGGTCCCGCTTGCATACGCGCGAGCGCGGCCACATCCATCTGCCCTTGGACAAAACCCTGCCGCGCGCGCTCTGCATCGTTCAAATGCGCGCCGCGTGCTGCATCCATCAAGCTAAGGATAGCTGGACGCTCATCTGCACCTGCGCGATGTAGTGTGACTGCCATGCCGAAACCTTTTCTTATTGCCAATCTGCAAATAGGCGACCTGTATAAAGTTGTAAACAGGGAAGAAGTTCTGAGTTCTGAGTTCTGAGTTCTGAGTTCTGAGTTCTGAGTTCTGAGTTCTGAGTTCTGAGTTCTGGCGCGCCTATGGCGTTGTTTGGAATCTTTTGCTCAGCAATTTGGGCGCATTGCACAATAGCCGGAGCAAAAGCTCAAAACCCAAGGTGAAAATCAACCCCGTAACCAGACCGAATGCGACAGCACCTGGGTTTAATTGAATAGCGTAGGAATAGTTCTTCCATACTTCCCTTCTCACATCTTGCACTGGAGAAATCAGGGCCTGAGTGTACGCAGACCAAGAGCTGCTCTCGAATTGCGCGAAACTACGTGCAAGCATTAGATTACGAGCATAGATTGACTGAATACTACGCCCCCCCTCAATGAAAACCTGGTCGTCATCTCTTTTGTAGTGGGCGATCAGCTCTTCTATGCTGCCAGCAAAGTACTTATCCGCACCAGCCTGAAATTCATTGAGCGCGACGCGGGATTCTAGCAGGCGTGACTCCAGATTTTTACCATATTGATCTACGAAAGCCGGAACCTGAATGCCCACCAAGACGCACCCGAGGAATACGAACACCCTGATATATGCAAAGAATAGCTCCACACTCTCTCCCGCCTAGGGTTAATGCTTAGCGTCAGCCATCGGTTGCGCGCCGGCAGGAGCGCCAACTGCAAGGCATGGTTAGCTGCACTTATATACGTGCTTTCGGTGACCAACTTTCACCACCGTCACGATCAGAAGCTCATCTGCAATTTCATAAATGATTCGGTATACACCTTGTCGGACCCGGTAACGCTCTTGCCCTGAAAGCTTTTCACTGCCAACTGGACGGGGATCTTCCTGCAGTGCCTGCATGCGCTGAAGAATACGGGCAACCTCTGCGTTTGGGATTGATCGAAGATCCTTTGAGACCGATTTTTTGAAGACAAGCTTATAATTTGCCATGCGCCTTCAAATCGTCCAGCAAGGCCTCATAGCTCATCGTAGGCTCGGAGACCCGTTCCTCAAACGCCGCCAAGTC
>JAVERS010000038.1:0-19328 GCA_034007015.1 Desulfuromonadaceae bacterium
GATTGTTTAAATGCCGTTTTCAAAAAAGAGAAAGAGGGTAGAAGCCAAAGAAAAAAACTTATAAAATATTCCCCTTTAATTTATAGAAATCCTCAGTGGAATAAAGTTTTACCTTTAAACTACGCAGAGGATTATATCGGCAGTGTCCATAAAGAACTAAGCCCGAAGCCTCATATGTTCGGGCTTGATATTAACGGGTGTTTTACTAACTATAATCTAAGAGTGACAACTCCTTCAAAGCCTAACACTAGACCGCATTTTTTTATCGGCGGAAAAACAGGTTCTACTAAAACAACTTTTGCAAACACAATGATTTCGCAGATGATTGATTTCGACTGGAAAACTGATAAAATCGGAAATTTCAATAATATAAAAATTAGACAGTTTGATATTAAAGATTCTCTGGGAGGATATGCTAGATTTGTCAATAAGCACAATAAGGGAGCCGTTGATATTATAAAAGCTGACCTGAATGAATTCAGCTATAATTTGATAAACATCAACAAAGATGAAAACGGTTATTTAGACCAAAATGATATTGCGTTTTGTAAGATGACAACTTCGTTTATTCTTTATGCTAAAGATAAAACTCAAAATGCCGGTCTCGCTTTTGACGAAGAGGCTTTGTATGGAAGTTTGATTTCACAAGTCTATGAAGAGAATGCTTGGGAAGATATTACTATTGAAGAGCTTGGAACCTATCAGCACTCTCTTGCTGCGGAATTGAAAGAGCTTGGATACACGGGTGACCATCAACTTCAAGACATTAAAGAAAAAGAATATGACTTCCTTAAAAAACCTACCCTTGACGCTATTGTTAAAAAACTTGACTCTTTGGTTGGAAACAGAGATGTTATGCACGATGAGACTCAATTAATCACTGCTCAAAAATTAAGAAAGAAAATAAAGGTTATCTCATCTTTTGGTGCAAAAAACCATTCTTCTGGGATTGTTATTCCCGGGTTTTTTGCCCGATATGAAAGAACTAACATTGACAGCTCAAAACAATGGCTTTTATTTGATATGGACAAAGTTAAAGAGCTTGACGAATACGCTCCTATTCAATGGATTCTTCTGAATAAAATCGCTCACGAAGATAAAAAGAATCAAATGAAATTAAGAAAAGAAGGATTAGATGAACCTCTTATTATTTATTTCATTGAAGAGGCTCATAATATGTTTAATAACCCGTTGTTTCGGAGTACCGAGGAGAAACCGGGGATTCTGGATAAACAGGCTTTGGAATGGAGAAGCTACAATCTTGTCCTTGCTCCTATCTCTCAAGAGAGTAATCATATCCCTAAGGGTGTTTATGATTCGATTGAGACAAAGTTTTTCCTATTCCCTGAGAAAAGTGAAGATGAAAGTGGTGAGGGTATAAAGAAACAGGTCGATGAGATTACCACACTTCTCGGACTGTCCTCTAAGGTTCGGGATTTTTTAATGAATACGCCCCGTTTTCACGCCTGTGCGATTAATGAGCATGGGGCTTTTGTTATTGGGTTGCCGACAACTGAAAAGATGAGACAGGTTTTTGACGGGAAATTCTATGAATGAGTTGCATAGACGCCTCGTTCCGGCATAAAAGAAAATTAAAATGGTGATAATTAATAAAATTAGCTCAAATAATATCTGCGAAGAAAAGTTGCAATCAGTAAATATAGATGAATTTTTAAAAGATGTTAACAGCTCTATTTCTTTACCTGCCTTTATTTTCATGAAAAAAAATGTAAAAAGAGTTGAGAAAGTCATCTATGAATTAAATCAGATTGCTGAAGCTGATTTAAATGACTTAAGTGAAAACTCCTATGAATATAAAAAACTTCTCCTCTGGTGTCTAGAGATAATCAACAATAACGAAGACTTGGAAGACTATATGCGTCAAAAGAATAATCGGTTTCAGTTATCGTCTGATACATCGTACCGTAGATTTAGTATTTCAGATTTTATGGCAATTTATCAAGCGAGTAGGGATTGTGTACAGGTGAGCTAAGAGCGACGGGCACGGCTTCGCCTAAAGCGGGTTCTTAGTTTTAAGGGCGGTAGAGTAAGAGTAAAGAGCACGGCTTCGCCTAAATGGTTTTCATAAAAATGCTAGCCAATGGCATTTTACACACGGGTGTTAAGAGCTTTGAAGAGCGGTAGAGCAAAGGCTTATCAGAAAACAGACTGAATAGTTGACAAGAGAATTATAAAATGATAGAATGTTGTTGAAATAAAAAAAAAGGAAAGGAAGAAGAAAATGGAAGGTATTATTATCACGGGGGTAATTGCATTATTTGCGATTGTTCTAGTTGTAAAAGGTGTAAGGGTGGTATCGCAGGCGGATATGCTGGTTGTTGAGCGATTAGGGAAATTTCATAGTGTATTAAGGGGTGGCTTGAATTTTATAATTCCTGTTGTTGATAATCCTATAAATATATTATCAACAAAAGAGCAGATGATTGATATTCCAAAACAATCTGTTATCACAAAAGACAATGTTAATATCTCTATTGACGGCATTGTGTTTTGTAAAATTGAAGATGCTCAAGAAGCAACTTACAATGTGGTTGACTATAAGACAGCAATCTCTAATCTGGCAATGACAACTTTAAGAAGTGAAATAGGCTCTATGCAACTAGATGACACTTTGTCTAACAGAGACACATTAAATACTAAACTTCAGACTGCACTAGGGGAAGCTTCCTCAAATTGGGGTGTAAAAATAACAAGAGTTGAAATTAGTGATATTGCTGTTCCTAAAGAGATTGAAAAGGCAATGAACCTTCAAATGCAGGCTGAAAGAGAAAAAAGGGCAAAAGAAACGACTGCACAAGCTGATAAAGCGGCTCAAATTTTGAATGCTGAAGGGTTTAGACAAGAAGAGTTTTTAAAAGCGGAAGCGATTGAGAGAATGGCGGATGCTGCAAAATATAAAGAAATTGCTACTGCTGACGGGCAAGCGAAAGCTATGAACACTATCAATGAAGCGATGAAAAACAATAAAGAAGCCTCGGAATTTTTATTGGCGAAAGATAGAATCAGTGCTTTTTCAAAGCTTGCAGGAAGCGATTCTGCTAATAAAGTGATTCTGCCGTATAATGTTGCAGAAGTGATAGGCTCTATGAGCGTTATGGGTGAGGCGTTTTTTAAAGGACTAAGTGGTGGAAAATCAGATTCTTAGTCTTATATCTCCTATTATCTTGCTAGCAATAGGTCTTGGACTTATTGCGTTAGAGATACTAACTTTTTCGTTTGTGTTTTTCTGGTTTGGGCTAGCATTTCTAATTATAGGGGCTTTGTCTTATTTTGCTATTTTCCCGGATGGGTTGTGGCAATTATCTGGCGTTTCAGTTATTGCTATTGTGTTGTTACTTTCTTTGAGAACAACGGCATTGAAGATATTTCTGAAATCTAAAGAGAAAGAGAATAATGATAATTTTTTAAATGAAAAAGGTATCGGCGTTGTTAAAGGCGGGAAAGTTTATTATAAAGCGACTTACTGGAATATTGATTTAGCAAATAATGATACTTTTTCTGATGGTGAAAAAGTTACTGTCCTTAGTACTGCTAAAGGGGTGGCTTACATAGAGAAAATAAGGCTAGATACATGAAAATAACAATAATGACGATGTTTCTGTTGTTGACATTTTTGAAGGCGTATGCTGATGGTTGCTTTAAGTAAAAATAAAAAGAGCTTCGATGATTAATATCGCAAACCTGATGATGCTACGAAGTCTAAACTAGGAGAAAAATAATGAAAGAAAATATTGAAATTTTAAAAGAGGCTCTTGAATTATTTAAAACTAAAGGGATTGTGTTTAGAGATAGTGTTGGACACTATACAGTCGATAAACTTATAGAAATTTACAAAAACGAAGCTGATAAAAAAGAGGTATTATTTGACATCAACGTAAGAGACCTGTTTGAAATAGAACCATTTGATGATAATGGGATACCTTGCTACACTGTGTCTGTCAAGGGGCTTAATGATAAGCATAGTAGGAGAACTTTTAGATTGGATGATTTACAGATTGAAAATATTCTCGATGATGAAGTAATGTTTTTTTGGCTTCACGAACATTTTGAAATTGTAGTCGGAAAGAAGTATTTTGATTTAATCAAGCAAATGAAAACAACTAAAAAATAGGGGTGAAAATATGAAAAAAGGTAGGAAAATATGAAAAAGATAATTCTAGGATTAATATTGTTGATAAATATTTCAGAAGCGGATATTTACATTAAGTTGAAAGACGTAGACACAAAGCAGATTGAAAAGTTTTACAAATGTGCAAATATTAACAAAAAAATGATTGTGGATTTAGACGGAATAAATGAAGAAAATTTTCTACTGAGAAAAAAGATAGAATTTTTAGAAAAAAAAGTAAAAGCCTTGTCTGAAATAAACAGGCTGTAAATGGTGCTCGAACATGTGCCTATGAGTGAGAGGCTGAGTATACAATTAAGAGCTTAAGAGCACGCCTTCGGCTAAAGCGAGTTCTTAACGTTTAAGAGCGGTAGAGCGTTCGGTTGTTGCTTCCTGTTTTTAATCCCCCCTGTATCCACACTAAATAAATCCCCTTAAAAATCTACTTTTATCTTCTTAAGAACGAATTAATACATTTACACCTATAATGCTTTTAGATAACCAAAAAGAGGGTTTAAAATGTTTAATAAAATTATATTGGTCGGAAACTTAACTCGTGAAATTGAGCTTAAATATTCTCGGACTGGAGTGGCGATAGCAAAAACTGCAATCGCCACTAGCCGAAAATTCACTAGTAACGGTGAAAAAAAAGAGGAAGTATGTTTTGTAGATATTACATTTTTTGCAAGAAGTGCAGAGGTAGCTAATCAGTATCTCCGTAAAGGAAGTAAAATTTTAGTTGAGGGGAGACTAAACTTTGAGCAATGGAGCGATCAAAACGGACAAAAACGCTCAAAACACTCTGTGATAGTTGAAACTATGCAGATGCTAGACTCAAAAGGTAACTCTCAAGGTGGTGGCGGTTATCAAGCCCCATTGCAAAACAATAATGTACAGGGTTATAAGCAAGGTGGGCAACAGCAACAACAAAGTTATCAACAAGCAAATGCTCAAAGTCGCCAAATGCCAAGCATTGATTCTGTACCTGAAATAGATATAGATGAAGATGAAATTCCGTTTTAACTTATACCAAATTACATTTGTAAATAACTTCTACAAATAAGTCTTATATTTTCCTTATATAGGAAAATATAGCTTATTTAAAACAACTTTAGTAAGGAGAAAAAAGATGATAATAAGAGTAAGGCTTTTGCAAAACAGTAAAGACTGTGGCGGACTCGGTGACATTTACATTAAAAGCAATAATGAGAATTTTATAGATGAAATTCAAAAATACACCTGTCCTACAAGAATGATTGAATTTATAAGCTCACAAGATTTAGATATCTGCGCAGAACTGTTAAGTCCTCCAAATAATAATAGCTTTGATTTAGAAATAGATTTAAGTAAAAAATTATTAGAACAAATGGGTGATTTGTCTCTTCCTTTTAGTGTAAAGATGGATTCCTCTATGTGCGCCAATAATACCTCACATTTAGATAAGTATGGAAATGCTCTATGAAACATATTGCACTTTCAGAAGGGTTTGAAAATATTATCTATAGCCTGAACAATAATAGTAATAAAATAGAGCCTTTAGAGCGGTTCTTTCATCTTTATTTTAAGACATTAACAGAAACTAATTTAAAATCTAGCGAGCTTTCCCAAGCGACACTTTCTTTAAAAGAGAGATATGACCTCGTAAGAATTGATTTGTTTCTCAGGCAATTTGCTACTAACATTGATAGAACCCAAAAAATGGTTGATTACCTTGAAGAAAATGCTGTTGATATTGTAAAAATCGTTTCTCAAAAAACTATGGATTATCTCGCAAAACTAGATATTATGGAAGATTTTTATGCTAAAAACTCTAAATATAGTGATGAGGAAGTTGTTGATATCTACAAGTGTCAAGAATTTGGTTTTGCTGTAAAAAGTGACAAAAAATGGGCGATTGACCTTGTTTATTCTCCAAAAAATAAAGAGGGGTTTGGTTTATTCGGCGATATTACGTTGCAAGGGGAGCCTCACGCGTTTTGGACCATTGTTAATTCTGAAATTAAGTCTGGGTTATTTGAGCAAAGTGACTTAAACCTTTCTATTGGAAAATGGCTGGTTACTGAAACTGATGAAGTTGAGCTGATAAATAAAAAGGTCTCCGTTATTGATAATGCTGTTTTTTTTGAAAACTTTGTTCCGAAGCATATAGCGGAAGGGATTAATAACCTACAAAAAGAGATGGTTTATGAATTTTCTCAAAAAGAGCAAACGGTTGATGCTGACACTCATTTAGAGGTTTTGTGAACTAAATACAAAAGGCATTGGCTCTTGTGTTGATGAATGCCTATCTTTCACTACCAAGTCTGTACTGAGTTTTTAGCACGGAAGAAAAACTCTTAAATCCTTAGTTGTTTAATCCCCTTGTGTTGGGCTTTTTAAACAACGGACAAAAAAACTTTCAATAGGGGAAGAAATTGAAAACAAGAGAGTGCTGATTAAAATCTTCATTTGTGATAAAAATTGGATAAAAAATAATTAGGTGCTAGATTACTTCTTGCCCTGTATTTATTATAATTCATTTGTTTACAACAACTCCAAGTGAAAATCACACCCTTAAGTATTTTTTAATACATTTACATCTATGATGTGAAATACATAGGCTTTTTTGGCTAAAGAGCTTTAAAGAATAGTAGGGCGATTCGGTTGTTGGTCACTTATAAATAAAATAGTTGTAAAACTTTAAAATCAAGGAATTTTAAAAAATGAGATTTTTTCTAATATTGTTCATCTTCTTTAACTTAAATTTGATTGCAGAAGATGGTGTTGATGAACAATTTACTACATCAAAGAACTTTATTGAGCTATATGATAAAGAAAAAGATATTCAACACCTTGAGGGGATGGAGTATGATGTTAATAAAAATCTGAATTTGATGAAGAATATGCAACTCTCTTTGAAATCAAAGACAATCTCAATTATCAACACGACAATTATAAAAATTGAACTTCATCCTTTGTATTTCACAAAAATCTTTTTACCCAAAGATGCAAATATTATAAACTTTCAACCTAGTGTTCCTATGCGACATATTAATTATAAATGGAATAGGGCGATGATTCGTCCGAACCCTGATTTAATTGGGTGTAATATTGATTTAACCTTTGAATATAAAAACAAAGTTTATGATGTGACGATTTTTGCGGACAAATATGATGTTTCCAGAGATAACTCCAGAGATAATGTTTTGTATACAAAAGTAATCTTAGCAATGGATAATCCTTTGTCTCCTGCTGAGACAATTGAGCTGTATAGAAGCAGTTATGGGGAACTTCCAAAAGAAAAACTCACCTATTTCCAACACAATGATATTGTCTATAAAATCGAATACTCCGATTTTAACAACAAAGACCCTGAGAACAGTCCGAATGTTCAGGTTTTATATAATAGTGATGTTTTTAGTTATAAGGTGACAAACGGCGTTAAGCAAAATTTATAAGGAATTGAAAATGTTGATACTGAAAAAAGTAACCACAAGAAACAAAAAGATGAGAAACGGGATGATTGGCATAGGTCTTACTCCGATTGGGATATTCTTTAGCCTGTCTGTTATCGCAATGGTCTCATACTACTCTGTTCCTTTGGTTCTTGAGCAAAGATTTCAAAAAAAATTGGATGAAGGGTATCATGATATCTCATCTTTTCTCTCTGGGGTTATGGATACAGACGGATATATGCATAAAATTGTCGACCCTTGTAGTGACGCGATAACTACGGAAAAATTAACCGCCGTTAGGCTAAATGATTGTAAGGGGTACACATTTTTCAATATTATTGATAATAATGTCAGCGATAACACAAACCCTGAAACATCTTATTTTAAAATATTGCAAAATTATGGTGACAATAAAGTATATTTTGCTCCTGATGCGACTGATAATACTGCTTTTTATATGTTTTTAGATTTTAACTCAACATATAAAAATGATGTAGTCGAGAGACTTTTTGGGTCGTATATCAGAGATAATTATTCGGATTCCTTGAGAGATGTTGAGTGGGAAGCCATTGATGTGAGTACTGGAGTCGGCGGAATACTGACTGATGGTAAAGTCAGGTTTCGCTTTCAAAAATAAATTAGTGTAAGGGGGCAGCAAAATGGAAAATGAAGAACTTTTAAGAAAATATAGTGAGTTGATGAAAAAAATTGAATTAATGGAAAAAGAGCAAAAAAAATACAACAAAGCTGTTGAGCTCTCAATTACGCAGGCTAAGCAAAATGATACTTCCGTAAAGAAAACAGTCGAATCTCAAGCTATTATGACAAAAAAGATGAATGAGATTTTAGAAACGCTTAATAATGTTAATCAAAACAATGAAGCTGCTGAAAAAAGCGACAATATTGATGAAGAAAAAATCATTGAAATCATTGATAATAATATATATAGCGAAAAACTCTCTAACGTTATGAGTGTATTTTTAGAAAACTATAGTGGCAAAATAAATATAACGGAAGAAAAGTCCTCGAAATCGAAAAAACCTAAAAGTGAAAAAAGCGGTAAATTCAAATATGTTTTATACTTCGTCATTCCTGCTCTTATTGTCTGGGCTGGAATCCATTATAAAGAAATCATTTTTATGAAAGATACTACCACAATCTTTGTGAAAAAAAATACAAGGGTTCAGTTAGTACAAAACGGAAAAGTTTTCACTACAAAAGCTGATAAAAAATATGATGCAAAAAAAGTAACCTTAAATAATGGAAGCGTGTTTTATGAGTTTATGGAAGATAGTGGGGAAGTGTATAGGGTCGGTGCTAGCAGTGCTAAGGTGGGTGGGTAGTTAAGAAAGTAAAAAAATTCTGATATTTTTATAAAAACTAAGTTCTTTCACGAAAAATAAGAAGAATATCAAGCTGTAATTAAAAATACTACAATAAGTTTATAGTTAAATTATTGTAGCGCCTCCTGATCTTGCAATGATTTCAACAACTGTTTTATGGATTCCGATTATTAATGAGGTTTTGGGTAGGGGAGAGAGATAGTGTTAAGGATAAAATAAGCTATTTAAACTTATAATATTTATCAAATAATCTAAAAAGGTAGAATAAGATGAAAAAAATATATGAAGAGTTATTTAGTCGTAATGAAGAGGTAAATTTATCAGAAATAATCAGCGAGCTGAACTCCTTCAAACTTTCGCACAAGGGAGAGCAGCTTTTTTTAAACAATATATTTGATTCATCGACTGTTGAAAAGTTTGGTGATGAATATGATATAGCTCTTTCTTTTTCTGATACAGAATACAATAGGGACTATCCTTCTATTGTAAAAGCTTTTGACTTTTTAGAAAATAATCAAAAAGAAATATATGCTTTTTTTGAAGATAAAAAAGTTGTTCTGAACGGCGATTTTAGTTTTAGCTCAGAGATGAAAGAATATTCGCAGGATGAGATTGAACTAAAAAACATCACTGAAGTAAGTGAAATATTTGATGAACAAAATGAAGATGTTGATATCTATAGTGAGCCTAATTATCAAAAAGAGCTTAATGATTTAAAAAGTGAAATTGAGAAGTATCAAAATGCTATAACTAATATGTTTCATTTCAGTAGGAATTATTCAAATTTTGAAGAAAATAAACTAGGGTTTAATGTTAAAATTTATGGCTTAGATAATGATTTTTCAGAAAAAGAGATAAAAGAGGAGCTTCTAAAAAGAGGCTTAAATAAAGATAGTATAGATGAATTTGTTACAGACGAACAAATTTCTAAATATCAACAATCTTTTTTAATGGACAGTTGGTCGTTTTTTGAAGAGACACCGTTTGCGGATTTAAAATTTTTAGGTTCTAATGGAAGAATGGGCGGATATGCTATTTTTGAATATCCCTTAAGTGTTGATTTTGAAAAAGATTACAGCGATTATAGCTTTGATGATTTTGATGATGAATTTGGCGCTTGGGATGATGTTGATGTCAGCACGGCAAATATAGAAGCCATCTCTAATTTTGTTGAAAAAGGTTATAAATATGCTTCCGCTGGTTTAGATATGGAAGATTTAGTAAGCAGGTTTATTGAAGATGGTGTTCAAACATCACAAGAAATAAAAGACGATAAAAAGAAAGCTGAATTTCAAGCCTCTAGAACTTATGTAGATGTGGATACGCCTACTTCAGAATTTAAAATGGAAGGTGAGACCCTTATTACATATTGGGGTGGTGGAAGTGGTTCGATAGAGATGGACACTTCATTTTTTAACAGTGAGCACCTTGCAGGTGAAGATATTTATAAAAACCTCAATGACGGTCAATTTGGTGTTCGGTCAATTGATGGTGCTAGCTATGTTAATGTTGAACAAAAAGTACATACAAAAAGAACTTTTGATGATGATGGAGAAATAAGAGAATTCGATAATTGGGAATGTGTTTACGAAGGTGGTGTTGAAAAACTTACCGATGGTAAAATTGAGCTGGAAAATGAAATAGAACATGTTGACGGTAGTGGTGGTAAACTTATTGATGGATATATTGCTGATAAAACTACCCCTAAAACATCAACGGATACAAAACTCGGATAAAACTCTATTTGGTAAGTATTAAAGAGAAGAGGTGTGGGGTTGACTAGGTGAAGTTGTTATTTGGTTAACGATTTAACCTTTTAGAGAACGGCTTCGCCTAAATGGTCTTTATGATTAAGAGGGTGGAGAGAATGAGTCTTTAGCGTAGATTTGCGTGTCAAATCCAAACAATCTGTCAACTAATGATATGGCTACACTTTAATTGTTTAAGAATAGATTTATATATTTACACGTATGATTGAATAAATAATTATTATAGGAAAAAATATGTCTAATCTTGCAAGAGCAAAAATCCTCAGTGATATTTTTATAGAAAAACTGATACCCTCAGCTAAGAAAAAAGTTGATGAAAACTACTACAAACTGGCAAAACGCAATGCAGATTATTTTGATAGAATCGTTACAGATAACCAAAGCAATGATGAATCTGTTGATGTGAAAATTGCTGACAGATTTGTTTTTAAAGATATTCCCATTATGGTTCGGAACCCTGATGAACATCAGATTATGATAAATAATTTAGCTCATGATTTTAAGATAAAAAACACTGTCTCAACCATTGAGGAATTAAAAGAAAACTACAACATTGATTCTTTCCTCTCAATGAAAAGCCGTAGGGAAAACAAAACTGCTACTGCGGATGAAAAAAAGCTGTTGACTTTATCAAAGTCCCTTTCAATCATTCCTGCTATTACTGTTGAAAAATTCAAAGAAATAGACGGGGAAATGGTTCTTGTTCAAAAAGGTGGGGTTAAAGCTATAGGGATTGCTTTTCCGACTGCTGATATGTTTGATTTTGACTTTGAAGAAATCTTTTTTATAAACTCTCGCGTTTCTAATGATGTTTGGGGGAACAAAGGTATAAAATTCAACTCCGATAGCAGTGCGAGTGAGAATCTTGTTCAGCTCCTTAACTATATGGAAACGTCTAATATTTCCGACTTGCATTTTAAACTGTTTGATGAAAGTAACTACTCTTATACTGCTAGGCAAAAAACGAAAATTATAAAAATCGGGGATGGCTTTAGTAATATTGAGACTACAAATAATTTAATAAATCAAATTCTTTACAGGTCTAACCGTGAAACCCAAGTTGATGATGGAGAAGAGGTCCGTTCCCTTTTAGTGCAGACATTGAATAACGGTATTACTAGAAACTTTCGTTTTCACATGAAAGAATCAACATATAATAATACTCGTGGCAAATCGGTTTCACTACGACGACTTCCTCGTGAGGAAGAACTGAAATCACTTGAAGGGCTTGGATACTCTTTAAAAGCTTCAACATTAATAAAAAATGTCCTAAGAAAAAGCAGTGATGGTATTGTTATTGTTAGTGGTGCGACAAACAGTGGGAAGACTACATTCCTAAACAGCACTTTGGTTTATATTCGTGATGAGCTTAATAGACGAATCCATAGAATTGAAAATCCTGCCGAAGTTGCTCTGAAGGACATTGTAACCTTTGACTTAATGGATAGAAAGAACTCTGAAAAACCTCCTACTCTGAGTGACTTCATTAGTAGTATTTTCTCGCAAGACCCTGATGTTGCACTGATTGGTGAAGCAAGGAAGGATGAAGAGCTTGTGGCGGCGTTTGAGCTTGCTAGGACTGGTCACCTGGCATTACTTACTGTCCACGCAAAAGACAATGAAGCAGCACTTAGTAGAATTATCGATGCAAAAGGTATTAATAAAGCAGATTTTAATGATAAAGTTAGAATGGCAATTAATCAACACCTTGCTGGGAAACTGTGTCCTCACTGTAAAGATAAAATGATAACAAATGAAGAAAACAACTGTAGTCATTGTGGTGGAAGTGGAGTGATTACGGTTATTCCTGTGTATGAGATTACTGCGTACTTGAATCTTGCTTCTAAAGATGATATTAGTGATACTGCAAAACTTGTAGAAGAAAAAAAGGCTATCCATATCAGTAAAGAAGAAGTTCTTGAAGAATATAAAAAGAATGGCTGGATTGATACTGCTACTTATGAAGACATTGTTTTCGGGATTGAAGACTTGGTTAAATAAAAGTCAAAAAAGGTTAAATTAATCTATTTATGCTTATACTTAGATAAATACATATAAAGGATAAAAAATGGCGAAAATAACACTAGAAGATATAGAAGAAAGAATTAGACCTGCTGTCAAAATGATTGCTGATTTTGGCGGTTTTGGAGATGATTACTACTCGGTTATTAATACCAAATATAAAAATGAGATGTTTCTTTATGATTTAGCGTCTTTTATTGAAGATAAAAAATATAAAAATATTATGAACGCCCTTAAAGATGAATACTCTACTGTTGGTGTTACTTTTGAAAAAGAAAATGGGGTTATCTCGGATGATGAAAGACTGATAAGACGTTCTCTGCGCTCTTTTGGTTTTAATGATGATAATTTCCATAATCCGAAATTTGATAAAGATGATTTGGTTCAATGGGACAGCAGACCGTTTACTATAGGAGAATCCTTTATGGATTCAGGGGTTAATTTATATTCCTTGACTGACCCGAAGACCGGAATTGAGTATGGTGGAAGGATAAGAGAGGACGAACTTGTCGAGCCTACTGAGTTGCAGAAAATTATGTACTATAAAGAAAAAGAGATGTTGGATGTCCATCTTTTTAACAAGATGGCTAATATTGAAAATCTGAGTGATAAGTTGGAGTTTATTTATGCGGTTCTTGGGGATGATGAATATAAGGAAGAGTTTTATGCTTACCAGAAGGCTGCAAAAGACAATTTAATAGATTTAACTACTAAATACAATTTGCTTGCGATGTTATCTCATGACACTAAAGCTCCTGTTATTTATAAAAAAAGTGATATAGATAAGCTAGAAGAGAATCAAAAAATAAATAATAAAATATGGTCATTAAGGGGTGATTTGGAATATTATCCTAATGATAGACAAATTGAAGAAGAACTTGCAAATTTAATAGATTCTCATAGTTTGATTGATGGTCCTGATTTACAAAGCATTAAAAAACTTGCGATTAGAAAACTTAAAAATGATGATACTGGTTTGAATATTCAAAAAGATATAAATTGTATTATTGCAGATATTAAAGGCTCTGATATTGAAGAAAGTGTTAAAGAAAAGCTTTTAAAAAACTCTGTGTTAGGTATTAAAATGAGTGATAAGCCTTTGTTTGAGAATGATGTCGGTGAGTTGTATGGTTCGGCTCATTATCTTTTGAATAAAAGTCATTCTGAAATAGTTGATAAAATTGATAAACTTTATGATAATTCAAGAGGTTATATTCAAGAGAGGGAAATTTTAAAAATCCAAAGACCTGATTTGGAAGACTTAATCAAAGATTCGCAACTTTTTTTAGATGGTAGTAGGGAAGATATGACTATTTTTAGAGGCGGCGGTCTCAAATCTTTTGGATATGACTATAGTGATGCTGGATTGACCGCTAAGTCAATGGTTTCTGGCTCTTGGGCGGAACTTTCGCTTGCTAATGATGGTTTTAGAAGAGAGTTTTATTTAGCGCCGACAAGAGAACATCAAGGTGGGGCAAACTTTTCCTACTGTGAAGGGGATTTAAGTCTTGTGGTCCCTAAAGATAAAGAGGATTTTGAAGCTCGTCTTGAAAGCGGAATTAAGTTTTACCTTGAAGATGATGATAAATATAGTGATAGCAAGTTAGATGAAACCAAAAAAGAAATGATGGATAAATTAGGTATTGAATCGACTGTGCCTAAAGAAGATTTGGTTGGGGATTATATTTTAGATAAAGATGTTCCTGTGGATGCTGGGGTTGATTTGGAGAAATTAAAATGAGAAGAATTACCGGAAATTTTGACCATAAACAACAAAATCAAATAACCCAAGCTATTCGTTCAAAAATAGATGCGGATATTGAGATAATTTATGATTCGAATGATGACTTTCATATTGAGTTTTTAACTCCTCTTGGAAAAGCTGAGATTAAATGGCTGGATAAATTTGAAAATGAAAATGGTTTGAATACCCAAAGAAATAGTATTAAAGGATTAGCTATGACTGATAATAAAATAAAAACTACAAAAGAATTAATCTATTCTGCTATGGAAAAATATAATAAAGCAGAGGTCTCTTTTGTGGATAAAGTAGATGTTAGCACTATGGGCTTTATGGGTAGTGGTGAAAATATGGTTAAAATTGACCTCTTAGATGGGAAGCTTCTCGTTGAAGCTGATATTACTAAAGATAATATAGCCGACTATTATGAGTTTATGAGTGATGGGGATAAAACTAAGCATCATTCTGATTTTATGTACTGTTTAGGCGATAGGCATGAAAAAATTTGTGCAGATTTAAGGCTAAAAGATGAGGATGTAGAGAAGATATACACAGCTACAAGTAGCTACACCGGAATGAGTTGGTTTGAAATAAAAGACACTCTAAAACCCATAGATGATTATATAGAAGAGATAAAAGAATCGCCTGAGTATAAAAAATATATTAATAATGCCATCGAAAAAGAAGATTTAGTTGGGGATTATATTTTAGATAAAGATGTTCCTATGGATGCTGGAACATCTAGTGATGTTAAGCTTTAGTTTATAAAAAACAAACAAGGAGTAGAAAAAAATGAGTAAAAATCTAGAAGACAAAATAAAATCAAGTGAAAACTTTTTCTCAAAAAATTTTAGTGTTGGCAATAATGAGAAATATGTCGAATTTCTAAAAAAAGAGTTTTCGGAAGACTTAGGTGAACAATTTCAAGAAATATACGCTAAAAAGCTCGAAGGAGACTTAAAGTCATTTTCTCCAAAAGACACTTTAAATCAAATAGCTCTCGAAGCTGCCCATGATATTTCGCTTTATTCAAATAATGCGTTTAAGCATATAGCAAATATAGAGTTTTTGAAAGATGAAATCTTAGCAAAACAAGCTGAGAGAAGTCAAATACCTTCTGATTATGTGGTTATGGAATTCAAATCAAACAATGATATTATCTATGCAGATTATGTTCTCAATAAAGATGGAATCAATAAGATGTATGATGGAACAATTGCTACTCATGAAACAGCATATCTTGAAAATAAAATCTTAGTTACACAAGATGAATATGATAGTTTACTTGCGGAATATATGGCTTTTAAATATCCAAAAATATGGAAGCAGGTATCAGAAGATAGATATGATGACATGTTGTGTGTTTTACCACCAATAAACCATAAAAATATTAAAGGTACAACATTTTTTCAAATGAGTGAAAGAGAGATGGGGAATATAACTAAAACTTTTGCTCATAAAGATGGAAATTATTTTGAAAGTTTTCAGAAAACAAATGTGGATTTTAATGAGCTAAAAAAAGATATTGATAAATTACAAAAACACCTTTTAACATACAAAAATCACTCAAAAATTGTTTTTATGAACCAAAGTGATAACTCACACGAGTTTGGAAAAATTAGAAAAGCTTTTGTAGCAGAGATAGGCGCTCAAAACGATTGGGCTTATGTTGAAATGAATAGATTGTATGATGATCAAATGATTAATGGTATAAACTATTTGGAAAACTACTCTATAGATGGAGTATTTTTTACTCTAATTAAGCCTGACAGCATAAGTGATGAAGTTTTAGAAGAGACTAAAGAATATTTTAGAAAAAATAGAGATTCTCTTGGGTTTGCTGTTATTGCCTATGGTAATAAAACTAATTCTGATGTTAATGAGAAAAAAGATTTAGTTGGGGATTATATTTTAGATAAAGATGTTCCCGCGGATGCTGGAACTGAACAAAATACTGAATTAGGGGTTTAGAGATGGGAAAGATGAATAAAAATCTAGAAGATAAAATAAAAGCGGATGAATTTGGATATAAGATGCTTGGACGACTTCAAATGGATTGTCAATATTTCATAGGGAATGGTAGTGGGCATGAAAAACACTTATGGGCGTTGAGCGCACCTGACCAAATTGCAGAAATGAAAAAACTTTGGAATGGAATTAGAGTTAAGCCTGAGTGGCTTTCTATGGAAGATATAGAGGATTTTAAAAGTAAAATGTTTACTCTTAAATTAGAAAATGAAAAAGATAATCCAGATTTTATTACTAAAGATAATATAGCTGATTATTATGAATTTATGGGGGAAGAGGAATTAGAAAAACTTAATTGGGGACTTTTCTGGGATAAAGAAATAAACAATGGTTTATTTTTAAATAGATACAGAGAATTAGGAGATAAACTAGAAATACCTTTCGCTGAACTTGCTCAGTTTGCGAATATCAAGCATCGAGATTTTAAGTTGCCTAAATTTCCAGAACCGGGTTATGATGATACATCGAAAAAAAATTACTCTTTTGATACTCCCATTGGGCTTGAGGTTTTTGGAAAGAAAGATACTCTAGGACCCATGGAGGAATATGTTGCTAAGATAAAAGAATCTGATTGGTATAAGAAGTATGCTTCTAGCATTGTTGAGAAAAAAGATTTAGTTGGGGATTATATTTTAGATAAAGATGTTCCTGAAGTGGACGAAACTGCTGAGTTGAAGGGGTAGGGGATGATATCCTCAATTACATGCGGGAAAAATATGCAAAATTATCAAGCTTGAAAATGGTTTAATGAGCAAAAAATTATTTTAGAAAAACTCACTTCATTAAAAAGAGAAGAGTTTTAGGGAATCAAACAAAACATCATCTCCAAACCTGCGGAAACGAAAGTTGCTATAAACGCATATATATCTGATGCATAAGCTAGTCTGGCTTTTTCTGATGTTGGGACAAAAAATTAATTAAAGGAGAATAAAAATGTTTACATTTTGTAGTGATAATTCCCTCTGGGAGAGAGGATATAGAAATGGCTAATTCAATGTTAAAAATACTTAAAAATAAAATTGATAAACTCGCTTCTCTAGTAGAACAATATGATACACATTCGATTATAAAAGAAGAAATTCAACACATAAGAGATGTTGCTTCAAAGATGCTATACGATGCATCTTTGAAAATTGGCGGACGGGTTAATTCTAATGATGAAATAAGTAAGATTATGGAAAATTGCAGTGTTGATGACAGATATGGAAATACGTTAAATCCTTTTGATTTAAAAGAGAAAGACTACCGACCTGAGCTGTTTGCTGAGTCTCTCTCTAGGGAAATGAGATTCTGGAATCAGGCTGATATAAGTGTTGCTGAGCATTGTGTTAATTTGGCAAATTTGTTCCCTGATGATAAAGATTTGGCTCGCTGGGCTATGATTCATGAGATTTACGAGGCATATACCGGTGATTTAGCTACTCCTTATAAAAAATGTCTGCCTGAGTATAAAATTCAAGAAGATAAAGCTCTCGCTTTTTACGCTAATAAAATTGGGTTAAGTGAGAAAATGCCGTATGAGATTCATCTAGCGGATAAAAGAATGATGATAACTGAAGCTGTAAAATATATGAAAAATCCCGATATTTGGATTGAGAGAGGGGTAAATATTGGAAAAGAAGAATTTGGATTTCCCCTTGAGGTTTATGATTCGGATATTCTTAGAGATGAACCGTTGTTCCAAAAAGAGGCTGCGAGGTTGTTTGCTGAGAAGTGGATTGAATTGGAACTTCCTTTGACCCCTGAGATTGAGAGGATTGCGGGCATTTCGTTGACTGCGGATGCGGAAATAGACATAGATGGGTATATTAGTGATACGGAAGAGAGCTTGGCGGTGGTGGACGAAACTGCTGAGCTGAAAAAAGGCTGATTTCGTGACTAGAAATGATTTAAACAAGTGGATAGTAGCTATCCATAACGAGGGAGAGCTATTTGAAATTTTAGAAATGCTTAAAATTGAAAATAAACCAACACTATCAAATTTTCCAATGATTGTCTATCAAGGACAAAATGAATCAATCAATATAAGTGAGATTGAAAAAGAAAACCTTGAAAAACTTAATAGAGAGAAGCTTGAAAGAAAAACATTGTGGAATTTTTGCAACATTAAAAGTGGACTTGCAGAAAAAATGCAATAAACGCAATTTTGTATTATTGCAAAAATGTATTTAATTTATATTAAGTTTAAATTAATATATTAATGCGTATAATAATTAAAATTAAACTTGGAGAGATAAGATGGGCAATGTAAAGAAATATTATATTAGAGATAAAGAAAATAGAATTAATTATATTGATGATGTTACGACTTTTTTAGACAAAGTGCCCTCAGATGAGGATTGTAAACTAGGGATAAGTGACTATTCTCTCGAATTTTCTTTTGACGGTTCTTTTTTATACCCTCAAGACAGGGATAACGAAGATTATGAATTTCCAAGATGTACATCTTCAGAAGAATCATATTCTATTTTGTTAAGCCATGGGGAACAAATTAATGACTTAATAAATGACTTAAAAAATAGTGATATTTGTGTCTCTGACCCTTTTAACAATGCTGATTTTTCAATCAAAGAAATGTACATGAAAATAAACAATATTCCCATTTATTACTTAACCTCTTATGAACTAGGAGAAGAAGTTTTTAACTCATATGAAATAATAAATATGGCTCTAAAATATTTAGAAGAAAATAATACCTCTCCTACTTTTTCTGCTAGTGAGACTTTGTCTGTAGACGAAGCTTGTGGCATTATTGAAGAGCTATCAGACTATGAGATTATAAAACCTTTGGATTTGTCTGCGGATACGGGCAATGCTCTGGTTGATGAATATATTGAAGTTAAATTCAAAATTGTCTATTCA
>JAVERS010000004.1:0-87633 GCA_034007015.1 Desulfuromonadaceae bacterium
GATGAACTCTAACGAATAGCGCCCTATCTGTCAAGCGCTTTTGTTCGCTTTTTTACCGCCCTCGTTTCTCTAACTCTTTATCTACTCGGCATGTCTGTTCTATAAATAGAAAACATGTTTTCGATAGGAAGCGTGTTTATACATGTGACGTCCGCGAGAGTCAACCTCTTTTCTTGCAACTCCGAACTCAGAGCTGAGAGTCTTCCAAAAGGCGCGCCTACAACACTTCTATAATGTAGTAGTTCTTCTTGCCCTTCTGTATCAGCAGGTAGGTTCCATTAATAAGATTCTTTGCCGTAACTACATAGTCCGGATCGGAGACCTTCTCTTTGTTTATGCTCAGACCATTTCCCTTTACCGTACGCCGTAGCTCCCCCTTAGAAGGGAACACATCAGTTTCTTCTGTAAGGAGTTCAACTACGGAGATGCCCGCAGCAATTATGCTGCCATGAACTTCAAACGTAGGGACCCCTTCAAACACCGCCAGGAAGGTATCCTTATCGAGCTTAGCCAAACTCTGTGCTGTCGCTTTTCCAAACAAAATCTGCGATGCCTCCACAGCATTGCAGTATTCCTCTTCGCCATGCACCATGCACGTAACTTCTTGTGCAAGGCGCTTCTGTAACGGGCGCAAATGCGGGGCCGCATTCTGTTCCTGCATCAGAGCAGCAATCTCGTCTTTACCTAAGAGAGTAAATATCTTGATATATTTCTCCGCATCCGCATCAGAAACATTGAGCCAAAACTGATAAAACTTGTATGGAGTTGTGAGGCGGGCATCCAGCCACACATTGCCATCTTCAGTTTTTCCAAACTTTCCACCGTCGGCCTTGGTAATAAGAGGACACGTCAGGGCAAAGGCTTCTCCGCTTTCTTTGCGCCGGATGAGCTCTGTCCCAGTGGTAATATTTCCCCACTGGTCGGAGCCGCCCATTTGCAATCTACAGTTTTTTTCGCGATACAGATGAAGAAAGTCGGCGCCCTGAACAAGCTGATATGTAAACTCAGTAAATGACAAGCCCATCTTGGACTCTTCTCCCAGACGTTTCTTTACACTGTCCTTAGCCATCATGTAGTTGACAGTGATGTGCTTGCCGATGTCGCGGATAAACCCTAGAAAGCTGAACTCTTTCATCCAGTCATAGTTGTTCACCAACTCCGCAGCGTTAGGAGCGTCAGACTCGAAATCGAGAAATTTCTTTAGCTGTTTTTTTATACACTTTTGATTGTGGCGCAAAGTTTCCTCATCGAGCAGATTGCGCTCCGCAGACTTCATGGAAGGGTCGCCAATCATTCCGGTAGCGCCTCCTATGAGGGCAATAGGCTTATGCCCAGCAAGCTGTAGATGCTTCAGCATCATAACACTCACCAAGTGCCCAATATGCAGCGAGTCGGCGGTGGGGTCTATTCCAACATAGGCTGTCGTCATCTCTTTTTGAAGTTGCGCTTCAGTCCCTGGGGTGATGTCGTGAATCATCCCGCGCCACCTTAACTCTTCCACAAAGTTCATATCTCTATCCTGCCTATCTGCATTATACTAGTGTAGCTACACGTAAAATCTGCGAACAACTGACACACATTTCTGTGGTTATTTGTCCGGACCGCGCTGAATTCGCTCTATCGCCTCACAGAGCCCCGTTGTTTCATTGATACTCAGCAATACGCCGCTGAGAATGGGATCTTTTTTTGCCGTTTCAAAGCGAGCCGGCAATTGGGTAACAAACTTTTCCACCGCGATATCTTTCCGCACCCCAATAACAGAATCGCGGCTCCCGGTCATCCCAGCATCACTTTGGTACCCTGTTCCACCAGGAAGAATATGTTCGTCTGCAGTAGGCACATGCGTATGCGTGCCTATCACCGCAGCCACCCGCCCGTCAAGATAGTGGGCAAGTGCCATCTTTTCACTGGTAGCTTCAGCATGAAAATCAACAAAGATCACATCCACACCTGAGGCCATCTGCTCCAAAAAGGTATCGGCAGTACGGAAGGGACAATCGAGCTCGCCCATGAACACGCGTCCTTGTAGATTTATAACTCCAACCCGAGTGCCAACATTGGTTTCATATACGCCAAATCCGCGCCCTGGAGCGCCCAAGGGGTAATTTCCGGGGCGCAACACATCTTCAAATCGGTCGAGAGATGGGTAAAATTCTCTTTTATCCCATATGTGGTTGCCGGAGGTGATGACATGAACTCCCAATTTGCGAAAAGAGCGCACTATATCATCAGTCAAGCCGAAGCCACCTGCAGCATTCTCCCCATTGACTACTACAAAATCGACACTATACGAGTCGACAAGTCGCTCCAGATGGGCAGAAAGCATATTGCGTCCCGCCCGTCCTACGACATCACCAATAAACAGGAGCTTCACAAGGTCCTCCCCATGCTGCTGTTAGAGCACCTATTTGGCATAGTCTACCGCCCGAGTTTCACGGATGACATTGACCTTAATCTGCCCCGGGTATGTCATTTCATCTTCAATCTTGCGGGCAATGTCGCGCGCGATCACGTGTGCATGTTCATCGGTTATTTTGGAACTAGACACCATAACCCGAATCTCACGTCCAGCCTGGATGGCGTAGCAACTCTCTACCCCCTCAAAGGCGGTACCAATACGCTCCAGATCTTCGAGTCGCTTCACGTACATCTCTAGCATTTCGCGCCGCGCACCTGGGCGCGCACCTGAGAGGGCATCCGCTGCCTGTACCAGCACGGCAAGAACGGTAGATGGCTTTTCTTCCTCATGGTGGGCAGCAATAGCGTGTACAATCTCACTGGACTCGCCGTATTTTCTTGCCAAGTCGGCACCGATCTTGGCGTGGGACCCCTCAACCTCGTGGTCTACCGCCTTGCCCAGGTCGTGCAATAGCCCTGCGCGCTTGGCCTGCTTTATATTAATACCGATTTCCGCTGCCATGACACCGCAGAGGAACGCTACTTCAAGGGAGTGCTTGAGAATATTTTGTCCGTACGAAGTGCGATACTTTAGCTGCCCCAAAAGTTTGACCACTTCCGGGTGAATCCCATGCACCCCGACATCAAAGGTGGCTTGTTCACCCGCCTCACGGATCGACTGACGCACATCCTCTTCCGCCTTGTTAACCACCTCTTCAATACGCGCCGGATGCACGCGTCCGTCAGCTACAAGCTTTTCGAGGGCGATACGGGCTATTTCCCGCCTAACTGGGTTAAATCCGGAGATAATCACAGCCTCTGGAGTGTCATCGATAATCAGGTCGATCCCCGCCGCCGCCTCGATTGCGCGAATGTTTCGCCCCTCGCGCCCAATGATGCGCCCTTTCATCTCATCCGAAGGAAGCGCAACAACACTTACAGTTTTCTCTGCGACATAGTCTCCTGCGTAGCGTTGAATTGCCAGAGACAGTATCTCTTTTGCTTTCTTATCTGCCTGCTCGCGCGCCTCATCTTCAATCTGCTTTATTTTTTTGGCTGCATCGTGGCGGGCCTGGCTTTCAAGACCCTGAATAAGCTGTTTTTTAGCTTCCTCCGATGAAAGAGATGCGGCCTGCTCCAGCGTTTCACGCCGTTGTTCAAGCAGTTCTTGAGCATCACTCTCCATTTTGCGAACGCGCCCTTCCTGCGAGGCGAGATCGCGTTCGCGCTTTTGCAAATCCTTGTCCCGATCTTCCAGGGCCAGGTCTTTCCTATCTAAGTTCTCTTCACGCTGATTCAAACGTTTCTCTTGTGACTGCAGTTCACGTCTAAGGTCACGCGCTTCGGTTTCCCACGCGGATTTTGCCTCAAACACAGTATCCTTAGCCTGCAACTCTGCTTCCTTACGCAGGGTCAAAGCCTCTTTTTTTGCATCACTGACAATTTGCTGCGCTAATTGCTCTGCACTGCCAGTGCGCGACTCATCCATACGTTGGCGAATGAGAGAACCGGCAAAGCCGCCTCCCGCCACTGCCAGGACTAACAGGAAAAACACAAATCCTCCATCCATAGCTGTATAACCTCCAGCGCCAATGCGCTAATTTATTGAAGAACCCAACCCGTGTTCACTCCGATGGACCCCACCTAGTCACCGCGCAATCGATAGTTCTCGCATCGGTGACGACATAATCAAGGCAGACATCATGGCGTTCACGCGGAAGCCTATCTTCTAGTTGAAAATCATATGCCAAACCGATAAAGACACATTGCGCTCTGCACTGAGGCAGATATCGGTCATAAAACCCTTTACCATATCCGAGTCGACTCCCCAAACGGTCAAAAGCCACGCCGGGAACAATTATCACATCAAAGACCCCGGGAGAGACGACACATTCCCTGTGTTGCTGAGACTTAACCTTGGGCTCTAGAATACCAAATGCTCCAGCCACCCACCCACAACCAGGGGCACAGCGTACAAACTCCATGTTGGAGCGGGTTACGCTGGGAAAAGCCACCTCGACACCATGCCTTAATGCTTCTTCGCATAGCAACTGCGTATGCACTTCGTTGCCCAAGGGAGAGTACAACCCAACAGCACGCGCCTTAGCGAACTGGGGCAACTCAAGCACCCTGCTCTGTGCGCGCCAGCTCAAATCATGCACTAGAGCACACTCCATGCGCTCTCGCTGAGCGGAATGGCGCTGCCTAAGAGCTGCCTTTATTGTGCTAACTTTGCTCGGCACCGGCATCAATCCTGCCTACAACAATGGGGGCAATTACGCCTGAAAAATCTCTAGATTTTGTAACATAAGGGGGGTAGGGAAAACACCCACAGGAGAGTGGTGTTTCAGGGGAGTTATTGTTTGAGTCAGGTATTCTGTTGATTAATCTGCAATGCAAAGGTATTTAGCCAAGCCATTACCTTATCATGAACTGCATTCTATGGCGGCATAAAACACGTGTAGCACACAAGATATGTAAGATATGTGCTTGGCGTCGCTAACAATCAACGATGAACTAACCCTATATAATTCCGCGCCAGACAAAACCAATTGTACCTGCGTATGTCTGGCCACTTGCGTGTATCAAATCAAATACATCGGAGGTGACATCTTCACACCTATTCCGCTATATCTGCCTTCCACACCCCGATCTGTTACGACCGAAGAGGAACCGTGGTCTGGAATAAAAGAAGTTGCCCGAACATATTCTTACTTTAGGGCCTCTTCTAGTTTCTGGTTCAGTGTTTTTATGCGCTCTGTTGCGTCTTCACCCTGTTCAACCTTTGCCTGCAGGTCTAGGTAAGTACCTGCAACGTTCATAAGGGCCAAAACAGTCGCATGCAGACTGTCCACTGTTGCACCGGAGGCTATTACATCGCTGACCTTCTTATCCACAAATGCAGCGACACGCTGAACCTCTGCCTCGCTGCGACTACTGCGGATAACATATTCATGGCCGCATATATTTACCTCTACCCGTTGCTTCAATCAGACTCCTGGTCAAGAAAAGCCAGCTTGTCGATAAGGCGGTCCAACTCCTGGGCAACAAAGTCACGCTGTTGTTCCAGATCTTCATTCTGCGCAACAAGCTTGCAATTTTCTTCCTGCAATTGCTTTTGACGCGCTACCAACTGCTCTATTTTTTCTTCTAAACGAACCAGACTTTCCAGATTCATAAGCGATTTCTCTTCATCTAGACAGGGTAATTAATGACCGGATAAATGTCAAGAAACTTAATGGTTCTCGAACAGTGCGTCAACGAACATTTCCGGATCGAATGGACGCAAATCTTCCACCCCTTCACCTACGCCAATATAGCGGACCGGCACCTGCAATTCGGCGGCAATGGCGACAGCCATCCCGCCACGCGCAGTGCCGTCAAGCTTGGTGAGGATAATACCATCTATGGCAACAGCTTCCTGAAACAAGCGCGCCTGAATCAAGGCATTTTGCCCCGTGGTGGCGTCAAGTACCAGTAGCGTTTCGTGGGGTGCGGCAGGAATTTCCCGCTCCAACACGCGGCGAATTTTTTTCATCTCTTCCATGAGATTCACCTTGGTGTGCAAACGCCC
The DNA here is from genome assembly GCA_034007015.1 of Desulfuromonadaceae bacterium. Taxonomy (GTDB): domain Bacteria; phylum Desulfobacterota; class Desulfuromonadia; order Desulfuromonadales; family Desulfuromonadaceae; genus JAIVHC01. The sequence goes on from JAVERS010000004.1 coordinate 5,972, forward strand.
CGCGGTGTCTATAATCAACACCTGAGCCTCACGTGCGACGGCAGCCTTGGCCGCATCAAATGCAACCGCGGCGGGATCTGCCCCCTCAGCGTGGCGCACCACTGCAACATCCGCGCGCTCGCCCCACACCGCCAGTTGATCGGCAGCGGCGGCACGAAAGGTGTCCCCAGCGCCGAGAAGAACCCGCTTCCCCTGCTGCTTGTACTGATGCGCAAGTTTGCCGATAGTCGTTGTCTTCCCAACTCCGTTAACCCCGACGACCATCATAACGTATGGGTGATAAGCATTAATGTCGCGGGTATAGTCCTGCTTAGAAAGGATGGCAAGGATCTCCTCACGCAATGCCTTGCGCACCTGGTCCGGCTGGCGCATCTCTCCACGAGACAACCGCGCCTGGAGTGCTGCGACAAGTTTTTGCGTGGTTTTTACCCCGAAATCTGCACTCACGAGAACCTCTTCAATCTCTTCGATTGTATCTGCATCTACATTGGTTCCGGCACCAAGGATAACATCCAGCTTGCCAAACAAAGATTTATGGGTTTTGGCAAGCCCATTGCGCATCCGTTCATATACAGAGAGGGTCTGCTCCTCCTCTGCCGCAGGGACAGCCACCCCAACAGCCTCAGCTAGATCGGCCTGAGTTGCGTCCGCTTCAGGCTGCGGCACTTCACGTCTAGACACCGGTGCCGGAGGTTTGGCTGGTATGCTCTTATCTTCCTGAGGCAGGGCTGTTACCGTCCCAGCTCGCTGTCTGCGGCGGATCGCCACCAAGCGCCAAATACATATGCTCAGCAGAAGACCCAGAACCACATATGCAACGAGATATGCGCTTGCGAGGCTTTTATGTGCGGGAACGCCCCATCCCTCCAACACCTTGGCAAAAGAGGAGAATTGCTGCGCCACCCACAGGAGAAAACCCTGCCACCGCATAATTAGTTGCGCAATGAAATCATGCGTAAAGTTCTTAAGCGTATCTACTGCCTGATTGATATCCATAATATTTCTTCCATAGATTTAAGCAGCGCCAGACGCAGCGAACACATCTGCCGCAGTTAAGCGTTTATTTCCCTATCCAGCTGCCGAATACACTGACGTATACTGGCGCGTGCTCGCCCTATACACGCGCCACGAGATCCAGCAAGCGCCAGATAATACTCCGTTGTTACCGGAAACACAAACCACTCTTCGCTCTCACTGCAGATACGCAACTCCTGCACTTCACCACCAGTATCCATCCCTACAGCAGCTAGCTGCTGCAAGATTGCTCCCTGATGCGCACCAAACAGTGGCGCCGTGTCGACAGCGCCAAACTCAAACCCTGCTTTCGCAATCATCTCTCCGTCAGCATCGACAAGCACGGCACCGCGCAACCCGTATTCCACCCTCAGCAAGGGGGCCAAGATATCCTCAAATACCATTCTCACCCCCGGAAAGAACAGCGGGCAGGCTTCTACGTTGTTTATATGAAAAATTATCCACGCTTGTCCTCGGCAGCGTAGGCGCGCATATCAACCGACACCAGCCGCGACACCCCCAGCTCTTCCATGGTAACGCCGTAGAGAGTGTCAGCAATCTCCATCGTTCTGGTGTTATGGGTAATGATAACAAACTGCGATGTTGACGCCATCTCCTTTACAATAGCATTAAAGCGCCCGATGTTGGCATGATCCAGCGGGGCGTCAACTTCATCTAGAATACAAAAAGGGGATGGTTTTATCTGGAAAATTGCAAAGATAAGAGCCACCGCAGTCAGAGCTTTTTCCCCGCCAGAGAGAAGATTGATATTCTGCAACTTTTTTCCTGGAGGACGCGCTTCAATGTCTACCCCAGTAGCTAGCAGATCTTCCGGTTCGGTGAGGATCAACTTAGCATTACCTCCTGAAAACAAACGTGGAAAAACCTGCATAAACTGCTCATTGATCTGAGCAAAGGTTTCCTTAAAACGGCTGCGCGACTTACGGTTAATCTGCGCTATCGCCTTGCGCAGATCAGCGATAGACTGGAGCATATCTTCTTGTTGCTCCAGCAGGAAAGTGTGGCGCGCGCTCAGGGCATCATATTCCTCAACTGCAAGGAGATTCACTTCACCAAAACTTTCTATGCGCCGTTGCAAGCGTTTCAAGCGCGCATGCGCATCCTCAGGCAGAGGTTTCTGGTGGGCAGCGTGCTCTTCTGGTTTAATCGCGTAGGTCTGTTCAAGCCATTCCAGTTGCCGAGCGATCTCCTGAGTGCAGTGTTCCAGCTCTAAGGTGTTGCTATCAAGCTTCTGCCGCGCCTGATACTGCGCTGCGCTGAGTTCTCTTTCACGCTGTTGTGCTTGATGCAGCTTTTCGCTCCGCTGATCTAATTCCTGTTGCGCTTGAGATACCGATTTCTTGCTAACACGCAGCTTTTGCAATAGTACGTCCCTCCGCGTAGCAAGCCCTTCTTCCTGCTGTACCAGTGCAACAATGTCAGTAGAAAATTCTTGCTGCCGGCGGCGCAATAATTCAAGACGCTCGCGTTGGCGCGTGATATCCCGCTGTGCATGTTTAATATCATTAAATAGAGACTTGAGCTGCTCTCCTGCCGCAGCATTCACACTAAGCTGCTCCGCACTGTGCTGTTGCTGGCGTTGCACATCTAGGCGGGCCTGCTCCCACTTCTGTTCGGTTTCAGCAACCCGTTGCTGAGTTATGTCAATCTTTTCTGCAAGTATGCGCTCCCGTTCTTCCAAGGGAGCAAGATCCTGCTGCAGAGAATCAAGGCGCTGTGCACTTTGCTGCTGTTGCAGTTGCTGTCTCTGATACTCACGCTCGAGTGCATCGCTTTGCTGCTTACACCTCTCAAGGTTGCGCCGCGCCTCTTGCTCATGCAAGTGCAGGCGCTCACACTCCAGGTGCTGCTGGGCAGATACCGCCTCTACTTTTGCATGCTGATCACTGCACTCTTTAAATTTTACATTTTCCTCTGCTACCAATTTGTGGTGCACCTCGATCCGTTGTTCAAGTTCACTGATGCGGCGACGGTTCTGCAGCAATGCGGTACTACTGTTATCCTTGCGCCCCAACACCACTTTCCCCTGCCAGGTGAGCAGGTCACCAGCGGCTGTTACTAAAACTACACCGCGGGGAAGTACCTGCGTCAGGCTAGGGATAATATCATCCACCAGATACACCCCATCCAAAACTCCCTGTAACGCCGCTGGCACTTCGACAAATTGCGCCAGTGGAACGCCTCCATCCCAGCTATGCTCTTGTCCTGAAGCCTCAAGCTGACACACATGAAGTCCAGGGCGGGTGCGTAAGACCCTCAAAGCTGCGGAGACATCTGCACCGGCGGTAAAACGGAGAGCCTCAAGGCGCTCGCCCAGAATTGCAACGACCGCCGCTTCGTGCTCCGGCTTTACCTTAAGGACATCTGCCACAATCCCTGCGAAACTGGGCCCCAGCTCGACATCCTGCAGCACCTCCTGCACGGGGGCATCAACATCAGCGCGGCTCTCTACCAGCTCACGCAACGATTCAAGACGCAACTTGTCTTGCTGGAACTCTTGCCATACCTCTTCACGCTTGTGGCGCACACACTTAAGTTCGCGCTGTTTCTGGCGCAGGTCTTCTTGGACTTGCTGCAGTTCATGCCGAGCGGTCTGCGCCTGAGTCGTACATGCTGACAGGTGTTTCTGGCTTTTCTTCTTCTCCGCCAGCGCTTGTTGGAGGGCCTCAGCGGCACGGGTACTCTCTTGGGAAAAACGTGACTTGCGCTCCTCCAATACGGCCTGCTCACGCTGAATCTCCTGCAGTTTTTTTCGCAACCCTTCCCGTTGCAGATCCATCTCGCGTAAATTGGCCCGTTCCTTGTCTGCCTCGTGCCGCAATTCCCGCTCAGTGGCGATTACTGTGTTTAACTTTTGCCGCGTGTGCGCAGCGGTGGATTCCATCTTCTTCACCGCACGTGCGCGCGTATCCCGCTGTTGTTGCAAGGCAGTTAAGCGCTGCTGGTCTTCCAGAAGTTGGGCATTGATAAGCTCTATTTCTGCGTTAGCTTCTTGTTTCTGCCGGGCGTGGTTCTCTCGCTGCTGGCGCGCCAACGCGGAGGAATTCTCGCACTCCTGCAGATCATTGCGCCATGCAAACATCTGTTTTTTCTGCTGCGCCATGGCGGTCTCGGCATCATCACGGGCAATGTTGCAGCGCTCCAGCGCAAGGGCATTCTGGTGTACTTCAGTCTCACATTGCTGTAGACACGCCTGACACTCTTCCTGCGTTTGGTGTAGAGAAATGTTGCGTTTCTGCAACTCCTGCAGGCGCTTAACTCCCAAACCGATGTCCAACTCGCGCAGCTGCTGTCTTATGGCGCGGAACTCCCGCGCTTCTTGTGCTTGGCGTTCTAACCCCTTGAGACGCTCCCCTACTTCAGATACGATATCATCAACCCGCTGCAGGTTGTTCTGTGCCGCCTCAATCTTGCGCAGAGCAGCCGTTCTGCGCATCTTGTATTTGCTGATCCCAGCGGCTTCTTCAATCAGCATCCTGCGCTCTTCAGGGCGTGCTTGTAGCACACTCGCCACTTTGCCCTGTTCAATGATGGAGTAAGCGCGCGCCCCTACCCCAGTATCAAGGAAAAGCTCGGTAATATCCTTTAGGCGGCACTGGGTTTTGTTGAGCAAATATTCGCTCTCACCGCTGCGGTACAGACGCCGGGTTACCATTATTTCGGCATATTCCTTCACCAGTGGGTGGGTGACGGGGGGGTGTTCGAGAGTGCCGCTATTATCAAAGATCAGGGTTACTTCCGCCATCCCATGGGCACGTCGCGAATCGCTCCCAGCGAAGATCACATCTCCCATCGATTGTCCGCGCAAGTTGGACGCGCTCTGCTCTCCCATAACCCAGCGCACGGCGTCAACCACATTACTTTTGCCGCACCCATTAGGGCCTAGGATCGCAGTGATCCCGGCATCAAACGAAAATACTGTTCGCTCAACAAACGATTTAAATCCTACCATTTCGAGACGCCGTATTTTCATTCACATACCAATTCTGCTATATCTTATAAGATACGCTACTCGTTAAGGTTATCCGACGTATACTAGCAAGGGAGACTACCCTTGTAAATTAGCTAAAAAACTCTGTGTAATTATAGCTGGTGAAAATATGTGTCCCGTCACTATTGCTCTATCGCGGGCCTGTTGACGAAGAGAATCTGCCCATACAAAAGGACCCTAATGGTGCAACGTATACTTAAAATATCTTGCGTTATTCTTCTTTTCGCTATTCTGGGCGGGGCGGCGGGGGTGTATCTGCTGCACCACAATCGCAACTACATCGTAAGCTACCTTACCGAGCAGTTGCGCCAACACAGCAACGTTGAGATCAACATTACCAACACCAGTGTCGGATTTCGGCAGGGGATAACCTTCGACATGCTCGATGTCCACGCGCGCTCCGCCTCTGGCCATTTTGACCTGAAGACGCCGCGTATTCACATTCGACTTGAGCTCCTTCCTCTGCTTCAGGGTGAGATAGTCTCTACCCGAGCGGAGTTGCGCGAACCTGAAATCATATGGCACATAACTGCCGCTACCCACGCGCACAATACTCCGGACGCTTCTCTTGCGATTCCACTCGAACAGAGATGGGAGATCCGCACCGATACTCTCGCATTTATACTCTCAACCTGGCGTGACATCATATGTAGCGACGCGAGCATTACCATCCACCCCGGCGAACATGACCCCCTACAATTCAGCCATGCAAATCTCAGTTTAAGCCAAGCGGGGATCGAAACAACACTGTTGGCAGAACTTACCGGGGACATGCACACTTCTGCGCAACAAAAACCAATGCGCATTAACATGAAAACAGGTCTCAGTGCTCCATCCTCAGAACACACTCTCCTCTTTAGTCAGATTAGCACCGAGACCTTCATCCACCTGCGCTCAGTTGATGTGGCTGAGGCAAACAAATACTTACGCGCCACCGAAAGTCAGATTGAGTTGCAGGGAAAGGTTGAGCTTAAGGCTTCTTTGGCTGGAAGTTTGGCGCAAGGGTTGAACATCGGAGGCAGCATTCGGAGCAATCCGCTCAGCGGGGATAAAGAGCATCTAAGGATAAATTACTTAGGCACAGCTATCGAACTTAGCGATACCGAATTTAGCGGAATCCTCACATATGTGCCAGAGGGAGGGGTGGAGTTTTCCGCCATTAAGTTTAAAAATGCGTTCACAAAACTACAGGGTGATGTGCGCCTGACGCCGGAAGAACAACATGCGGATATCACCTTCAGCACTGCCCCTGTAACCTATGTTCAACTGAGCCCCTTGCTTGCTGATCTGCCCCCTGTGTGGGGGGAACGTCTACATAAAGGGCAGATTATCTGCAAAGCGTTGCATTATTCGGGGCCGCTTACCCCACCAGTGCCATCCGGAATACAATCCAGCCGCTGGGTCATTGAGTTGCCCGCCCTAATTCCAGCTGAATACACTCCAAGTGCAAGCAAGCTCCCGCGGATCACCCTTAAGCATACCGGAGCTATTGTTGAAGTACGAAGCTCACCTTTAGAATGGAATGGTGAAACCTTCCGCGCTAAAGCTGCGCTGGATATGCACGGAGAATGGGATGCGGAGGATAAGAGTTTTTCCGCCAAGGTTAATCTGGCTCAGACTGAAGCAGCAGTGGGAACTGTCGGCATAAAAACGTATGCCAGCCCCGCGCAGTTACGCTTTAAACTTCATCCCCGCCCCCAGGGCTGGAAAATCGCAAACGCGAGCCTGCAATCAGCAGAAATTGATCTCCATTGCAGTGCCCAGAGCGATGCTGCATCTGGATTCAATGCTAATTTCAAACTCACTAAATTTGACTTGGACGCACTGCGCACCCGTGTTCCAATCCTCGACGTTATGCAGTTGGGTGGCAAGGTAGACCTTGACTATTCTCTCCAACGGCAGAAAACGCACTGGATAGGCAACGGAACCCTGACCCTGCACGATGGCTCCATCGCCCCCACAGACATTTTAGGGCACATTCACCACGTTAATGGCACAGCCACTATCAATGGGTACAGGCTTGAGGCACCGCGGCTGAGCCTTAAACTTGGTGAAGACTCGTCCCCCATGCGCGCATCTGCCTATATTGCTGATTTGCGCCAACCTGTGGCAGATATCCACGCCAGCGGAGATGGTGTGGTTGCCAACGATCTGATCTTCGATTCCAGAACCGCGCTGCTGCACAACCTAGAGGGACATCTTCGCATCCACGCCAAGGGGATCGACTTTGTTTCTGCGCGTGTAGACCTAGAGCAAGGTACCCATGCAGAAGTTCAAGGAGTTTTAGGCTTTTCCACCCCAGATATGGATCTCGACATTCATGCCACCTATGCAGATATCGATGAGGTAATTGCCCTGTGGCACGCAGCGGACGAGGCTGACCGGGAAGACCCTGCAGAACAAACCTTTAAACACGAGATCCCCCCCACCTTACCTGCCAATGAAACTCTTTTTATTGATGCAAGAGTAGATAACGGGGTATTTTCAGGCTTTGCATTTCAAAATGCTAGAGGGAGGATAAATATTCAGCAGGAACAGCTGAGAATTGGACCGCTGGAATTTAATGCTGATGCAGGGAAAGGGAGCGGGGAAATCATAATAACCACCAAGGTCCCCGCGTACCTTAAAATCAGTGGCACCCTTGAAAATATTGATGCCGACAAGGTCTACACGCAGATTTTTAAAGACTTAGGCCTGATTACGGGCCCATTGAATGGAAGCTTCTCCCTCCATGGCCCCATTGGCTCGCAATTCAGTGCAAACACAGCCGGCACATTCAGGGTAGATGTGCGCGATGGGGTAATACGTCAGTTTAAGTTTCTCTCCAAGGCATTTTCCCTGCTCAACGTAGCGCAACTATTCAAGATGCAGCTACCGGACATGGCCAGCGAAGGGATGCCGTTTAAACGTATCAGCGCCGATCTGAACATGGAAGATGGAGTTTTACATTCAAACAACATGCTCATTCGCAGCGAGGCGATGAATCTCGCCTTTGCGGGGGATTTTTCCCTCCCGCGCATGCAGATTGATGCCGCGATGGCGCTCAACCCTCTCGGCACGGTGGATAGTATCTTCTCGAAGATCCCTGTAGCGGGCTGGCTTTTAACTGGAGATAAAAAAACATTTATCACGGTGGAGTTTGATGTCAGCGGACCCGCGCAGGAGCCGGTGGTAAGTATGAAACCGTTGTCGAGTGTTTCCAACCAGATGTTCGGAATCCTAAAACGCGCCCTATCCCTTCCCGGCACCACCTTCACCGATCCGGGCAAGGTTTTTTTTCACCAAAGCAAGGATCAGGATAAACCGGAAGGGGGTAAATTGGACTAAAGGGAACGGGGGGCGACTTCTGCTCTGCCCTGATCCACATCAGGACGTGTACCCACATATACCGTCGCGATTCCGAAGGTGAGGTCACGATAGCGCACTGCACTAAATCCAGCTTCTTCCATCATCGCTTTAAACTCTGCGCGTGGTGGGAATTCCGCTACTGAGTCGGGAAGATACCGGTATGCCGCACGCGTGGATAGAAGCCCTGCCACAAAGGGGAGAACACGGTTGAAGTAAATATCGTACACCGCCCCAAACACCCGGCTGCTTGGCTGGGAAAATTCAAGGACTACCGCGCGCCCGCCGGGTTTCAGCACGCGACACATCTCGCGCAGACCCACCTCGCGCTCCACCACATTGCGAATCCCGAAGGCAATGGTGATCCCATCAAAGGTGTTGTCCGGATGGGGGATCGCTTCGCACGGAGCATTTACCAAGTGGATTCGATGCGCATAGGGGGAAGCAGCAATCTTTTTACGTCCATGCATCAACATCCCCGGGGTTAGATCTTCCCCTATAATCTGTACTGAATCTGGAGTGCGCGCAGCGATCTCTAGCGCCACATCGCCGGTGCCTGTCGCAATATCTAACACTTTCCCCTGTGGAGGAATATCCAGTTGCCCTACGGCATAGCGGCGCCAGCGCCGATCTATCCCAAAGGACAGAAGCCGATTAAGCAAATCGTAGCGTGGGGCAATATCATCAAACATGGCACGAATTCCATACCCTTTTTCCGACAGATTAAACATGAGCCATCTCCACTCCAACTTTCCAGACAAGTACTGTCTACGCCTCACTTCCCAGCGATTAATGTTGTCGACGCAACCATAATACTAACTGCTCCAACGTTCTACAAACGGCCATTAACTACCATACAAACTTTGTAGTGTGCCAGCAATATCTTGCCCTTGTCTCCATATGCCACGCAGAGACTTGACACCTGATCCATAAAAAAAGCTTCATAATGTTTTTCTTTTATCTGGTGGAACTGCCCAACGTTTCGTGCTAATAAACGGCCAGCGTTAGTAGCTCGCAGATCGGGCGGGCAACGAACATGTACCACGTCTTTTAAGATCAATATGCGAACCCGCTGCCACCTTGCCACCCTAGGCAAGGGTTGAGCTTTGCGGTAACGCCAAGACACCTGCCTCAACTTTACCCTGTATGTTGCCACAAAGAAGGGTTCATGACTAAAAAAAGGACATGGCTTGCTTCCATTACGCTACCAGTATTTATTCCAGCAGTTGTGATAATTTTCCTGTTAGGTGTCGGAACTATCAGTGATCCAGGACTTGCTGGAGATGCGTTCGCGTCTGCACTGAGCTTTATTACCCACCACTTTGGGTGGTTCTATATGCTGTGCGTAGCTGTTGCTGATGTTTATCGTGCTTATTGCGCTATCAAGCTGAGGAAAAATAAAGCTCGGCCCGGACCACTCCGAACCGCAGTACATCTTCCCCGCTTGGTTTGCCATGTTGTTTTCTGCCGGATACGGAATTGCCCTATTGTTTTTTGGGGTGGCGGAGCCGGTACTCCATTATGCAGAGCCTCCTGCTGGAGCGGCAGAAACTATTGAGCCTGCTAAGCAAGCGATGCAGATCACGTTTTTCCACTGGGACCTACATATTTGGGGCATCTACGGTCTGGTGGGCCTGGTACTTGCCTATTTTGCTTTTCGCCATGGACTCCCTTTCCATGCGCTTTACCCTGTATCCGCTTGTAGGGGATAAACTACTCTTGTTATTGAAGGAGATACAGAAGAGAGCCTGCAGAACCACATGCACCGTGAACATCACGCTGCCGAACATCACAAGGGGGGATGGAAAGCGCGTCTGGCAAAGATAGTGTGTTTCCAAAGTTACGCCAATGTAATGGATTTTATCCGCGGCGATGTTATGTAGAGCATGGCACGTGTGGGACGAGCTACAAAAACAGGGCTGGGACGCAGAAGTTATGTTTGATGCTGAAAATGGCGTGCCTATCTAGAAGTGGTGCGCACTGATCGGGTGGATTTTATCTATGATATCCGTATCTGTGAATATCTGATGCCGGACTTCGCATATCCGCGCTTTGCACGGATAAAAATAAAACTCTCCACTACTAATCGAGCCGAGGTGTTCCTCCGCCGCGGGGGGCAATCCTATGATATCTTTGGCTGTGAACGCAACCAGATCATTGATGACATTCTGGGCCAGTTTGAAAAATACCTTCATTTCCTCCACCTAAGTCCAGGGATACTGCCGTGGAATATGGATGAACACGATGAAATGTTCCAAAACTCGGAGGAAGGTTCCGCCTGATACCCTGACACTAGAACAGTGAAACTCGCCCCCCCCACGTTTCCTTCCCGAGAGAGGGTAGCGTGCCTTAACCTTCCTATGTAAGTGTATGGTGTAAGGCTGGTGCAGGTGTGGGGCGCGTAAAAATCATGGCGTCATGGGCGACAAATTCAAGTTCGGCACTCCATTGGTGTGCAAGCCAGCTCATGGTTTGGGTAGAGTAGAAGCACACATGGGTTGGATCATTCTTGTACCTCCACGCAGAAAAATCTGCTTTAGCGGGACGCATGGAGGTCATCAGCGCAAGAAATCCCCCGGGAGCAACCAAACTCCACAACTGCGCCAGCGTCTGGTGCGGTGCATGAAGATGCTCTAGCACTTCGGTACTGGTAATAAACGGATAGCTACGCTGGAGCACTTTAGTGTCGGGCGCGTAGTAGGGGTCGTACACTTCCATGGCAAAACCGCGCTCGGCAAACATTACCGATAGCGTGGGGCCGGGCCCACATCCGAAATCTAACCCCACAGCCCCCGGGGCAAGACGTTCGAGCACAGGATCAAAAATACGTCCAAGAAATCTACGATACCCCTGGTCCGCGGGAGAGTTTTTATGTGCATCGTATATCCGTTTTTCGGTGGCGGGATCAAGCAGATACCTAGAGGTTACAAACACCAGATCGCAATTAGGGCAACAGCGGTATTCGCGTGGGTTTTTCTGCCGTAGCGAACGGCGGCGCCCCTTTGTGGGGATGGGGTCGCGGTAGAAGAATTCTGTTTCTGGCACACAACACAGAGGGCAAATAGCCACCTGCGCTGTGGTAAATTCTGTCCCTTCGGTAGCGCCAAGCTTTTCAGATCCCATTTTTACGCTCATATTTTGCAAACACAAAGCCCACCCGGGGCAAATATCAGCTCTGGGTGGGCTTTGATTCACAACAAGTTAACGATGCAAATCAATTAACTTTCAAGTTCTTCCAATAACGCCGCGTGGGCAGCAGCAAGGCGCGCAATGGGGACGCGGAACGGTGAGCATGACACATAGTCGAGCCCAATCTTGTGGCAGAAAATCACACTAGAGGGCTCGCCCCCGTGCTCACCACAAATTCCCAATTTAATATCTGGGCGGGTCTGACGTCCTTTGGCACAGCCAATCTCCACCAACTGCCCTACCCCAACCTGATCCAGAGCTACAAATGGGTCTTCGGGGAAGATCTCACGCTCTACGTAGTAGGGTAAAAACTTGCCTGAGTCATCGCGCGACAAACCGTAGGTGGTTTGTGTCAGATCATTGGTACCGAAGGAGAAGAACTGCGCTTGGCGGGCAATTTGGTCAGCGGTAAGGGCAGCGCGCGGAAGTTCAATCATAGTGCCGATGAGGTATTCTACCTTGGCTCCGTACTCCTCAATCACTGCGTCTGCAACGCGCTGGGCATCGAGACGCAGGATTTCGAGCTCTTTCTCCTCAACAATCAGAGGGATCATGATCTCTGGCACGATGGAATAGCCCTCATTTACTACCAACTCACACGCGGCTTCCATAATCGCACGTACCTGCATCTCATACACCTCAGGGAAGGTAATCCCCAGACGACACCCGCGATGCCCAAGCATGGGGTTGAACTCGTGCAGAGAGTCCGCCTTCGCCTTCAGCTGTTCCACACTTACATTGGTAGCTTTCGCGATAGCTTCGAGTTCTCTGTCTTCATGCGGGATGAATTCATGCAAAGGTGGATCCAGAAGGCGGATGGTAACCGGTAACCCCTTCATCTCACGGAACAGGCCAAGGAAATCATCTTTTTGCATGGGCATGATCTTCGCTAGAGCTTTTTTACGCCCTTCCACATCTTCTGCGAGGATCATCTCGCGCACGGCCATGATGCGATCCGCCTCGAAGAACATGTGCTCGGTACGACACAGTCCAATCCCCTCAGCTCCGAACTCTCGTGCAGTTGCAGCATCGGCGGGAGCATCGGCATTTGCACGCACCTTCATGCGACGAAACTTGTCCACCCACCCCATGATGGAGGCAAAATCACCAGTCATCTCTGGCTGCACCATGGGAACGTTACCCTCCATCACTTCACCGCTGCTACCATCGAGCGTGATAATGTCCCCTTTTTTAAACACCTTGCCACTGGGGGTGGTGAACTGCTGCGCGGCATAGTTCACTTTGATCTCCCCGCAGCCAGACACACAGCACTTGCCCATTCCACGTGCCACTACAGCTGCGTGGGAGGTCATTCCGCCACGTGCAGTGAGAATTCCCTGCGCCGCATGCATGCCATGAATATCCTCAGGGCTGGTTTCGATACGCACTAAAATTACGTTGCGCCCCAGCTTTTTCTCTGCCTCAGCTTCATCTGCAGAGAAGATAATCTCACCGCTGGCTGCTCCAGGGGAGGCAGGCAACCCTTTGGCAATTACAGTTTTCTTTGCCTTCGGATCGAGTGAGGGGTGCAGGAGTTGATCGAGCTGCTCAGGCGCGATACGCAACACTGCTTCCTTCTCGTTGATCAAGCCCTCCTTCACCATATCCGCGGCAATTTTCACCGCAGCAGCAGCTGTGCGCTTGCCGTTACGGGTCTGGAGCATGAATAGACGCCCTTTTTCGATAGTAAACTCGATATCCTGCATATCGCGGTAGTGTTTTTCTAATTTATGTTGAATCTCTACCAGTTGCGCATAGCTTTCCGGCATCACCTCTTCCATCGAGGGGAGTTTACCGTCACTGCCCGCCTTGTTGATAGATTGGGGGGTGCGAATCCCCGCAACAACATCCTCCCCTTGGGCGTTAATCAAGAACTCACCGAAGAAAAGCTTCTCCCCAGTAGCCGGGTTGCGGGTAAAAGCCACGCCGGTGGCACAGTCATCGCCCATATTGCCATATACCATAGACTGTACGTTGACAGCAGTTCCCCACTCGGCAGGGATGTTGTTTAGGCGACGATAGGTTCTGGCGCGTGGATTCATCCACGAACCAAACACTGCTCCGATGGCGCCCCACAACTGCTCCATAGGATCATCGGGAAATGTTTCGCCCAGCTCTTCGGTATATTTGTTTTTGAATTTATCCACCAGATCGCGAAGATCTTCAGCACTCAAATCGGTATCGAGTTCTACCCCACGCTCCTCTTTCTGTTGTTCTAGCAGATCTTCGAGAAACTCTCCATCGAGCCCCTTAACCACGTTTGAGTACATCTGTACAAAACGGCGGTAGGAGTCATACGCAAAGCGTTCATCGCCACTCTGGCGAATAATCCCTTGCACTGTTTCATCGTTGAGGCCCAGATTGAGGACAGTATCCATCATGCCCGGCATAGAGGCGCGCGCGCCGGAACGCACAGAAACAAGGAGAGGATTGGCAGCGTCGCCAAACTTCTTACCCATAAGTTTCTCTACCCGCTGCAGGTTTTGCTCCACCTCTGCGCGCAGACCGGCGGGGTATTCGCGCTCATTTTTATAGAACTCGGTGCACACCTCCGTGGTAAGGGTAAAACCGGCGGGGACAGGCAGGCCGATCGAAGTCATTTCAGCCAGGTTCGCCCCTTTTCCTCCCAGCAAATTCTTCATCTCTGTTGTGCCTTCAGCTTCACCATCGCCAAAGAAATACACATATTTGACAGCCATCGTACATCCTCCTCACTTGTGTGAATAAATCAATTCAGGTTGTTCCCTTAATGTCTGCTCTACGCGGCCAGACGGGAAAAATCTGCTAGACCACTGAACAGACCGGAAACGTCGGTCAGTAAAGCGAGGCGATTGGTTTTCACCTGCTCATCCTTGACCATAACCATAACATCATCAAAAAAAGAATCCACCGCTGGACGCAGGGTAGCAATGGCATGTAGTGCATCGAGATATTTACCCTTCTGCATTGCATCATCTACCTGGGTACGCACTGCGCCTAGGGCTGCAAACAGATTGCTCTCACTTGGCGCTTCAAACAATTCAGGGTTAACCTGTGCCTCTACTCCGCCGCTGATAATATTGCCTACCCGCTTAAAAGTAGCTGCGAGGGGCTCAAAATCATCCTGTTTTTTCAGGGTCTTCAGCGCATCAATGCGCTGGCGTACATCCATTATCTGGTCAAAACCGGCACTGAGTACCGCATCCACAACATCGGCAGCCGCACCTTGGGCAGTAAGCAAATTCACAAAGCGCAGGCGGACAAATTCTATCACATCCGCCTCAACTTCAGCAGCGGAACGGGTTAGTTTTTTTTCAAGCTGGGTTACCGCCATACGTACCAGTTGTGGAATTGATATTTTAAAACCGCGCTCTTGGATGATATTCAATATCCCTATGGCGCTGCGTCGCAGGGCATAAGGGTCAGCCGTCCCAGTGGGGATTAGACCCACGCCGAAACAGCCACAGATGGTATCTATTTTGTCCGCGATGGAAACAAATGCACCGATATTATCGCTTGGAAGCGCTCCGCCAGCATGGATGGGAAGATGGTGCTCGTAAATGGCGCGCGCCACGCGCTCATCCTCTCCTTCCAACAACGCATATTCACGCCCCATCACCCCTTGAAGTTCAGGGAACTCGGATACCATTCCGGTCTCCAGATCACACTTGGCCAGGGTTGCGACACGGCGAGTGAGCGCTTCATTTTCGGGGTCAAGACTCTGAGCCAGATGGGAGGCCAGCGCCGTAAAGCGCTGTACTTTCTCGTAACTGCTGCCAAGTTGTTGCTGATAAACTACATTCTTTAGTGTCTCAAGTCGGGACTCAAGCTTCTGCTTCTGGTCTTCATGCCAGAAGAACATTCCATCCGCCAGGCGGGCGCGCAATACACGCTCGTTGCCATTTATTACCACTTGCGGATCGGTCGCTTCAATGTTGGAGATGGTGATAAACCGAGGCAGGAGTTTCCCCTGCTTATCGGTGAGGGTAAAATAGCGCTGGTGCTCCTTCATGCTGGTAATGAGGAGTTCGCTAGGCAACTGAAGGAACTCCTCGTCGAAATGGCCGCACAACGGAACCGGATATTCAACAAGGTTAACCACTTCATCCAGCAGCTCTGCATCCAAGTTGAGAGTACCCCCAACTTCGGTAGCTATAGCCTTAATCCCAGAGGAGATAATCTCTTTTCGCTCCTGCGGGTCGACAATGACATAGTGTGCGCGACACTGGGTAAGATACTCTGTACAGGAGCTAACGACGAAACGTCCAGGAGCCATGAAGCGGTGTCCGCGTGACTCATTACTACTCTCGAGATTGCCAAAACTAAAAGGCACTACTTTGCCGCCATAGAGGGCAACTATCCAGTGCACCGGCCGCGCAAAACGGATATCTAAATCTTTCCAGCGCATCGATTTTTTGAAGTTCAGGCTGCTTACAACCCGCTGCATAAGTTCAGGCAGAAGCCCCGCTACATCCTGCCCTTCCACTGTTTTAGAGATAAACAGATAGGTACCTTTTTCGGTCTGTTTCTCACTTAGTTCCGCTACCTCTACTCCTTGGGAGCGTGCAAAACCGAGGGCAGCTTTGGTGGGGTTCCCCTCTGCATCAAAGGCCACTTTCAGCGCTGGGCCAGTAGCTTCAATGAGCTGCTGTTCCTGTTGCTCTGCCACCTTAGTCACACACACCGCAAGGCGACGCGGAGTCGCAAATGTTGTTATCTCCCCAAAAGGGATCCGCGCCTGGTCAAACTCAGTGCGAAACTTGCGCTCCAGATCACGCAATGCCACGGGGATAAATCCAGCGGGAATCTCTTCTGTCCCTATTTCTAAAAAAAGCTCTTTAGCCATATCAGTGCTCCATATACTTCACCACATCGCTGCGCCTGTGGCATCAGGCGGTGCGGATATTTTTGTGTCTGCGCCCTACTTCTGTTTAAGCAGAGGGAAACCGAGTTTTTCGCGCTGTGCCACGTAGCCCTGAGCACAGCGTCGCGACAGGTTACGCACGCGCCCGATGTAGTGAGCTCGCTCTGTTACTGAGATCGCCCCGCGTGCATCCAACAAGTTGAAAGCATGAGAGGCTTTCATAACAAAGTCGTACGCGGGAAACACCAACTCCTTCTCCGCCAGCTTGATGCTTTCCTGCTCATACATATCAAAGAGCTTGAAGAGCATGTCGATGTCCGCTTTCTCAAAGTTATACTTGGAGAATTCCACCTCGGTCTGGTGGTGAATATCACCGTACTTGATCCCATCAACCCACTCCAGATCGTAGACATTGTCCACCCCCTGCAGATACATGGCGATACGCTCACACCCGTAGGTTATTTCACCCGGAATTGGTTTCAGGTCAATCCCCCCCACCTGCTGAAAATAGGTGAACTGGGTGATCTCCATCCCATCAAGCCAAACTTCCCAACCCAACCCCCAGGCGCCCAAAGTGGGAGATTCCCAGTCATCTTCAACAAAGCGAATATCGTGTGCTGCGGGGTCTACGCCAAAGCTCTTAAGGGAATCGAGATATAGGTCTTGAATATCGAGGGGGGCAGGCTTAAGAATAACCTGAAACTGATAGTAGTGTTGCAGGCGGTTCGGATTTTCACCGTAGCGCCCATCAGTTGGGCGGCGGGATGGTTCAACGTAAGCGACATTCCAGGGTTCAGGCCCCAGAGAGCGGAGAAAAGTTGCGGGGTTGAAGGTTCCAGCACCCTTTTCCATGTCATAGGGCTGTTGAATCACACACCCTTTTTGTGCCCAGTAGTTCTGTAAGGACAGAATCAAATCCTGAAACGTCACTGCTAAACCTCCGTATCGGTGGGGGAAGAAATATCCTGTTAATCCAGTGCAGAGAACTCCGCAACCGCAAGCAAATCCAGTTTTAGCTTAAAAGCTTAAATTACTAGACCTTTTACCTGTGAGTGTCAAGACAAAAGCCAGATTATGCGGCATCTTAGACGTATAGTTGTGCGGCATAAAAGATAAAAAAAATACGCCCACAAAACATCCTTTATTTCACAGGCATGACGGGGCTGATTAATTCAGGAAAGAGGGTGGAACAGGTCGATGAAAGGGGCGCTACGTAGAGGACGTTGGAGGGTATTATTCAATGCCGCATCAAGGATGGTACGACCCTGTTCTAACGTAAGTGGACTCAGACGTACGCCGTGGATCTTGCCCATCTCTAAACGGGAAAGACGCGCCAAGCTACCCAGGGTCAGGGGAGACACAGGCAGAGAGCCTGTGTTCCCATTGCACGAGGAGCACAAAGCTCCTCCCTGCTCAGGGTCGAAAAACATCTGCATCTCATTCAGGTGGCACCAGCACCGAGCACAGTGACTCAAGTGGGGAAGAAGACCAGCGACGTTAAGGAGGTGCAACTCATACAAAATGCGGATCTGTCGCAACCCCTCCCCTTGTGCGAGGGCATCAAAGCAGGAACGGAGCAGAAAATAAACCTCAGGGATTGCCTGCTCTTCAGGGAACAGCGCTACCACCAACTCACTAGCGTAAGCAGCTAAGGCCCAGGCTTCAAGATTCGGCATCACCCGCTCTGCAGGTTCTAAAAGCTCTGCCTCTTTGAACAGGCGTAAAGAGCCGTAGCGCCCCTCCTGCCACATGATATTTATGCGACTAAAGAGCTGAAGAGCAGGACCGAAGCGACGTTTGCTGTTGCGCGCACCATGGGCAAAGCCGCTACACAGACCATGCTTGGGGGTGAGGATAGCTACAATTCGATCCGATTCGCCGTAGTTGACATAGCGAACCACCAAGGCTTCAGATATGGTTAAACCCTGCAGTGCCATTTACTCAAACCAGATGTCTGCCAGCCTAGCCACTGATGGGGCTCAGGTGCTGGATAAATAATGTTGCGGTGCTAAAATAGATGAGAATGCCGGTGATATCGTTAGCTGTCTGTACAAAGGGGGTAGAAGCAATAGCTGGGTCAATACCGATCCGCTTGAAGAACGCCGGTGCCATCACCCCCATGGTAGCAGCGACAGTCATGGATATCATCATCGCTAAGCACACTACCAGCCCCAGATAGATATTGCCGTGCCAGATCCAGCCTATGCAACCAACTACAACACCACACACCACTCCCATAATGATCCCCACGCGCAACTCTTTAAAAAAAACCTGCGCCAGGGTGGAAAAATCGATACGTCCGGTGGCAAAGCCGCGCACCACAATAGTAGCTGACTGTCCGCCAATATTCCCTCCCATCCCGGTGATAACCGGCACAAAGGAGATCAAGGCAATCACCTCCTGCAACGTAACCTGAAACCACCACAGCAGGTAGCCAGTAACGACCCCCCCCAGAAGGTTGACCAGCAACCACGGCAGGCGCAATCCAGCAATCCGGAACGCCTTAAAGCCATACAGCAGCTCATCTCCACTGGCACCCACCATTTTATAGATATCTTCGGTGGCCTCTTCGCGCAACACGTCGATCACATCGTCTACCGTGACAATACCAAGGAGCTTATTCTGTTCGTCAACGACCGGGATCGCGAGGATATCGTACTTTGCAACCCAGCGCGCCACGTCTTCTTGATCCGCGTCCGCGTGCACGCTGATCACATCGCCGCCGACAATCTCACGCAGCAACTTGTTGGGAGATACGGTCAAAAGCTGGCGCAGCGACAGCACCCCTACCAGATGGCGATATTCATCTACCACATACACATAAAACACCATCTCCGCATCTTTGGCTTCCTGAACCGCCTCGATAGCTTGCTTTACGCTGAGTTCTTCATTGAGGCTGAAGTAGTTTGTGGACATGATTCCACCGGCACTATCTTCATGATATTGCATGAGATTCTCGATCTCTTCCGAGCGCTCAACATGCATAAGGCCGAGAACCTCATCCGCCATTTCATCGGGCATATTACGGATAATATCCACCGAATCGTCGTGCGACATTGCCTGAAGCAATTCAACCGCCCACTGGGAATCGAGAGAATCGATAATCTGCGCACTGATACTATGCTCAATCTCAGCCAGAACCTCCGCGGCGTCATTGACATCCTTAATCAAATTAAAGAGTTTTTGCTGCTCGGCGATATCCAGATAACGGAACAGGTGCGCAATATCCGCTGGATGGGTTTTTTGAAGTAAGTTAGATAAATTGGGCGCAGCATTGCGGCGTAGAAGTTTTTTAACTGTATCCAGCAATACCTGTATTTTACGATCCATGCACCCGTCCTCCAGAAAAAGTATCCGCCATAGGTTTCTTCTAATCAGCCTGCCAGTACATATGCCCTATCTAAGCTAAACCCTATCCAAGCTAAATATATATGGGTTGTGCCCGCATTTCTGCCCATATTCAGCCCAGGTGGCATGGCTACACGCAGAATAACGAACCGCACATGATAGCAGAATTCACTCTTATGGCGCAAACCTATTACAGAAAAATCTGGCGCAAAAGCAGATTGAGCGGAATGCAACGCAAGAAAAAACCTGAAAAACCGCCACGTTCCCGCCACGTTTCCCTTAAATTTGATTAGACCAGCACTACCAAGGCATAGTCACAAACGTATACAATTGGACTTGACCTCAATTTTGTTTTCGTTTAGGTTACGCGAGTATTGTCGGTAAATTTATTACTCTAGGAGGAAAACATGAAAAAAGTAGTTGTAGCTCTCGTACTGGTAGCTTTTGTAGCTGGCCCTGCGCTTGCAGCTAAAGTGTACACTTACTCTGAAGACAGCAAGATTGGCACAGTAAGCTTTGATCACTCTGCACATGCTAAGTACGCAGGCGGTTGTGACAACGCTGCGTGCCACGGCGATGCTGGCCCTGGACCTCTCGAAGTGACTAAAGATCTTGCGCACGGTGCCATGTGTAAAAACTGTCACCAGAGCGACGGTGGCCCCACTGGTTGTAAAGACTGCCACGTAAAGTAAGCAGTATCTGAACAATTCAGCACAAAACAATAAAACAGGCAGTTCTACACCACGTGGGGCTGCCTGTTTTGCGTTACGCCCAAGCTCCAACCTCACAGAGCGCTTTTTCTCAGCCCCCACCCAAACCCTTTCCGGACATCACCTCTTACGCCAACCAATCCTCAGCAAAGAGCAAAGCAATCGTACAATTCTTGACTTTACAAGTACGCTTCTCTAATCTGTGCCCACATGCAAGATTAACGGACGCGCAGAAGTAGACGAATAGAAGTATTAATAAAAAACACAGAGGTGCTTTATGATCAGTGCAGTCAACAGTGCCGTATCAGCCCTGCAGGTACAAGGTACCCGGCAGGAGGTAACTGCTAACAATGTCGCCAACAGCAGCACGGGCGGCTTTGAACCCAGCCGCGTAATTTCCCAAGAGGGGACTCAGGGGGGTGTATATGCAAGAGTCGACACACCTGCGGCGCAAGTGGTGGTAGATGAGTCTAAAGGTGTTACCCAACCGTCACGCACAGATATCGCCACCCAGATGCTTGAAAGCCAGCAGACCACGCACATGTACAAAGCTAATCTCGAAACAGTTGGCACAGTCAACACCATGCAGGGAAATCTGCTCGACACCATTGCGTAATCTGCACTTAACTTCTTAGCTGTCATTTCCTGCATATAGTTTTCTGCATATAGCATATTAACCTAATAAAAAAGCGCCCCGACTGGAAGGATCTTCTGCCGGGGCGCTTTTGCATCAACCGTCTGTCGACGATCTTCTCATATGTCCTTAATCAAACGCTCATCTTTGAGCTTTAGTCCTCTGCATTTTCAGACACAGGGGTAACTTCGAGCAGCTCTACATCAAAAATTAACGCAGATTCAGGGGGGATAACGCCACCACGTCCCTGAGAACCGTAGGCCAGATCTGCTGGGATCGCCAGTTGCCACTTATCCCCTTCCTGCATCAGTTGCAGCGCCTCTGTCCAACCGGGGATCACGTGATCAACCTGGAACTCGACTGGCTCACCGCGCTGATAGGAGCTGTCAAACTCATTGCCATCCACCGTCGTGCCGCGGTAGTGCACTTTTACAATATCCCCACTTGCGGGGGTAGCCCCATCACCCTCCTGCTCCACCACATACATCAGGCCACTGTCAAGCGCAACAACACCAGTTTTCTGTGCGAAATCGGCCAGAAACGCTTCTGAAGCGGCCTTGTACTTCATACGTTGCGCCTCCATCTCCTCCTGTTGTTTTTGCTGCACCTGCTGCTGGAAAGCCATGATTGTTGCGCTAATATCTTCACCACTCAGACGTGGCTCAATACCTTCTTGCCCATCCTGAACTCCAAGCACCAAGGCATCGAGATCCAAAGTCACACCATTGCCTGCAAAACTGGTACCTATATCAAGCCCTACCGCATAGCTAACTTTTTGCTCTTGGGTGCCCAGACTCACATCCTGCGCCGCAACTCTCGCATCCTCAACCGAGCCACTTCCACGCGGTGATTCCTTGCATCCGGCAAGCAAGAGGAATAGTATTGCACCTATTACACTAAATTGTTTCAACATGACCGATTAATCCTTTCCTTAAAGTGAAATAAATTTGAATATTCTGCCCATGAACCTACATTCAATTTTACAGCTTGCCAACCAAAAACCTGTCGTACTCCAGATTGCCTCCAAAGCAGAAAACCTATCCAAGTTCCGAGCAGCTGCTTGGAGAAGAAGGTTTTTGCTCCTGAGTCTGATAGTTTTTACCCTCTACACCCTGGCTCCTACTAATGCTATTGGAGCAACTCGCAGCAAGGGACTGAGCCTGATTGCTAGTGTGCCCCCGCAGGAATACCTGCTCAACAAACTCAAGACTCCCCAAAGCGTGGTCAACGTTGTGATAAAGCCGGGGCAGAACCCCACCACCTGGGATCCATCCCCACGTCAGATGCAAAAGATCGTAAGCGCAGATATCATGTTTCCCATTGGAGTACCCTTTGAAGCAATCTGGTTGCCGCGCCTGCGTGAACGCGCCCCCAGTTTAGTTATTGCAGATACCCTTGTGGGGGTAGAGCACATGGAAATCGAGCACCATTACCACCATGGGCACGAAGCTAGGCACGGAAGCATCGATCCCCATATCTGGCTTGATCCGCTACGCTGCATCCGCATGGCAGAAAACATGGCGGCAACGCTGCAGCAAATAGATCCAGCGCAGTTTGATTTCTACGCCGAGCGCTTAGAACATTTACGTACCGAGTTGCAACAGCTGCACCACGATATCGAAAAAATCCTTACCCCCCTGCAGCAGCGCACCTTCATGGTGTTTCATCCCTCATGGGGATACTTTGCTGCGCGTTACAATCTGCAGCAAATAGCGCTGGAAAAAGATGGCAAAGAGCCAAGTGGTGCACATCTGGCCCGCCTCATAGAACAGGCGCAGCAGGAACAGATAAAAGTAATTTTTGTCCAACAGCAGTTCAGCACCAAGGCCGCGCGCGCCATTGCGGCGCAAACTGGGGCGCGCATAGAAACCTTAGATCCCCTTGCCTCTGATCTGGCAGATTCATTACGGCGTACAGCACGAACCCTAGCCCGGAGCCTAGCGCTATGAGTAGCCCCAGCATCGAGATTAGCAATGTCAGCTTCTCCTATCCGCAGCTTCAGGTGCTCAAGGATATAAACCTCACCTTACACGAGGATGAATTTCTCGGCATTGTTGGGCCTAACGGCGGGGGAAAAAGCACCCTCCTGAAATTGATTTTAGGGTTGCTCACACCCGCCACCGGAGAGATCCGCGTGTTAGGACGCACCCCAGAGCAAGCCCGCCCCTTGCTGGGCTACGTGCCCCAGTTTGCCACCTTCGACAGCAAATTCCCCATCAAGGTTCGTGATACCGTAATGCAGGGACGCTTTGGCACCCGCGCACATCAGTTTTTCTATACCCGTACCGACCGCCTTAAAACCGCAGAGGCGATGGAGCGCACCGATATTCTGGACCTGCAGGATCATCCCATGACCGCCCTATCTGGAGGACAGCGCCAGCGCGTCCTCATTGCGCGAGCGTTGGCGTGCGACCCCCAACTACTGCTGCTGGATGAACCCACTGCCAACATTGATCCCTACCATGGCGAAAACATCTTTGGTCTGCTCCACCGTCTTCATGACGAGGTGAGTATCGTCCTCATTTCCCATGACATAGGCTTTATTACCCGCTGCGTTACCCGCGTTGCGTGTCTCAACCGCACCCTGGTGTGCCACTCCACCTCGCCGGTAGAAAGCGATCTGCTCCAAGAGATCTACGGCATGCCCCTCTCACGTGTGGAACACACCACCAATCTTGGCACTGGAGTGAGCGTATGAATTTTTTCGCAGCACTAGGTACCTTCGATTTCCTTACAAACGCTCTTTGGGGAGGCCTCCTTGCCAGTGTTGCGTGCGGCATAGTGGGAACATTTGTAGTGGTGCGGCGCATTGGCTACATGGCAGGGGGGATCGCTCATGCTGTTCTAGGTGGGATGGGAATTGCGTACTACCTGGGACATCCCCCTATGGGGGGAGCCCTTATAAGTGCTCTCATAGCTGCGTTTATTATAAGCGCAGTCA
Organism: Desulfuromonadaceae bacterium; assembly: GCA_034007015.1. Classification (GTDB taxonomy): domain Bacteria; phylum Desulfobacterota; class Desulfuromonadia; order Desulfuromonadales; family Desulfuromonadaceae; genus JAIVHC01. The sequence continues at coordinate 30,008 of JAVERS010000004.1, forward strand.
GTCGGCATGCATCTGAGCAGGAAGACACTATTATAAGCGCCTTGTGGGCGGTAGGGATGGCTACCGGGGTTCTATTCATCGCAAAAACACCTGGCTACAATGTCGATCTGATGAGCTACCTGTTCGGCAATGTGCTCATGATCTCGCAGCATGACTTGCTATTTATCGCGGTCCTCGATATTGCTATCTTTGCGATCACATTTATATTCTACCGCCAATTAGTGCTGGTGTGCTTTGATCCGGAATTCGCCACCATCCGTGGGATTCGAGTGGGGACCATACACACTATGCTGCTGTGCATGGTTGCTTTGACGGTGGTGATCTTGATCCAGATTGTAGGGCTGATTCTGGTGATTGCAATGCTGACCCTGCCTGCGGCAAGTGCGCGTCTGTTTTCCACCTCGTTGGCGCTTATGATGCTTATCGCCACTCTACTGGGTGGAATGCTCACTAGCGTGGGGCTGGGGCTCTCCTTCACTTGGGACCTGCCTGCGGGAGCGAGCACCGCAGTCTTGAGCGGCATGGCATACCTGGTAGCACTGGGGGGGAAAAAATGGTGGAACTCCCGCACTAAATCCAGATCGCAGCGACGTGGATCCAGCGTCGGATTATCATCTTGACGCTCACCATCCACATCTCTACACTTGCATCCATTACTAACCGCACAAAACAGCGCTTCTGCACTAGCATTCAGCCTCGTTAACGCGTAACGGCAAAGAGACTGAATGATTATTTTTCACACACGGGCTTACACCCCTGGGATTTATATATTTCATGTGTCCATTATCAAAATGCAAATGTGGCGAAGTGGTCTACGTTAAGGGCTTTAGCGGCTGCCCCAATTTACGCAAACGTTTACACGGAATGGGGCTGATACCCGGTGAGGAGATCCGCATTATTTCGTGCGGGCGGGGACCTATGGTTATTTCGGTTAAAGGAACCAATGTCGCGCTGGGGCGCGGGATGGCCGAGCATATTATGGTTGCGTGTACGCGTAGTTGCCCCCTATCTTCCCGCCCGTAAGACACTCAACACATCCTCTAACCAAACTTTTACATTGCGTTAAAATAACCATTATAAAAACACCCACTTTTCTGCTAGAATGCGTATTCTTACAGAATCGCCCCACCTTGAATGGAGTTGGAATGTTTGCCTATTTGCACCGCATCCTCCCCTGCTACTATGCCCTACTAAGCATTCTGCTTGGTTTGTCTCTGGCATGGGCATTCAGCAATGCTACCGCACTGTATCTGGACTCTGGCATTGATATATCCCAAGTGCTAGAGCAACAGAAAGCAGCCCCAAGTAACACCTTACCCCCAGACAACAAAGTCATTTTGCAACGCAATATCTTCAATTCAGCCCATGTCTCTTCTGGGGACGCGCCACACAGTACGACTCTTACCACGGGAAATGGCTCCTCTGCTGCGGAGGAAAGTCGAAGCGGGAATGCGCTCTCCGATACGGAGCTTGCTGGACGCAACATCAAGGAAGCAAAAAATCTGCAGCTGGTTGGAACCATAGCGGGTGTACAAGAGGCCCTTGCGGTTATAAGTAGCGCCGGGGAGATCGGAGTCTATCGTCTTGGTGACCCCATCGCCACCAGTGCCAAAGTGGTAAAAATTGAACGTCTGCGTGTATATGTGGAAAACTCAGACACATCCATATCGATTCTCGAACTTGATGCCGAATTTGGCGTCAGTGCCTCTCCGGTTTCGACTTCTGACAGTGCCGCACGCGGCTCCATATCGGCCTCTGGCAGCGGGGGTATACAACAAGTCAATGATACCAGCTGGCGAATAAGCAATGAGCGTGCGGAACTAATACGCAGCAACATCGCCACCGTAGTGCGCGAAGCTCGGGTAGAGCCGGTGGTAAACCAAGGGCAGACCCTAGGCTTCGTGGTAAAGTATATCCAGCCTGGCACCCTACTTACCGAGATGGGGCTAAGACGGGGGGACATACTCAAACAGGTCAATGGTATCAGCCTCGACAGTCCGGAAAAAGGGTTGCAAGTATTTCAACAACTGCGTGAAAGCAAAAGCATGGACCTTGGGATAGAACGCAACAACACTCCGATGACGTTTAAGTACGAAATCAGATAAAACAAAGGAGATTACCGGTGTTAACTCGACCTATCTGCCGCTCTGTAACGGCCGCCATTCTGGCCCTGGCCCTGCTTCTCCCCGGCGTCTGGAACGCAGGGACCAGTGCGCTAGCTGCGCCTGAAGAAGCGATCACCCTTGATTTCAAGGATATTGAGCTCTCTGATTTCATCCAGACCATCAGCGAACTCACGGGGAAAAACTTCGTCTATGACCAAAGTGTCCGCGGCAAAGCGACTATCATCTCCTCTCAACCCATGACGCGCGACGAAGCGTACCGGCTTTTTCTCACGGTTATGAATATCAAGGGTTACACCGTAGTGCCCTCGGGGAGCACCAATAAGATTATTGAGATCAAGGATGCGCGGGTCAACAGTCTGCCCACCTCCGGATACGCCAACTCCAGCGACCAGTATGTCACCCGCATGTTAACCCTGAAGCATATCGATGCGGCAGACGTAGCAAGCGCCATCATCAGTCCACTGATGGCACAGACCGGCAATATCGTGGTGTATGAGCCCTCGAACAAACTTATCATCACCGATAATGCCGCCAACATTCAGCGTTTTGCCACCATCTTACGCGAACTGGATCAACCTGGTGATGTGCAACAGATGCGCGTCATCGAGCTTCGCTATGCAGATGCGGTAGAGACCGCCAAAATTTGCAACGACTTGCTTGAAAGCGGGGATACCACCTCGGCCCGCACCCGACGCGACCGCAAGGTAACCACCAGCTCCACCAGCACAAAAAGCAAAATCATCGCCTATGAACGTGCCAACAAACTAATTGCCGCGGTGACCGATGAAGAGCTGAAACTGCTCACCAATCTGATCAAGGAACTGGACCGAAAGCCCACACAGGATCAGTCGCGCATCAACCTGTATGCGCTCAAAAATGCCGATGCTGTCAGTTTAAGTGAGAGTCTTAACACCATGCTCAGCGGTGAAAAACCTGGCGCGGATAAAACCAGCCCCGGCATGGCCAAAACTGCTTTTTCATCCGCCATCACCATTTCGCCGGATAAACCCACCAACTCCCTGATTATTAACGCCACCCCAGAGGATTACCGCGCTATTGAGAATATCATCCGCGAACTGGATGTCCAGCGACGCCAGGTGTATGTGGAGGCTCTGATTCTTGAACTCTCCATGCAGGCCACGGAAGACTTGGGCATCGGACTGCAAGGTGGCTTCGAAGCCGGGAGTGATGGGGTTATCGGTGGAAGCATCAATATGGATGGCACTGTCGATGCCAGCCTCCTGAACACCTCGGTGCAGGGGATACTCGCCGGCGGGTTCGGAAAATTGATAAGCTATACCGACACAAGCGGTAATACCATCAGCATCCCCGCATTTTCCGCCCTGTTGAGGTTGTCTAAAACCGACAGCGATGTCAACATCCTCTCCGCGCCACGTCTGCTCACCTCCGATAACGAGGAAGCTGAAATCATAGTGGGGAGCAACGTCCCTATTATCACCTCAACCTTGACCGATACGGGCAGCAGAGATGGTCTGGCCCAAAGTTCCACGGTAGAGCGGAAAGATGTCGCCCTGATCCTGCGCATTACCCCCCAGATAATCGACGGCGACCAGCTGCGCATGAAGATCTACCAGGAGACCACCGCCATCGACAACACCAACACCGTTGGCAATGTCGACGAAGTGGGACCGACGTTCACAACCCGAAAGTTGACAAGTACGGTACTGGCTCGCAATAGTCAGAATATCGTTCTGGGTGGTCTTATTTCAACCGACAAGCAGCGCATCATAACCAAGGTACCTCTGCTGGGAGATATTCCGCTGCTCGGGTATCTGTTCAGATCCTCGTATGTTGAAGACAAGAAGACCAACCTGCTTATTTTTATAACCCCCACCATCATCGAATCGGCGCAGGTGTTGGATGAAATCACCAAAGATGAACAACTGGAATTTGATAAATTACGTATCGAATTGGGACAGGCATCTGATGTCACGGAGCGGAAGTAGGGATGGAAAACACACAACTGCTGGGACAAATCCTGCTGCGTGAAGGCAGTATCAGCCAAGAAGACCTCGACGCGGCTCTGCACAAGCAGGCAGATGAGCACCAGCCACTCGGACAGATCCTCCTGCACCAGCGCTGCCTGACTGCGGCACAGCTGTGCACCGCACTGGCGCTCCAGTCTGGTATCCCCTGCGTTGCGCAGTTGCCAGAAGCGGTAAACGATACCTCTCTGCTGGAGCTGCTTCCCCTTAACTATGTCAAAGAACATGGCATTATACCGCTGGAATGGGTAGACGAGTGTCTGCGCGTGGCTATCACTGACCCCTATGCTGCGGCCCCCATTAACGATCTCGAAGCGCTGGTGGATGCCCCGCTAGAACTCTATCTCGCTCCGGCTAATGCGATCCTGGATTTAATCAACCGCAGCTATGAAATCCACGCCGGCGGCGCTTCAGAGATGGTAGCGGATATGGATGGCGATCAGGGCGACAACGCACCGCGGCTGGAGCCGGATGATCTGCTCGACAGCAGTGACGAAGCACCGGTAATCCGCTTCGTCAACAGTCTTATCACCCAGGCATATAAAGAACGGGCAAGCGATATTCACATTGAGCCGTATGAAAACGAGCTGGTGGTACGCTATCGGATCGACGGCATTTTATACGAGGTGCTTCGCCCGCCCCTGAACGCCAGCGCCAGCATCAATTCACGTATCAAAATCATGGCAGGGCTTAATATCGCAGAAAAACGCCTGCCTCAGGATGGACGCTTTCGGGTGCGTATCGCAGCCAAAGATATTGATGTCCGGGTGTCTTCCCTCCCTACTGCATTTGGTGAGCGTCTGGTATTGCGTCTGCTGGATAAGAGCAGCAATGTTCTCGCCCTGGAAGATATTGGGATGAAGGATGAACTATTGCGCCAGATGGAGAAGATGATCGAATCCACCCATGGGGTGTTTTTAGTCACCGGCCCTACCGGTAGCGGTAAAACTACCACCCTGTATGCAGCCTTGAGCCGTCTGGATCGGAAGCAGAAGAATATCATCACCGTAGAAGACCCCATTGAATATCAGCTTAGCGGGGTGGGACAGATTCAAGTCAATCCGAAGATAGATCTGACCTTTGCCAACGGTCTGCGCTCCATTCTGCGCCAGGATCCAGACGTAATTATGGTGGGGGAGATCCGCGATCAGGAAACCGCAGAGATCGCGATTCAATCTGCCCTTACCGGCCATATGGTGTTTTCCACCCTGCATACCAACGATGCCGCGGGGGGACTTACCCGTCTGGTAGAGATGGGGATCGAACCGTTTCTCGCCTCCTCGTCGGTGGTGGGGATTCTGGCCCAGCGTCTGGTACGCACCATCTGTCCGCACTGTCGCGAAACCTACACCCCAGAGACTACCATGCTGAAACGCCTCAACATCGACCCCGCCCAAGGAGATTCTTTCTACCGCGGACGTGGGTGCGCCAAATGTATGGATATTGGCTACCGCGGCCGCACCGGAGTATACGAGCTTCTCAGTATTAACGAAAAAATCCGCGCTGCGATCCTCGCCAATGCCGATGCGGGCACCATCCGCACCTTGGCGATAGAGGGGGGGATGATCCCTTTACGTAACGCAGGACTGGAGCTGGCACGCCAGGGGGTAACCACGCTGGAAGAAGTGATCCGGGTTACGCAGGAGGAGAGCTAAAGTGCCACTGTTTGACTACCACGGTTTTGACCAAAAAGGGAAAACTACCAAAGGCACGGTAGAAGCAGGTGGAAAGCGCGCTGCGCTGGAGAAACTGCGCCATCAGCATATCTACGTCAGCAGTATTTCAGAACAACGGCGTAAACGGGCAGAATCGCGCATGCGCCAACTGTTCCCCTCCGCGTCTATCCGCCTTAGTACTACCGAACTGGCTACCAGCACCCGCCTCCTTGCCACTTTGTTGGAAGCGGGAGTCCCTTTGGATGAAGCACTGGCGTATCTGGTAGATCAAAGCGACAAGAGCTCGCACAAACGGCTGTTCGGGCAGATCCGCGACTCTGTCTTGCAGGGGATGTCACTCCACAAGGCGATGGAAGAGCAAGGGAAGGCGTTTCCGCAGATGTACCGCCACATGGTACAGGTGGGAGAGAGCAGTGGCTCCTTAGATAAGGTGTTACTGCGTCTTGCCGATTTTATGGAAGAACAGGCGCGCCTGAAATCTAAAACCCGCGCCGCCCTTGCATATCCAGCCCTGATGGCCATTGTGGGCACGGGGGTGCTGTTGTTTTTGGTAACCTTTGTCGTACCCAAGGTTACCCGAATGCTCACCGACATGGGACAAACCCTCCCCGGCCCAACCCGTTTTCTGATCGCAATCAGCGATACCCTTGGATCTTACGGATGGATTATGGCACTCACCCTTGGTGCAGCGCTGGTGGCGCTGGGGCGCTACCACGCTACCCCTAAAGGACGCCTCAAGCTTGATCGGACCATTCTGAAATTGCCCTTTTTCGGCAATATCGTGCGCACTATTGCCACGGCCCGCTTCAGCCGCACTTTGGGAACCCTACTCCAAAGCGGGGTGCCCCTGTTGCAAGCACTGGAGATCAGCAACAGTTTGTTGCAAAACCGCTATCTGCATCAGAGCGTGACCAACAACACCAAAGCGGTGCGCGAAGGTGCGAGTTTGGCACAACAGATACGCAGTTCGGCCCTGTTTCCACCTCTGATGGCGCAGATGACCGCCATTGGAGAACGAAGCGGGAATATGGATACGATGCTCCTTAAGGTTGCTGACAATCAGGATCGCGAAATTGAGATAACCCTAGGGGGGCTGCTTTCCCTCCTGGAGCCGGTGATGATTCTGGTGATGGGGTCGGTAATCGGATTTATCGTCCTTGCAGTGCTTCTCCCAATTTTTCAGGCGAGCCAGGGGCTCGGATAAAATCTGTTTTACCGATATAATTTAGTCATTTATTACTATAAATACATACTCGACAGGAGCTAGAACATGAAATATTCACCATCTCGACTTTACGCCCAGCGTGGATTTACCCTTATTGAAGTTATGGTTGTTGTCGTCATTTTAGGGATTCTCGCAGGGCTGGTGGTTCCCAGATTGCTGGACCGCCCCGAAGAGGCACGGCGCACCAAAGCAGTGATGCAGATCAAGAGCATTGAAGAAGCACTAGCGTTGTATAAACTTGATAACGGCATGTTTCCTGAGACCTCCCAAGGGCTCGAGGCTTTGGTAGAGAAACCAGAAAAAGGGCGCATCCCCATTAGGTATCGCGAGGGGGGATATCTGGGTAAAATACCAAAAGATCCCTGGGGTAACGACTACGTCTATCTCTCCCCCGGTCTCAACAGTGATTACGATCTGATCTCTTACGGCGCAGATGGAGAATCTGGTGGCGAGGGCAACAATGCCGATATCAAGAGCTGGGAGATTGAATAATTCCCGTGGTTTCACCTTGGTAGAACTGGGGATGGTGGTATTTCTTCTCGGTCTGTTTGCCACCTTGAGTATCCCACTGTTTTACTCCAGCTCCACCTCGGCGCTGCACGCTGATGCGCGAAAAATCTCCACCGTAGTACAATATCTGTACAATGAAGCTGCCATAACTGGCGCACAACACCGGCTTCGGTGCACGTTGGAGCGCGGACTTTTTGAGTTCGAGTTTGTCGACGGAGCGGGCGAATGGCGTGGCATCGAAAATAAACGTAGTACCCTTGAATTAGATAATACGGTCCGCATTCGGGATATCTGGAGTGAAGATATAGGCAAGGTCAGTGATGGCACCGCCACTATCAACATCTACCCGCAGGGGTGGATGCCGGCGTCAACCATCCATCTCCAGAGCGGCTCAGGGTCCAAGGTTAAGGATTTAAGCATTCACCTCCTCCCGTTGAGTGGAATAACTGAAACTGAAGAGGGGTACCATGATTTTGAGGGCTAAGGTTGACCCAGGCTTCCAAAGTCAAAAAGGCTTCACCCTCCTGGAGGTGATGCTCGCTGTGGTTATTGTGGGTACCGCATTTGTCGCGTGCCTGAGCTTGGTCAATACGTGTATCCACAGTCAAGGCAGAGTTGAACACATCACCACCGCAACGATGCTGGCAAAGCACAAAATGAGCGAACTTGAAGCTCAGGCGCGCACTGGCATCGCAACCGTTCCAGAGCTTTCCGGCTCCTATGAAGAGCCCTACTCCATATATGCGTGGGAGGTTGAATACCTCCCTACCCCACTCGATGGAGTACAACAGGTGAGCGTAAGCGTGCGCTGGGGCGCTGAAGCGCAAAATGATGAGGTGGTTATTGATTCATTTACCTTCAACTGAAAAAACTCAGATCCTTTTTCCGCGCTGTGGGTGCGTCACGCGCACCCGTCCACCCTTGCGTTACACTAAAAACGTGTGCGGATTTACCCTTATCGAGATCTTGGTGGCAGTAACTATATCCAGCTTGGTTCTCACTGGAGTGTACGGCATTTTCACCCGCGTCAGCAGTGCGGAGCGTGAGGTGCGCGCCCGCGCCATGTGCTACCACCACGCGCGCAGTATCGTCAATCGCCTGCAGCAAGAGTTAGGCGCATGTGTGCTGCTCAACAACACTCCAGAGGCAGAATTTCGCAGTGGTGAACAGGGATTTCTTACTTTCACTTCAACCTCGGTACCGCAGGCAGATGGAGCTGTAAGCCTTCAGCAAGTAAGCTATCGCACCCAAGCACAGGGCGAGAACGAAACGCTGCGGCTACAGCGCTACAGTCTCCCAGTGTATGCTATGCAGAATGACCCGCAGTGGCGGCGCTTGAGTTCGAAGATTGTTGAATTGCAGTGGCGCTTTCATGATGGTGCTGCTTGGAACAACACCTGGGATAGCAACGTGCACAACAAGTTGCCACAGACTGTAGAATTACGTCTGCTTCTCGCCTGTGAAGGGCACGAAGTAGAATGCGTAACCGCCTTCGATATTCTCATGGCCGGGCAGACATAATGCACAGATTGAAGCAACAGGAAGGGATGGCGCTGCTGCTGGTTTTGGCTCTCACCGCGCTTCTCACTGCGCTGGTGGGTGAGATGGCGTTTAACTCCTACGTCAACCTGCGCCTGGTGGAAACCTTTCGCGACCAGACCAGGGCAGAATATGTGGCACGCGGGGGAATAGAAGTGGGACGCCACCTGCTAAGCATCGACACTAACGAATATGATGGTGCCACTGAAGCATGGGCACAGGGGATCCCTAACTACCCAGTGGGAGATATCGGCACTATCAATATTGAAATTGAGGCACAGGATGGGAAGATCAACCTCAACGCGTTAGTGGGCGCAAATGGCAACCCAGATGTGGTGGTGGTGGATCGGTGCGTGCGTCTGTTTGACATCCTCGGCATCCCCGATCCTGAAGCGCATGTAGATGCACTTATCGACTGGATAGATGCAGACGATGACCCACGCCCAGCTGGAGCTGAGGCGGGCTATTATGCAGCGCAGTCAAACAATGTTGTGTGTAAAAATGCTCCCCTTGACACCTTGGATGAACTCAAGGTGATCGCTGGCTTCAGTGCTGAGGAGGTGGAAACATTACGCCCCCACGTGAGCGTGCACGGTTCAGATAAGATCCACCTCAATTCAGCCACACCGGAGGTATTATTCTCTTTGGCGCAAGAGATGGACATGGATACTGCAGCTCTGATTGCAGAGCAGAGCCGCCAACGTCCCTATCGCTCCCTCGAAGAGCTGCAACTGCTGCCACGCTGGGAGGATTTTTACTGGGCAATCAACACCCACCTCAAGGTAAGTGCGGATATATATACCATCCATAGCACAGCCTACGTGGGTTCCAGCCCCAAGAGTATTAGTGCCACGCTGGAAAAATCATCGGGGAGATTGCTGTTTTTACGCATTTTTTAATGCTTGAACCACTGAAGTTCCTGATATTAAATAGCCACATATTACCTAAATGGATGTTTTAACTGTTACCTAAATAGAAACTCGAACAGACTGGGTTTACCACTATGATACAGCGCAAAGTCGGGTTTGAAATCACCCCCACCTGCATCCGCATGGCAATTCTAGACGGGAAAAAAAATCCGCCTCAGGTTGTTGCGTTGCACCAGCGGGAGATCACCCCCGAAAGTGATATTGGTGCTACCCTGCTGGAGATGCTGGAACAACCGCCACGCTTCAGCGACCACTTCTGCACCGCATTGGCGTGGCAAAAGTGTTTCGTGCGTACCCTCCGCTTCCCCTTTAAAGATAAAAACAAAATTGAGGCTGCAGCACGAATTGAAATGGAATCTCGCATTCCCGCTGACATCAGTGAGCACACCATCGCATCTACCCCTGCTACCCCAGCAGAGGAGGGTTTTGCCAGCATCAGCGTCGCAGTACCGGATACTTCCATTGCCGCGGCTCTTGCCCCTCTGGATCAGGCCCGCATACCGCTGCAACTCCTGGGTCTGAGTCCGTTTACCGAGGCTGGCGGAGTTATTACCTGGCACCAAAATGGGTTGCTGGTTAAGGTTCATGCCGATCAATTCGCGCTGTGTTCCATCAACGATGAAAACATTAGTGCATATAAAAACTGCCGCAGAACACCTTCAGATCCCCCCCTGTGGCAACGTATTGAGCAAGAAGCTGCCCTGTTGCGGCGCAGCAACAATGTCGAAGCACAGCCGCTACTCCTTATGGGGGAACACATCACCCCTGAGGTGGAAGAGCAGCTGCAACAACGCGGATACGAATTGCTGAAGCTCCCCCTTACCTTGGAAGGGGAGCCTGTGCCGCATGAGTTTCTCCCCGTATGTGCCCTCGCCATGGCACGCGAAGAGCGCAGTTTCAATCTGCGCCAAGGGATGTTTGTTCTCAAAGGGAGCTGGAATTCCATAAAAAAACACCTCTATGTAGGTGCAACCCTGTTGCTTTTTACTGCTCTTGTGGGGGGAGTCACTGCGCTAACCACGTATCGGCACAAAGTCCAACAAGTGGATACGTATAAACAGCAGATGAGCAAGGTTTTTCGCCAGACCCTGCCCGACACCAATGTTATTGTGGATATCCCGCGCCAGATTCAGGCAGAGCTCGAACAGCTGAAGCGGCGTGCCGCCCTGCTGGGGGTAGGTAATTCAGCATCTCCTCTGGCAGCGCTGCGCGAAGTATCGCGCCTGGCACCAGAGGAGATAACCCTGGATGTGAAGCGTTTCCGCTACGTCGATGACTCCCTCGATATCAGCGGAGATACTACCGACTTCGATAGTGTCAACCGCCTGGGGGAACGCCTGCGTCAATCACCGCTGTTCAGCTCAGTACGCATTTTCGATGCCAAAACTGGGCTTGAAGGAAATAAAGTTGGCTTCAGGCTCCAGATAAACATTTCTACCGCCGGAGGTTCACAGTGATTAGAAACCTGTCCACGCGTGAAAAAATGATCCTGGGCGCGGGAATCGTGTTCTGTGTTGCGGTGCTGCTCTATGTAGGCATCATCGCCCCGTATACCTCCAAAATGCAGGGGCTTGAGCGAAAAATAAGCGCCGGACAAACCCAACTGGAGCAAGTAACCGTTCTACAGCAGGAGTACCAGAGCCTAGCGCAACAGATAAAACAGATCAGCACTGATCAGCAGGATGTCTCCGGTCTGTTCAGTTTTGTGGAAAACCAAGTACAGCAGGTTGCGGGGCGCGACAAACTCACTTCCATGCGTCCTGTGGCACCAATACGCCATAATGATATGGTAGAAGAGGGGCTGGAGGTGAGAATCGAACGGATCTCCCTGCGCCAAGCGGTGGACCTGCTCCAACGTCTGGAACAGTCGCAACGTCCCCTGCGGGTAAAGGGACTGGACCTGAGGGTGCGCTTTGAGAATAAGTCTCTATTTGACGCCTCCTTGACAATCTCCACCTTCGGGAGAGGATAATCTATGGCTGAGACTACACCAAATCTCAAACAATCACTGCGCAAGAGGGCTGCATACATCCTTGCGTTTATCGCTTTAAGTGGAATGACCTTTGTGCTTGGGGTGTGGTTTATGTTCCCCGATGCGAGTCTAGAGCGCCGCATCAACGCCGAACTCGCCCGCCAGGCCCCTTTCAGCTTCAAAATTCACCATCTCGAACGCAGTTTCCCCTTTACCTTAAAAGGGAAGCAAGTTTCCGTAGATATCCCCCAGTTTCCTCTTACCATTGCCCCCCTACAGGTGAAGCCAGCGTGGAGCAGCCTCATCCGCTTACAACCTGGAATCGTAGCATCTGGTATACTGTTTGGTGGGTCCTTTGAGGTTTTCTACACCAGTAGCGGCACCACCACTATTGAGGCTGAACGGATGCACCTCAGCGCTACCATCCCCGGATTCAGCTCAATCAGGATAGAGGGTGAGCTTGAGTACGCGCAGATTGACGCGCATGTCTCTGATGCGGTAACTCCCAGCCATGGGCAGATCATCCTTAAAGGGGTACGTATACATGGATTGGACAAGGTGGGGCTAGGACAAAGTGTAACAAACTTGGGAGATCTAGAGCTTACCCTAGAAGAACAGGGGCACCTGTTGCAACTTGAACTCCAGAATCCTGGCGGGGCATTTCAACTTTCGGGCAGTGGCTCTATAACCCCTCCGCAACTCACTCCTAAAGCTCGCATGAACTTGCAGTTGCGTATAGACAATATCCCTGCCGAATACGCGCAACTCGAAGAACTCTTGAGTTTAACCGGAGTGCGAAAAGATGCTGAAGGGTATCTTATCCGCCTCGGTGGGCGCATAGAACATCCCATCCTACGCTAATATATCCCCACCGCAAACCGCGCGCCGCTGCGTATAAAAGCGCAGCGGCGGTTGACATGCTCCAGAACAGTGATTACTGTCTGAAAAATCACTTAATATTCACACCGTGAAAGGGATTGCTGTTTATGAGCGAAGATTACGATGATATAGATGACGAATCGATGTTTTCGGATGGTGATGATGAGTTTGAAGATATCGGTGACATAAGTGAAGCTCTGCTCCTTGCTTCCGATGTCCTTCCAGAGCAAATTCCCATCATCCCGCTACGTCCACGCCCGGCCTTTCCCAACATCCTCATCCCCATGAGCATCAGTGGGAAAGAGAAAGTAGACATCATTAAAAAAGCGGCGGATAGCCCCAGCCACGCTATCGGCATGGTGCTAGTGCGCAACACTGAGGGGAAGGATGAACCGGATAATCTCCACAAAGTTGGTGTTGTGGGGAAGATTGTAAAAATTCTGAAAAGCGAAGAAGACAATATTCAGGTTCTGGTCAATTGCCTCGAACGCTTCACCATTAAGCACCTGCACGAAACCGAGGATGGTCTGGTTGGAAGCGTGGAATACCTTAAAACGCCTGAAGATGCTCAACGCGAAGAGCTTAAGGCGTACTCCATGGCGATAATCACCACTCTCAAAGAGCTGGTGCAAATCAACCCGCTGTACTCCGAAGAGATCAAGATGTTTCTGGGACGCTCCAGCATGGATGATCCCGGCAAGCTTGCAGACTTTGCGGCTAACCTTACCTCTGCAGATGGACAAGAACTTCAACAGGTCCTGGAAACCTTCAACGTACACGCACGGATCGATCAGGTATTGGTGCTGCTAAAAAAAGAACTGGAGGTCTCGCGCCTGCAGAGCAAAATTTCCAAGCAGATTGAAAAAAAGGTGTCTGCCCAGCAGCGTGAGTTTTTCCTGCGTGAACAGCTCAAGGCGATTAAAAAAGAACTTGGGCTGGAGAAAGAGGGAAAAGTCAGCGAAATCGAAAAATTTACCGAGCGCCTGAAGGATCTTAAACTCAACGATGAAGCGCAAACAGCGGTTGATGAGGAGCTTGAGAAACTCCAACTCATCGAACCAAGCTCACCGGAATACAACGTCAGCCGTAACTACCTGGATTGGCTTACCATCCTTCCGTGGGGGAAAAACACCAAGGACTCCTACAATATCGCCAGGGCACGCAAGGCACTAGATGCGGACCACTACGGCTTGGAGGATGTGAAGGAGCGGATTCTCGAATTTATCGCCGTCGGGAAGATGAAGGGGGATATCTCCGGCTCTATCCTATGCTTGGTTGGCCCTCCTGGGGTGGGAAAAACCTCCATTGGCAAGAGTGTTGCCCATGCACTGAAGCGCAACTTCTACCGTTTCTCCCTCGGGGGGATGCGCGATGAGGCAGAGATCAAGGGGCATCGGCGCACCTACATTGGGGCGATGCCGGGTAAATTTATTCAGGCGATTAAACAAGCCAAGAGTTCAAATCCAGTGCTGATGCTGGACGAAATCGACAAGATCGGTGCTTCCTTTCATGGAGATCCTGCTTCAGCCCTGCTTGAGGTGTTAGATCCAGAGCAGAACAGCAGCTTTCGCGATCACTACATGGATGTCCCTTTTGACCTTTCCAATGTCCTGTTTATCGCCACCGCAAACCAGCTCGATACCATCCCTGCGCCTTTACTCGACCGCATGGAAGTTATCCGCCTTTCGGGCTATATCATGGCGGAAAAGGTTGAAATAGCGAAACGCTACTTGATCCCTAAAGCGCTGCAGAGCCACGGTCTGACGCGGCAACAGGTAAGTATCCGCAAGGATGCCCTCGAAGCTATTGTAGACGATTACGCACGCGAGGCTGGGGTGCGAGGACTGGAAAACCGAATTAAAAAGATTATGCGCAAAGCAGCGATGGCTTTTTGCGATGCGCAAAAAGATAAGCTCATTTTGCGCAAAAACAATCTGGAAAAATACCTTGGGAAGCCGGTGTTCAGTCAAGATGAGGTGTTTGAAAATGTGCCCGGCGTAGCTACTGGGCTTGCATGGACCAGCTTAGGCGGGGCAACCCTCCAAATCGAAGCAACCGCGGTAAAAACCAGCAATAAAGGGTTCAAGCAGACTGGTCAACTAGGCAAGGTTATGGTGGAAAGTTCTGAGATTGCGTACTCCTTTGTTATGGGGAATTTGAAGCACTTCGGCATGCAGGAGGACTTCTTTGACCACCACTTTGTCCACATGCACGTCCCCGCCGGAGCAACCCCAAAGGATGGACCTTCCGCAGGGATAACTATGGCAACTGCACTTTTCTCCATGATTTCAAACACACCGGTGCGAAAAAAGCTGGGAATGACCGGAGAATTGACCCTCACAGGTCAGGTGCTTCCCATCGGCGGAGTAAAAGAGAAAACTATCGCCGCGCGCCGCAGTGGCTTGAAAGTGCTGATCTTCCCAGAGAGTAACCGTAAAGACTTTGAAGACCTCCCCGAACATCTGCGCGAGGGGCTGGAAGTACACTTTGCCAAAAATTACACCGATGTTTACAATATCGCCTTTCCGAAATAATTGGAGAAAAACCTATGAACATTGAAGAGTTGAAGCAGCAAGTTATGCAGTTAACCACCACTGAAAAACAGGAGTTCATCCTCACGGCCCTGCCGGATCTGGCCGATGAAGCTCTGCAAGACTCAGGCTTTATGTTACGCCTGCTTCCGGTAATGCTGGAGATTGTCAAAAAGAGTGGCATCGACCTGCAACAACTTATGCAGTTTGCCGCCCTGCAGCAGGGCAACTCGAACAACTCCTAATTTTGACGTTTTATCCGAGACAGACCGAAGCGAGATTCACCAAGCAGATCTACACTAGGGGATAGACAGCCGCAGTCAGTTCTCGACTGCGGCTGTCGCCCCCACTCTCGTGCCATATTTGCGCCAAAGCGGTAAACGCTGTATCCATAAGCTCTTTCTGAAACATATTCATCATCACGCTGCTTGGCTCTTCAAACATAGTCCAACCAAGTGCCGCGCGGCACGCTTCTGCACTGGTGGAAGTGATAGAGCGGCACAGGAGAGGGCGCACGGGATAGATGGAGCAACTCCCCTCTTGATCGAGAAAAACACAAGGTTGATTGGTGGCGATACGCTCATCATCATCAAGTCCGCCGATCACCACGAGCATCTGGCGCATCTGCGCACGCAACCGTGCTAATTCAGCTGCACTACGGGTATGGCGCAAATATGCCGCGATATTGTAAGCCTCAGGGACTAGGGTGGCCACGTTAACGCGACAACAGGCGCTACACCCCGCGTTGCATGCAATCATCTCGCTGTCAGAAGCATGTAGCCCAGCACATAACTCGCCCTCCACCTGCTGGAGAAACTCCTTCAGTGATAGCTGTACAGGCGCGGCGGCGTCAATATGGCCCTGAAAGCTCGAGTGTAACTTCTGCCCCCAAGTATTAAAATCAAACTCCGGAGTAGTACTGGTCAAGGTCTGCATGGTATTATCCATCCTATACTCGAACGCAATTGAGGTTAAAACAGGGTGAAAATAAAGAAATAAAGCTTCAATGTCAGTAAAACCATGTTCTACATATTCTTCTATATGCTCTGCCTCAATTGTCAACATTCCTAACAAACTAACACCACTCACCTTTTATACCACTAATGGCTTTAGCGCCTGAATTGCGCGCGCATCTCTGACGCGGCAGTGGCGCCGCCGGGAGAAACGTATGCAAAAGTTATTTACTAAGTTGTCTAAATTGCTCGCAGTTGTCTTGACCTTCGGGCTGATGCTGAGCCTCAGTGCGTGTGGTTACAATGATATCCAACGCAATGATGAAGCAGTGCTGCAGGCGTGGGCAGATGTCGAAGCGACCTATCAACGTCGTTTGGATTTGATCCCAAATCTGGTTGAAACCGTGAAAGGGTACGCAGCCCACGAACAGGAAACTCTGGAGAACGTTACCCGTACACGTGCCACTGTGGGGCAAACCAATATCAGCGCCGCAGATCTCAACGATCCCGCGGCGCTACAGCGCTTTGCCGCTGCGCAGCAGCAGATGTCCGGCGCTCTGTCGCGCCTGCTTCTGGTGGCGGAGCGTTATCCAGACCTGAAAGCGAGTCAAAACTTTCGCGATCTGCAGCACCAACTGGAGGGGACGGAGAATCGCATCAATGTAGCGCGCCAGCGCTTTAATGCCGCAGTGCAGAAGTTTAACTCCTCAATCAGGACCTTTCCAAATAATCTGACCAACAAGTTTTTGTTAAAACTTGAACGTAAAGAGCCGTTCAGTGCCACAACCGGTGCCGAAACCGCCCCCGAGGTGAAATTTTGATTTCAACTGTGACGCTGCATAGGTCTACGCTGTGTGCGGTACTCGTGACGCTATGTGTGTGCATGTTCGGAGTGTTGACCGCTTCCACAACGACAGCGGCGCCACAACTTCCAACTACTATTAGCGCCTACGTCACAGATCAGGCCGACATGCTCAGCGCCGCTACTGAGCAAAAACTCACCACGTTTCTACGCCAGTTTGAACAGAGCGACTCCACCCAGATTGCGGTTGTCACTATCCCTTCTCTACAGGGGCGTGCGCTAAGCGAATACAGCATTGAGCTCGCTTCCAACACCGCGCTAGGTCAACATAAGCACGACAACGGAGCATTACTTCTCGTTGCGCGGGATGAGCGCAAAATAAGGATAGAGGTGGGCAAAGGGTTGGAAGGACGCCTTACCGATCTGCTCGCTGGGCGTATCATTGACCTAGAGATCGCACCGCGGTTTAAGCAAGGGATGTTTGAAGAAGGTATTGTAGCCGGTGCTGCCGCCATGGCTGCTAGTGTGCGCGGAGAATACACGGGCACAGGGTCATCTGCGGGGAAGGAAAAGCGCAACCCCTTCGGCTGGCTGATCATGCTGCTGTTTCTTGCACCGGGGCTACTCCCCTTTGGTTCCAGGCGGCGACGTTCAAGGTCCATCTTCTTCCCCGGTGGCTTTGGCGGAGGACGCGGCGGCGGTGGTTTCAGCGGCGGCGGTGGCGGTTTTGGTGGCGGCGGCGCTTCTGGTGGGTGGTAAAAAACGTCCTCTCACATTTATTCACAGGAGATAGTATGATACCACGAGCAGCGCATAGTTTTTTTACCCCCGCAGAACAGGAGAAGATTCGTACTGCGGTAGCGCGGGTAGAAGAGCAGAGCCACGGCGAAATTGTCCCCGTAATTATAGATCAGGCTTCAAGTTACAGCCGTACCACAGCGTGCAGTGCATTCTTGCTCACCATGGCTCTCACCTCCATCACTCTGTGGATCATGCCGGCAACCGAGCAAATGCATCTGTTCTGGCAACTTCCCGTCGGGTGCACTCTGTGTTTTGCCATTTTCTACTTTATGCTCGAACAACTTCCGGGAATAAAAAGGATGCTGCTGAGCCCAAGTGAAGTGGAACGCGCCATGACGGCGAAAGCGTTCGAGCAATTTACCCGGCATGGCATTTACAAAACCCGTGAACAGAGTGGAATCCTGATTCTTATTTCTCTGTTTGAACACCGCGTAGAGGTTTTGGCAGACGAAGGGATCAACGCTAGAGTTGATCCGGAGGAATGGCACCAAGTGGTGGATGAAATTGTTGCCGGCTTGAAACACGGAGACGCCTGCACAGGGGTGTGCAACGCCATCGCCCGCTGCGAAGCTCTCTTGGTAGAACACTTCCCCCATACACAGGCAAGTGCTGCCGCGGATACCAATGAACTCCCCAACCTGATAGTATCCCGTCCTTCTTTCTAACCTAGATCAGCCGAACGGAGCGGATCACGCATGTAGTCCAGATGGCGGGAACCTCCCTTCCAGCCGGGCAGCAGAAGGGAATACATGCGTGCACTGCGGTTGTGGAGTTCAAGCAATTGGTGCGCCTGTCTCAACATTGCAGGTGCAGAGTGGTAATGACGCTTGAGCAGCGCATTGACACGTGAAAAATTCCCCACTAGCGGAAGCTTCATCGAGGCGCGACACTGACGCAAGAACGCCTCTCCCCTGGCACTTGCCCCCAACAGCGGAATAAACGGCACTCCCGCTTTTAGGTGCAATTCCATCTGTGCAGGGGTAACCCCCAGCGCAGCATAACATAATAGGCGCTGCACCCGAGTGCGGGTGAGGTGACGAGCCTTTGCCCCATCTACAAGCTCGGCATAGGTTGTTGCGTGCAGCGCTGCCTGTAGAAAGCGAGCGCGCAACCCGGGTTGAAACTGATATATCTGCGTATCCGCATCCTCCCCCCCCACGACATTCGACCGCAAACATCCAGCCGCAACCAGCATGAACCAGCGCTCCATGTCACTTATATTGCCGTGGCACTGTGCCAGGTGCAGGATACGCGCACTTACTGCGGGAACATACGGAGTAATATCTTCTTGTTGCGCCAGCATGTGCCGAACAGCCGTGGCGCTTGCAATGTCGGTGCTCTGCGGTTTGCACGCATGAAAACTACCCCCAATGCGGGCGATGGTGAAAGGCTGCAAATCAATATGGGGCGCAGCGGCAAGAGCACGCAGATATGCAAGTCCGAGGATATTGTTGGGAGCTTGCAGATCGAAAGTCGCTGCCGTAGCTACCGTAGTGCTTCTCTGCCCAACGTTGCTCTGCCGCAGACGTTCCTGCCGTGCCGCGGGGTAATTCGTCCCACGTCGGAAATGGAGGGCCTCACCCTCCTCTGCAGCAGTGGAGCTTATCGCCGCAGCCATGCGCTGCAATTCTTCCAGCGTGCCACTTTCACTCCCGAAGCAGAAACAATCCAGATGGGGAGAAAATGCGTGCAGCACCTCCAGTGCGCCGGCGGCAAAATGGGGGGCACTGTTGCATCCCCATGGGAACGGTAGTTCCACCACCACGTCCACGCCACAACTTAGTGCCATGCGCGTGCGTTCCCATTTATCTATCAGGGCTGGCTCTCCACGCTGAAGGAAATGTCCCCCCATGGCGGCCACTACAACATCAGCGCCACTGGCTACACGTGCCTGCTCTACATGGTACACATGCCCATTGTGGAAGGGATTATATTCAGTGATCAGACCTACGCCGCGCAAACTCATTACACAATAAGCGGCAAGCGCCGCACAATTCGGGTTTGGGTGGGGGTGGTTTCGGTCTGATATGCTAGCGGCTCAACTCCGTGACGCAACACCTCACGCAAAATATGGGC
This sequence comes from Desulfuromonadaceae bacterium, assembly GCA_034007015.1. Lineage (GTDB taxonomy): Bacteria > Desulfobacterota > Desulfuromonadia > Desulfuromonadales > Desulfuromonadaceae > JAIVHC01. The sequence goes on from JAVERS010000004.1 coordinate 50,033, forward strand.
GTAATCAGGGTCGATATCAGCGGCTGGAGCAAATACCTGCGCCTCTGCACGCTGAACCAGAAACAGGATAACTCCGCGCTCTCCCCGCGCACACGCCGCACGCAATGCCTGTAGATGGCGTTGGCCGCGCTGCGTCACTGCATCAGGGAAACATGCACATGCAGAGGTCCCCATATAGGTTACATTTTTCACTTCCACCCATACGCTACATCGATTTTTATTCTTTAGGTGCTCTTTATCCTCTGGGTCGAGACGAAAATCGATGCGACTTTCCCCCAGACGCTGCTCCGGTGTGATGCGATAGCCCTCCAGCCCTGCAAGGATACCGCACGTCAGAGCTTCCTCCACCACCCGGTTACTGCGCTGGGTATTGATATCTACCCAACTCCCCTCCACCTGAATCAGCTCCAGGGTATGGGGATATTTGCGCTGCAGATTGTCGCTATGAGAAAACATCACGCGTAAACCCGGCTCGGCGCACTGCTTCATGCTCCCAGTATTCGGGGTATGGGCGGTGATGGAGGTTCCATCGGGCAGGCGAATATCTGCAAGAAAGCGCTTATAGCGCCGCTCTAGAATGCCCTCTTTCATCAGTGGCAGCTTCATTCAACATCTCCTCGGAGAGCAGCGTCCTCGTGTAAGAGCAACTCTTCAAGTTTCGCGCGTTTGCGTTCCACGGCGCGTTCTACTTCTGCGGCTCCAAACATCCAGCGCAGCTGTCCGAGCATGAGGATAACATCCGCCATTTCATCAACAACTCTACTCGCATCAGCCTTATCTCGGCGGTAGTGGAGCAAAGCGGTAGTGAGTTCAGCACACTCTTCAATAACCTGATCGTATTGCGCCTGTTCGCCCCATTTTTTAAGGGTGCGGCGATACAATTCTATGTTGTCCTCTTGCTGCATAAACGGACTCCACAAATGTCACTAACCTCGGGAGGCATAGCTGGGTTGGGTAATAAGATATAGTGCAAAAACAGAAAAACAGGTCCAACATGCAACCTGTTATATCTAAGCACTTATTTAACCTGAATGTTACCTAAAAAACTTACGCCATCATGATCCCGTTGCGTGTAGTCGCCTTGACCTTGTACATCATGTTGTCAGCAAGGCGGATAAGATCAAGTTTGTTGTCCACATCTTCGGGCATGGAAGCGATGCCAAAGCTGGCAGTAACCTGTATCGGGGTGCCATCCTCCGCAATCAAAACATGATCACAAATGCGCCGGCGCAGATTAGCTACCAGTTCGTATGCTCCCATTTTATCGGTCTGCGGCAGAATAATGACAAACTCATCCCCACCATAGCGTGCACCACAATCTACTGCACGCAGGCGTTTCTTGATAAGCTGCCCGATCTCTGTGAGCACCTGACTCCCTATCAAGTGTCCGTGGCGGTCATTGACCCGTTTAAAGTGGTCGAGGTCGAGAAACACCAGCGAAACAGGGGTATTAAAACGTTGCGAGCGCCTGATCTCTATGTCAAGTATTTCATCGAAGTAGCGCGCATTGTGCAGCCCAGTTAAATCATCTGTAATCACCAACTCGCGTACTTTACTAAAATTACGTGCATTGGATATCCCAATGGCAATATAATCGGAGATAGTGGAAAGGAGAATAAGGTCGTTTTCATCGAACACCGGTTCATTGAGACCATTTACCAGCTGCATAACTCCTAGCAGCGTCCCCTGAATCTCCACCGGCACACACACAACCGAACCCGCCTCAAACCCTGTCTGTGTCTCTAAACAGTCGTTGTAACGCGGGTCAACAATAGCGTTCTCGATAAGAGCTGGGCAACGGTGCTGTGCCACCCACCCGACGATCCCCTGCCCCAGAGGCAGACGTTGCCCCTTCAGTTGCGCGGCAACCTCGGAAACCACAACATCGAAAACAAGATCGTTGCTCTTTTCATCGTACAGGAGCAGAGACCAAGCACGGGACTTAAACAGCAAGTTAGCTTTTTCAATGATAATGTTGGTGAGTTCTTCGATATCAAGAGTAGATGTAAGGGTTTTGCCGATCTGAACCAATGTTTCAAGTTCCTCGTTGCGCCGATGGAGCATTTCCAGCAACCGCTTGTCATCCTTATCGTATAACATCCATTCCTCCGAGGAGTCTGTCGGCGCTAGAGCTCAATTACCCAACAGGGGGGGGAAATATACATCTAAATCTGCATAATAACTTAATATTGACCAAGTTGCAGTTTTTTTCGCTTCCCCCGCGCTGGGTACAATGCGCAGGTGGCGTTACTTTGTCCCGATGCCGCTACAAGAGAGACAGCTAGGGATCTCGTGGGCGTAAACAGGGCGACTTAGCAGATATCCCTGAGCTTCTTCACAACCGACGCGGCGGAGAAAATCGAGCTGCGCATAGGTTTCCACCCCCTCGGCAATCACGCCAAGTTTGAGATTTTTAGCTAAATCCACTATGGAGTGAGCTATCTGGGCAGAGCCGTCCTCTTCCTCAATTGTGTCCACAAAGGAGCGATCAATTTTAAGTTTGCTGATATCAAAGTTGCGTAGATAGCTCAGGGATGAATAACCGGTACCAAAATCGTCCACTGCAAGCTTTATTCCCATATTTCGTAAAGCGCACATGGTTTCGATGGCATTTGGAACGTCATTCATGATGGTGCCTTCAGTTATCTCAAGTTCAAGCAGACTCGGATCCATGCCGGTGCGAGTCAGCACCTCCTGAACCTGGACTAGCATATCTGTGTGGCGAAATTGGCGCGGAGACACATTGACCGCGACCGTAAACGTACCAATCCCGCTGGACTGCCACGCCATGTTCTGTCTACACGCCTCTTCTAGAACCCAAGCGCCAATTTCAAGAATAATATCGCTCTGCTCCGCTATGGGGATAAACTCTCCCGGGGGGAGAAAACCCCGTTCCGGGTGATACCAGCGTAGCAGAGCTTCTACTCCTACTATCTCTCCAGAATGTATGTTGTACTGGGGCTGATACTGTAGCGCAAATTGACGTTGCGCCAATGCTACCTGCAGATCAGACTCAAGCACCAAGTACTCATGAATGTTGCGATCCAACTCTGCGGTGAAGAAATGCACACTATTGCCGCCGCTGCGTTTGCTTTTATGCATGGCAACATCGGCACAGCGCATGAGTCCACGCGCATCGGTCGCATCTGCTGGATACAGACTGATCCCGGCGCTGCCACTCAGATACAATTCATACCCATCTACGGTGAAACATTTACGCAACACCCACAGTATGTTTTGCGCTATCACCTGCGCGTGCTCAGCATCAAGCAAATTACTCAACAAAATAAAGAAGGCATCACCGCTAAGGCGCGCAACAGTATCGCGCACTCCAACACAACTTCTCAGGCGTTCTGCAACCTCGGACAGAATCAAGTCTCCAACATCGTGTCCGAGGGAATCGTTCACCTTTTTAAAATTATCCAGATCAAGGCAGATAACCGCGAGCTCATGTGTGGAATCGGCTGCAGCGGCTCTGGCAGCGTCGAGGCGTTGAGAGAAAAGCACGCGACTGGGGAGATTGGTCAGGCTGTCATAGTGAATGAGCTGGTGCACCCGTTCTTCCTGCTCATTGAGGCGATTCTTCATCAGGGTTTTTTTGGTTATATCGCGGGCGCGCTCGATAACTCCTTCAACCTTCCCCTCCTTAGTTAACAAAGGGGTGTACACAAATTCATACACTTCACAACGATGGTTGACGGTGGCTATTTCACGCGTAAAACATATGCTCTTCCCAGTATTCAACACGGTATCCAGGTAATCGGGGAGTTGCGCAGAGAAACCGCTACGCTCGAGAAACGGCAACAACACTCCAGCACTGGTGACCTCGCAATGTGAACGTAGCAGGCGCTGTGCCGCGTCGTTTAGAAGCAATACACGTTTTTTGCCATCGGTAACGAGCAGGGGTTCCTCGATGCTATCAACCAGAGTGCGCAGTTGAGATAAATCGAGACCGTGATCAGCCTTTTCTGTAAGCGGGCAATGCAAAAAACAAAAGGCACTTAAGCTTCCATCGCCAGCGTAAAGGGGGCGCACCGTCCAATGATTATCCTGCGGCGCAATCCGGCTGAAAATGGCGATACAGTCCCATTCTAGAGCACCTCCAGCGTCAGGTGCATTTGTCGTTGCGATTGGACTGAATTTTTTCACACATGCCGCAAGTTCCATACCCAGGAGTGCATCTGCACTGTGATAGCCATACTGCTGCAGGAGGATCTGAATGTTTCTGTCCATCTGCAGAATGGCTCCGCACACATTCACCACCATTATTCCCGGCGGGGTTTCAAGTTGTGGTGTACGGGCATCAAACGTATGCGAACGCCTGGAAAGTCCATGCACCATGGAAGAACGTTCGCCCATACTAATCGCTATCATCCACGTCGAGTTGCACAAGCTCTAATGTTCCACTGGTTACTATATAAACACAAACCAATGTCGGCTCCAATGCTGTGCTGAGTCAAAAAACAAACAAATGTTCTGCTAGCAATTCATTATAGAGATTTAGTCTCGTTGTTACAACATATCTGTTGACATATTTTTGCCCCACTGGTAAACCCTCGTCAACTTAAAATGACAACCAGTTGACTATGGGAGGGAAGATGCTAAAAACAGGCAATAATTGTCGCGCAAATACGTGGGTTGCCACGTCAATTTCATGCGTATGTATATGGTTTTATTCAACATTGGGATTTTGTTCTCCCTTGGATGCGGATACTACAACCTTTGAAACCGAGGCAGATCTAGGCACATACATGGTCACCGCAACTCGCACTGTAGCTCCTATCGAGTCAATCGGACGCTCCACCGAAGTTATAACCCGGGCGCAAATTGAAAATTCACCTGCTACCGATCTGTATGAAGTGCTGGAGTATGTCAGTGGGGTGGATATACAGCGGCGTAATGGTGGGACCCAAGCCGATGTAAGTATTCGGGGTGGGAGTTTCGAGCAGACCCTGATCTTGCTCAATGGTATCAGCATGAGCAACCCTCAGACCGGACACCACAATATGGATCTCCCCCTGCAACTTCACGACATTGAACGGATCGAAATTGTCAAGGGACCAGGCGCGCACATCTATGGTGCCAACGCCATGGCCGGTGTGATTAACATCATAACCCGCGCTCCTGAGTTACCCGGCATCCAATTGCACCTAGAGGGGGGCGATTATGCCTACTATCATGCTGGGGGTAGTGGAACCTTTGCCACCTACGCCTGGAAGCACCGCCTCAGCGCAGCACAGCGCTATTCCTCTGGGTTTGACTCCGACGAACCAACCGGATTCAACATCAAAAGTGTAAACACCCACAGCAAGAGGGATATTGGTGCTGCAACGCTTGAAATAGGGAGCGGATATATTGACAAAGACTTTGGCGCAAGTAGATTTTATTTCGATGCACCGGAGCAGAAAGAACGTACCCAAACCTTTACGGGTTACACCCTCATGGACACCTATGCAGGAAATTGGCATTTACGCCCCCATATCAGCTATCAGCGCCATGAGGATACCTACTCCTATGCCGCCGCCAATCTCTGGTATGAAAATGAATCCACCACTGACAAACTAATTGCCCAATTCAGCGCCGATACCCACACCACTTGCGGCATTAGCACCATGGGAATAAACGCGGAATGGGAAGAGATAAAAAGCAACAGCCTTGGCGACCATGCGCGCAGACAGCACAGCCTGTTTTTCAATCAACGTATCCCGTTAGGGGAGCGCTTAGTCGTGGGAGCAGGACTTTCTGCCGTATACTATTCCGCCTGGGGCTGGGAGTACTGGCCTGGGATGGATGTTAGTGTGGCGCTAAATGACAGCTGGACCTGGTTTGCCTCGTTTGGCGAATCGTTTCGTATCCCCACCTATACGGAGATGTACTACAACACTCCGATGGATATAGGAAATCCTGCGTTAAAGCCTGAGGAAGCGCAGACCTGGGAGAGTGGTGTGCGAGGGGGGTGGAGCAATATCACCACTAGCATCGCCCTCTTCTGGCGCGAGAGTGACAACCTGATTGAGTGGGTGCGCGCGGAATCGCAACAGCCCTGGCATGTAGCTAACATCGCCAACGCCACTACTACAGGGGTGGAAACCGAGGTGGAAATTCTACATCCGTGCGGAGATGCAAGTATGCTGAAACGGATAAAAGCAACCTACACCTATCTGGACACCGATATGCGCAGCAAAGACCTAAAAACAAAATACACTCTGAACCACCTGCGTCATCAACTACATCTACGCACCGACCTCAACTGGACTTCAACTTTGCAGCAACAGATAGTTTATCGCTATGAAAAACGTCTGAACAACGACTCAAGCGCTGTGGTGGATACCCGCCTGAACTGGGAGTTAAGCCCTACCCTGACCCTAGGTGTTGCAATTACAAATGTGTTTGACAAAGAATATATTGACGGGGGGTTCACCCCAGCACCGGGACGCTGGGTCAAGGGGGGGGTTACGTGGCGAATTTAAGCTGCACTGGGGGATAAAACACAAGGGGCGTACTTCGTTTTTATATCGAAATACGCCCCTTGATGTTTTTCTTGTATGCACGCTAAGCCCACTTAGCGCCTACTGCAATCTCAATCTATTTTTTCTGCAATACTTTAAAAACCGCGGAAAAATCCTCTTCACCAAGTCCCTGATCCATCGCCTCTTTATACACGTCGATCACTGCCTCCATACCCGGCAAACGGGTACGGGTTATGCCCGCAGCATCTTGGGCTTCCCGCAGCCCTTCATATACATATTTCAACGCTAGGTTGCGGCGGTAGTTTCCACGTGCAATGGAGCGTCCTTTTTTATGCAGCAAGGGTGAAGCTACTCCGCCAGCATCAAATACTTCCATGATCTGATCGTTGCTGAAGCCGAGGCGTTCCCCTAAAACCAAGCTTTCTGCGAGAGCCTCCATCAGATGCGACTGCATCAGGGTTACCACGAACATCATCCGGGTTGCGTCGCCAATCTCTCCCACATGGAGGATATTGAGGCCGACGTGGGAGAGCACTTCACGACACTGACTTACCACTGCGTTGTCGCCCCCAACCAGAATGGTCAACAACCCATGGGCGGCATGTTCACGCGTACCCCACACTGGAGCATCAAGAAAGCGGATTCCACGTCTTTTAGCTACCTTCGCCACATCCTGGGTCATCTCTAGGCAATGAGTGCCCATATCGCATAAAATAGTGCCGGGATCGATCCCGCTCAAAAATCCACCCCTGCTGGAAAGAGCCTGCTTCAGCGCATCCTCATGCGGAAGCACGGTAATAACGATATCCTTACCCTGTGCTGCTTCCAGTGGAGTTTGAGCACCCCGTGCCCCTTGGGCAACTAGTTCATCAACGGCCTCTTTTTTATTGTCGTGCACGGTCAAGTCATAGTCACCCTTCAGCAGGTTTTTTGCCATAGACTTTCCCACAGTTCCGAGACCAATAAACCCGATTTTCTTAACCATAGCATTCCTCCTCATCTATGCCTGTGCCGTGCTGCAGGCGCCCAGCGTCTTTAACCCTGTTGAATCCAGACCGCGAACCATATATGTAAATTCCTGCAACCCTTAGAATTGGGTGATTTTGCAGAGGATTTTCCCTTTTGTGAAAGTAGATTATTAAACTACAGCGCCCGTTATGGCAACAGTCAATGTGCTTGAGCCCAATTTTTTCCCCATCCGAGGCTTACATCCAGAGGCACTTTCAACTCCATGACGTTCTCCATGGCATGGCGCACGAGATGTTCCACCTGCTCCTGTTCTGCCTTGGGCACATCAAACACGAGCTCGTCATGCACCTGCATGAGCATTCGGGTCTTAAGTTTTTGCTGTTTAAGTTCGGACCATATCCGTACCATTGCAACCTTGATAATATCTGCAGCCGAGCCCTGTACCGCGTAATTAACCGCATTGCGCTCTGCATAGCTGCGCACCTGGTGGTTGCGACTATTGATATCAGGAATTGCACAGCGGCGCCCCAGCAGAGTCGTCACATGCAGATTTTTACGTGCGCTTTCTTTCTGGTGCTCAAAAAACTCCAGCACCTGCGGATAGCGCGCGAAATAACTCTCAATATATTTTTTGGCGGCGGCAGTGGATATCCCCAGTTCGCGGCTTAAGCTATATGCCCCCATTCCGTACAATAGACCGAAATTAATGGTCTTTGCATAGCGGCGCATCTCCTCAGTGACCATCTCGCCAAAGACATTAAAAATCTGTTGCGCAGTACGACGGTGGATATCTTCATGGGCATTGAACGCCTGAATCATCTCCGCGTCATCAGCTAAGTGCGCCATGAGACGCAGCTCTATCTGGGAATAATCCGCGGCCAGGAATACATTGCCCTCATCTGGCACAAAGGCTTCGCGGATTCGCGGGCCGTAGCTCCCACGGATGGGGATATTCTGCAAATTGGGGTTGCTGGATGAAAGCCGCCCGGTTGCTGTGACGGTCTGGTTAAACGAAGTGTGAATTTTGCCTGTCTCAGGATGGATGAGACGCGGGAGCGCATCGGTATAGGTCCCCTTAAGCTTCGAAAGAGAGCGATACTCAAGGATCTGCGCCACAATTTCGTGTTCCTGCGCCAGTGGAGTTAATACGTCCACTGCAGTGGACCAGCCAGTTTTGGTTTTTTTCCCGCGCGGCAGACCCAGTTTATCAAAAAGCACCTCTCCAAGCTGTTTGGGAGAGTTGAGATTGAACTCCGTATCTGCTGCGGCATGGATGGATCCTTCCAGCTCCTCCATACGTGTGCCGAAATCAGCACTAAGAGCGTTAAGGCGTTCAGGGTCGAGGCGCACCCCTTCCCACTCCATGTCGATCAGCACCCCTAACAGAGGTAACTCCACCTGTTGTAGCAGTTTACCCACCTCGGAGTCAAATTTAGGGGTGAAGTGCTCATACAGACGCAGAGTGTAATCGGAATCTTCCACCGCATAGCTAGTAGCCTCCGCCAGTGGGACCTCGGCAAACGTTTTCTCTTTTTTACCACTACCTACCATCTCGGAATACGCGAGCATGCTGTGTTGCAGATGTTCCTGCGCCATAGAGTCCAGCCCGTGGGAGCGCGACGCTGGGAACAACAGATAGGACTGCAGCATGGTATCTGCCATAACCCCACGCAGCTCAATCCCGGCGCGGCGCAACACCAGCGCATCATATTTGATATTCTGCCCCACCTTGGCGAGATTTTCATCCTCAAGGAGCGGGCGCAGTGCATCGAGCACCGTGCTGCGATCCAACTGATCTGCCGCACCCTCGGTGTCATGGTGCCCAACTGGAACATACCAGCCATGCGCCGCTTCAATACTAAACGATAGCCCTACCAGATCGGCACGCATCGCCTCACGTGAGGTGGTTTCAGTATCGACGCTGAAGTATTTTGCTCCCTTCAACGCCTCAGTCAGAGATTGAAGGTCTGCAGCGGTGGTTACACAGAGATACTCGCACTCCTGCTCCTCTTCGATCTCTTTTTCAGCAAATTCTTCATACAGCTGTTTAAATTCCAACTCCTGAAAAATACGCGCCAGTTCTGCACGATTTGGTTCCGGTATGCCGAATTCCATCTGCGTTAGGTTCAGGTCCAGGTCTTTTTTGAGACACACCAGTTCGCGTGAAAGCCGTGCCTGCTCCGCAAATTCTTTGAGATTCTCACGCCGTTTTGTTCCTGACACCTCGTCTATATGGGCAAGAAGGTTTTCCAGGGTACCAAACCGCACAATAAGATCACGCGCGGTCTTCTCTCCAATTCCAGGGACACCTGGAACATTGTCCGAGCTGTCGCCAGCAAGAGCCTGCACCTCAACTACCGTCTCAGGGCCACCCCCGAAACGCTCTGCTACCGCATCCAGATCGAACACCTTGTCTTTCATGGTGTCGAGCATGGTGACTTTCTCCCCTATCAGCTGCATCAGATCTTTATCGCCGCTGACAATGGTTATGGGGATATCTTTGTCGCGATAGTGACTTACCACCGTGGCAATTATATCGTCCGCCTCATAACCATCTACCTCCAAGGTAGCGAATCTGAAACCCTGTACCACTTGCTTAATAAGGGGGATCTGCTCCACCAGATCATCCGGCATTTTAGCGCGGTTCGCCTTGTATTCCGCATAAAGTTCGTGGCGAAATGTCGTCCCTTTAGCATCAAACACCACAACAAATTGGTCGGGGTTATAATCACGCACCACCTTCAGCAACATTTTGGTGAAGCCAAATACCGCATTGCACGCCTGCCCGCGTGAATTAGACAGGTGGCGGATGGCATAGTAGGCACGGTAGATATAGGATGAGGCATCGACAATGTAGAGCTGGGGGGGACTTTGTGGCACGGATGAATCCTTTCAAACGCTCGAATAAGAAGGTTTTACAACAGGCCGAATTTCTTCATGCGGTAACGAAACGCATCAATTCCAAGACTCAATTTGCGCGCCGCCCGGGACTGATTGTTACCGCACAACTGCAACGCTTGCTCAATAAGTTGTTTCTCCACCATTTCAATATCTACTCCGTCTGGGGGTAAAACAAAGTCATATCTACCTGCACCTTCGTAGAGAAGACCCTCCCCTGCAGTGCGTGGGAGGGAGGCTAAGCCTAGATACTCTACGTCTTCGAGGATCACCTCGCGCTCAATAATGTTACGCAGTTCCCTGATATTGCCAGGCCAATCATACACTTGCAGATAGCGTTCCGCCTGCGGCGTAAAACCTTTCACTTGCTTGCCGAACTCCTGATTGAAGCGTTCTACAAAAAATCGCGCGAGGGGGAGAATATCTTCGCGCCGTTCGCGCAGCGGGGGGAGGTAAACAGGGATAACCTGAATGCGATAGTACAGATCTTTACGGAACGAACCATCCTCGATCTCTTGGAGCAACTCCTTGTTAGTGGCGGCAACGATGCGCACATCCACCCTTACATCTTTACTTCCCCCCACCCGCCGGAAGGAGCGCTCCTCCAGCACACGCAACAATTTGGCCTGCATCCCCATCTGCATATCGCCAATTTCATCAAGAAATACTGTGCCGCCATGCGCCATTTCAAACAACCCCTTTTTTTGGGTTTTGGCATCGGTAAAGGCACCTTTTTCATGTCCCATCAGCTCACTTTCGAGCAGGGTTTCCGGTACCGCAGCGCAGTTTATTGCCATGAACGGTCCGTCTGCGCGAGTACTTCCCTCGTGCAGAGCGCGGGCAATCAGCTCCTTCCCTGTTCCGCTTTCTCCTTGGATCAAAACAGTGCCAGCATCGCTGCGTGCCACCTTGTTTACCACCTTCATGACAGCACGCATTTGTTGGCTTTCGGCAACGATCTGCCCCATGCCAAAGCTACGTTTATTCTCGCGGCGCAGGCGTTCAACTTCCTGCTTCAGAGCACGGTTTTCCAATGCCTTTTGAATAACAACAAACAGTTCATCCATATTAAATGGCTTATGGATGTAGTCAAAGGCGCCCAGCTGCATCGCCTTAACTGCTGTTTCCAACACTCCAAGGGCAGTTATCATCACCACCGCCACCAACGGATCACTCTTTTTGATCTCTTCGAGGGTGCGTAAGCCGTCAATCCCGGGCATACTTATATCCAGCAGAACTAGATCGGGAGCATCTTTGCCAATTATCTCCAAAGCCTGCTCGCCCGACGCGGCAGTCTGAACCAGAAATCCATGCTTCACTAGATTTTTTTCCAGCGACCAGCGAATTAGTTGTTCATCGTCAACTACGAGTATTTGTTGATTCTGTTTCATTCTTGCCCTTCGGTGTTCTTGTCTATATCGGTTAATTCAAACGCCTCAACTACAGGAAACTGCAAGGTAAACACGGTGCCCGTAGGGGAGCTATGCATATAAATACGTCCGTTGTTCTGCTTTACTAGCTGCTTGCATATCGGCAACCCCAGGCCAGTGCCGCGGTTTTTGGTAGTGAAAAATGGGGTAAAAATCTTTTCCTGCAAATCTGCGGGGATTCCAGGGCCGTTATCTGCAATAGTTACCTGCACATGTTCTCGCCCCCCTACAGTTGCCTGCGCGGTGGCAAGAGAGACACTGCCTCCTACAGGGGTCGCCTGTAACGCATTGATCACTATATTCAGCAACACCTGCTGCAACTGTTTGCAATCCGCCCAAATCAGAGGAAGATCTTGCCCTAGGTCACGGTGTTGCTCAATATTTCTGGCTTCGGGATGCTGGGCCACAAAAAACAGAGTTTCATTGAGTAGATCATTAATATTCAGATAGTCAAACTGAGGCGTGCCTGGGCGCCCAAACTTGAGCAAGTCGGTGGCGGTTTTGTTCAAACGCTCAATCTGGGCCATGATATCTTCAACCACTTGGCGCCGCTCATCTTCGGGGGGGAAGTCCTCCGCAACAAGGGGCAAAGCTCCTTTGATTCCGGCTAGCGGGTTTTTGATTTCGTGTGCCACCCCTGTAGCCATCTCTCCAATAGCTGCCAACCTGTCCGCCTGCTCCATCTGGTGAAAATGGTACTGCTCCAACTCCTCCTGAGCCTTTTCAAGCTTATCCAACATCGAATTGAAACTGTGCATCAGGTAAGAAACCTCATCATTATAGCGTGGTTCCATGCGCACATTTTTCTCCCCTGCCTCCACTTGCGCCATGCGGCTGATAAGAATCTGGATCGGCTTACGCACGTAGCGCACCACAATGCCTGTAACTCCTGCGGATAATAACAGGGTGATAAAGAGCATCGAAAAGGTGAAACAGCGCGATGACCTGCTGAGCAACTCGTTGGTTCCAGCAATAGAATAGTTGAGATTCAACACCCCTAGCACTTTGTGCTCAGAGCTATGACATTCATAACAGACGGGCCTGTTTTCGATAGATTTCAGGATGCTCAACACCTCTTCCCCACTGTGTTCAAGCATTAGAGAATCATCCCCGCGCCGATACGCTTCGAGCTCCCGGGTCAACATGGGTTGATCCAGCTCTGCCGCAAAAGAGGAGTTTACGATGTTGCCGGTATCGGGGTTGAAAATGCGCACTACCCGCAGGCTTGGACCACTCGCAATCAACTCCAGGGTGCGCTGCAGGGTGTGAGCATCGCCCTTGCATTTAGAGTTAAAGATGGAGTTTTCTACCGTTACCATGAGGATATCTGCCCCATCCCTGGTTAATTTCAGCATATTGTTGCGATCACGCTGATAGTGGAACAGGGTAAACACCCCGATTCCAATGGTGAGCAGAGTTATGTTCATCACAATGATACGAACTATGAGGCTGTTTTTGCGCATACGGAACCTGTGCCTTTAAGAGATATTGCGTCAGGAGCAAACCTCAACGTCCTGCATCAAGATACTTTTTTACCTTATCCTCTAGAGGTCCGGCTCTCCATTCAGACACAGAGACAGCCTCTGAAGGGGTGGGTCCGGCCGATAAAGTTTCTGAGGTCGCAGTTTTGTGCGCCTCAACTCCCCGTGGACTCCCCAGCTCTGCACCAACGTTAGCTGGCGAAGACAGCTGCGCTATTTTGCCATCGAACGCTCCATCTTTAAGATTTTTGAGCATGGAGCGATGCTGCTCCCTCATCATGTGTTCCACCTTAGAGGGCAGATCTGTTGCGGTGCTAATGTTGGTATAGTCTGTGGTTTCGCGCGCGAGGATAGAGCCCGCTCGGTACAGAAGTGTGGTTATACGCGCCCGCGGCAAGCCGCTATCTTCCGTCTGCACATGGTATGTATGCCCTTTGTAGCTGAAGTTGTGGTTGAATCCACTAACCATGGCACTATCTCCTCTAGTTATCGGGTGCGGTGTTCGCCATCAATTTCTTCACTTTTGCCACTGCTTCCATCGCATCATCGGCGTAAATGTCCGCTCCGATCTGATCGGCATAGTCTTGAGTTACTACCGCCCCGCCAACCATAGTAAACACCTTGATTCCGGCGTCGCGCAGGGCGTCAAGGGTAACCTGCATCTGGCGCAGAGTGGTGGTCATCAAGGCCGAAAGCCCTACGGCATCAACGTTCTGCGCCAGAGCCTGCTCTACAATGCGCGCGGATGAGACATTTTTCCCCAGGTCGAGAACTTCAAAGCCGTAGTTCTCCAGCAGGGTGCAAACGATATTTTTGCCAATATCGTGGATATCCCCTTCCACTGTTGCCATAAGGATTTTGCCGTGGTACTGCATGTCTGAAGCACCCAGTTCCTGCTTCAGACGTGTGAACGCGGTCTGCATGGTTTCGGCACTCAAAAGCACCTGCGGGAGGAATATTTTATTCGCCCCAAAACGCTGCCCTACTACTTCGAGACCGGGGAGCAAACCATCGTTACTGATGGACATAAGTTCATGCCCCTCGGCGAGAGCCTGCTCCACTAAAGCAACTATTTCGTCTTTTTCCCCCTGAATAATCCCCCGACTTAAGCGCTGCAAGATCCCCTCCTCTGCTGCATTTGCATCGGTAGAGGGGGTGGAATTCTGCTCCTGTGAACCTGCATACGCCTCCACATAGGACTCGGCACGTTTGTCGTGTCCTAGCAGCACCATGGCACTGCGGTAGGCATCTTGCATCCGTTCATCCGCCGGATTGATAATTGCGGCACTTAAGCCCGCTTCCAGCGCCATGGCAAAAAAAGTGGCTGAAATCAAGGGGCGGCGTGGCAATCCGAAAGAGATGTTGCTCACCCCAAGCACTGTTGCGACTTGATCTGTATGGGTAAGAGTACGGATCGCGGCGAGGGTTTCTGCCGCCTGATCCTGTTCTGCGGAGACAGTCAACGCGAGGCAATCCACCACTACGTCGCAGGGCTCAATTCCGTACTCTTGCGCGCGCGCAATGATGCGGCGCGCAATCGCGATGCGACCCTCTGCACTCTTGGGGATGCCGTTTTCATCTAAACACAGGGCTATTACTGCGGCACCATATTTGCGTGCCAGGGGGAGGATGGCTGCCATGCTTTTCTCTTCGCCGTTAACCGAATTGATAAGCACCTTACCATCTACAGCTTTAAGCGCCTGCTCTAGCGCAACAGGATCGGAAGAGTCTAGCACCAGGGGCAGATGGGATACAGAACTGATAGCAAAGACTGCACGCTCCAGCGCCGCCGCCTCATCCACACCAGGGGCTCCACAGTTAACATCAAGCAAATGCGCCCCTGCTGCAGTCTGCGTTTGAGCTTCACGGCGGATATACGCAGTTTTACCCTCGCGTAGCTCGGCACTATAGCCTTTTTTCCCTGTGGGATTGATACGTTCGCCAATGATAGCACAGCGGGAGGCTGGGGCAAAGGTACACACACTGGTACGGCTGGAGACATAGCCGTGGGTACGTCGCGGCGGGGACCAGTTGTGCTCCAGCGTATCCAGCGCCGCACGCATCACCCGAATATGCTCCGGCGTGGTGCCGCAACACCCGCCGATAATCCGAACTCCAAGCTCAATCAAGCGCTGATGGTATAAGGTCATCTCCTCGGGGGAAGCGGGAAACACCGTCTCACCCTCTTGGAGGATGGGTAAGCCGGCGTTGGCTTGCACAATCAGGGGGCGGTTGGTGCAGGTGCGCATCTGACGCAGCACCGCGTACATCCCTTCGATCCCAAGGCCGCAGTTGCTCCCAATCACATCTACCTGCAAAGCATCCAGCGTAACTGCTGCAGCCTCCGGTGAGGTCCCCAGCACGGTGCGTCCTTCGTCGTCAAAGGTCATCATCGCGATGACGGGAAGAGTGGAACACTCCCGACACGCCATCACCGCTGCTTTGAGTTCCCGAATATCCAGAAAGGTTTCACAGCTGATGGCATCTGCACCGGCAGCGACAAACGCACGCACCTGTTCGGAAAACACCTCCACCATTTCGTCAAAACCAGCATCCCCCACCGGTTCGAGAAAGCGTCCGCTCGGGCCGATGCTGCCAACCACGAACACCTCCTCGCCCCCGCCGGAGCGCGCAAGCTCGACAGCGCGAGTATTGATGGCGTAGACCTTATCTTCCAGGCCGTAGTGAGCCAGCTTGGTGCGATTACCACCGAAGGTGTTGGTTACAAGCACCTGCGCCCCTGCTGCGGTATACTCGCGGTGCACCCTTTCTACAACCTCGGGGGCATCTAAAATCATCTGCTCTGGGCAATCGCCTGCCTTAAGGCCGCGCGCTTGGAGCATGGTACCCATGGCTCCATCTAACATAAGCACGTGCTCACGCACCGCACACATAAATCTACTCATGTGTCTATCTCTCCAATCGTATGTATTTCTTCGTCAAATTAACATCTGGGAGGATGGATAAGTATCATTGGGGCAAAGGCATACCTCCGCTACCTGCATCAGTTCTAATCCAGTTGCGATTGAGCAACAATGCCCGTCTCAGATCCACATGTCCTTTGAGACTTTCAACTGCCGCTCCCTCAATTTTGAATACAAAGCGTTCAAAACCAGGCACATACGCGGCGATGGAGTTGGTCAAGGCATGAACACTCAACAACTCAGAGCTACTCCCTCCGGGGTGGTAATCCACCAGTTCGCGGTTGAAATCCAGTTCCAGGGTTTCAGCGTCGATCCTACGCACCCCGAGCAGACGAGTCTGCGCGGGGATAACTGCAACCAGACCTTTTGATTCGGGGCCGCGGGCCAGTTGTAACACAATATGACTTAAGGCAGTAAAATCGTCACCAGGTTGCGGCATACTACGTTTTTCTTCCATCAAACCACTGGCATCCGGAAGACTGAAGTACAGGGTGACCTCCTCCAGCACCACCGCAGTGCGGAACACCTCCTGCTTTTGAGTAACCGGGCGTACATCTACAATCATCCGGCCGACGATGATTCCAACAGCGACCAAACCAAGCAAAAACACACCTGCCTGCACTAGGCGTTTGCGTGCACGGGGTGACAGACTCATATGGATCTCCTCATCTCATGTTCAATGGCAGGTAAAGTTATCCGCTCCACGTGCTCAAGTGTTTCGCCCAAAAAGGCACTCCCTACGCGAATAAAGCGAGTGGGGACATCGGTCACGTAGAACCGGCACCTCCCTTTACGCCTTCGAGAACACAGGGTGCTGTTCTGGCGCAACAGATACTGCACCGTCAATGCCGTCTGGGTCGCTGAATCCACCATCGACACAGTAGCTGGCAACACTTGACGCAGGGTCTCTTTCAACAGTGGGTAATGGGTGCAACCAAGTACCAAGGTGTCAATATGGCTCTCCAACAAGGGCTGTAGATATTCTTGCGCCGCAAGACGTGCAATCTCATGTTCTGCCCAACCCTCCTCTGCAAGAGGCACAAACAGCGGGCACACGGCACTGAACACTTCTACGCCGCTGCGCAGGGTGCTGATCTCATGTTGATACGCTCCACTGTTGACTGTACCTTCAGTGCCTATCACTCCGATCCTGCCAGATTGCGATAGCCTCACTGCTTCTTGCGCCCCCGGTACAATCACCCCGACAACTGGAACGTTAAAGCGGTGGGCCAGAATCTGCAACGCCACAGATGAAGCGGTATTGCACGCCACTACCACCATTTTTACCTGGTGGGTACACAGAAACTTCGCCGCCTGAAGTGCATAGTGAAGCACAGTCTCGGGACTTTTGGTCCCGTACGGAACCCTTGCAGTATCTCCCAGATATATCAGGTCTTCTTCAGGCAGGCATTGGCGGATCGCCTTGAGGACTGTCAATCCACCAACGCCCGAATCAAACACACCTACTGCTCGCTGTGGCACTAAGAACCTCACAATTAAAAAGGGGAAGGATAAAGAGCGTTTTTATGCACTTGCAGGTTTTAGTTCAGGCACATAAAATCGGGCACGAGTGCTAAGAAAAAACCCTATTCAGGTCAAGCATTTCAATAGCTTTCGCCTTTGAGTTTTAACACCTACATGTTACTCTGTTTTAATCTTAAACTAAAGGGGATCTCCACGTTTCCCCTCAGCAGGGTGTTGCCGCCCCTGCCTCTACAAAATGGAGCCTCACATGGAAGCGATCATAGAATGGCTGAAACCGCTTAATACATCAATGATTATCCGCTATATCACTGATCTAGATCCGTTGCACAATCCCTGGATTATTGGCGCTGCGGTTGTATTTGTATTGGTAAGCTTATGGCTCAAGTGGTATCTACTGCTCTCCTGTACACTTACTTTGGTCGGATTTGTTGCGTTAGTGTGGCTTGTGCAAAATATCGGAACCGATCTGGAGCACTCTTCAGACAGCCTATTTGTCTTTGTCGGCGGTGGCGCAGCTCTGGTGTTTCTGTTTATATACGTGGTATTCATGCGCAGCGATTAAATACCCAGACCTTTTAACCCACATACACACTTCAGTATTTACGAAAGGGTAAAACTTGACTAAACGAGATATCATAACTATAGCCATAGGTGTTGCCGTAGTAACTTTTTTGCTGTTTGCCCCTGAAGGGACCACGCCGCACATGCCCGTGGACGCCACCCACGCCAAATATCAGCAGATATTCAAACAAGATGGGAAAAAAGCCGCAGAACAATTTTGCAAAGATTGCCACGGCAAGCCCGGGCTTGAGTTTCCTCCTGAGCACCCCGACCCAAACCGATGCTTATTCTGCCACAAGGGGGATATTTAACTATTTAATCCGCTGCAGAATATCTGCTACAACAGCGGAATCCTGCAGCGCAAACCTGCCTGCAGATGAAATGGACTTGACATCTTGAATAAGGCGGAGTAAATACAACCAAAAAGGTAATAATTATATCAGCAATAGCTTCATTTCTTTTTCATCCTATACGGGGGTAGCATATGTTTATACGCAATGTGTACACATTTTACCGCGATGGATTTCGTTCCATGGTGGTGGGCAAAACCCTGTGGAAAATCATCTTCATCAAGCTTTTCATCATGTTTGCAGTACTAAAGGTGTTCTTCTTCCCGAACTTCCTTGCCACTAACTTCTCTTCCGATGCTGAACGCGCCGAGCACGTCCTTGGCAATCTAACTGAGAGTAGATCTCCGCCGCCATCTGAACTGCAATGACCTTACTTTGTTAAGTTTATATAACCTCTCAAGCAACCTGGAGGCAACACGTGATTGAAAACATAGACCTCAGCATGGTGAACTGGGCGCGCGCCACCTTTGCCCTTACCGCCATGTACCATTGGATTTTCGTTCCCCTCACCTTGGGGTTGGCGTTTTTATGTGCTTTTTTTGAAACAATTTACGTAAAAACCCGCAACCCAGAGTGGAAGCACCTCACTAAGTTCTGGATGACCCTGTTTGGGATCAACTTTGCCATCGGGGTTGCCACCGGTATTATTCTAGAGTTTGAGTTTGGCACCAACTGGTCTAACTATTCATGGATGGTTGGGGATATTTTTGGTGCTCCGCTTGCCATTGAGGGAATTTTTGCTTTTTTCCTCGAAGCAACTTTCTTTGCGGTGATGTTCTTCGGCTGGGACCGAGTTTCCACCCGTATGCACTTATTTTCCACCTGGATGGTAGCGGTAGGTTCCAACCTCTCTGCCCTGTGGATTCTGGTAGCTAACGGCTGGATGCAAAATCCAGTGGGGATGGTCTTCAATCCCGATAGTGCGCGCTTTGAGATGGAAAACCTGTGGGCGGTGATCTCCTCTCCGGTCGCAATCGGTCACTTTGTCCATGCAACCAGCTCCGGCTTTTTACTTGCATCCCTGTTCGTAGTAGGGATCTCCAGCTGGTATCTACTGCGCGGCAAGCACAAGAAGTTTGCCCTACGTTCTATCACTGTGGCGTGTGTATTTGGGCTTTTGAGCTCTGTCTTTGTCGCTTTCAGTGGAGATGAACACGCGTTTATCACTGCAAAAACTCAACCCATGAAACTTGCCGCGATGGAAGGGATGTACAAAGGTTCTTCTGGTGCTGGACTGGTGGCGCTGGGGATGGCCAACCCCCTCAAACAACCCGGTGATGATCAGGATCCATTTATATTTAAGATAGAAATTCCGAAAATACTAAGCCTCCTCGCAACCCGTGATTTCAACGGATTTGTTCCCGGGATTGACGATCTGCTCTATGGCAATGCCGCGCAGGGGATCATGGGGGTAGATGCAAAGATAGAGCGTGGAGACCAGGCAGTTGCCGCGCTGACGGCGTACAAAGAAGCGCGCAAAGCTAACAACGAAGCACAAGCCTCTGCGGCACTTGAGACGTTTAATCAGCACCGCGATTACCTCGGATACGGACACCTGCTCTCTGTTGAACATGCTGTACCGCCAGTGGGTCTCACTTTCTATGCCTTCAGAGTGATGGTTGGCCTTGGCACTTTTTTTATTTTGCTGTTTGCCCTGTACCTTTTTCTTCTGCATCGTGGAACCTTGGAGCGCAACTATCCGCTCCTGATCCTTGGAGTCCTGGGGCTGTTTCTAGGCTACGTTGCACAACAGGCCGGCTGGATCGTAACTGAAGTTGGGCGACAGCCGTGGGCGATTCAAGATATGCTGCCGGTAACAGTCGCGCGTTCCAATCTAGATACGGGCACAGTTATGACAACATTCTTCCTGTTCCTGGCGTTGTTTACCGTCTTACTTATCGCTGAGCTTAAAATCATGGCGCGCCAGATAGGCATTGGCCCGGGAGGAGAGTAATTATGTTTGGAAGTCTTGAATTGTCAACACTACAGCAACTTTGGTGGCTTATAGTCTCCGTAGTTGCTGCCCTCTTCATTTTTCTCACCTTCGTCCAGGGGGGGCAGACCCTTCTACTTACCCTCCCCGAAAGTGAAGACGAGAAAAGTCTGATAGTAAACTCTCTGGGACGCAAGTGGGAACTTACCTTCACTACCCTGGTTCTGTTCGGAGGTGCATTTTTCGCTTCGTTCCCGCTGTTTTATGCCACTAGTTTTGGCGGTGCATACTGGGTGTGGATCGCAATCTTGTTTACTTTTATCATTCAAGCGGTCAGCTACGAATTCCGCACTAAACCGGGAAACTTTCTGGGGCAGAAAACCTTTGAGCGCTTTTTATTCATCAATGGCTCAGTCGGCATCCTCCTTATCGGAACAGCAGTGGGGACATTTTTCACCGGCTCTGCCTTCACCCTCAACGACTACAATCTAGTCCAGTGGGGGCACCCTCTGCGTGGTCTAGAAGCAGCTTTCAGCCTCTTTAATCTGAGCCTTGGAATGTTTCTGGTATTCCTCGCCCGCACCCTTGGCGCTCTGTATCTGAGCAATAATCTTGATGAGCCCGGACTTGTACAGCGCCTTAAAAACGCAAGTGGAAACAACTTTGTGTGCGCGTTGCCATTTTTGCTGTACGTGCTGGTTCGCCTAGTCACCATGGATGGATACGCCATCAACCCCACTGACGGAAGTATCTTTATTGAAACCAACAAGTACCTGCACAACCTAATCGAGATGCCTCTGACTCTGATTTTGCTTTTAACAGGGCTGGTGCTGGTAATCACAGGGGTGATGTTGAACTACTTCTCCGAATCGGTGCGTGGAATCTGGCCCGCAGGGCTTGGCACCGTGCTGACTGTTCTAGCCATATTTTTTCTCGCCGGATACAACAACACTGCGTTCTATCCTTCGCATCTTGACCTGAACAGTAGTATCACCATCTACAATGGTTCCAGTAGCCACTATACCCTCACCATGATGAGCTACGTAGCTCTCATGATCCCGTTTGTGCTGGCGTATATCGTGTGGGTGTGGCGCCAGATGGATAGTAAGAAACTGTCACTTATCGAAGTGGTATCAGACAAGAAAAGCTATTAGGAGATTACTATGTTATTACTCATTCTCTGGGTCGGCATAATTGTAGCATCATATTTTGGTGCAATTAAATTGTTGGAACGCTTCAACCTGATATAACCACACACCGAACAGCATATAGTTCGCAGACCTCATACAGCCCCCTGAACACAACAGGTTCAGGGGGCTGTAATTACCCTTGACAAACCCCCGGCAAACAATTACCTTTCCTATCTAAGAATAATTATCGCATTAATGGCGCTGCATTAGCAAAACACAAACCATGGTTACACCTTGAAATTTATTCAAACAACGCTATCCTGTAAGATGTACATAATAAATAACCCCCAACTTTTTATATTGTTTCCTGATACCAATTATGGTCACACGGAGAAACCAGACTGAGTCTGTTTCTCTTTTGTATGTTATTTTTATTTTATTCAAAGGAGTAGAAACATGAAACGTATCATTGCAGTAGCTGTCGCCTCGATGCTGACAGTTTCCACCTTGGCATTTGCCTCAGACGCAGAACTGCGTGCCATGAGCAGGAGCATGTTCAAGCCCATCCCTGCAAGCGCACCTGAGCTGGCAGGCAACAAAGCCAACCCGGAAAAACTTAAGCTCGGCCACATGCTGTACTTCGAGCCACGCCTCTCCTCCTCCCAGCTTATCAGCTGCCAGACCTGCCACAATGTTGGCCTTGCTGGTGCTGATCTGCAGGAGACATCAACTGGACACGGATGGCAAAAAGGACCGCGTAACTCCCCCACCACCTACAATGCAGTATTCAACACGGCTCAGTTCTGGGATGGACGCGCCAAAGACCTAGCAGAGCAGTCAAAAGGGCCGGTGCAGGCGTCTGTAGAGATGAACAACACCCCAGAAAAAGTGATCGAGACGTTGAATTCAATCCCCGAATACGTGGAACTGTTTAAGAAAGCGTTCCCCGGTGAGAAAGTTGCGGTCACCTTCGACAACATGGCCAAAGCTATTGAGATTTTCGAAGCGACTCTACTTACCCCCAATGATCCCTTTGACCGTTTCATGGCCGGCGACAACGCTGCCCTGAGCGCAACGCAGAAACAAGGGCTCGAACTCTTTATCAACCGTGGTTGTGTAGGTTGCCATGGCGGCGTGAATCTGGGTGGTACAGGCTACTTCCCCTTCGGAGTAGTTGAAAAACCCAACGCAGAGTTACTTCCGGAAGGGGACAAGGGGCGCTTCCAGGTAACCAACACTGCAGCAGATGAGTATGTGTTCCGCTCCCCGGCGTTGCGTAACGTTGCCCTCACCTACCCGTACTTCCACACGGGTAAAGTATGGGATCTCAACACTGCAGTAGAAATTATGAGCAGCTCCCAGTTGGGTATGGATCTTAACAAGGAAGAGGCTGCAAAGATTACGAGTTTCCTCAGAGCTCTCACTGGTGAGCAGCCGATAATTGAGCATCCACTCCTACCACCGAGCACCAGCAAAACACCGCAGCCGAACCTGATGGTAGAAAGCGCAGTCACCAACTAAGCAGCGGTGCGGATAGCCACTCAACCATGTTCTGGAGGTGTGATGCGTTAACGCATCACACCTTCGGCTTAGCATCTATGGATGCATTACCCATTGATATGGCTGGATTGAGTGTTAGCCTCAACATGACTGTTTATTCGCGCAGCATTTAAATTCTCATACAGTTAAGTTTGAGGCAGGGATAAAAATAAACTTGAATCACAACCCTACAGTGGAGAAGTGCCATGGCAGAAAAACGTACAGGTGTAATTACATTCAAAAAAAAACCCATGACCCTGCTCGGCCCCGATATTGACGTTGGTAGCCAAGCCCCCGATTTTGAGGTGGTGGACAGCGATCTGAAGTCGGTAACCCGTGACAGTGCCAAGGGTAAGATACAACTGATAACCGTAGTTCCTTCCATCGATACTGAAATATGTGACATTATGACGCGCCAGTTCAACAAAGACGTTTCAGTCCTACCGAAGGATAGAGTTGTGGTATACACCATCAGCGTGGATCTCCCCTTCGCCCAAAAACGCTGGTGTGTCAACGCCGACGTGCAACGGACGCAACTCCTCTCTGACTACAAGGAGCGCAGCTTCGGGCTGAACTATGGTCTCCTCATCGATGAACTTAAGTTTCTAGCCCGTGCCGTCTACGTCATTGATGCCACGGGCAAGGTAGCCTATCGCGAAATCGTCCCCGAAATAACTGATGAACCGAACTATTCCGCTGCCTTGAATGCTGTTAAAGCATTGCTGTAATAGCGCATAAGAAAACATCCTCTTTCATAAAAAAGGCCCTCTATGAGGGCCTTTTTTGCTCAGTCGTTTTATAGCGGATAACGAATAAAACTACAAAATCTGAGAACTCCGAAGACACCATCCTACAAAGTCTATAGCTCAATGAAACCACAGAAAGGCTCTATTTTGTTACATATATTCATCGATGCGGATGCCTGCCCGGTCAAACAGGAGGTATACCGCGTAGCCAGGCGCTATAAACTCCAGGTTACCTTGGTAGCAAACTCCTGGATGCGCATTCCGCACGAGCAGGGGATATCTCTTGAAGTTGTGGGGGCTGGGGCAGATGCAGCCGACGACTGGATAGTTGGCCAGGTTCAGCCAGATGACATAGTAATAACTGCAGATATTCCCCTTGCGAGTAGATGCCTGAAGAAAAACGCAGCTGTCATTGGAACCACAGGAAAGCCGTTTACCGAAAGCAACATAGGTGATTGTGTCGCAACTCGGGATCTACTATCCGAACTACGCGATGCGGGAGAAACAACAGGTGGACCGCCGCCATTGAAAAAAAGTGACCGCTCCCGCTTTCTCCAGCGCCTAGATGAGGCTATACAGGCGATTCGACGCAAACATTGACCCGCTCACCTTCATGCTACTAAGCAGAAACGGATTTGTGAATTTTACCCTGGCACAGAAGGTTCTTTTCTGCATATTTCCTAATAAACTACGCGCAAAGGGTTTTTTATCGTGTACAATATTAAGAGTAGCAAAAAGGTAGCTTGCCATGTGCCCAGAACAAAAAAACAGGCACTAATTTTAACAAGGAGGAATTGAAAATGAGAAGTTTGACTATGGGCTTAACGTTAAGTTTTATGCTTTTATTTGCCGCAGCAAATGTTTACAGCCACTGTGAAATCCCATGCGGTATATATGATGATCCGCTGCGGATAAGTCTGCTCAAAGAACACATCACCACCATAGAAAAATCGATGAAAACCATCCATACCCTTGAAAAATCTGCAGATCATCATACGCATCAACTCATGCGCTGGGTGAATAACAAAGAAGACCATGCGAACAAATTTCAGGAGATTGTTGCGCAATATTTTATGACCCAACGCATCGGCGCGGATGATGCAAATTACGCAAAAAAGATCCAGGCGCTGCATCAGATGCTTGTGTATGCCATGAAATGCAAACAGACAACTGATTTGGACCACATTGAAACACTTAAAACCCTGGTGGCTGAGTTCGAGAAGCTTTACTTCGCTAAAAAATAGCTTATCCGGCAAAACATCCACATCGAATGACAGAAAACTAGCACCAGGTTATTTTATCCATGCAGAAACGAACGGGCCGCTGTTGACACATTAGCGTCACAGGCGGCCCGTGTTGAAGGGTCTATCAGACCTTAGCTAGGGGGACAAATTATTTTGCCATTGCCCCTATGGCTTTTGTGGGATTTGCTTCTACTCTTTTCAGGATTGCGGCAGATTTTTCTTCAGGCAACCAATTGATATTACCATTAGATACATCATAAACCGCCCCAACAACTTTGACTTTTCCCGCATTCACTAAATTACGCGAAACAGGACTGTGCATAAATAGATCCTCAATCCCCTGCCAGATATTTTCTTCAACAGCATACGGGATCACCTCAGCACCGTGGAGATCAGGATTCTTTGCCATCGCCTTTTCCACCGCGGGGATAATGTTATCAACCAAAGGTGGTATATTCCTCTCAAGTGGATGTCCATGCCCCTGGACAGTGTTTGTCACCGCTGTTACGGCCCCACACTGAGTATGTCCCAGCACGACAAAGACAGGGGTATTTACATGTACCAGACCATATTCAACAGATCCTATCTCATCAACATCCAACACATTTCCGGCAACACGAATAACAAAAAGATCCATTACACCAGCATCAAACAAGATCTCCACCGGAACTCTGGAATCAGAGCAGGCTATTATAGTTGCATAAGCGTGATCGGCCTGGCTTTCCTTGCCAGCAAGGGCAAGGCGTGACGCGTCGGCATGCGGTTGCGTAGCGCTTCCCGTAGCAAAACGTGTATTCCCAGCTTTCAACATCGCTATTACCTCATCCGGACTTGGCTTGACTACCATACTTTCTCTGGCCAAAGCCGAACCACAGGTAAGAGCTATTAAACAGATGACCATCCCTGCTCTGTAAATATTTTTTAGCATGTACTGTTTCTCCCTTAAACTTCCATTAAAATCGATAAACAATAAAAACATGTGTTAAGCCATGCCACATTGGGGAGATAGAACCCTTGTTCGAACAATACAGCTTTCAGCAAAAAGATGGAACAATTTATACTCTAAGCTACTCTATCAAATTCAGCGCCAGCAGATAATTAAGCCACTGGCGTTGAACTAGACACCTGCACTACAACTGGCGCATAAATGCTGTCAATGCAGCCTTCTCCTCTTTGGTCAGGTTCAGTTCAGTAACTACGTTGAAAAACTCTACCGTGTCCTCAAGGGTCAACAAACGGCCGTCATGCATATAGGGTGGTGAGTCTTTTATCCCACGTAGGGTAAAGCTTTTGATGGGACCTACTGGGGTGATCCATTTTCCATTGCTCATTCTCGACTCGTAAAAACGCCCTACCTTAAGGTCATGCATCCTATCATCGGTATAAAACGGCGCGGGATGGCAGACACTACACTGCCCTTTGCCGAAGAAAATCTCCTGCCCCAACATTTCCTGTTTCGTGGCCGTCGCTGGGTCTAGCTTGCCGAACACGTTGAGCTTTGGTGCTGGGGGAAAATCAAACAGATTCTGCATCTGTGCCATCATTGCCGCCTGACTGGCGCGATCCGGCACATTTATCCCTTTTTTTGTGGCAATCACGTGGTCCCCGTCGAAATAGGCTGTACGCTGTTCAAATTCGGTAAAGTCCTCAATCGACCTCAGGGAACGCTTTGAGCCATGAATCTGCTGATTGTACATGCCACGCAGACTCACTGAGTCTAGACGAAAACGGGCGACTTGGGGACGGGTATCCGGATTCAGGTGGTATGTCGCATTGGTGTGACCATTGGTATGACAATCCAGGCAGGCTACGCCCATACTGGGTTTTTCTACTTTCCTATCCTCAGTCTGATTGAATTGCTGCTGTGTGAAGGGGGTAAGGAGCAACCTTAACCCTTCCATCTGAACCGGGGTAAGAATTCCACTCATCAATTCATAATAGTTGTCTATGCTGAGCATTTTTCCTTGAGATACATCCCCCAGTTCTGGATGGGTGGTCAAATACATTGGCGGGGGAAATTCTGGGATAAAATGTAGCGGCAGATCAAAGTCAACATCGAAGCGTTTAAGTGAGCGTTGCTCCAACCTTTGTATCTCATCGATTTGCTCCTTAGGAAACACCTGCCCCCCAGTTGCATGTTTGGTATGCGGGAGAGGCAAAAAACCCTCGGGAAAAAGGTCTTTCTCTTTAATTTCCGCTGCGGTCATAGCATTTAACTTTTCCCACGTCATCGATTTTGGAAGTTTTACCCGCACCCCTTCCTGGATTGGCTTTCTCTTTCCCGACATCATCACCTCGGCGGGTCGATCACTTAAATCATAGCGGCGTTCCAAAAGCGCCTGTTGCCGCTCCATCACTTTCGGCTTCTCTTTCACCTCTTTCTTCATGGTGGTATTAAAGTCTTCCTCAATCACAACCGGCATGTACGTCTGTGGGTTAGGATCAACCTCTGCGGGGATCTGTGCATCAATCGCATAAGCGATGCCCACAGTGATCAGAACCAAGCATAGAACCCCAATGCATCCCCACCATCTTTTATTAAAATTGCTCCTCATACCGCTTCTCCTTTTTATAATTAAATAGCCAACACTTAAGCCATTACTACCTAGAGAACACTAACTCAGTGTGGGAAAGAAGCAAGGAGGGAGGGGAAGAAAGATAAAGTTAAACGTATCACCTTCGTTCTTCAGCTTTAGACACTCGCTTTACACCTATCAGGCTGATTTTACTCTAAGGCTGATAAATTCTCAAATCCGTAGGGTTAATATAAAAAAAGCACAAGGCTCAACCAAATGGCTGAACCTTGCGCTTTTATCGTAGCAACAGTGTATTCACTGTTGCCGCGCGCAACGCTATGCTTGTGTTACAGCAGGCTGTAAGGAGTTGCGCGTGCCACCCAAGTGCTATGCGGATAATCTTTTTTCAAACTCTGGTAGAGGTTTTTGAGGTGATTTACATCTTTAGTTTCAATATAATTGGCCACCCCTTTCAGGTAGACCGCCTCAGGGGCCGAACTACTATTGGGATAATCCTGCAAAACCAAGTCAAACTGTTTAATCGCGCCAGGACGTTCACCTTTATCAAATTGAGCCTTACCCATCCCTAGCAGCAGACTTGGGACAAACTCCTCTGGCGGGAAAAACCCCATAGTGCGGGAAAGCTCAGCGCCAGAAGCATCCAGCAGGAGCAACAGCGGAGTCCACTTCACCTTAAACTGAGGCGCGAGTTCCTTATGATCAGAGGCGATACGCAGGGGTACGAGATTACTGGAAATAAAATCGATTACGCTTGAGTGTGGATACGAAACTGCATCCATCTGTTTGCAACCAATTCAGCCGGGGTTGAAGAAATCAAGGAAGATCAGTTTTCCGTCTTTTCCAGCAACACTCTTCGCTTCGTCGAGGGACTCTAGCCACTGGATGTTTTTCTTTGCCATCGTAGATTCTCCTTTTAATAGTATTGGGCACGTGTTTTCTCTATAATCCTAGATCAAAAATCAAATCATGCAATGTGGATTCACACATTTTATGGATACTTTTCCTTCCTATCATGCATATCCCCTCCTTTTGCCTTGCCGCGCAAATAAAACTGAGCACATATCGGTAAGATCACACAAAACCCAGCACAAACGACAATGGAAACCGATGGGGGCCAATGGGGCATAACTTGAGTTCCAGCAAAACCCCTCTACAATGAACCATGTCGCAACCATTTTTAGTAACGTTTAAATGATGCCAATGGAGGGACCCATGAAGCAGCGAAATAAAAAGATCGCCGTATTAGCGTTTATTGCTATTTTATTCGGGATAGCGACCATTTTTGCTGGTGGGCGGGTGCTTCTGGGTGCCGACCCTGGGTATGTGGTATTTCGCCCTCTGCTTATCTTCAACACCGTGATGGGAGTGGCATATCTGGGGGTTGGAGCCATTCTTTGGTGCAACCCAGTTCAAGGCAAATATGGTGCAGGAGCTATTTTCCTCCTCAACCTTCTAGTGTTGATAACAATTGTGCTGCTGTATCGCAGTGGCGCACCTATCGCGGTGGATAGTCTGCGGGCGATGTCAGTGCGTACAGGGGTGTGGCTGGGGGTGTTTCTGGCCGCTGCGTGGCTGAGTCGCGCACGAAACCTCACGTAAGAAAAGGATGGCGCCGATGGGATCAGTCACTGCCCTGCTTAAAGAAGTACGGAATTGCTCAATTTGCGCCAAGCATTTACCCCTTGGGCCACGGCCAGTGCTGCAGTTCGACCCACAAGCCCGCATTCTGATTGTAAGTCAGGCCCCAGGAAGGAGGGCACATGAGTCTGGCACGCCCTTTACCGACGCCAGTGGAGAGCGTCTTCGCCAGTGGATGGGGGTATCCTGTGCCACGTTTTATGACCCGCGCAACATCGCCATTGTGCCAATGGGCTTCTGTTTCCCCGGCACGGGCACTTCCGGTGACCTTCCACCCCGTCCAGAGTGCGCACCGGCATGGCGCGAAAAGCTGGTAAAGCATCTTACCCACATTGAGCTCACCCTGGTTATTGGTAAGTACGCGCAGGCATATTATTTCCCCAAAGATGGCGCCACGGTAACCAAACGTGTCCAGAGTTGGAGCAATTACTGGCCAAAGGTGGTACCGCTTCCCCATCCAAGCCCGCGCAACAACGTGTGGTTGCGGCGCAACCCATGGTTTGAAGCGGAACTCCTGCCCCGCTTGCAGGCACGAGTCGCAGAAGTGCTGAAGCACATAGGCTAAGCATAGTCAGCCTTTGCATGGGACAGATGTGGACCGTTCAGGGTGCGGCGAAGGAAATCGTCGAAGCTTAAGGAGTCAGCCTCCTCGATCTTGATTTGCTTTAACTTCGAGGCTGCTGCCTCGCTGGCGAACTCTCTAGCCTGCACTTGTTGGTAGCCCTCGTCGAGCAAGGTGCGGCGATGAGTTCTGGCCAAACCAAGCGCCAGTTCATTGAGCTCCAGCCCCTGCTCTTGCATATCCTTCAACATCCGCGCTGATGGCGTCAGTTTGGGATTAAGCAGCTTTTGCCGTTGACTGTTCAGCGCCGCGCAAAAATGTCCCCCCTGCTCTGCCCTGTCGAGTAACTGGGCAACCTCAGCCAGATCGGCAAAAATCTCTTCCCCCCATGTTCCCAAGGATTTCGGCGTGGCGTTATCGACCAGTTGCAGGGTTAAGTCCCGCCCGCACGTCGCGACCTTGCTCAGATTTTTCTTGGTGGTGCGCTGCTGCTGTTGAGACAAACTGGGGCTGTCTTTAAGGAGACAATAAGTCAGAAAAACATCCAGAAAGTACATCTGCTCTAGACCGATCCCAGTGGCCACATAAGGGTCAACATCCAGCGAGCGCACTTCAATATATTCAACCCCCCTGGCTTCCAGCGCGTCTGAGATCCTTTCATCAGACTTTGTGATCCGCTTGACTCGAATCGGCGCATAGAGTTCATTCTCAATCTGCAAGGTATTGGTGTTCAGTTGCCGATACGCCCCATTTCGCTTCATACCGATTTGCTCAAATGCTGGGTTAGACTGGCTGGCTGCCTGACGCAATTCAGCTACAAATTCTGGCAGACTGTTGTAGCTGACGAGTAGATCGTCCTGCACCTTGGTGTTATACCCTAGTTCACTCATCCTTAACGAGGTGGCCTTGGGTAGATAACAAGTATCCTGACCCAGGGGTTCCAGCCGCAATTTGCTGTGGGTGTTCTGCAGAAAAGAGGAGCCCACCGCTGGCGAAGCTCCAAAAAGGTACGGTACCAGCCACCCAAGGCGTAAAAAATTGCGCGCCAGGCCAAGGTAGCTCTCTGAGATAAAATCCTGCAGGGGCTGACGCTCCCCCTTAATTCTCTGCCACACCGGCCAGAAGCCTTCCGGCAAGGAAAAGTTGTAGTGTACCCCAGCAAGAACCTGCATCAGGCTACCATAGCGGTTTTTTAGCCCCTGGCGATAGATGGTTTTCATTTTGCCGACGTTGGAGTGGCCATACTGCGCCAGTTCAACCTCATCCGCGTTCTCAATCGTGCAAGGCATACTGAGGGGCCAGAGCAGTTCCGCGTCAATATAGCGATATACGTACCGGTGGATGTCAGCCAAGATCCCGAGAGTGGCCTCCGCGTCGGTGCCAGCGGGGGTGATAAACTCCAGCTGTGCTTCGGCAAAGTCGGTCGTAATGCAATGATGTGTCAGCGCGGAGCCAAGAGAGGCCGGGTGAGGGGTTTGTGCAAGGTGAGCATCGGCATCGACCCGCAACGATTCTTTCTCAATTCCTCTGCGAATCCCTTTTAACGCCGCGGCAAATTCCGGATGCGAACATGATTTCAGCGTGTCCTGCCAAGATTTTTTCAATTCTGAATCCCTATTTGGCAGCATCACCGCGCCAGTGCGCGTTCGATACTGTCCATTAATTTACCGCTGATATTGATATCGAAAGCGGCTTCGATCTCCCGGATGCAGGTGGGACTGGTGACGTTGATCTCAGTCAGCTTGTCGCCGATAATATCGAGACCTACAAAATAGAGCCCTTTTTCCTTTAACACCGGACCCACCGCCGCGGCAATGCGCCGATCACTCGCAGACAGGGGTCTGGCCACGCCACAAGCGCCAGCAGCCAGATTACCTCGAGTTTCACCCGCGGCCGGAATCCGAGCCAGACAGTAAGGCATCGGCTCACCATCGACCATCAGGATCCGCTTGTCTCCCTCGCTGATCTCTGGGACAAATTTCTGCGCCATGGCATAGCGGCTGCCATGCTGGGTCAGAGTCTCGATAATTACACTCAGGTTCATATCCCCCGGTGTGATGCGAAACACAGAGGCACCACCCATACCATCAAGAGGCTTTAGAATAATATCCTGATGCGTGATATAAAACTGGCGCAGCTTGGCGGCGTTGCGGCTCACCAGCGTTTCTGGGGTAAACTCAGAAAACCAGGCGGTAAAAAGCTTCTCGTTCGCATCGCGCAGGCTGCGCGGATTATTGACAATCAGCGTTCCTTCGGCTTCGGCGCGCTCCAGCATGTAAGTAGCGTAGATAAACTCGGTATCGAAAGGAGGGTCTTTACGCATCAGGATCACATCCAGCTCAGACAGCGGGGTATCCAACTGGGCGCCAAACTGATGCCAGCTCTCAGGGTCTTGCTGCACCTGCAACTGTTTCATCGTCGCATGTGCCCGCCCATTTTGCAGGTAAAGATCCTGCATCTCCATATAGAAGAGCTGGTAACCGCGTGCCTGAGCTTCCAACAACAGTGCCAGGCTACTATCTTTGTTGATATTGATCTGCTCGATAGGATCCATCACGATCCCTAGTTTAATATCCAAAATGTTCTCCCACAATTTCTCGTTTAGCAGTACAGCATGTTTATATGGCATGTGCTATATGGTGATTTTTGTGCAACAGATATTGTGCGCGCCACGTTAAAATCTATTTTTCTTCTCACGCAAAACAGCGAACACCTCAAGATCGCTGGCATCCTCCATGTGCAAAGCGCGGCGCAGTGCGGGATCGTGGGGACGTAGAAAGGGATTGGTTTCCAACTCTTCCCCTAGACAAACAGGCAAGGTTGGCTCCCCACGTTGACGAAATCTTTCCACCTGTTGACGTTTGCGCCGTACCGCTAGAGAGTTAGGCTCCATCCGTTCGGCAAAGCGGTAGTTATCCAGGGTATATTCATGCCCGCAGTAGATCAGAGTCTCTGGTGGTAGAGCCGCCAAGGTTTGCAGAGACTCAAATAGCTGCTCTATCGTGCCCTCGAAAACGCGACCACAGCCGCCGGAAAACAGGGTGTCGCCAGAAAACAGGGCGCCCGGATGGTTCCCAGAAGGTGGCAGATAGTAGCAACAATCCTTCAGGGTGTGCCCCGGTGTCGCCAGCAGTTGAAGCGCCTGAGCTGGAGCTGGCAATGCGCCCTCCTGGGTAAGAACTTGATCAAGGCCCGGGATGCGCTCATCTCGCCCCATCACCTTACAGCCGGTGGCTTGCTTTAAGGCCAGATTGCCGTGACTGTGATCCTGATGCATGTGGGTGTTGAGGATCAAATCTAAACTGCAATCTTGCTGGCGCAGATAGGCAAGTACAGGTTCCGCTGCACCAGGATCAATAGCAATTACGACACCGTTCAGGTTAAGGATGTAACAGTAGTTGTCTTGGTGGATGGGGATTATGGCAACGCAAGTCATTAAATATCTCTTTTCTGCTGGGGTTATTGTTTATCCTGTATAAAACAGGGATAAAGCTACCTTCCACTCCCCTGTGTCATGGCAGTTGTCGCCCACCACAAGAAGTTTGTCACTTGAAGTTTGCTCCTTTTTATTGTCTCTACGCTGCTGCGCAGGAAGCAAATATTGGTTCAAAATCTCGCGCTGGATTCAAATCAATCCGTTACGTTTTTCTTCAAGAATGCTTGATCCTTCCTCAGGAATTCTAGATGCTTTTGCTTGCTCATGCAGCTGCTGCTCTTCGCTAACCAGATCCCCTTCAGCCTCATTGGTCACGATTTCGGGAGCAATTTCCGCCAGAGGTTTTTTCTGTTCTTTGCTTGCTGCTGGATCACTTGCGGCATCAAGCATCTGGACCGCAACCCCGTCGGGGAAGATAACCTCCCTTGCTTCATCTGGCATCGAAATATTCTCGTTCTCAAAAGCCTTCTTAACCGAGCGAATTAATGACGATTTGACTTTGAAACCATTATAAGTAGACCCATTGTACCAGAAATATACCAGAAGGTTGACTGTGGAAGCTCCGAGGCGGTCGACCAGAACCAACGATTCAGGATCCTTTAATACCGCCGGGTGGTTGTTAAGCACCTCCATAGCGACTTCTTGGGCAAAGGAGGGCTCGTTATCAAACCCGATACCAACCTCAAAAAAATCGCGCCGATTTGGATTGGCAGAATAATTTCGGATAATACTTTTATAAACTGTGGCATTTGGAACCTGCACGTGGTTGCCGTCCAGATTCATCAACACTGTGCCACGAGTCGTGACACGCAGGACAATGCCCGTGTGACCGGCAATCTCCACCAGATCGCCGAGGTGAAAAGGGTTCCGAATACTTATCAGCAGGCTGGCCAGGTAATTTTCCAGAATGTCGCGAAATGCAATACCAGCAACCAACCCTGCGATACCGGTGCCACCAAGAATTGTTGCCGCCAGACCAGAAAGACCGGCAACGCGCAGAACCAAGTAAAGCCCCACAATTAGCAGCGCAATGCTCAGAATTCGCGTGACCATATCTCGCAGCAATGGTTTCAGACGCAATGCAAGCAGCCTTCGAATCCCGCTGGCAAATAACTTACCTACCCCCAAGACCACAACCAGAAGCAATAGCGCAAAACCAAGCCGTGGGAGCTGCTGCAGAGACTTCCCCCAGAGATTTTGCAACTCAGTAAATGCTGGAGAAAAATCCCAAGGAGAACGCTCCACCACCTTTATGCGGTTGACCACGGCAACCACGTCACTAGTGTTTCGGGCTAACTCTCCAGCCCAAGATCGGTGTTCAACAGACTCAGATTGTCCATCGAGAAGCACGACACCCTCTTCAACCTCTATTGCAATATCAGGAAACCAGTCAGTTGCGTTCAAGATACGGGTCAAGCGCTGGTCGATCTCCTGGTCACTTGAGGCAGCCTGAACCTCGACCCGCTGTGCGATTAGGGTGTCATCAACGGATGAAGATGTTTCAGGCATCTGCTCTGTAGAGGGGGCAGCGGTTGCAACCCCGCCCCACAACATTAGAATGATGCCCGTTAGCAGGACCAGCTGGCGCAACAGCTCATAGTATATCTGCGGTTGAGGATAGATACACCCCAGGTGGTTGTAGTGTTTTAAAGGGGGCGTAGAGGGTTGAGAAAGCTGTCTGCGCTGAACGAATCCCTTTTCCATTGGCATATCCTCGATAGTGGTCTTACCGCTGAACACGCGTTAGGAATCTTGGACATTCATAACCACACGTCCACAACCACACTGTTATAATCCCTTGACCGTTGAACTCAGCGAAAAAGGCGTTCATTGCGTAGTTTAGAATTAAATTCTACCTTACATATACTACATCAATATACAGATGCGTAAAGAGTTTACCCTTGAGCAAAACAACGGGTTCAAGTCTTTTCTTGTTTTGCGCTCTGCCACTCTTTTCTCAATAATTTTTATAGTCGTTCAGTTGATTTCACTTGAAGGTCCTAACCGCTGTTCCTTAAGGGTGTAACTTTGGATGGACTGCTATCTTATGGCTGTAATTGGCGGGGCAAGCTGTTGGAATAGACGCGCTGAGATGGTATAAGTGTTAATGAGGTAACAGTTAATTGTCTTGGATAAGCAGGGGTGAGATACACTTCACTGATGCCACCGTTTGTCCGGCTGCCATTCATTGAGGAGGAACGCCCATGAAAATCACCTTTCTAGGTGCCGCTGGAACCGTGACCGGTTCCCAACATCTGATTGAGGTTAATGGCAAAAAAATCCTGCTTGACTGCGGTCTTTTCCAGGGCAAGCGCAAAGAGTCTTTTGAGCTGAATCGTAGCGGGATGTGCCAGGGGGATGAGATCGACGCGCTGGTTCTTTCTCACGCCCATATCGACCATTCGGGGCGTATCCCCTGCCTAGTACGCAACGGCTTCAGCGGCGACATTTTCTGCACCTCCGCAACCCGCGACCTGTGTGCAGTAATGCTCATGGACAGCGCCTTTATCCAAGAAAAAGACGTTGAATACGTTAACCGACGGCGCGCAAAAAAGGGACAGAACCTGTTTGAGCCTCTTTATACGCGCGCTGATGCCTCGCGCAGTCTGGAGCAATTCGTTGGGCTTAACTATCAGCGTCCGCGCGAACTTTTTCCCGGCATTCGCCTTACTCTAGTCGATGCTGGACACATGCTCGGCAGCGCCCATGTTATTCTTGACATCGACGACCGCGCTACCGGCAAGAGCCGCCGCCTCGTCTTCAGCGGCGATATCGGGCGTCCCGACATCCCCATCATTCGCGATCCACAGCCGCTGACCGAGGGCGCCGATATCCTCATCATGGAGAGCACTTACGGCAACCGACTGCACCCCCCCTACCCAGATTCGGAAAAAGCGCTGGAGCGGATCGTTACCGAAACGATAGACCGGGGCGGGTCGCTGCTGATTCCAGCATTTGCGGTGGGGCGCACCCAGCAACTAGTCTACGCCCTGCATCGCTTGCACAACGACGGAGCTATCCCCGCTCTGCCAATCTTCGTCGACAGCCCCTTAGGTATTGCTACCACTGATGTGTTCCGCATGCATCCCGAAGTTTTTGATGCCGAAATCCGCGAGTTTCTCCTCTCCGATGACGATAACGATCCCTTTGGTTTCGGGCGCCTCAAGTACACGCGCAGGGTAGAGGAGTCGAAGGCTCTAAATAACTTGAAGGTTCCAGCGATCATCATCAGTTCTAGCGGTATGCTTCAAGGGGGGCGGATTCTCCACCACCTGCGTAACCGCATTGGCGACCCACGCACCACTATCCTCATGACGAGTTGGCAGGCACCCAACACCCTTGGGCGCAAATTGCTCGAGAAGCAAAACCCGGTGCGCATTTACGGCGAGGAATTTGAGGTGCGCGCCCGCGTCGAAGTGCTCACTGGGTTCTCCGGCCATGCCGACCGTGACGGACTGGTGAATTTCGTGCGCGTGATGGAGAAA
This sequence comes from Desulfuromonadaceae bacterium, assembly GCA_034007015.1. Lineage (GTDB taxonomy): Bacteria > Desulfobacterota > Desulfuromonadia > Desulfuromonadales > Desulfuromonadaceae > JAIVHC01. The sequence continues at coordinate 86,851 of JAVERS010000004.1, forward strand.
AAGCCGGAACACACCTTCATTGTCCACGGCGAGGCGGAGTCCGCAGCAAGTTTAGCCCAGACGTTACACACAGAACTGGGGCTGGGTGGGATCGAGATTCCGGCATCGGGGCAGTCGTTTACTCTATGATATCAGCCTTTTATATGCCATTGAGATATTGTCTGCGAGGGACATAGATATGCCACATTGCGCCACATTGCTAACCTAAAAAGGGGAGAAGTCCAGCCAGAGCTTGCCTCCTCCCCCAATCCAAGCCCCTGCCAGTTAAAGCTCAATCCCGGCACGGTATTGCCTGGGAACATAGTCCAGACGCGCGTTCAAATCTTTGGCGGCTGTAAAAGGGAAAAATGGATCCCGCAGAAATTCCCGTCCCAGCATAATCGCATCAGCATCACCGTTTTGTAGAATTTGCTCGGCTTGTTCAGCTTTGGTTATCAGCCCTACCGCACTGGTTGCGATCCCCACCTGTTTTTTAATAGCCGCAGCCAAAGACACTTGATAACCAGGGCCAATCGGAATAGGCGCTTGCATAACGTTGCCGCCAGTTGAAACATCGATAAGATCGACCCCTCGAGTCTTGAGTTCTTTACACAACGTGATCGCCTGATCCTGATCAAAACCACCTTCAACCCATTCCGTTGCCGAAATCCTTACAAAAACCGGCAAGTTTTCTGCCACAGTCGCACGAACTTTTTCTACCGTTTCGAGTAAAAAGCGCATCCGATTTGGCAAACTTCCCCCATACTTATCTGAACGTTTGTTCGACAGGGGCGAAAGAAACTC
>JAVERS010000119.1:0-2828 GCA_034007015.1 Desulfuromonadaceae bacterium
TGGAGAGCAATTTGAGCAGGGTGGATTTGCCGGCGCCATTGTGGCCTATGATGCCCAGGGTGTCGCCTTTTTCGACCTCGAAGGAGATGTCTTCCAGAGCCATGAAAAGCTCATTGCGGGCTTGGCTTTGCTGGCCTATCTTCAGGTTGGGGTCTTCACGGCGGCGCAGCCTGGCCCAGTGGCTTTGCAGCTCTTGACGCAGGGTGCTGCCGCCTATGGCGCCTAGACGATATTGCTTGGAGACTTGTTCAACGCGTATGGCTAGATTGCTCATAGTTTGGGTTTATTCGCTAACAGGGCATTTTGGGGACAGGAAGAGACAGCAAGGCACAACAAGATGCACTAACTCAGCTTCGAGGTCTGGGTGTCCTTCTCTGGCCAGAGAGCCTGCCACCAGAGTGAGATGATTTTGTCCAGAGCCAGGTCTTGGCGGATTTTAACGGCGTTTTTCGAGAGTGTTTCGGCCAGATTGGGATTTTCAATGATTTCGCGCATGGCGGCGGCCAGGGCCTGCTTGTCTCGCATGGGCACCAGTAGGCCGTTTTCGTAGGGTTTGATTATGGCCCGGGCACCGCCGCCGGCACAATCGGTGCAAACGCAGGGCAGGCCAATGGCCAAGGCCTCCAGCATGGAGTTGGACATACCCTCGCGGTCCGAGGAGGATACATAGAGGGCGCAATCCTTGATTTTTTGGTGCAAAGCAGTATCGAAGGGATGAAAAACAACTCTTGAGTTCAGCCCTAGTTCTTTGGCCTGCGCTTGCAAAGACTTTTTTAATGTGCCTTCGCCGTAAATTTCCAGGCTATAGTCTGGAAAATCTGCTGCCAGCAAGGCAAAAGACTCCAGCATAAGCGGAAAGTTTTTTGTCTTATCTAGTCTGGCAAAGGAGGCGATAACTTTTCGTCTGCGGCCTTCATGCCTGTCAGGGTAGTGTCCTTGCAGTGGATTGGCTATAACCCACTTTTGTATGTCAAGATAGTCGTAGAAGTCCCGGTTTTCCTCGGTCTGGAAAAAAGCCCCCTGTGCTCTAGGGTAATAACGGCGCTTGAGCGTGTTCATAGGGTGTTCAGGGGTGAATTCAGCAAAAGGCGACGTGCATTCAACAAAAAAGCCTTGGTTAGGAAGTTTTTGCAAAGCCATCATGGTGGACACATTGCAAAAAGACATAAAGGAGAGCACTAGGGCATCCGGGTGTTGTTGGAGAAAATGGGCAATGCGCAGGGTGTATCTTTGTCTTAGAAAAAGCCGCATTTCTTCTAAGGCGAAGCTGCTTTTAGAAAATAATTGTGTGATTTTCAGGCGGGTTTTTTCGAGAAAATTCAAGTTAGGGGTAATTGGGCAGGGGATAATTTTGGGTGTGGCGGTATTATTCCGCAAGTCCCATTGGCGGTTTTCGCTGTCCAGGAAGACCAGCTCTATGTCGCTGTGCACTGGAAAAGAGACCAGGGGGGCATCCAGTAAGACAATCTTGACCTGCGCACCGCGCTCGGCAAAGCCGTTGGCTATGCTCAACAAGCGTCTTTCGGCGCCGCCGGTGCAGAGGCTGTAAGTGAGAAATATGATCTTTTTGCTGAACATCTGAGGTTCTTCGTTGCGTCGGGGTGTTTGTCCCCTGGCCCCGGCAGGGGCCAGACGTTACAGCCCAGGGTAAGCGAGGCTCCGCAGGAGCCGAGCGCGACCCTGGGTGGCCGTCAGGTTGAGCGCGGCCTTGGAAGATGTCCAGGCCAAGCGCAACCCTGGGGCAGGGACCCACCATTAACCATAACCCCGTAGGGGCGACACAATGATGCGTCATTGGTATGCGGTGCGTTTTGTTTGGTTGGGTTTTGTGGCGCCCCGCTGGGGCGCCGGATTGTGGGGGTGTGCCTAACCCCGGGTTTCGTTCGTTTCCGTGGGATTGTCTCCCGAGGGTTTCGTGTTCTCTTGTGGTTTCGTCCTCCGGGATAGATATTTCCCTGTGGTGCCGTTCCACCCCGGGCTGCATGCACCCGGTTTTCATGTTTTCCCGTGGTTCGGTCCCACCCCCACCCCGGGCTGCACTCGCCCTAAAGGGCTCGTTTGCCCGGGGCTAGAACGTGTCGCCCCTGACGGGGCTTTTTTGTGTCGCCCCTGACGGGGCTTTTTTGTGTCGCCCCTGACGGGGCTTTTTTGTGGCGCCCCGCTGGGGCGCCGGATTGTGGGGGTGTGCCTAACCCCGGGTTTCGTTCGGCCTTGCGGCCTCACTACACCCGGGGCTAGAACGTGTCGCCCCTGACGGGGCTTTTTTGTGGCGCCCCGCTGGGGCGCCGGATTATAGGGGTGTGCCTAACCCCGGGTTTCGTTCGGCCTTGCGGCCTCACTACACCCGGGGCTAGAACGTGTCGCCCCTGACGGGGCTTTTTTGTCGCGCCCCGCTGGGGCGCCGGATTTTTCGGGGGGGCCTAACCCCGGGTTTCGTTCGTTTCAGTGGGATTGTCTCCCGGGGTTTCATGTTTTCTTGTGGTTCCGTCCTCCGGGATAGATATTTCCCTGTGGTGCCGTCCCACCCCGGGCTGCATTCACCCGGTTTTCATGTTTTCCCGTGGTTCGTTCCCACCCCGGGCTGCATTCACCCGGTTTTCATGTTTTCCCGTGGTTCGTTCCCACCCCGGGCTGCACTCGCCCTAAAGGGCTCGTTTGCCCGGGGCTGTAACGTGTCGCCCCTGACGGGGCTAAAACGTGTCGCCCCTGACGGGGCTAAAACGTGTCGCCCCTGACGGGGCTTTTTTGTGGCGCCCCGCTGGGGCGCCGGATTGTGGGGGTGTGCCTAACCCCGGGTTTCGTTCGGCCTTGCGGCCTCACTACACCCG
>JAVERS010000120.1:0-2813 GCA_034007015.1 Desulfuromonadaceae bacterium
GGACGGCGTGAGGCTGTGGGGGCTGTGAGGGGCGATTCCTGCGAAGTGTGAGATGGTTGACGGAGGCCGGAGGTGGGGGTTGACGTGGTGGTGCCGGTATGGTAGGCTTTTGTCAGGAGGCTGAGAAGATGGAACCGAAGCGAGTTCGGATAGCGGACATCGACACATCGGGGCGTTACCGGCGGGGTATGGGGGATATTGGGGCCTTGGCCGCGAGTATTGCGGAGGTGGGGCTTCTGCATTTGCCGGTGGTGACGGCGGATATGAAGCTGGTGGCGGGGGCGCGTCGTCTGGCGGCGCTGAGGGAGTTGGGGTGGGAGGAGACAGAGGTGCGGGTAGCGGCTGGGGTGACGGACGCAGTTGGGCTACTGAAGGCGGAGCGTGACGAGAACACATGCCGGGAGGACATGACGGTGATGGAGAGGGTGGAGTTGGGGAGGGCGATTGAGGCGCTGGAGAGGCCGAAGGCGCGGGAGCGGATGGGTGCGCGGACGGATCTGCAACCTTCGGGAAAGTTTCCCGAAGGTGAAGAGGGCCGCACTCGCGATCGGGTAGGAGAGGCGGTGGGTTGGAGTGGGCGGACGTATGAGAAGGCCGTCGCAGTGGTGGAGGCGGCCGAGGAGGCGCCCGAGAGGTTCGGGGACCTGGCAGAGCAGATGAACGCGACGGGCAGGGTGGATGGTGCGTATCGTGAGTTGAAGAAGCGCAGAAGGGCGCATGTGTCGCACAACGGGGGGGAGAGTGAGTGGTACACGCCGGAGGAGTACATCGCGGCGGCGCGCGAGGTGATGGGGGGGATTGATCTCGATCCGGCCTCGACAGCGGCTGCGAATGAGGTGGTGGGGGCGGCGAGGTTCTTCACGGCGGAGGAGGACGGGCTTGAGCAGGAGTGGTGTGGGCGCGTGTGGATGAACCCACCGTATGCCCAGCCGCTCATTGGGCAGTTCGCGGACAAACTCGTGGAGAGTAGTAGCGCAGGCGACGTGACGCAGGCAATCGTCCTCGTCAACAACGCGACGGAAACGCAGTGGTTTCAGAAGCTCGGCTCTGTGGCCTCGGCGATCTGCTTCCCGCGCGGTAGGGTGCGCTTCTGGGCACCGGACAAAGTCTCGGCGTCGCCGTTGCAGGGGCAGGCGGTGCTCTACATCGGCCCGAACGCTGACAGGTTCCGCAGGATATTCGCGGGCTTCGGGCTGGTGGTGAGGCCATGACGGCCTTCGCCGAGACGCTCGAATACGGGCTTGCGGGCGAGAGTGCCATCGCCGGGTGGCTGAAGTCACACGGCTACACGATCCTGCCCGTCTACGAGAAGATATTCGACAGCGGCAAGGGCCCGCAACTCTACACGCCGGAGGACGCGCTCATCGCGCCGGATCTGCTCGTCTACCGGGGGAACCGAGTGTTGTGGATTGAGGCGAAGCGCAAGACGGCTTTCTCATGGCACCGGCTGACGCGGCGATGGGTGACGGGGATTGACTTGCGCCACTACGAGGACTACTGCCGCGTTGCTGACTGTGCGCCGTGGCCTGTGTGGCTGCTGTTTCTGCACGAGGGCGGGCAGGCGAAGGACTCGCCGCCGAACTCTCCGGCGGGCCTCTTCGGAGAGACGCTGGCGTACCTGCGGGGGCATGAGAATCACCGGCACGAGAATTGGGGCGTGGGCGGGATGGTCTACTGGGCCGTCGAGCACCTGCGTCAGTTGGCAGGGCTTTCGGATGTACTTCAAGCCGAGAGGTGAGAGCATATGTCATGCGGGTATGAGGAGCGATGTCCGTTGTGGCCGGACTGCCCGGAGGACTGCCCGGTGTGGCAGGCGGCGGAGGCGGCGGAGCGGGAGGGGAGGCGGGAGCTCTACGACGATCTCGAGGGGCGGAGCGAGGCGCTGCTGGTGCGGGCGCTGGAGTATGCGGAGGGGGTGCTGGAGCGGGCGGAGGGGATGAAGCCGGAGGACGCGCTGAAGGTCATCAACCGGGCGACGAGCGTGGCGAAGCAGTTGATCGAGCTGCTGCGGTATCTGAAGAGGGCTGAGGAGCGTGCAAGCAAGAGGGCCGACGAGTCAGGCGACGCTGGAGGCTCGGGGGATGAGCCCGAGGACGGCGGGGTTGATGAGGGGCTACTTGGAGATGCTCGGGCCGCGATTGTCGGGGTGGGACCTGGACGGGATGCTGACGCGGCTGGTGGTTGAGCCTGGGGCGCTGAGTCGGGAGGAGCGATCGGTGTGCCGGGGCCTTGCGGAGGGCTCGCTGCACTTCTTCACGGTGTTTGTGCTGGGGTACGACCTGTTCGGGGGTGTGGGGAGCTTTCACTGGCGGGCGGCGGAGGAGTTGGGGGAGATTGAGCGGCCGACGCTGGTGCTGTGGTACCGGGAGGGGTTCAAGACGACGCTGTTCGCGACGGCGCGGCCGCTGTGGCGGGCGGCGCGGGACCCGGAGCGGTACGACGAGGTGCTGGTGACGTGGGAGCCGGCGCTGGGGGTGCAGCGGATGCGGGAGCGGCGCAAGCTCATCGAGAACCGGGAGCAGATAGCGGTGCTGTTCCCGCGGCTGATGCCGAGCGGGTACGACTGGTCGGACACGAGCATGAGCGTGTGGGGTCGGACGGCGCAGAAAGGTGCGCCGACGTTCGAGTTGAGGCGGATCAAGCAGAGCATGGCGGGGCGGCATGTGCAGACGGTGACGCTGGACGACCTGGTGAACGAGGACAACGCGGACAGCGAGGCGGATCAGGCGTTCCTTCGCAACCGCGTGGACAACATCTGGCCGACGCTGCAGACGGACGAGTTGTTGTTCACCGGGACGCTCTACAAGGAGTAC
>JAVERS010000121.1:0-2804 GCA_034007015.1 Desulfuromonadaceae bacterium
TTCTCGTTTCAATACATCGTATGTGTCGGTTCAAGCTTTAAAGGACGGTAGGTATATAAAGGAAAGTTACGAGTTTCAATACATCGCATGTATCGGTTCAAGGCAAGATCTTTTAATGTGCTATCTACATATCCAAAAGTTTCAATACATCGTATGTGTCGGTTCAAGCCAATCTACCCTCCAATAACACTTTTGACCCTTTTTGTTTCAATACATCGTATGTGTCGGTTCAAGCCTAACAAAACAAAAGAAGAGCTTAGAAAAACGGCGTTTCAATACATCGTATGTGTCGGTTCAAGTCTGAGAGGGGGTGTTAGCTAGAGCCTCCTTGACCAGTTTCAATACATCGTATGTGTCGGTTCAAGATGTTTAGATAGCATAGCTCTATGTTCCTTGTCCTTGTTTCAATACATCGTATGTGTCGGTTCAAGAAAAGAGTATGCAAAAGGCAACAAAGCTACATATAGTTTCAATACATCGTATGTGTCGGTTCAAGTATTCTAGAACCGCACATGGTTAAAAATATTGATGAGTTTCAATACATCGTATGTGTCGGTTCAAGAGTCTTCCTATATAAAATATATACATTATAGCATAAGTTTCAATACATCGTATGTGTCGGTTCAAGTACTGTAGGTGGAAAGCGGTCTGGTTTTGTTTTGGTGTTTCAATACATCGTATGTGTCGGTTCAAGTAAAAAGATATTAACACCAGAACCTATATTTAAAGAGTTTCAATACATCGTATGTGTCGGTTCAAGTGGGGACTATGGAGCGAGACAAGAAGTTTAAGCGGGTTTCAATACATCGTATGTGTCGGTTCAAGCCAAAAAGAATTATTTACTTTTCTTAATAATCTCCGTTTCAATACATCGTATGTGTCGGTTCAAGTCTTATACCAATGGAGGATAGAGACACCTACTATGCGTTTCAATACATCGTATGTGTCGGTTCAAGCCGTCTGTGTTCAAACCAGAGTCGGACATTACATTGTTTCAATACATCGTATGTGTCGGTTCAAGTTATCCTCTGTTGCTTCTAGCTCTTCTATATTAAGGTTTCAATACATCGTATGTGTCGGTTCAAGAAAATCTCTTTTTTGGTGTTTGCATTGGTAAAGTTGTTTCAATACATCGTATGTGTCGGTTCAAGTATCCCACAAGGTCTTCTATGCTGTATCGCTAGTACGTTTCAATACATCGTATGTGTCGGTTCAAGCGTTCTCATCCACTTTTGTTCTTATTCTCATTGCAGTTTCAATACATCGTATGTGTCGGTTCAAGCCTAGAAGGTGGAATGGAGGCAAAAACAATATCTAGTTTCAATACATCGTATGTGTCGGTTCAAGATAGAGTTTAATGAGCAGGTTTGGGATGTTTATATCGTTTCAATACATCGTATGTGTCGGTTCAAGAATATCTTTTGTGTTTTGTCCTGCATTTTCACCACGTTTCAATACATCGTATGTGTCGGTTCAAGTTATCAGCATTTGCAGACCAAATGTCAGTTAGTAGGTTTCAATACATCGTATGTGTCGGTTCAAGTATGGTGCAAATGGTGGGTTAGTGCCTGCAAATAGGTTTCAATACATCGTATGTGTCGGTTCAAGTAAAGGGGATTATATGGAAAACACAACACAAGAATGTTTCAATACATCGTATGTGTCGGTTCAAGTATAAATCTATTTTGTGTAGTTCCACCAATTGATATGTTTCAATACATCGTATGTGTCGGTTCAAGTTTTAGAAATTGAAAAAAGTATTGCAACAAAAACAAGTTTCAATACATCGTATGTGTCGGTTCAAGCTGTTCCACCTATTTTTACACCTGTATCAAGATTGTTTCAATACATCGTATGTGTCGGTTCAAGATTTGCAGTATTTGGTGCAATTGTTAGTGCAATAAGTTTCAATACATCGTATGTGTCGGTTCAAGAGTGTTTACAAAGGCTTTAAAGTTACCAAATATTATGTTTCAATACATCGTATGTGTCGGTTCAAGCTTTTTTGTTCTTTGTTTAGCTTTGTAACCATTTTAGTTTCAATACATCGTATGTGTCGGTTCAAGCCTACTATTGGGAAAATCAGCACTCCAATTTACTACGTTTCAATACATCGTATGTGTCGGTTCAAGGAACCTTTTGCCATTATTTCTATCAACAATATCATTGTTTCAATACATCGTATGTGTCGGTTCAAGGCTCTTCAAGGCTCATACATCTACTATCATTTATATGTTTCAATACATCGTATGTGTCGGTTCAAGGGCATATCTGCCTTATGTGCAGTACCAGCACTTCCGTTTCAATACATCGTATGTGTCGGTTCAAGCTATTACTAAAGCTCTATGTATATTTGCCATATTAGTTTCAATACATCGTATGTGTCGGTTCAAGATGAACCAACTGTTGAGGAACGATATCTTATATCTAGTTTCAATACATCGTATGTGTCGGTTCAAGTGTATCAAAAGTGGCTAACAATACAGCACTTCCAACGTTTCAATACATCGTATGTGTCGGTTCAAGTTAGTTTTTGTTTTTCTTGTGCAATCAAAGTAGTATCGTTTCAATACATCGTATGTGTCGGTTCAAGAGTAGTTTATAAACTGCTTTGTGTGTAACAATTCCTGTTTCAATACATCGTATGTGTCGGTTCAAGCTTAAAGCTTCACTTGTTGGCGTGATAATTCCTATGTTTCAATACATCGTATGTGTCGGTTCAAGTTGTATTGCCAAATTAAAACATCTGATAGGTTAGTTGTTTCAATACATCGTATGTGTCGGTTCAAGGTAGTCAAATGCTC
>JAVERS010000122.1:0-2798 GCA_034007015.1 Desulfuromonadaceae bacterium
ATGCGCTAGTGCTTCGCGAGTTCGGATGCGAGCACCTTTATCAGACGTTCATTCAGGGCGCGGCAGCAAAATTTCCAGTCGCGCCCGGAGCCAACGCTATCTGTAGCCGAAACCAGGGTTTTTCCATCTCCGTGCACGATAGTGTAGGTGGTGTCCAGACTGGTGGATTCGGTGCCAAAGCCCACCAATGTGCGCGCGGTTTTGCTCTCCGGGGCATAACTCTCGATCTGTACCATGAGCAGATGTTGCCCCGTAGCGGGGGTAAATTCGCTACGCTGATGCAGCACCTCTACCTCATACCCCTGCCGCTCCAGGCGCGACACCAGATCTTTACGCATAAAGTCTGCAACCTGGCGGCACTGCGCTTCTGCAGCGCCGTCCATGTTCGCAGTAAAACCCGGATCCACAAGCACAGCGACCGCTTCACCCGCAGCAGAGTTCACATTGGCACGTTGGTGCCCACACCCGGCAACAACCAGAGTCAATACCAGCAGTCCCGCCAGTTTCAGTAGCCCCGCTATTCTCTGTATTCCCTGCATTCCCAATAGCCCCGATATTCCTGCACATCTCATCCGTTATCTCCTTTTCCCGCAAGGTATAAAACAATTTCAACCACATCAATCTACCCCGAACTAAACAAACGTAAGCTTGTGGTGCCTTTGGGTTCCAGCCCCTCAGGCCCCCTACTCTGCCCGTTAAGTTGCCTGCAAAACATAAGCATCCCACAAGAATGCTACACCATTGATCCGCTGAAGCAAACTTCTCATGCCAAACCTTGGCAATTAAGCGCAAGGTTACACTCTCCCAGGTAGGGGCGAGCTCCAAACCGGGCGCAGCAAATATTATTTTATAAACACTTGTTTCATTCCAACTATTGCTAAACCACAGAGATCTGATATGACTTTAATTCTATAAGTACTGCACATTGCAGTGGATTCCAAATTCATTAAGCCAACATGTTAGCATCACTTCATTGAGAAGAATTACCTTGTATGGTCGACACCTTACAATCCGGACTGTTGCAGTAGGAAAAAACACTTGCAATCTGTGCTAAAGTGCACTATCTACATGGGGAGATGCGCGTTATGAGAAAATGTCCTTAAGTGAAAGACCGTTCGTTCATTAGGGAGATTATCGAGAAAGGGGGGAGAGCAATCACTGCGTTTTATTTTAACCAAAGGATGTCATCACACACGTAAAAGGAGGCAGAATGAAAGATTGGCTACGACTGTTTGTCTGTGTAGCTGTCCTTATCGGTATAACCACACCGCCGGACAGCGCATTTGGACTTTCAGTATCGGGGCGGTCAAGTACGGAGATCGAGTGGTATGACACCGGCGACGGTGAAACCGCCGTACCTTTTTATCAGTACATGCTGTTCAATGCGCACAATATTGACAACAACGGCATGACTTTCAGAGGGTATGGAAGACTCGCAGACGACTTGGCCGATGAAGACGATGTAGACAGCCGCTTGTACTACGCCTACATCGAAAAGAATGACTTAATCGAGGATCTGGACCTGAAGTTCGGGCGCCAGTTTATCTCGACCACTGCCGGTGCCTCCATCATGGATGGTCTGCACCTCAACTACTCAGGGCTCAAAGCCTTCGACATCACCCTGTTTGGGGGTGGCGATGTAGCCTATTACGAGGGCTACAATGCTAAAGACCTGATCGCAGGCGTTGAAATCCGTCGCACCTTCTTTGACGAACTCAACGTCGGCCTTTCCTACCTGCAAAAATGGGACGAGAGCGAATTGGCCAACGAAATTTTCGGCCTCGATCTCGACTATGATTTCGCTGACGCCCTCTACCTCTACAGCGAAACCCAGTTCAACTATCTGGCCAACACCGTTAGCTACTTCCTCGGTGGAGCCAAAATCCATCAGAGCGAAAACTGGTCTCTGCGCGCCGAATATCTGTACTCTCTCCCCGTATTTTCATCCACTTCTATCTACTCGGTCTTTGCCGTGGATGAATATGAGGAGCTGTTTTTCGAGTACGAGCGGCGCTTAGCTCCGGGCTGGCGCATGTTTGTTAACTACGCGCTGGAGATGTACGAAGAAGATTCTGACGCCAGCGTGTTTGAGGCCGGGATCGAGAAAATCCGCACCGGGCGCTTTTACGGCTACCTGAGTGGAACATGGCGCGAAGATCCAGATGGACAGGATCTGGCGGGGGCAAAAGCCTATCTTGGAGCCAACATCAATCAGACATTCCGCTTCGGGTTGGGGATGCACCTCGACGTTATGGAGCGCTACCTGGATGACGATCAGGACGAGACCACCAACACCCGCATCTGGGCCGACGGCACCATCACCTTTAACCGCAAAGTTAATCTACAGGCCAAAGTTGAACGGATCGAGAGCGATTTGTGGGATGACTACTACCGCGGTCGTGTCCGTCTGAATATCCGTTTCTAGGGAGGAGTCACGTATGAAGCACAGAATTATGTTTTACTTGACCATCCTGGTCGTGCTGGTGACATCCCCGCTCTGGGCAGCATCATTTGATCACGACGAGCACGTCGCGATCCTTGGCGGCAACGACTGTTCCAGTTGTCATGTGGAGCAGAGTGAGTCAATTGTTCCCGCCAAAGATGTTTGCATGGGATGTCATGACGCGGCCATGATTGAAGCAGTAACCTTTTCGAGCTTAAAAACCCATGGTGTTACCTGGGCGCTCAGCCACCGCAGCGAAGCGAAGAGCAAAAGCATCAACTGTTCTTCCTGCCATCAGCAAAGCGACTGTCTGGAGTGTCACGTTTCGGGCTTTGCAGATGAAATGGGCAGCTTC
>JAVERS010000123.1:0-2793 GCA_034007015.1 Desulfuromonadaceae bacterium
CCTCTTTACTCCGTAAAGTTGCACGAAATAATCGGCAGCGGCATTAGAAACACAAACCATTTGGTGCAAATGATTTATCATATGTTTTTCATAAATCTTTACTAACGGTAAAGTAAATCCGTATCTTCTTGATACCCCGGCATTATCTGTGCAAATCTCATGCGAATCATAAACCAATATACACTTCAGTTTTTTATAAGCAGGATATACTGCGATTAGTGCGTCAAGATCATTGGCGTGAATCACATCAGGTTTTTCTGCTAATACAGCATCTTTTATTCCTTTATTTCTAAGATGTCCTCTCCACAACTTGCGGAAGATACCTTTCTGCTTGCCATCGTACTTTTCATTAATACAAACAACATTGATTTTGCACGGAACTTGTGCGATTTTCTCTGCATCATATCTATCACATTTCAGCCCGACGGAGCATACTTCAAATCCATTATGCATATATTCAATGATCTGTTTGCGCACTCTCGGATCATACCAAACCGAATTACAAACTACATCACAAACCTTCATTATTTACCTCCGTTATTGGTCGAGAACTCAATGCATATATCCAAAAATGTTTGAATATTGGAAAAAGTATCTGAGTTTTGTTCTATCCATCTCTCATCCAAGTCCCACCATTTTATTTCCAACAACTTATTAATCTCATCTTTCGAAAATCTCTTGCGTATTTCTCTGGCAGGTACCCCGCCGATAATAGAATACGGCTCTACATCACGAACAACCACAGATCCGGCAGCAACAATTGCACCATGTCCGATCGTTACTCCTTCAAGCATCAACACACCGTCTCCAATCCACACATCGCAACATATGCTTGTTTTTTGTGCAGCCTCTTCATATTTGTTTTTTTTCGTGTATGTTGTCCCACATTGTGCTAGAGCCGAAAAAAATACAGGTGAAGTTGAAACCCAATTACGTGTAGGATGTTTTCCTATAATTACACGAACATTAGATGCAATTGAACAGTACCGGCCAATGTTTGCAATAATATCACAATTATTTCCGATATAACTGCATCTTCCCAAAGAACCACCAAAATTCGTGTTTTTCCCTATGCGATTGTTGCCTTCGAATGTAGTATTCAATCCCTGAAGATTACTATGAGACCCAATTTTTATATTTTTCCCTCTATTTTTTAATCTATAAACAATTATTTTCAAAAGCCTTTTCACATCATCTCACCACTCATTTCACCAGTCTTACTGGATATTTATACACAGATTCATTCATAAATAAACCAATCATCATGAAAAAGAAAGGTTCCGTCAAATAGGACCCCGATACGATAAGATAAACAAATCCCATACAGATGCATGATGCGGCGATAAAAAATATTTCTTTCTTGCAACCAACAAGAAGTTTGATGACTGAAACCAACAATATTATCAAGAGCAGTGTTCCGAAAACAATGCCATAATTATGCAAAAATTCGATGAATATATTGTGTGCATAGGTTCCGCTTTCGTATGAAGTGGAGTACACTTTATCTACCAACCCGACAGTTGAGGTACGATCCGAAAATATTCCTCTAAACTCAAATGGTTCTTCACGAATCTCATATATCAACTTATCCTGAATTGCATCTCTACCATTAGCATTTGACAACTCGTCTTTAAGTAACATCTCAACGACTCGTGTACTAAATCCCATATCTTCTAGTTTGCTAGAAATTCTGAGTAAGGGTACAGTATAAAATGCTGAATTTATAAAAAGGCTTAGTGCAATCCCCAAAATAAATGAAGCGATAGTAAAACTTTTGAAGCCAATATTTTTTATTAGTAGAAAAAGCACGAACACTATATAACACAAAATTGGACCACGAGTGCCCAAAGCAAGTAAAAACACTAATGATACTGCAGTAAATATAATACTTACTAATTTTTTCCCCTTAATAAAGATTCCCGAAGTAATAATTAGTATCGCAGGAAGAACCTTATATGCATAATCCATATTGTCAGATAATAGATTCCGATCTGTTTTGTAATAAAATGAATAAGCGATTGAAACAAGCAAAACAAATATCGACAGTATATACAACGGCTCAAAGGTGTTTTTTTCTATTTTTACAGATACACCAATGAAAAAAGCTGGCAAAATCGAAAAGGTCAGCACTCCCAATGTATCAAGTCTAAAGACATAATGGTTGGCGAAAAACCATTGCAAAAAAGCAAATAATGCAAAAGAAACAAATATAGCCAAATGTTTAGGCTTTATTTTCCCTATCAAGAATGCGAGCGACCAAATAACAATAATCGACCAAATAATTATATCGAATACAAACTGATCTATCGGGATAACTACTGAAACAATTTTATTTAAATAACCACTAATAGCCGGGTAAAGAAACATCATAAATAGTAGTAAAACTGTTTTATCGATTCTTTTGGGTATTCTGATTATCATTTTTTCCCCTTTCCACCACGCGATTAATTAATTCTATAGTTTTTGCTGCCTGAGATATATTGTTTTTATATCTAAGAGCAAAATCGCGCGATTTTTCCCCAAATTTCTCTAATTCCGTATTTTTCTTCGACAGAATATATCTCAAGGCTCTTTCCAATCCGCTACCATTCTCTTCAAAGAACCACAAATAATCATAATATTCTAGCGGGATTCCAGGAAGTTCTGCTGTTAATACAGGCGTACCTGAGACCATATACTCAAGTGTCTTTGATGGAAATGAATATTTCGTGTATTCTCCTTCTGTTGGTCTTGGGTTGACCAATAATGAAGCATCCAGTTCGGCATCAATAACTTCTTGGTTCGGCACATTGC
>JAVERS010000124.1:0-2776 GCA_034007015.1 Desulfuromonadaceae bacterium
TTTTGTTGATTTCAATCCACGTGCCCACGAGGGGCACGACTCGTTCAAGTTCTTATACCAATCCTTATCATCAATTTCAATCCACGTGCCCACGAGGGGCACGACTCGACAATAAGATTCCCGACCCAGAACCAACAATTTCAATCCACGTGCCCACGAGGGGCACGACTGACACGAACAAAAATAATTATGCAGGAACAGATATTTCAATCCACGTGCCCACGAGGGGCACGACCTGGACTGTGGACGTTATCGCACACATTCTCAAATTTCAATCCACGTGCCCACGAGGGGCACGACCACTGTAGCGGGAGAATACAACCAAAAAGAGTTAATTTCAATCCACGTGCCCACGAGGGGCACGACGTGTCCGTTTGATGCACTTCTCGTAGAAGTCGAGTTAATTTCAATCCACGTGCCCACGAGGGGCACGACCGGTTAACTCGGCGAGTATCCCGGATGGAGGAATTTCAATCCACGTGCCCACGAGGGGCACGACTTTAGTATGGGCATGCACTGAGTTATCAGGTAAATTTCAATCCACGTGCCCACGAGGGGCACGACCCCCAGAACAGATGAGTATGATTTTAGCCGAAGAATTTCAATCCACGTGCCCACGAGGGGCACGACAACAGACAGGAACCGTTAGTAATCGTTAGGTATATTTCAATCCACGTGCCCACGAGGGGCACGACCAGTAGTATTAAATTCTGGCATATCTACCCCGAATTTCAATCCACGTGCCCACGAGGGGCACGACCCGGATCAATATATATATACAAATCGCTTTCTAAATTTCAATCCACGTGCCCACGAGGGGCACGACATAAACCACGTGTCCGCGATCCGGTTACGCATATTTCAATCCACGTGCCCACGAGGGGCACGACGTTCGATCGAGTGCACGAACGCCGCGGCAGCGGCATTTCAATCCACGTGCCCACGAGGGGCACGACCCAAACCACAGGAGTTCCGGATATTTTTTCAAATTTCAATCCACGTGCCCACGAGGGGCACGACCTCCTTTGATGGGAACTCGGAACAAAGTCATGGTATTTCAATCCACGTGCCCACGAGGGGCACGACAATATTTTGATGGTTTAAATAATATTATAACTATTTCAATCCACGTGCCCACGAGGGGCACGACCCGGCTGGTTTTGCAGGCAGAATGGTAAGGGATATTTCAATCCACGTGCCCACGAGGGGCACGACTACGTTTGACTTTCCCATTACAGTGCAGTCTGTATTTCAATCCACGTGCCCACGAGGGGCACGACCCATGATATTTGCTTAACTGCGCCTGTCATAGATTTCAATCCACGTGCCCACGAGGGGCACGACTACCATCGGATCATGCAAAGGTCTCTGCTTCATCATTTCAATCCACGTGCCCACGAGGGGCACGACCATAACTGTTAAACCAAACTCATTGGCAACAGAATTTCAATCCACGTGCCCACGAGGGGCACGACTGAAAAATCAATTTTACTTAACGGTGAGAGAGAATTTCAATCCACGTGCCCACGAGGGGCACGACTTTGAACATTGTTCTTTCGGCGGGGGGTGTTTATTTCAATCCACGTGCCCACGAGGGGCACGACCTGAGAACCGGAACACCGCCAGAAAAGGAAAAATTTCAATCCACGTGCCCACGAGGGGCACGACTGGCACCCCGGCCCGACGTTTGGCCTGCGTCAGATTTCAATCCACGTGCCCACGAGGGGCACGACCCGGTTATTTCCATCGCAACACTTGGAGCGATTATTTCAATCCACGTGCCCACGAGGGGCACGACTTGGAACCTTATCTGAATATTCAGGCACCAAAAATTTCAATCCACGTGCCCACGAGGGGCACGACATGGTTACCGTTCTCGGTTTCACATCACGAAGGATTTCAATCCACGTGCCCACGAGGGGCACGACAAAATGCATGACCGTATATCGTGACTACATCATTTCAATCCACGTGCCCACGAGGGGCACGACCGGGAAGTTTATCGCGTCCTCAAACCGGAAGATTTCAATCCACGTGCCCACGAGGGGCACGACCATTCGTCATCGATGTTGAAACGTTGAAAATAATTTCAATCCACGTGCCCACGAGGGGCACGACCCTCTGGAACAGACATATAATCCCTACTCGCATGATTTCAATCCACGTGCCCACGAGGGGCACGACATGCTATGCTGCTACCGGCAGCATATCTGGGAAAATTTCAATCCACGTGCCCACGAGGGGCACGACCTTCACCCGGCAGCCGTACGTTGCATTTTGGATATTTCAATCCACGTGCCCACGAGGGGCACGACAACAGCAGTGACAGCAGTGGATATAACTGCAGAATTTCAATCCACGTGCCCACGAGGGGCACGACTCCCGCAAACGCCGGAACAAATCTACCAGGAAATTTCAATCCACGTGCCCACGAGGGGCACGACTTGTAGGCGGACCATAGTGTGGACCTGATAGTGTATTTCAATCCACGTGCCCACGAGGGGCACGACTTGATGAGGTATTCGAGGATCATTCTGACTATATTTCAATCCACGTGCCCACGAGGGGCACGACCTGTTTGATATATCTCATCACACTCTCTCTTTATTTCAATCCACGTGCCCACGAGGGGCACGACAGAACCCTCTTTAACCTCGACTTTCTCAAGAGTATTTCAATCCACGTGCCCACGAGGGGCACGACCTCAGCACCGAGTTTGACCGAAGTAATAGCAAGAATTTCAATCCACGTGCCCACGAGGGGCACGACGTCAGGA
>JAVERS010000125.1:0-2765 GCA_034007015.1 Desulfuromonadaceae bacterium
ACACCCCGCATGGGGTGTGTGGATTGAAACTTTTATTTAGTTGTCTGGATAGTGGCTGCCGTCTGTCACACCCCGCATGGGGTGTGTGGATTGAAACACGGCAGAGGATCTGTACCGGTCGAGGGCGGATGTCACACCCCGCATGGGGTGTGTGGATTGAAACCCATGGCTCACCTTGTTATTGACAATCATGGCTGTCACACCCCGCATGGGGTGTGTGGATTGAAACCTTAAACAAGCAGCTACTGAAACTGAAAAGTTTGGTCACACCCCGCATGGGGTGTGTGGATTGAAACATAAGATACAGGAACCAAAAGCATCTGGACCAATGTCACACCCCGCATGGGGTGTGTGGATTGAAACTGAAAGAACTGGTCGACAGTTACATTGAATCTGTAGTCACACCCCGCATGGGGTGTGTGGATTGAAACCTAAGGGGTCAGTGAAACAATACATGAACCCATTTGTCACACCCCGCATGGGGTGTGTGGATTGAAACATAAGATACAGGAACCAAAAGCATCTGGACCAATTGTCACACCCCGCATGGGGTGTGTGGATTGAAACCTTAATGATTTGAAGTAATGGCGGACGTAAACCAGTCACACCCCGCATGGGGTGTGTGGATTGAAACACATCATGGCACAGATCCATGTGGGGGAAAGCTTGTCACACCCCGCATGGGGTGTGTGGATTGAAACCATACAAGGGGAGACTAAAGTGTACAGGGTTGCATGTCACACCCCGCATGGGGTGTGTGGATTGAAACAATCATTCCATTATATATCCGCAGATAGTCCATAGTCACACCCCGCATGGGGTGTGTGGATTGAAACAACACTCAGGCGGACTTGAAGACTTTGGAAAATGAGTCACACCCCGCATGGGGTGTGTGGATTGAAACAAATTGTACTGTATAAACGACGTGGAAGCAGAAGTCACACCCCGCATGGGGTGTGTGGATTGAAACCTTGAATGTGACTTACTAAAGTGAGTACCAGGTGTCACACCCCGCATGGGGTGTGTGGATTGAAACATTGAATTGCCCTCAACAATCGATAATGTCTCTGTCACACCCCGCATGGGGTGTGTGGATTGAAACTTTGTAAGTATTGTCCACGTTGTAGCCATAGAGGTCACACCCCGCATGGGGTGTGTGGATTGAAACTTAATAGCGTGATTATTAACGACATCGGATTCCCGTCACACCCCGCATGGGGTGTGTGGATTGAAACAATTCGCAGGGAGCAGCTCCGACATTGATTGTGCGTCACACCCCGCATGGGGTGTGTGGATTGAAACTTCAGTTCTTCACGAAGCTGCGCAAGTCCCCTGTGTCACACCCCGCATGGGGTGTGTGGATTGAAACATAACTTCGGTGATTTTACACATGTGATTAGAGGTCACACCCCGCATGGGGTGTGTGGATTGAAACATCTATGCGATGTTGCTGGCCGGATCACCGGACTGTCACACCCCGCATGGGGTGTGTGGATTGAAACCTCACTCGATCCGTTGAAAACCCCCATCGCACCAGTCACACCCCGCATGGGGTGTGTGGATTGAAACCTCCGGATGTCAACAGGCGGAACCCGTATGTATGTCACACCCCGCATGGGGTGTGTGGATTGAAACAGTTAAGTCAGAGAAATAATATTGAGTAAAATGAGTCACACCCCGCATGGGGTGTGTGGATTGAAACATATCTTTGTAATCTCACGTTGCGATAAAATAAGGTCACACCCCGCATGGGGTGTGTGGATTGAAACGAAAAGTCAATGTTTCGCTCACCGCCTGCCACGGTCACACCCCGCATGGGGTGTGTGGATTGAAACCCCGAACTGGCTCCACCATCACGGAGCCATCGCGGGTCACACCCCGCATGGGGTGTGTGGATTGAAACTCAGATGGAGTAATACTGCCATCCGCTATTGCTGTCACACCCCGCATGGGGTGTGTGGATTGAAACTATGTAGTGACGGGATTCCTTGACAGGGTCACCAGTCACACCCCGCATGGGGTGTGTGGATTGAAACTGTATATTTCATCCCATGATGGAATATCTGAGAGGTCACACCCCGCATGGGGTGTGTGGATTGAAACTGAACGTGGGTTAACAGCAACTGCGGTAGCACCGAGTCACACCCCGCATGGGGTGTGTGGATTGAAACTGCAATATGACGGAATACAAAGCGCTTTTTATCCGTCACACCCCGCATGGGGTGTGTGGATTGAAACAACTCCCTGATCTCCTCATCGCGCCTGCGGATCGCGTCACACCCCGCATGGGGTGTGTGGATTGAAACAAGTAGGTCGCGGATTTCTAATTTCTTGTCGTCTTGGTCACACCCCGCATGGGGTGTGTGGATTGAAACTCATCTTTGTTCCACGCAAGGTTGACAATTGCTTTGTCACACCCCGCATGGGGTGTGTGGATTGAAACATTTTATTACCGCTACCTAGGCGGTCGCCACCTAAGTCACACCCCGCATGGGGTGTGTGGATTGAAACAAAACAATGCGGTGGCTACTTTAGCAGTAAGGAGTCACACCCCGCATGGGGTGTGTGGATTGAAACCTGAAAAACTACCTCTTTACTCAAACCTCCCATGTCACACCCCGCATGGGGTGTGTGGATTGAAACACGTATTTTATCCATTAAAGCGTTACATAACAACGTCACACCCCGCATGGGGTGTGTGGATTGAAACAGATGTATATCGCTGATTAATTTGCAAATACCTTGTCACACCCCGCATGGGGTGT
>JAVERS010000126.1:0-2750 GCA_034007015.1 Desulfuromonadaceae bacterium
GCAACCACACGCAGGATGATGCTGAAGCAGATTTTGTTTCAAGTCGATAACAGCCATTTTTTCTCGATAGTTTATTTATATCAGTTAGTTATGAACAATTTTTGATTTAACGTTGGGACACCACTGATATACCGTGTATTATATAGACAAACAGATTGATTGAGTCGTAATCCCTTCGTAAATCAGGTCAATTCCAACCCGGCCGAAATTGACGGCTACGAATTCCCAATCCCGTTCCCCTTGTCGTAATCCCTTCGTAAATCAGGTCAATTCCAACTTGGAAGGGGACGACGATGGAATTTTTGCTTCTCGTCGTAATCCCTTCGTAAATCAGGTCAATTCCAACACCGTCAACCCGGAACCCGAAAAGCTAACCTTGAAGGGTTTTGGTCGTAATCCCTTCGTAAATCAGGTCAATTCCAACACAGACTTGGACTGGCCGCTGTCGCTGTTGCGGTACTTGGCGTCGTAATCCCTTCGTAAATCAGGTCAATTCCAACTTGTGAAAAAACCCGTCGTCACTGTCGCCACCGCCCAGGTCGTAATCCCTTCGTAAATCAGGTCAATTCCAACTCTCGAAATGATGATCAAAAATAACGACGCGGCTATGCTGGGTCGTAATCCCTTCGTAAATCAGGTCAATTCCAACAAGGGAAAAATCATGGAATACACAGAAACATACGCCTAGTCGTAATCCCTTCGTAAATCAGGTCAATTCCAACCCACTGGCGCGTCACGCTGAAACGCCCCGGCCACCGTATGGTCGTAATCCCTTCGTAAATCAGGTCAATTCCAACACGGCACCTTGTACGACGACATCGAGGAAGCCGCCCGGGCCGTCGTAATCCCTTCGTAAATCAGGTCAATTCCAACCATTTACCAGCTCCCTAACCCGTGCAACCCGCAGTCGTAATCCCTTCGTAAATCAGGTCAATTCCAACTTGAAGGCATATTGTCGGAGAACAAAGCACTAGAATTGTCGTAATCCCTTCGTAAATCAGGTCAATTCCAACGATACTTTGAAATTTTATTGTTGTTGGGTTTTTTGTCGTAATCCCTTCGTAAATCAGGTCAATTCCAACCTGTGGCAGATGGCACAAGGTTTACGGTGTCGGGGAAAATGAGTCGTAATCCCTTCGTAAATCAGGTCAATTCCAACTTTGCTTGTGGAGTGTTCACACTCCAGCACTCAAAAAGTTTAAGGTCGTAATCCCTTCGTAAATCAGGTCAATTCCAACCTGGAAACAATGCAGAAGAAATTGGACAAACAAAAGGCCGACGTCGTAATCCCTTCGTAAATCAGGTCAATTCCAACCCTAGCCGATAGGCTTGATAGTATCATCAAGCTTATTCAGACGTCGTAATCCCTTCGTAAATCAGGTCAATTCCAACGATTCTGCAACCATACAATCAATGGTTGCAGAATGGGAAGAGTCGTAATCCCTTCGTAAATCAGGTCAATTCCAACAGCGAGGTCGAACTGGATATCATCGCGCTGTGCTGTGAGTGTCGTAATCCCTTCGTAAATCAGGTCAATTCCAACTTGAAGGTGTCCTCTCAGAGAACAAAGCATTGGAATTTTTGTCGTAATCCCTTCGTAAATCAGGTCAATTCCAACGCTTCGAAATGGCGAAATCCATTGAAGAGCGGATTAAAGGTCGTAATCCCTTCGTAAATCAGGTCAATTCCAACAAAATTTGGAAATCATCAAACACAACAATGACAAATTTGTGTCGTAATCCCTTCGTAAATCAGGTCAATTCCAACGCGAAAAACGCCACCACCACCGTCGCCAATAATCAAAAGTCGTAATCCCTTCGTAAATCAGGTCAATTCCAACAGCGATCAACCTATCAATTTATCCATACCACCGTTTATCCACGTCGTAATCCCTTCGTAAATCAGGTCAATTCCAACGTCAAAGTTTAGTTTTGCGAAAAACGCCACCACCACCATGTCGTAATCCCTTCGTAAATCAGGTCAATTCCAACGCGGTGGCCTTCTTTGGTTGTGCCTTCTCGGCGGAACCGTCGTAATCCCTTCGTAAATCAGGTCAATTCCAACAAATTATTGACGGACAATTCAATGGGTGGACTGGCGCAGGGTCGTAATCCCTTCGTAAATCAGGTCAATTCCAACATGAACACCGCTGACCTGAAACACTCACTCAAGACCCTAGGGTCGTAATCCCTTCGTAAATCAGGTCAATTCCAACTTCCGCGACGCTGGCCGGGAAGATAACTTTTCCTACACGGGGTCGTAATCCCTTCGTAAATCAGGTCAATTCCAACTTTGCTAGGGCAATCAATCAAATAACCGGAAAGGAAAAAATGTCGTAATCCCTTCGTAAATCAGGTCAATTCCAACAATCCATTGCTCCCGATAATCAAAAACCACAAGCAGTCGTAATCCCTTCGTAAATCAGGTCAATTCCAACGTCCCGCACTCCGTGAATTTAATGGAGTAGAATTATTGAAGTCGTAATCCCTTCGTAAATCAGGTCAATTCCAACGTCGAGCGATAAGACACTATTGTCAATTGTCCGACGCAAGTCGTAATCCCTTCGTAAATCAGGTCAATTCCAACATTTAATGGAGTAGAATTATTGAAAACTCTTGACAGGAGTCGTAATCCCTTCGTAAATCAGGTCAATTCCAACTGTCACCTCCCTTTTCTTCTGTTTTTCGGCACGTTAGGCAGTCCTTTTCGCAGACCTTGGCCCCGTTTCGGAAAAATTCTTGCCAAGGACC
>JAVERS010000039.1:0-18513 GCA_034007015.1 Desulfuromonadaceae bacterium
ATGGCCAACCCACCTTTTAACATTAAAGACTGGTGGAGCGAGTCACTGGCGGATGACGTGCGTTGGAAATACGGTACACCACCGAAGGGCAACGCCAACTTCGCTTGGATTCAGCACATGCTCCATCATTTGGCACCTACCGGCAGCATGGCCCTGTTGCTGGCCAATGGCTCCATGAGCTCCAACACCAACAACGAAGGCGAAATCCGCAAGCGCCTCATCGAAGAGGACTTGGTGGAATGTATGGTGGCCTTGCCGGGGCAGCTGTTCACCAACACCCAAATTCCCGCCTGTATCTGGTTTTTAACCAAAGACAAAGCCAATGGCATGGTACGCAGCGAACGCAAGCGTGACCGCCGTGGTGAACTACTGTTTATCGATGCCAGAAATATCGGTTACATGCGCGACCGTGTGCTACGCGACTTTACCGCTGAAGATATTGCCAAAATCACCGATGTTTACCACGCATGGCAACGGGGTGAAGGCTATGAAGATGTAGCAGGCTTTTGTAAATCCGCCAAATTAGAAGAAATCACTAAGCATGACTTTGTACTGACGCCGGGGCGTTATGTTGGTGCTGAAGAGCAAGAAGACGATGGCGAGCCCTTCGCCGATAAAATGACCCGCCTTACCAGCACCTTAAAAGAACAGTTTGCCGAATCCGACCGACTAGAAGCCGAGATTAAAAACAACTTAGCGGGGCTGGGTTATGATGTCTGAAGCTACGAGCTATCGTCTTAGTGATGTTATTGAGATTATTGGTGGTGGGACACCTAAAAAGAAAGTATCTGAGTATTGGAGTGGTGATATCCCTTGGTTATCTGTAGTGGATTTTAACTCTGATGAGCGTTTTGTTGATAATACTGCTGAAAAAATAACTGAACTGGGGTTGCAAGAAAGTAGCACCAAGTTATTAGAAGCAGGACAAGTAATTATTTCAGCTAGGGGTACAGTGGGGTGTCTAGCCCAACTAACTGTTCCAATGGCTTTTAATCAGTCTTGTTATGGCTTGTCTGGTAAGAGCGGGGTTTTGGATAACGACTACTTGTACTACTTAATGAGGGTGAAAGTTGCAGAACTACAGCAGAAAACACATGGTGCTGTTTTTGACACTATTACGAGAGAAACTTTCAACCATATTGAAGTTAAAATTCCAGCTCTCAGTACACAAAAAGTTATAGCGAAAGTATTAGGTAGCTTTGATTATAAAATTAAACTTAACCACCAAATCAATCAAACCCTCGAACAGATGGCCCAAGCTATCTTCAAAAGCTGGTTTGTCGATTTCGAGCCAGTCAAAGCCAAGGTGGCCGCACTGGAAGCAGGCGGCAGCGAAGACGACGCACTGCTTGCCGCCATGCAGGCCATTGCTGGCAATGCTTTATTTGCCAGCGACGCAGCTGACGCCGACGCAGCAACCCAGCTCGCCCGCCTGCAAGCCGAACACCCCGAGCAATACGCCACCCTCCGCGCCACCGCAGAACTGTTTCCATCGGCGATGCAGGAGAGTGATTTAGGGGAAATACCGGAGGGGTGGGAAGCTAGCACTCTTAGCGATTTCTGTGAGTTTCAAAATGGTTACGCTTTTAAAGGTAAAGACTGGGCTGATTCTGGTTTTCCTGTCGTGAAAATAGGTTCTGTAAAACCAGGTTTTGTTGATTTAACAAAAGTAAGTTACGTCAGCTCTGAAACTGTTGCTGGGCTAGAGCGGTTTGAGTTAAAAGCAGGTGATATTTTAGTCGGCATGACTGGATACCCAGGTGAAACTGGCCTCGTACCTAATTATGCAGATAGGGTTTTTCTCAATCAGCGAGTTGGGCGTTTTATACCTAACGAAAAATATTTGTATGCTTATATTTTTTCAGCTGTTCGAGGCTCAGAGTTTAAAGTTTTTGTTGAGAGTCAGGCACATGGTAGCGCTCAAGCTAATATAAGCGGTAAAGCAATACTGCAGTACCCGTTGATATCAGGCAGTAAGAATTTAATGATGCGGTTTTATGAAGTTGTAAACCCGCAGATACAACAAATGATTTGCTTAAATGCAGAGAGCAGTCAGCTAGGCGAGCTCCGCGACACCTTGCTTCCCAAGCTCCTTTCCGGCGAGCTGTCGGTATCTGCGGCTGCCGACCAAATAACCAAAGCCGAGGAAACAATTGATGTTTAAGGTTAGCTCGCTCGACGACTTCAACCTGCTACGTGAATCGTCCTCGATCGAGTTTAAGCTTGCCGGGGGGCGTGATGGCAAAGGTGAACTGCCCCAGGATTTTTGGCCAACGTATAGCGCGATGGCCAACACCGATGGCGGGGTCGTTGTGCTGGGCGTGCGTGAGCGCAAAGATGAAACCCCAATCCATGATGCTCTACGCGAAGCCTTGGCCAATGTCTTAGTCCATGCTGATTACTCTGAGCGTGCTTCTGTCCTTGTTATCAAGCAGGCGGATAAATTCCGTTTTCGTAACCCAGGCTTAATGCGTGTGCCGGTATCTATTGCAATACAGGGTGGTGAGCCAGATTGCCGCAATCGCATGCTACATAAGATGTTTCGTTTGGTGGGAGTGGGTGAGCAAGCGGGCTCAGGCATTCCTATTATTCTTCAAGGCTGGAAGTCACAGCACTGGAGCCCGCCTAACCTATATGAGCTAAGAGAGCCGTACGATCAGACTGTTCTTGAGTTGCGCATGGTGGATTTATTTCCCAGCGATGTGATGGATGCCTTGCATGCACACTTTGGCGCTAAGTTTGAAGCGTTAGACAGTGATATGCGCTTGATACTGGCTTTGGCAAGCATAGAGGAAACAGTCAGTCATGCGCGCTTGATAACAGCCTTGTCCGCGCATCCAGTTGAGATTACCCGCATGCTACAACAGCTTTGTCAGGCTGAAATGCTGGTGACAGAAGGTAGCGGTAAAGGCACAGTTTATTTTTTACCGTGGCAGAAACTGCCAACAGCTGAACAAGTTTTTGGCCCTTACCAACGGAGCAGCTCCATAGATAGTGTGAGTAGCTCCGTAGGTATGGCAGCTAGCTCCGTAGATAGTGCTAACAGCTCCATAGGTTTAAATAACCAAAGAGACGAGTCTGGCCGCCTTATTACCGAACATCTTTGCTTACCGGTTATTGATGATTTGGTAGTTCTTTCGCCTGAGCTTAAAAATAACCTTGAACAACTAGCTAAAGAACCCCGAGAAAAGAAAAGGGTTAGCCCGGAAATAATGGATGAAGCTTTGTTAGCTTTATGTGAGGGGCATTATCTTTCGTTGCATGTATTGGCTGAATTGGTCCAACGTAACTCAGACTTCCTGCGTACTAATTATTTATCTGCGCTGATAAAAGATAAAAAAATATCCATGGCGTTTCCCACAACCCCAACCCACGAACGGCAAGCATATTGCTTAGCTGAGTCTTTGCAGAGGCTTGGGCAAAATGATGAATAGTAAGGACGTGCAATGAGCAAAACCCGCGTGCAAATGATTATCGAAACCTTGCGCGACAACCCAGCCAAGAAGTTTACTGCTCGTGATTTAGCTGCTGAGTTTCTAAAGCGTTATCCAGCCGAACTGCTCGAAAAGAAAAACAATCCGCGCTATGACACGGAAGAAAAGCTCTTAGCCCAACTGGCCGCAGAAATAGGCGGTGAGCGCACAGAGGCTGCTAAAAAGCGTTGTGCCAATGTGGTTACTCAAGATAAGCCAAGACCAAGGCTGTATTACTGGGATGCCAATCCAGAGCAGTCAGCGGCAGAAAAAAGCGTATTAGAAGAGGTGGAGTTGCCCACACCAGCGCAAACGCACAGTGAGCATGAGCTTTACCCGCTATTGATTGAGTTTTTACATAAAGAGCTCAAGCTCTACTGCCAGCGCATTGACGAGAAAACCTCAAGAAACAGCCATGGCAGTGGTGGCAATCACTGGTTGCACCCGGATGTTGTTGCGCTAGAGCCCCTCGACCAACACTGGGACCCTGTTGTTAAAGATTGTGTGCGTCATGGTAACGACAGCGCCATACGCTTGTGGTCGTTTGAAGTTAAAAAGCAACTCACCAGAAGCAATGTGCGCCAGTATTTCTTCCAAGCTGTGTCCAATTCAACCTGGGCAAGCTTTGGCTACTTAGTCGCTACCGGCCTAAACAACGACGTGGAAAGCGAGTTGCAAATGCTCGCCAGCTTACACGGCATTGGTGTGCTGATATTGAATACCGAATCGCTGTTTGATAGCCAAATACTGATTCCCGCACGAGAACGTACCGCTATCGACTGGCAATCGGTGAATCGCATTGTCAGTGAAAATACCGACTTTCACCGCTTTATTGAGCAGGTGGGTATTTACAGCCAAACTGGACGTTTGGTGAAAAGCGTATGGAATAAATAAGGATAGACATGAGAATCTACATTACTTTGGTTTTTGCAGCTTTTTTATTGGTGTGGTTGGTATCTATCGCATTATTTGCAGGTGCTATACCCCATGAATGGTTGCCTGAGTTTTTAACGGAACTGGAATTGCCAAAAAATTTTGCTCATTTGGGCGAAACTATGGGTACGCTAGACGGTTTATTTAGTTCGATAGCCATTGTGTTGGGTCTTATTGCGATACTTTTTCAAGGGAGGGAGTTAAAAGCGTCGACTGATGCGCAAGCTTTACAGGCGCAAGCTTTACGCCAACAAATAGCACAGCAGGAAGCATCCAATCTTTTAGGTGCTTACTCTGTACGTTTGAGCTATTTAACCGCCGAAATTGAGCATATGGAAAAGAAGATTCCTGAGATGGTCGAGCGGGCTAATAGTCAAAAACAAAACGGCGAGACGCAAAAGACTGCTGAATTATGGGAAATCATTAAGCGTACCCGAGAGAAACAGCAACGTTATCGTAAGCAAGCTGAAGACATTGATACACGTATTCAGCGGTTGTTAGGCTAAGTCTAAGCTTTATAAAAACATGAAGTATATTGTGATAACGTGCCATATTAAGTGTATTAAGAAGCTCAGCGGGCAATAAGGATTGAGTAATGACTGAAGACCAACTGGAACAACAATGCCTTGAATGGTTTGCTGAGGGCGGCTGGGAAGTGGGTTACGGCCCTGATATAGCCCATGATGGCCCAACCCCTGAGCGGACAAACTATCGACAGGTGCTACTGCTGGCAGACGTGGAAGCCGCCCTACGCCGTATCAACTCACACCTGCCTGATACCGCCATTGAGCAAGCGCTGGCGGTGGTTAGCAAGCCAGAAAGCCTTGATGTGGTGGTCAGTAATCGAAGCTTTCATCGCCTCTTGCTAGAGGGTGTTCCCGTTGAGTACAAACGTGATGACAGGATTATTCACGACCATGCCTTTCTCATTGATTTCAATAGGCTGAGCAGCAACCGTTTCCGCGCCATCAATCAATTCACCATTGAAGGCAGCAAGCAATTGCGCCGCCCCGATGTGATCTGTTTTATCAATGGCTTACCGCTGGCAGTGTTGGAGCTTAAAAACCCCACCTCAGAAAACGTCAGCATCTGGGATGCGTTTAATCAGATTCAAACCTACAAAGACGAAGTGCCTGAATTATTCGCCTATAACGAAGCCATTGTTATCAGTACCGGTTTTGAGGCGCGTGTCGGCTCACTCACCGCCAACCAAGAGCGTTTTATGCCGTGGCGCACCCTTCGCCATGAAGACGACAAGCCCATTGTGGAGTGGCAGCTGGAAACTATGGTGCGCGGCTTCTTTGACCGTGAACTGTTCCTTGATTACATCCGCTACTTTGTCATCTTCGAAACCGACTCCGACAAACTCGTCAAAAAGATTGCCGGTTATCATCAGTTTCATGCGGTGCGTGAAGCGGTAAAAGCAACTGTGATTGCCTCGCAAGTGCTAGAGCAAAATAAGGTGGCAGAAAAACGCGCAAGCTATGGTGATGAGTTACTCCCAGGTAGCAAAAAAGCCGGTGTGGTATGGCATACGCAGGGTTCAGGTAAAAGTATCTCCATGTGCTGTTATGCGGGCAAATTGCTGCAGCAGCCAGAAATGAACAACCCAACCTTGGTGGTGGTAACCGACCGCAATGATTTAGATGGCCAGCTGTTTGCTACCTTTAGTGCCGCTAAGGACCTTTTAAAGCAAGATCCCGCGCAAGCCGATGACCGTGAAGAGCTACGGCAGATGCTGGCTGAGCGTGAGTCCGGTGGGATTATTTTTACCACAGTGCAGAAGTTTGCATTGTTGGCTGCTGAAACAGCACATCCTGTTTTAAATGGCCGCCACAATATCGTCGTCATTTCCGATGAAGCACACCGCAGTC
The DNA here is from genome assembly GCA_034007015.1 of Desulfuromonadaceae bacterium. Taxonomy (GTDB): domain Bacteria; phylum Desulfobacterota; class Desulfuromonadia; order Desulfuromonadales; family Desulfuromonadaceae; genus JAIVHC01. Next base: position 6,281 of record JAVERS010000039.1, read on the forward strand.
AGTACGGTCTTAAAGCCACCCTCAGCGCAGACGGTACCTATAAGTTTGGTTATGCCAAACACATGCGTGATGCTTTGCCCAATGCCTCCTTTATTGGCTTTACCGGTACGCCCATTGCCAATGAAGATAAAGACACCCGTGCGGTGTTTGGTGATTACGTTTCCATCTACGACATTCAAGATGCGGTGGATGATGGCGCAACCGTGCCGATTTATTACGAGTCGCGTCTGGCTAAGCTGGATATCAACCGCGAGCTGATTAACGAGCTGTCAGATCAGGTTGACGAAGTGGTGGAAGATGAAGAAGACGTTAGCCAGCGGGAAAAAACCAAAGGCGAATGGAGCCGTTTAGAAAAACTGGTGGGTTCAGGGCCGCGTTTGCAGCAAGTGGCTGCAGACTTGGTAAAACACTTTGAAACCCGCACTGCGCTTATGGAAGGCAAGGCCATGATTGTGGCGATGAGCCGTGATATTTGTGCCCAGCTGTATAATGAAATTGTGACGCTACGCCCCGATTGGCACGCCCCTGACCCAGAGAAAGGCGCAATCAAGGTGGTGATGACCGGCTCTGCTGCGGATAAAGCATTATTGCAACCGCATATCTATAACGCACAAACCAAAAAGCGCCTTGAAGCGCGCTTTAAAGACCCCAATGATCCGCTCAAATTGGTGATTGTGCGCGATATGTGGCTAACCGGCTTTGATGCGCCTGTGTGCCATACCATGTACGTTGATAAGCCCATGAAAGGCCACAACCTGATGCAAGCCATTGCACGGGTTAACCGCGTGTTTAAAAACAAGCCCGGCGGTTTGGTGGTGGACTATATTGGTATAGCCAGTGAGCTGAAACAAGCTCTGAAAACCTACACTGATTCCAAAGGGCGCGGTAAGCCCACCCACAGTACCGAAGAGGCCTACGCTGTCCTGTTGGAGAAGCTGGATATCATTCACGGCATGTTTGCTAAGACCCCGCAACAAGCTGGCTTTGATTACAGCAGCTATGTCACTAATGCGTTGAAGCTATTACCAGCAGCGGCTAACTATATTTTAAGTTTGGACGATGGGAAGAAGCGCTTTTTAGATACGGTGCTGGCGATGAATAAAGCCTACTCCCTGTGTAGCACCATGGATGAAGCGCGAGCATATCACAAAGAAATCGCCTTCTTGTCTGCGGTTAAGTCAGTGATCAGCAACTCCACCAGTGTGGATAAAAAACTGACGCAAGAAAACAAAAACTCCATTCTCAAACAGATTTTGGATAACGCTGTGATTGCTGATGGCGTCGTCGATATCTTTGATACCTGCGGCTTAGAGAAGCCCGACATTGGCTTGTTGTCCGATGAATTTCTGGACGATGTGCGGCAAATGCCCTACCGCAACTTGGCCGTAGAGTTATTAGAAAAGTTACTTCAGGACAATATCAAAGCCAGAACCAGCAATAACGTGGTTCAGGAAAAGAAATACAGTGAACGCTTGGAAGCAACCCTGCGCAAGTACAACAACCGCGCCATAGAGGCGGCACAGGTTATTGAAGAGCTAATTGCCATGGCGAAGCAGTTTCAGGACGACTTGGCCCGTGAGGCAGAGCTAGGCTTGAATCCTGATGAGGTGGCGTTCTATGACGCGCTGGCCAACAACGAAAGCGCCGTGCGCGAAATGGGCGATGAGATTCTGAAAAAGATTGCTGTTGAGATTACCGAGCAGCTGCGTAAATCCACCACAGTGGACTGGCAGGTACGTGAAAGCGTCCGCGCCCGATTACGCATACTGGTGCGCCGAACCTTGCAGAAGTACAAGTATCCGCCGGATCAAGCTGTAGAGGCGGTTGAGCTGATAATGCAGCAGGCTGAGGTGCTGTCGAGTGAGTGGAGTCGTGCGGCTGGTTAGCGGTATGCCAGAGTGATAGGCGGGATATTTTGCGCCAGTGAGTACTACAAGATCACCCCAAGATGGTGAGCAGCTTGCGCCACCCCATTCCTGGCGTGGTTTCACTAATAATAAGGCAGTCCGCTGTGCCCGCGCACCCTATCCAAGGTGCGGGGAGTTTTGTGCAACCACATCTGCTAGCGCGACTTAAATACAGACTATTTCAACACATCGATCACCTGTTGCGCAGCCTTACGTGCGTTGCTCACGCAGTCATTAAGCCCAATTCCTCTGTAAGCATTACCTGTAAGGATGATAGCAGGGTGCTGCACCAGTGCTGCTTCAATAGAGCTCAGACGTTGCGCATGCCCCACCACATATTGCGGAATAGCACGCTGGTGGCGAAAAATGCGCACAAACTCCGGCGCACAGGTTATCCCCATGATCCGCTTCAGATCCGCCTGCACCAGGATCTGGACCTGCTCATCGCTGAGGTGCACCGCTTCGGGGTTTGTGGCTCCGCCCATCATGGAGCGCAACAACACTTTCCCCTCTGCCGCGCGACAAGTAAAGATACTTGAATCCCACAGAGTCCCCAGCACCGAGCAATGCTCCTGCCGCGGGATGAGATAGCCAAAGCCGTTCAAGTCACAGTTCAAGTCTTTCTCGGCATAGCCGAAACACACCACATTCATAGACGCATACGGGATTTCAGCGAGCAGATCCGCTGCCGCGGGGACCATCTCCGCCAGAAACGTCGCTGCAGCATACGCTGGAACTGCACTCACCACCGCATCGGCTTCCAAGCTTTCGCCACAATCGAGCTCAACCTTGTAGCCTCCACCAGCGCCGCGCTCTATCCGGCTAACTGCGCTGCCGGTGATGCTTTTCCCTTTCACCTGCTGGTGCAAACTATCCACCAGCACCTGAATGCCGGCGTCAAACGAGGTAAGTACTCCCCCAGGTCCAGCCGCACTGGCAACCTGTTTGCCCGCTTTCTTTTCCTTGCGTTTCTGACGTGCCATCTTGAGCATCGCGCGGAGCAGACCACCATAAGTGCGTTCGAGCTCTACGATACGCGGGAAGCAACTCTGCACACTCATGGTCTCTGGATCACCCGCAAAAATCCCTCCGGCCATGGGAGCTATAAGCTTGTTGAGCGCTTCCGTCCCAAGGCGCCGGCGCCCGAAATCAGCCAAGGTTTCATCGGCGGGAGACTTTTTCGCTGGCACTGCAATTTCACCCACCAGGCGCATCTTGCCGAACCAGCTCAACAGCTCAGAACGGATAAACATAAGGCCATTTTCCGGCAGTCTATGTAGCTGCTTATCCGCATACACAAAGCGCTTGCGCGCATTGTCGTTAGAACGCTGCAACTCCTGGGTAATTCCCAACTCTTCGCATAACTCTAAAGTAGCAGGTTTATTATCCAGAAAACCGTTAGGACCCCACTCACACATATACCCGTGATCATGAATACTCCAGATTTTACCTCCACAGCGCAGTTCTTTTTCAACTATGGTTACCTCCAACTCAAGGTTTTCCGCCACAGCCAGTTGTTCCAATGCAAACGCTGTACACAGTCCGGAGAGTCCAGCTCCGGCAATAACCACTTTTTTCATAAATTCCCTCTTAAAATGCGCCACATCGCCCAGAAAACATACTTCCATTCTCAGGCATGTTCGCAAAACGTAGAAGATTCGCCTAACTTTTCAACTATCTGATTTTCCACCAACCTTGACGCTGACCAATAGTGTTACTATAGTAACATGCACGGTAGATAAATTTCTATTTCGATGTCAAATAGGAGCCAAGAATGGCAAAAGATTATTATGCAAGCCTTGGGGTAGCTAAAGATGCCTCAGAGCAGGATATAAAAAAGGCGTACCGGAAGCTTGCGGTCAAATTTCATCCAGACAAAAACCCCGGCGACGCTAAGGCAGAGGAGCGCTTTAAAGAGATCTCAGAAGCGTATGCAGTGTTAAGTGACCCAGAAAAGCGGCGCAACTACGATCAATTCGGTGACGCTAGCTTCCACCAGCAGTACTCGCAGGAAGATATCTTCCGTGGCACCAATTTTAACGATATCTTCCGTGAATTCGGTATGGGGGGCGGCGGAGAAGATATCTTCAGCCAGCTCTTTGGCAGCGCCGGCGGGCGGGCAGGTGGGTTTCGCCAAGCGCGGAGCCTCAAAGGGCAGAACTACGTGATGAAGATCTCAATCCCGTTTCGCCAGGCAATACTAGGTGGCGAGCGTTCGGTTCACTTCCGCCATGATGGGCGCGATGAACATATTCAGGTGCGGATCCCTGCGGGGGTGAACCATGGGCAGAAATTGCGCGTGGCTGGCAAGGGTGGCCCTGCACCTCAGGGAGGCAAACCTGGCGACCTGTTGCTCGAACTTCAGGTGGAAAAGGACCCACGTTTCACCCGTGAGGGCTCAGATCTGCATCAGAGTATTACCGTACCGTTCAGCCGTGCATGTCTGGGGGGTACCGCTACAGTGCACACCCTGGAGGAAACCAAACGGATTAAAATCCCTGCGGGAACCGCAAGTGGGAGCAAGATCCGCCTCAAAGGATTCGGAGTTCCAGCACACGGCAAATCCCCCGCTGGCGATCTGTATGTCACCATCCGCATCGAGGTTCCTAAAAAGCTGAAAGAAAAACAGCAAGAAGCGATTGAGCGCCTCAAAGAGGTGGGACTGTAATTATCGCACAAGGGCACGGCAAGCCGTGCCCTTGAAACATTCTCCGCTTCCTTCACATCCCGCCACGTTTTTGCACCAACTGTACTAGCGCCTGGATAAAAGATGGGCGCGCATTGAGGGCCGGAACTCGGTCAAACCAAGGCACTCCGTGTTTTAGGGCGTGGTCGCGAAACTCCACATCCACCTCTTCCAAGGTTTCAATATGATCCGATACAAAGGACACCGGCACCACCAGTAACGCGCGCTTCTCCTCCCCCGCCTGCGCAATCAGATCAAGCGTATCCGGCGCCATCCACTTTACCGGCCCACTCCGGCTCTGATACCCTATTTCCCACGGGAGGTCGCCCACCCGTTCCATCACTCCAGCAACGGTCTGCTCCACGTGTTGTTGGTACGGATCTCCACGTTGGATGAATTTTTGCGGCAGCGCATGGGCGGAAAACAGCAAAGTCAGCGGCGCAGCAACCTCTGCTCCTTTCACCAGTTCCAGCCCCTGTGTTACACACTGCGCTAGCGCATCCAGATAAAGGGGCCAGTCGTGCCAGCTTTCGATATAGGCGCACTCCAGCTCTGGATAGACCTGTGCCTGCGCCTGCTTAAAATCCTTCACACTGCTGCCGGTGGTTGCCTTGGTGTAGTGCGGATACATAGAGAGCACTACCGCTTGCTCAATCCCATCCTGGCGCATACGTAACAGGGTTTCGTCCGCGCGTGGATTCCAGTAGCGCATCGCCACATACGGGTGCCAGTTGTCCCCCAGTTGCGCGGTACTTTTTTCTGCCTGGAGCGCAGTCCAGTACAGTAAGGGGGTTTTCCCTCCGATACGGCGGTAGTTCTCCCGCACCGATTTTGCACGAAAATGGGAGATCAAACGTGCAAAGGGTTTTTGCAACACTGCCCCCAGAGGTAGTTGAATCAGATCCCGGTCCGCAAACAAATTATACAGAAACGGCTCCACCGCTTCGATGGAGTCCGGCCCCCCCATGTTGAGCAAAACCAGTGCGGTTTTCTTATCTTCCACGTTCCACCTCCAGGTTGAGTTTTATGCGCACTACTTCCCAACTTAAAACAAAAAAAGCGAAGCCGGTTACGCCACATGGCTCCGACTTCGCTTGGGTATCACATATTACTGCGCCTTCAAGGCAACTACTTGCGGCTCAGGCGGTGCACTGCATCCACCATAAAGATAGCGTTTTCTGGCGGCACAGTGGGGAGTATCCCATGCCCGAGGTTAAAGATAAACCCAGGGCGCCCAGCGTTCTCATCCAAAATACGCTGCACCTCTTTTTCGATGAAGGGTTGCGGCGCATACAGCACCGTGGGATCCAGATTTCCCTGCACCGCCACATCGTCACCGAGCAGATCACGCGCCTTGCCCAGATTCACATGCCAGTCGAGACCGATCACATCGCTGCCCGCCTCCTTGACCAGCTCGAGCATGGTGCCGGAGTTTTTCACGAAGTACAGAATCGGCACCCCGCGCCCTTTCAGGGATGCGATAAGTTTTTTCGCATATGGTAGCACATAGCGCTCAAAATCGTGTGGCGCTACTAGTCCGCCCCAGGTGTCAAAGATCTGGATCGCCTGCGCGCCAGCTTCGATTTGCATCTGCAGATAGCGAATGTCAAGGGTGGTGATTTTCTCCATCAGCGCATGGTAGAGCTCGGGGTCTCCATACATCATCTGCTTCAGGCTCGCAAAATCCTTGCTCCCCTTCCCTTCTACCATGTAGCACGCCAAGGTAAAGGGTGCGCCACCGAAACCAATCAAAGGTACGCGCCCTTCGAAAGCCTTCCGCAAACGCCCAATAATCTCGGGAATAAAAGGCAGAGCCTCTGCCATGTCTTCCGGCACCTTCAGCGCCTCCACATCGGCACGAGTGCGCACCGGATTTGCAAATATCGGCGCGGGATTAAAGTCCAACTCCATCCCCATGGGTTCTACCGAAGTAAGAATATCGGAGAACAAAATAGCGGCATCGACATTCAAGATATCGATAGGCTGGATGGTTACCTCAGTAGCGCGGGCAGGATCTTTACATAGATCGAGAAAAGTACCCTCCCCCTTGGCGCGTACTTCACGATACTCGGACAGATAACGTCCTGCCTGACGCATAAGCCATACCGGCACCTGATCTACCGGCTTACCCCAACACGCTTTGATAAAATTGTACTCTGTTGCCATAGATAGAATCCTTTTTATAGAAAATAACGGTTCAACACCTTCAGAACCCTACAACGGGACAAAACATCACTTTTGTTGTGCTGCTTCCTGTTCTAGCCGTTTACGGGTGCGTACCGGGATGTAATTGCAGAATGGCTCTTCTGCCATATAGTCGCCGTGCACCGCATCTGCACGTGCACGACACCCCCCACACACATTAATAAACTCGCATTCACCACATTTGCCTTTATATTTAGAAAAGTCACGCAGGTTATTGAACACCTCGGAGTTGAACCACAGCTCCTTAAACGGTATCTGCTTCACGTTCCCGACACTGGAGTGGAAGTAGGAACACGGTTTGAGGTTCCCAAAACAATCTATTAGACAAATGGACTGCGCTGCAATACACCCCTTACCTCCCCCAGTGGAAAAGGTGAGGCTACGGCGCTTGAAATCCACCCCTTCTGCCTTCGCCATCTGTGGCACAATACGATAGTAGTGTGGCGCACAGGTAGGACGCATCAAGATCTCCTCTTCGTTTTTCTCCTGCTCATAATGCCACGCCAGGATCTCCTCATAATCATCTTTATCTACTAACTCGCTCATAATCTCTTCCCCACGTCCGGTAGGAACAATCATGAACATATACCACGCGGTCGCACCGAGCTCTTTCGCAAGGTGGAAAGTGCCCGCGATGTCGTGCTGGTTGCGTTTGGTAAAGGAGGAGTTGATCAGAAATTTGATCCCGTTGCGCCGAAACGCCTCCGCAGCGCGCATCACCCCGTCAAACGCGCCCTCGCACTGGCGGAAGTTGTCGTGGATCTCTGCAGTCGAGCCATCCAGAGATAGCGAAACCATCTTGATATCGGCTGCTTTCATCTTCTGGCAGATCTCGTCGGTAACCAAGGTGCCATTGGTGGCAATGCACATGCGCAGCCCCTTGTCTGTACCGTACTGGGCAATTTCAAACAGATCTGGGCGCATCAGCGGCTCCCCACCGGAGAGCACCAGCACCGGTTTTGACACCTCGCAGATGTCATCAATCAGCTTGTACGCTTCCTCGGTGGTGAAATCACCTGCTGCCGCTTCCATGTCGGAAGAACAGCGACAGTGGACGCAGCTTAAATTACAGCGTCGCGTAGACTCCCATGCGATCCACTTCGGAATATATTCTTGTTGTTCAGACATAAATTATTATCTCCAGAGGTGATTCTAAGAGGGAACAAGTTGCACGATAGTATATTAAAAACATGCCCCTGACAAGCGCATCAACGTTGATGCTGCGCCAGCCAATCCTGGATTAATCCTGCGGTGGTATCCCAGGTGGGGCCAAGGCGCTGGCGCAGGAAGGTATACAGCAGGGTATCGAACAACTGCATCCCCTCTTCGAGCACATGCATCCGCTCATAAAACACCGCCTGTTGCTCATCTTCAAGCGCAGCACTCTTGTCAATCTTCACTGCCGGACATTTGAACGAGCCGAGCTGAAACAACTCCCCTTTCAGGGTTAAGCGCCATTGGTATTCGTATTTATCCATATAGATGGTGGCCTCTGACATCTGCTTGCCGCGCCCCAGAGCGACACACACCTCTTCGAAGCTATCCTGCGGCCCAGACACGGTAACCTTCTGCACCCCTTCATTGCTATTGCCTGCAAGCACCATCCGCTCATCCAGCCAGGCTCTAAATGGTTCCCCCTGTGCTGCCGGGCCAGGGCATTCAACCCGATACGCCGAATCGCTGTTGGTAGTTTGATACATAAGCCAAAGGAGAAATTCGTGCCCCAGCCATGCGTTCTGCTCAATCTGCTGGGTTACCGGCGCGTCCGCATCCGTGGTAAGAGCCTGTTCCAGTAGGGGTGCATACTCTTGCCCCACCACGGCACGTGCACGCGCCGCCGGATGACGTACTACCAGACGCAAACCAGGAAAACTTTTGCTAAACAGATCTACGACATCGTCAATGGCGCGCTTACTCGTACTCGCAAACAAGACCTGATCTTTCTGGGTATCCCACAGCAGGTCCAACACTGTAGGTGACGGGAGAACTTTTACCAACAGACGAGTACGTACCAACTCTTTGAACTCATCGTTTTTATCCTTCGGCACACGCTGAAAGGTGGGGTTTTGCTGTAGAAACTTCTCCTGTTCGCGCTTCAGCTCCCCTTTTACCAGCGCAGCCGGAAGACGGCGCTGATCGCGCCGCAGCGAAAAGGTGACGTAGTTCTCGCGCCACCACGCTCCGGGTGAGGTGAAGTCGCGCGCTTGGAAATCATCCAGTTCCACCCACCCGAGGGAGATCTCCTCGCTGCTATGTTCAATAGAACTGAACGCATACTGCCTCAGCTGAGCCTCAATCCAGGGGATTAACTCCTGTTGCGGCATCTCTCCCACTACATCAAACACAGTCAAACTCACAGTATTGGACAACAGCCCCATAAAGCTATGTACTCCTTAAATGGTTTCCATATGTGTATATTCACATTTTTTAAACAAAGACAGGCGGAGTTTTTTCCTGCGCAGCGCAGAACTCCCGAACAAGCTTGACTACCATGTGCCGCACTGTGGCGTCAATCCAAAGAACTCAAGTGGGAAAGCTCACGCACAATTTAAGTTATTTCCCTAAAACGCCGAAACGTACCCAAGAGTGAGCAACACTCAAGTACGCGGTCTAAGAGGTATAAGAGAAAAGCAAGCTCCACCCGCAAGCTGGAAAGGATAACCCCATGGGGATGATACAGTTTGAAGCGGCAGCACAAACGGCAGCACAAAGCTCACTGCCTCGCAATGATCTGCAGCGCGGTAGCAACTTTTCCCACACCCTTGCGGGGATTCAAAAGAATATGGCCGAGGCCACCCCCCTCTCTGCCGAACAGGCCCGTCTAGTTGTCCGCATGGTGGGAGCGGCTATTACAGGCCAGTTTCAGGAAGTCTCCGGCTGGAGTGGTGAAGAGGCTGAGGCTTTTTTTGCCCGTTTTGACATGTTGCGCCCCTATTCCACCATGGCTCCAGGCTTGCCAACCTCAATAACCACCGCGCGTGCACAACAAGCTTCTCGAGCGTACCAGAGTATGACGCCCACTACGCCGCAGGAATCTTCCCCCTCTCGCCACGTTGCAGTAGAGCAACCGCAGAACCCTGTAGCAGCATCAACTTCCGATATCTACCAGCTGATCGACAGTGTAGCACAGAAGATGGATCTGCCTGCAAAACTGGTTCACTCCGTAGTCTTTGCCGAGAGTTCCTATCGTCCGGATGCGGTTTCCCCAGCAGGAGCGGAAGGGCTGATGCAGTTGATGCCCGCCACCGCCACTGAAGTTGGAGTTAAAGACACCTTTGATCCCCTCGATAATCTCAGGGGCGGGTGTCGGTATTTAAAGGGGCTCCTGGAAAAATACGCTGGCAACCTCGACCACGCCCTTGCTGCCTACAATTGGGGACAGGGCAATGTAGACCGCAAGGGGCTCAGTCAGATGCCCACAGAAACCCGCAACTACATTGCTAAGATAAAACAGGGTCTTGAAACTCAAACGTGATGGTATCCCTTTGAACCAAGGTAGCATGATCATGCGCCCGCAGGGGGAAACCACCCCGCCACCTTTCTCCGCCTGCCCCAATCAGCCCATCTTTGCATGCGCGGCATTATAGCTAACACCCAGCCAAGCTAACAAGCCAAGGCACAATGCTCTCTATAGCAAAAACGTCCCTTCTCTTGAACAAAACTGATCTGACTGCATAGTTAACAGACACACATGGACGCTATTGCACACACCTGCCAACAGGAGCATATTTGCTGCCATGCGGGCATTACTCTGTGTGCAAGCTAGCGCCATTTTTTAGGTAGAGAGGCGGTATTGGTTCACTCAATGTGGATGTTTTTCATCAAGTTCTGCAACACAAAGGAGGCAAAGAGATGAAAAGGACATTACTGCTCGTGGGGATCGCCTGCGTGGGGCTTATCCTTAATGTGGGGTTAGCACTGGCCAATAATAGTTGTATCGACTGTCACAGCAAGAACTCGCCAGGGCAGGTTATGGACTGGGAAGCCAGCAGACATTCACAGGTAGGGATAACCTGTGATGTGTGCCACGGCAATGCCCACAAAAAAGCAAATGACTACCAGAAAGCAATCCTGCCCGATGAAACAAAATGTGCTCAGTGCCATCGCAAGCAATTTACCGAATTCACCAAGGGGAAACACAATCACGGTTGGTCAGTGCTATCCTTTCCCGCCCTTAACGGCGGGGCTTGCCGCGCATCGGGTCAAAGTTAATTCTGACAATCTCCATCCCTGAGCTATCAAGATAGCTTTTAAGTGGAGGCAAATTTGCCAGATAAAACAGATCTGAATTCATGCTCTGCAGGTCGTCTTGCATCACTTGGGTGATAAGCTGAACCTGATTTTCTTCGTTACTACTCAGTATAGCCTTTTGACTTCGCACATCAATCAGCAGGAGCGTAGCTACGATAACTCCAAGCACTGCTAGCAACGGAACAAAAATCAGGGCAAAACTTTTACAATATATTTTTTTAAGGCTTAGAGCATCCATTGCGCCGTGATTTGAATATTGTCGCTTCAACCTATCTCTCTATTAGTTTGATGAGGCAGTTGGTTTTGCCACCATTTATTGCGGTTTTTCTTCACCGCAACTCACCAATCCTGGCTCAAGCCACCCATACAGACGAGATATCTAAGCAATATAACTTAAACATACACCTCAATATTAAACATATATGCGCTATATACATGGAGCACACACAGCGTAACTCCTTGCAATTACCTTTAATAACAATAGCTTACACACTATCTCTGGTGTGCACATGCCGCTACTTTAACTGCAGCAGTGTATATTTATCTTATACGTTTAACTGAATCTGCGCGCGGTGGAAGTGGGTGCCCTGCTATCTGCCCCAGTATAAAAACAAATATTATTATATTTTTAGTCTATGATTTCGACAACTTACGCTAAATATCATCTTTTTCTGCCATTTAATTTCAAGCCTTGGCATGCAAGTAGCAACATCAGAAAGGCAAGAACGGAACACAACCCATCCACTTACGGATTTGGCACCATCAAATAGGAGGACACTATGAAAAAAATTATCCCCACTACCGTCGCTACCCTGCTCGCAGCTTCTCCCGCATTCGCAGCTTCTGCACAGGCTTCTCACTCAGGGATTCTTACCTGGGCTTTCTTAGGACTCTGTGGCCTGATCGTAGCTAGCCAACTGATCCCTGCCACAATGTTGCTCATCGGGATCGGCAAAGGGCTCGCAAGCAAGGAAGTCGCTGAGCACTAAACTTCAGCCTTACACAACACAGCGCAATCACACATACATAGACACCATAAGGAGAAAGATCATGAAAGCATTGACTAAAATCGCACTCGCCACCCTGATCACCTTGAGCGCAACCTTTCCAGCACTAGCAGCTTCCACTGCGGGACGCGCCGATCACAGCGGCATCTTGGTGTGGACATTCCTAGGCTTCTGCGC
>JAVERS010000127.1:0-2682 GCA_034007015.1 Desulfuromonadaceae bacterium
CGCGCAGCAGAATAGCATCACCGTCGCAGTCCAAGCGGGCTTCGATAAGGCGCTGACGATGACCACTGGTTTCGCCTTTGCGCCATAATTGCTGGCGTGAGCGCGACCAGTAGCAGACCTGACCGCTGGTCAATGTTTCCTCCAGAGCTTGGCGGCTCATCCAAGCAAGCATTAGCACTTCGCCGCTATCGTGCTGCTGGGCGATGGCGACAATTAAACCATCGCCATTCCAGGGAATGTTATCCAGCACTGCAGCCAGAGGCTGGCTTTCGCCGACCTCTGCCTGTTCCAGTTGCAGCCACAAGCTCATGGCTTGAGCGCAGCCATCAGTGTGTCGAGGTTGTGCTTGAACATGCCAAGATAGGTGTTGGCCGGAGCCTGGCTGGCCAGCGCATCGGAATACAGGGTGCCACCCACTGTAGCGCCGGCTTCTGCGGCGATTTGCTGGATCAGCCGTGGGTCTCGGATATTTTCCACAAACACTGCGCGCACCCCTTCACTGCGCAGCTGGCGGATCAGTGCAGCCACTTCGGCGGCTGAGGGCTCGTCATGGGTGGAGAGGCCCTGCGGCGCAATGAATTTTAGATGCCAGGACTGGCCCAGATAGCCGAAGGCATCATGACTGGTCACCACTTTGCGCTGGCTAGCCGGCAGCGTGGCAAAGCTGGCATTGGCTTCCTTGAGTAAAGCGTGCAGGCGTATCAGGTAGGCGTCGCGGCGGCTTGCATATTCTTGGGCATGGACTGGATCGACTTCGCTCAGAGCCTTGGCAATGTTGCGCACATAGACTTTGGCGTTGCTCAGGCTCTGCCATGCATGTGGGTCAGGTACCTGCTCGCCTTCGTCTTCCAGCATCAACGGCAGCACCCCAGCACTGGCATTGATGTGTTTACCGGTCGGCTCAGTGCTTACCAGCAGGCGCTCCAGCCAGGGCTCGAAACCTAGGCCACTGGCGATAATCAGGTCGGCGTTGAGCAGCGCTTTGACGTTGTCGGGACTGGGTTCGTATACATGGGCATCGGCGTCAGCGCCCACAAAGTTGGTGATCTCGATATGCTCACCGCCAACCTCATTGGTCAGGTCGGCGAGGATGCTGAAACTGGTGACTACCTGAATTTTCTCTGTGGCACTCAGTGAGAATGGTAGCAATAGAGCTAAAGCGACAAGCAGGTTACGCATGGTTAACACCTCAAGCAGTTGTGGGTAAGGGGGCGGCGCGCAGCAGGCCATGAACTGGCCCCGTCACGACCGAAATCACATAGATAAAACCCGCCAGCAGTATGATGCACGGCCCGCTGGGCAAGTTGGCGTAGTAGGATAGGAGCAGACCCAGCCACACGCAGGCCGCTCCAAAGAGCGCGGCGAGCAGCAATAGAATCGGTAGTTGACGACTCCAGAAGCGTGCAGCAGCGGCTGGCAACATCATCAAGCCAACGACCATCAGTGCACCGATCGCCTGAAAGCCAATGACCAAATTGAGTACCACCAGAGTCAAGAACACCCCGTGGGCCAGAGGCCCAAAGCGGCTGATGCTGCGCAGGAATAGCGGATCCAGACTGTCCAGAGTCAAGGGACGATAGATCAAGGTGAGCAGCATTAGGCTTAACAACGTCGTCCCTAGCATTCCATTCAATGTAGTTTTGTCCACGGCCAACGCTGAACCGAACAACAGGTGCAACAGATCCAGTTTGCGCCCCGCTAGGCCGAGCAGGAGCACACCGCCGGCTAGAGAAATCGGATAGAGCGCCGCGAGACTGGCGTCTTCGCGCAAGCCGGTACGACGGCTCACCCAGGCCGCCAACCCTGCCATACTCAAGCCCGCAGCGAGACCACCAAGGGTCAGGGCTGGCAAGCTCAGGCCAAAACACCAGAATGCCAGTGCTGTGCCCGGTAGGATTCCATGGGCGATGGCGTCGCCGATCAGGCTCATTCGCCGCAGAATCAGGAAAACGCCCAACGGCCCGGCACTGCAGGCCAGCGCCATGCTGCCAAACAAGGCTCGGCGCATAAAGGCGAACTCGACAAAGGGCATCCAAAGCACCTCAATACTCAAGTCATCAACTCCAACGCGTGACGAGCCCCAATGAACTGGCGGATCGGTGCGGCGATACAGCCACTGCGCGACACTAACAGTGCGCGGTCGAGTTTCTGACTCAGACTGACGAGGTTATGACTGACCAATACCAGGGTTCTGCCTTGGTTCTGCCAGCGCTCGATATGCTGCCAGAGCAGCTGTTGCCCATGTTCATCCAGCGCACCTTCTGGTTCGTCGAGCAGCAGTACCTGGGCATCGGTTAGACTCAGGCGTGCCAGTAATGCCCGTTGCAACTCACCGCCAGACAAGGCCTGCAGGCTTTGCTTCTCCAACCCAAGCAGACCCCAGTCGAGAAAGGCTTGCTGTAGGCGTGCCTGACGCTCGTTACGGCTCATACGACTGCGCCAAAAACCGGCGCTGACCAGTTCAGCCAGGCATATAGGAAACTGCCGATCCAATGCCTGCTGCTGTGGTAGGTAGGTGACGCCGCCCAGCAGTGGTACGCTCACATCGACTAGCCCATGCAAGGGTTGATTCAGACCCGCAATAACCTTAAGCAAGCTACTTTTGCCCGAACCATTGCTGCCAATCACAGCGGTTAGGCTGCCCGTGTCCAGCTGTAAATCAAGAGGTGGAGTAAGGGGGTG
>JAVERS010000128.1:0-2669 GCA_034007015.1 Desulfuromonadaceae bacterium
TTTTTATGTCTTAATCCTTGTTGTAGTGGAAGTTGGTCTGTGACTGACCTTACAAAAGGCACAATCATTATTGAATAGAAAGTCTTAATCCTTGTTGTAGTGGAAGTTGGTCTGTGACTTTTCAAGTATGGCACGGACGTTCATTCGGAGCGTCGTCTTAATCCTTGTTGTAGTGGAAGTTGGTCTGTGACATAGCAGTTGTGTTGCCTACACCTACTGGGATGGCAGTCTTAATCCTTGTTGTAGTGGAAGTTGGTCTGTGACTTGTTTAGAGTGGTTTGATAGGGTAAACGGTAACTGTCTTAATCCTTGTTGTAGTGGAAGTTGGTCTGTGACAAGGCATTCTTTCACTTCTACGGCTTTGACGTGCCAAGTCTTAATCCTTGTTGTAGTGGAAGTTGGTCTGTGACCTAGTTAACTCATTGTTTAGGCGTTTTAAAGCAAGTCTTAATCCTTGTTGTAGTGGAAGTTGGTCTGTGACTGAGCTATGAAGACTAAACACACCCCAAGCCCTTGTCTTAATCCTTGTTGTAGTGGAAGTTGGTCTGTGACAAACTATTCCACGATGAGATATTGCCGAACCAAAGTCTTAATCCTTGTTGTAGTGGAAGTTGGTCTGTGACGGTAAAAGCCCCCATTTTCTGCGACCGGGCCGAGGTCTTAATCCTTGTTGTAGTGGAAGTTGGTCTGTGACGGAAGCGGTGCATCTTGATCGGTTTTTACTGCAAGGCGTCTTAATCCTTGTTGTAGTGGAAGTTGGTCTGTGACTTATTGTCCAACCTACTAATACCAAATTACAATGGCTGTCTTAATCCTTGTTGTAGTGGAAGTTGGTCTGTGACCAAATAACGATAGACCAAGCCAAACGAGCGATGTGTCTTAATCCTTGTTGTAGTGGAAGTTGGTCTGTGACTGAACAGAAAAAACGGTATGAACTACGATAAATTGTCTTAATCCTTGTTGTAGTGGAAGTTGGTCTGTGACATAATACTCGAGGCGGTTGGGATAACTCCGCCCTGTCTTAATCCTTGTTGTAGTGGAAGTTGGTCTGTGACAGTTGCAAATATTGTTAAACCAACCACCAAGCAAGAGTCTTAATCCTTGTTGTAGTGGAAGTTGGTCTGTGACAATACCAAAACTATGAAAGTTACCAACACTTTATCTGTCTTAATCCTTGTTGTAGTGGAAGTTGGTCTGTGACATTTGGCAAGGATTTGAACAGAAAAAACGGTATGAAGTCTTAATCCTTGTTGTAGTGGAAGTTGGTCTGTGACACAATGGTAAATATGCTATAAAAGCTGGAATTGGTGTCTTAATCCTTGTTGTAGTGGAAGTTGGTCTGTGACTCTTTAGTATACAATACAGACTATTCATATTATGTCTTAATCCTTGTTGTAGTGGAAGTTGGTCTGTGACAATATTGTCCATTCTAAATGGACATATTCAAGATGTCTTAATCCTTGTTGTAGTGGAAGTTGGTCTGTGACTATGATGAACAAGGCTTTATGCTAAAGAAGTTCAGTCTTAATCCTTGTTGTAGTGGAAGTTGGTCTGTGACTCTAAGAGGTACAACTGAATTAATATTTGGTTGTAAGTCTTAATCCTTGTTGTAGTGGAAGTTGGTCTGTGACGGGGAAGATTGATGAGGTTGCTACCATCTATACCTGTCTTAATCCTTGTTGTAGTGGAAGTTGGTCTGTGACACCACAGTTACTTACTATATAAAGTAATATAGCATAGTCTTAATCCTTGTTGTAGTGGAAGTTGGTCTGTGACATGACGCTGAAGACCTTGGCAAATTTGGTATGGTGTGTCTTAATCCTTGTTGTAGTGGAAGTTGGTCTGTGACTTTTCACTCCCTACGTGGAGAAAAATCAGCGTTAATGTCTTAATCCTTGTTGTAGTGGAAGTTGGTCTGTGACATCAAACACTCAGGTTCACAAATTAGCCGTTCAACTGTCTTAATCCTTGTTGTAGTGGAAGTTGGTCTGTGACCAATACATTACAAGTGAAAATAAATTAAAAATAATGTCTTAATCCTTGTTGTAGTGGAAGTTGGTCTGTGACAAGACTCAGCAGAAAGTATATGGATACTACACAACAGTCTTAATCCTTGTTGTAGTGGAAGTTGGTCTGTGACCAAACAATTTGATTTGGCTATTGTTGACCCACCGTATGGTCTTAATCCTTGTTGTAGTGGAAGTTGGTCTGTGACTCTTTTGCTCTCTCATTCGCATCATCGGCGTAATGTGTCTTAATCCTTGTTGTAGTGGAAGTTGGTCTGTGACTTAATCTGAAAGAAAGTACAGTTTTTGAATCTTATACGTCTTAATCCTTGTTGTAGTGGAAGTTGGTCTGTGACTAAATACAGAGTAGAAGTTTAATAAATGTTGTTTGTGTCTTAATCCTTGTTGTAGTGGAAGTTGGTCTGTGACCTACATTAAAACTTCGTAGGAATGCTCAAGGGTATTCGTCTTAATCCTTGTTGTAGTGGAAGTTGGTCTGTGACTGTTAATCGTTTCAATCATTCTGTTATCGTTTTGATGTCTTAATCCTTGTTGTAGTGGAAGTTGGTCTGTGACTGACCTTACAAAAGGCACAATCATTATTGAATAGAAAGTCTTAATCCTTGTTGTAGTGGAAGTTGGTCTGTGACTTTTCAAGTATGG
>JAVERS010000129.1:0-2659 GCA_034007015.1 Desulfuromonadaceae bacterium
TATTGCTGATGAAAAAGAAGTAGCAGAAACGAAGAAAGCCGTCAAAGCCAAAGCGAAAAAAGTGAAAAAAGAAGAAAAGGTCGAAAAAGTAGAAGAAGTTAAAGTAGAAAAGAAAGCAGTCAAAAAAACTGTTAAAAAAGTTAGCGAGGACGCCCCAGTTAAAAAAGCAGCAGCAAAAAAGCCAGCGGCTAAAAAAACTAGCGAAGAAGCTCCAGTTAAGAAAACTGTTAAAAAAACAGTCAAAGCCGAAACTGAAGAAACAAAAGTTGAGTAATACTCGACTTTTTTTTTATAATTAACATATGAGCAAACGCGATTTTATTCCCTCGCAAAGGGACCTCAATGACTATCCTTCTTTGTTAAAAGTGCTTTTATCCTTTGCTTTTTTTCCGTTTGGTTTTTATTTTCTTTATAAGACGCCAAAAGAATTCACATTTACTCGCAAGGCTTATATTATTACTAGTCTTTTAAGTGCTTTTATTTACTTTGTGATAATCGTCGCTGTTATAGTACAATAAATAGAGAGGTTTTATTATGAAATACAACAAATTTATCGATCATACTTTACTTAAGGCTGATGCTACAAGTGCACAAGTCAAAAAACTATGTGAAGAGGCAGCTGCTCATAACTTTATGAGTGTTTGCATTAATCCTGGTTTTGTCAAAGAAGCAAGTTTTTATTTAGCAGATACTGATGTACTTGTTTGCACGGTTATCGGCTTTCCTTTGGGAGCGACGTCAACTGCCGCAAAAGTTGCAGAAACACAAGAAGCGATTTTTGATGGAGCACATGAAATTGACATGGTTATTAATGTCTCTAAACTAAAAGACCAAAACGATCTTTATATTTTCGATGAAATTCGCCAAATTAAAGATGTTTGTGGACCTTTAACTTTAAAAGTTATTATTGAGACAAGTTTATTGAATGATGAAGAAAAAGTTCGGGCCTGTCTAATTGCTAAAAAAGCTGGAGCAGACTTTGTTAAAACGAGTACTGGCTTTTCAACTGGTGGCGCGACTGTTGAAGACATCTTATTAATGAGAAAAACAGTTGGACCAGAACTTGGTGTTAAGGCTAGTGGCGGTGTTCGTGATTTAGAAACAATGCAAGTCATGATAAAGGCCGGTGCGACAAGAATCGGTACTTCAAGTGGCGTTAAACTCGTCCAAAACGAAAAAATCGATAGCGATTATTAAAAAAACACGATTATTTTAAAAATTACGTTAAATTTATTGCATTTTTGGCGCCTATTCTCTATAATTACACTTGGTTAGCAACTAGCTTAAGAATGGAGTTGATACAATGCCAAAAACCGCAGTTCGCGATAACGAAACATTAGATGACGCTCTAAGACGTTTTAAACGTCAAGTCAACAAAGCTGGTGTTTTAACAGAAACAAAAAAACGTGAATACTATATAAAACCAGGGCTCAAACGGAAATTAAAAGCCGAACAAGCTCGCCGTAAAAATCGTAAACGCTAAATTGAAAAATTTAAACTAAAGAGATAAGGATTAACACTTATCTCTTTTTCTTTTCTATTTATTAATAGAGGTAAAATAAATGGATAAATATATGCTTAAGCAAAGTCGACAAAATTCTTGTGGGATAGCTGTTAGTAAGATGGTTTTAGCCCTTTTTCATAAAAATATAAAGTTTTTAAGACTTAAATTAGATTACATTCCTGATGACTTTTTAAAAATAAAACAACTATGCGCAAAATATGATTTGGAGTTAGAAGGGCGAAAAGTTGCAGTTAAAGATAACTTTTATCATCTCAAAGGTCCGCTTATTGTGCAAACAAATATCGACAACAAAACGCATTTTCTCTTAATAAAGCGAAAAAAGAAGTACTTTATAGTCAATGATCCAGCTTATGGAACATACAAAGTAAAAATCAAACAACTTTTAGAGGAGTTAACAGGCTATTATTTAGCAATCATTAGTCCTAAGTCGCGTGGATATAAACTCAAAGAGACAGAGTTAAATGCTGTTCCAATTAAGAAGGCCTCACTAGCAGGTTTTATAGTTTTTCATTTACTATCGCTACTCTGTCTGTTTTTAACGTTTATAATTTTTAATCAAGTTGAGGTTTTACACTTAAGCATCATCCTAGCGGCCTGCAGCTTTATTTTTTATATACTCAGTCGCCACTTTCTTTTTCAACTTAGTCAAAATTATGATAGTACTATGACGCCTATTCTAATGAATATATCTAATCAGCGTTTTCTAGATTCATTTAATAAGATACATACACTTAAAACAGCGTTAGTGAGTCCCTTTGTCAGTCTTTTCTCTGCTACTCTCACCGTTTTACTCATTTTAGTTCTATTTACAATTAATGATTATAAATTGACTCTATTAGCTATCATTTTAGCCGTTACTATGAAGATATTTCAAAGTTTATCTTTAAGGGATAACTTTAAATATAAACAGTTTGACACTCTCTTATTGCAAACAAGTAAAGCAACCGATGAAAAAACGAAAAAAATTAACGAGATTAACGCTAAGAGCCAAAGCCTAATCCAAAAGAAGTTAATTGGTGAAATATTAATAGATATATGTATTTTCTTTGCGATATATCTAGTGATGTTAGTTAATAGTCTTGCTTCATTAAATTATGTTTTACTATATTTATTTATTTTTCTCTACCTGAAGAA
>JAVERS010000130.1:0-2642 GCA_034007015.1 Desulfuromonadaceae bacterium
GAATAATAGTTCTTTGACATATTGGAAAAAATTAATACATTCGCGGAGAATAGCTCATAATCTAAATGAATTCAGCTATTTAAGTAATATACAGTCACACCCCGCATGGGGTGTGTGGATTGAAACTTGCCGGTCAGTATAACAACGGCTGATAGGCTTGGTCACACCCCGCATGGGGTGTGTGGATTGAAACTATTGTTGTACTGGTTTATTATAATGGATATTGGAGTCACACCCCGCATGGGGTGTGTGGATTGAAACCGAAAGGAAGGGGCATACAACAGTTCAACCGAGGTCACACCCCGCATGGGGTGTGTGGATTGAAACACTTACTGGATGGAATGGTAATTTTTCGGCTTCGTCACACCCCGCATGGGGTGTGTGGATTGAAACATCTCGGAGCGTACTGTTGAGAACCACTTTCGGTCACACCCCGCATGGGGTGTGTGGATTGAAACGTTGCATTTAGGTGCAGAACATATTCATAGCAAAAGTCACACCCCGCATGGGGTGTGTGGATTGAAACTTAACTTGTTACAGCGAAAGCCAATCCTTGCGTAGTCACACCCCGCATGGGGTGTGTGGATTGAAACCATCAAGGCAAGGCAGAGGATCGCACTGACAGGAGTCACACCCCGCATGGGGTGTGTGGATTGAAACAATTAGGTGACGATTAGACAATGGAAGCACTGAAAGTCACACCCCGCATGGGGTGTGTGGATTGAAACTTAGACGAGATTGTTGAGACGGTTAATCTTATCAGTCACACCCCGCATGGGGTGTGTGGATTGAAACAATACGGAGCGAGCGTATTACAGGCCGTCGGACAGTCACACCCCGCATGGGGTGTGTGGATTGAAACGTTTTTTGACCCGTAGAAATCAAACCAACCGCCAGTCACACCCCGCATGGGGTGTGTGGATTGAAACAGTCCATGCCGTACCATTATAATAATGCGTCCCAAGTCACACCCCGCATGGGGTGTGTGGATTGAAACGTAGAACGCCATATCACATAATTTTTTAGCCCTGTCACACCCCGCATGGGGTGTGTGGATTGAAACAGGATTTGGCAGAGGCTTTGAGCGCACGAATTTGTCACACCCCGCATGGGGTGTGTGGATTGAAACTTTTAGATCACGTTTGAACTTTTCGGCTATAACTGTCACACCCCGCATGGGGTGTGTGGATTGAAACACACAACAGGCCCGACACATTCCAAAAGGTAGGAGTCACACCCCGCATGGGGTGTGTGGATTGAAACAAGTAACATCTCATTATCGGTGCATCCAAGTAGGGTCACACCCCGCATGGGGTGTGTGGATTGAAACATCAATCGTGCAACATCACTACTCTGCAGGCAGTCACACCCCGCATGGGGTGTGTGGATTGAAACAAAAGATCATACAGAAGTGTGCCGTTGCGGAGTTGTCACACCCCGCATGGGGTGTGTGGATTGAAACCGTTGTACTCGTAGATTGGCATAGCAATATGTTGTCACACCCCGCATGGGGTGTGTGGATTGAAACACGTATTCAACGTTGCCATCCCTGCTTGAATCGATGTCACACCCCGCATGGGGTGTGTGGATTGAAACAATTCACGGGTGCAGGATATTCAGAACAGGCAAGCGTCACACCCCGCATGGGGTGTGTGGATTGAAACATCCTGTTACCCTTTTAATATCAATGACAAATAGGTCACACCCCGCATGGGGTGTGTGGATTGAAACAGATCGTCATACTTCAACGCCACGTTCTTCACGAGTCACACCCCGCATGGGGTGTGTGGATTGAAACTTAAATGCCCCATAACGGCACTGCGGTATGGTTGTCACACCCCGCATGGGGTGTGTGGATTGAAACATACGTCTAATATTCTAATGTTAGCCTTATACAGGGTCACACCCCGCATGGGGTGTGTGGATTGAAACAATGTGGAACATCGCCATTTGCGCACCGATGGAGGTCACACCCCACATGGGGTGTGTGGATTGAAACAGGTAATGTGCCTACTCCTTGTCCCCGATGACGAAGTCACACCCCGCATGGGGTGTGTGGATTGAAACTTCTTCGAAAAAGCAGAGGGGCACGGAGTAATGCGTCACACCCCGCATGGGGTGTGTGGATTGAAACACATTCGAGCGTGTTGAGCATAACGTCTGCACTGGTCACACCCCGCATGGGGTGTGTGGATTGAAACTTAGACGAGATTGTTGAGACGGTTAATCTTATCAGTCACACCCCGCATGGGGTGTGTGGATTGAAACATGGGGGTGGTGGGTAACACCATCACCCCTGTTGTCACACCCCGCATGGGGTGTGTGGATTGAAACTTACCGCCCCAATTGGAACCATGGATGGTGGTGTCACACCCCGCATGGGGTGTGTGGATTGAAACATGTGACATGGAGAAAAGGCATGATAGGTGCGTGAGTCACACCCCGCATGGGGTGTGTGGATTGAAACAAAATCCAAGTAATAATGTCCTTTTCTTGCAATTGTCACACCACTAAGAAAGTGCTTCTAAAACCGCCACAAGTCATACACGCAACCGTTGTGTGCAAGCGTAGAAACCCAATGATACAAAAAATACTCTGAAGTAAATAATTTCAATATATTACACTAAATCTGTTATTTACGA
>JAVERS010000005.1:0-82209 GCA_034007015.1 Desulfuromonadaceae bacterium
CCCCGTTCCATCCTGGTTGGTCTGCTCAGTTACTGGAGCTAGGGGTGGCGCAAGGAGGGTTTCTGCGTACAGGTAGTGGTAGCGTATGATATCCACTGCTGCAGGGAGAAGATTTTCCAACTCCAAGTGTGAAAAATATGTGTGAACAAACTGAAGTTGTAACTCGTGCGCTTGCGTCGCTTCCCAGTTCGGCCTAGGTGCTGCATTGCTGATATGCCCCTCCTGTTCCAGCCACGTGGCAAGCTGGTGCAAGAACTCAACCCCACTTTGATTGCAAGCACTGCAGAGGAGTTCAAAGTAGGCTACAGCACGCCCCGTGTTATAAAACAGGTCTAACGCCGAGGCTAGAATCTCTGCGCGGGCAAACTCTTCTTCTCCCATGCTGGCGGTGACCGTAACCGTGTAAGGAGGTTCGGGCAGTGCGGTTATGCCAAAGGTGGTGCGCTGTTGTTCCAGTGCCGTGCCTGGCAACAAAGCCAGAGGAAACAGTTCAACCTGATTGGGATAAAATCCCAGAGTATGCTCCAAGCTCGCACACAGACCAGTATAAGTATCGCCAGGCAGACCATAGATCAAGTCAATCCCGTAGGTAACTCCATGTTGATATAGTTCAAACAACCCCGCTTCGAAGCGCGCTATATCCATGGTGCGGTTCACATTTTTCAGCACCTGCGTATCCACCGACTGGAGGCCAACCTGTACCGAACAAGAAAGTTGCGCCAGCAATTGTGCTGTTTCCGCGTCAATATATTCCCCTTTTGCTTCCAAGTGGTAGTGCAACCCCGGTGCATGCTGCAAAAACATATAGAGTAATTCTTTACCGCGAGAACTTGGCACATTGAAGCTTGAATCGAGCACCCACACCTGTTCCACCCCGCGCGCCGCAAATAATTCCAGTTCTTTACGCACGCGCGCCGGCGGAATCTGTCTTACAGTGCGGCTGCCACGCGCATCAAAACAGTACGCGCACCGAAACGGACAGCCGCGCGCGGTCTCAAGCAACACCCCACGCTGGGGCGAAATGATGTTTTTAAGCCAGGGGGATTCAGAGATCAGCGTTTTGCCTGCATTTCTGACTTGGAGCTGGGGTGAAGGGACAAAAGAGCCTGCAAGAACCTCTGCAGCCAACTGCCGAAACATCTCCTCCCCATGCCCCTGAATTACTACATCAAACAGCGGTTTTGAGGTGGAAGAATGTTCCAACAGATGTGTGTCACAGGAGACCTCAGGGCCTCCAGCAACGAAGACCGTCTCCGGCAGAAGAGGTCGAAGCGTCTGCGCAAGATGCTGTAACTTAACCCGATTCCACACATATAGGCTAAACCCTATGAGCTTTGGCTGTAGCGCCGCTACCGTTTCAGCTATGTGTACACACTCAAAATCGGGGGGGAGATTCAGGATTTCATACGTGCAAGAAGGGGGCAGTGCCGCGCACAATGAGGCAACCCCAAGAGGGGTAGACTGCAGAAGACTTCCGTTGTGGCACGCGAGTAAAACTATCTTCGCCTTATTGCCTGGCGTATTTTTCACCGCGTTATCTTTGCTTTAATTTTAGGACGCCCATTTTCGTTGACCACGTTGAAGCTACACTGTACGTTTCCATAACGTTGCCGAATTATTTCCTCTTTGTTGCGTATAAATGTCTCCATGGTGTTAATTCCATCGATAGAGGCTGGGACCTTACATTCCATACACATATGTAGATAATCTCGATACAATTGGGACGGAGCGGTAGCGAACCCAGAACTGGAGCGCACTCCATTCTGTGACGCTGTGGAAGCGCCCTTTTTTATATGACGCGGATAGCGACCCTCATCCATCTGACGCTGGGTTCGCTCCCACATCCCTTTATAGGAGTGGAAGCTACTGGACAGATTCTGTAAACGGTAACGCAACTCTGTCTGAATAATTTTCCGGCGACCCAACAAACGCAATTGGCGCTCTAGATCGTCCCTGGCTTTGATCGGCGCAACTTTTTCCACCCCGATAAAGTACTGCTCATATAGTACCCGCAACTCCTTGAGCATTTTCTCAACTTCGTCGAGCTGTCGTGAAATTATCAGGCGTTCATTTTTCATAAATAAGTGTCCCACCGGCGTTGAACTTGACTGGGTCATTAAATTCAGATAGAAGAGGCATTTTAACATATACTACAGGGGATTACGAATGAAGAGCGATAACCTCGGAGCGATTGTGCTTGCCGCAGGCAAAGGAACCCGCATGCGCTCCAAATATCCGAAGGTACTCCATCCCATTGCCGGTTATCCTATGGCGGCATATCCTCTTAAGTTGACTCAGGATCTAGGGTGCACCGAGACTATCATGGTTGTCGGACACGAGGCAGACCTGGTCAGGGATGCATTTTCCACCTATGGGGTAGATTTTGTCCATCAACATGAGCAACTTGGCACCGGACACGCTGTTCAGGTTGCGTGGGAGAAATTACGCAACTTCACAGGAACGGTGCTGCTGCTATGTGCGGACGTGCCCTTATTGCGGCGGGAAACCCTCGAAAAGCTGATTGAAACCCATCGCGCAACCGATGCCTGTGTTACCGTCCTCACTGCTGCAGTGGAAAATCCACACGGATACGGACGTATCGTGCGCGATAACGGCTTAATCCGTTCCATTGTAGAAGAAAAAGATGCCTCCCCAGAGCAAAAGCAGATAACGGAAATAAACACCGGTATTTTTGCCCTGCAAGCACCTGACGTTGCCAACCTGCTCGCGCAACTGGACAATAACAACGCGCAGCAGGAATACTATATTACTGATATCATCTCCCTTGCGGCCACAGCAGGTCTAAACGTCAGCTCTGCGGTACTTGATGATGTCGCTGAAAGCATGGGAGTCAACGATCGGGTCCAGCTCGCGTGTGCCTGTACACAAATGCGCTCGCGCATCAACCGCGAGCACATGCTGGCCGGGGTAAGCATGGAAGACCCAACCTCCACCTATATTGATGCGGGGGTACGTATTGAAGCCGACACCTACATCCAAACCGGGGTACATCTCCACGGCAACACCCACATAGAAGCTGATTGCATTATAGAAAGCGGCACCGTTATCAGCAACAGCCACATCGGGATGCGCAGCCTTATCCGCTCAGGCAGTAACATTGAAGATTCAACCATTGGGCAGCAGTGCAGTATTGGCCCCATGGCGCACCTGCGCCCCGGTACCCATCTGCGTGGGTTTAATAAAATCGGCAACTTTGTTGAAACTAAGAAAGCCGATATTGGGCTGCGCTCCCAAGCAAGTCATTTAAGTTATATAGGCGATGCCGAACTGGGTGAGGATGTCAACATCGGATGTGGAACAATCACGTGTAATTATGATGGCATAAATAAACACAAAACTACCATAGAAGACAAAGTTTTTGTCGGCAGTGACACGCAGTTTGTCGCACCCGTTACTATCGGACGCAATAGCCTTATTGGCGCTGGCTCCACTATCACCAAAGATGTCCCCCCCGACTCGCTGGCTTTAGCGCGCGCCGAGCAAAAAATAATCCCAGGGTGGCGTAAAAAACGTCAAAGCTAGCTTAAAGCTAACAAACAGATCAGCGCTTTAGATCCTTGATTGAAAACACTAAAGGAATATGGCGTAGCGCAATATCCCCCTCAATCTGGAGAAATTGACCCATATGTGCGGCATTGTTGGATACATAGGAGAGCAGAACGCAGCTGAAATAATCCTAGACGGATTGAAAAAACTTGAATACCGCGGCTACGATTCAGCAGGGATAGCCACCTGTGAAAAGGGGCAATTGTACAGTGTTAGAGCCAAAGGCAAACTGGTGAATCTGGAGCAGGAGCTAAAAAAAACTCCGCTCTGTGGTAGTCTTGGCATTGGACATACGCGCTGGGCCACCCATGGAAAACCTTCTACAGAAAATGCCCACCCTCACCGCGCAGGGGGGTTTATTGTGGTGCACAATGGCATTATCGAAAACCATCTAGAGTTAAAACATCAACTGATCCAAGCTGGACATAGCTTCAGGTCTGAAACTGATAGTGAAGTTATCGCGCATCTGATCGAAGAGCGGCACAAACTTGGAGCAACTTTTGCGGATGCGGTACGCGAATCGATTCATATTCTAGAAGGCGCATTTGCGATTGTGGTTATTTCGCACAACTATCCAGATCAGATGATTGCCGCAAAGTCCGGCTCTCCGCTGGTTGTAGGGCGGGGTGTTAACGAGCACTTTGTCGCGTCCGATATTCCAGCCATGCTTAATCATACGCGTGAAATGATTTTTCTCCACGATGGAGAGCTGGTTATCTGCAGCAGAGAAGGGCTGGAGTTTATCGATTTTGACGGAAATATCCTCAATAAAATGAGCAAAACCATCACGTGGAGCCCATTAATGGCGGAAAAAGGTGGATATCGCCATTTTATGCTCAAAGAGATCCATGAGCAGCCGCGCGCGGTGGCAGACACTATCGCGGGGCGAGTGCACAAAAACAAAAATTCAATTGTACTCGACGACATGGGTATTGATGCCGCAACCCTGCGTGACATCGAGCGTATTTACATTATCGCGTGCGGGACTTCATGGCATGCAGCGCTGGTGGGAAAATTTCTATTGGAGAAACACGTTAAAATCCCGGTAGAGGTTGATATTGCGAGTGAATTCCGCTACCGCAACCCCCTGGTTACGGATAAAACCCTCACTATTGTGATAAGCCAAAGTGGCGAAACCGCTGACACCCTGGCAGCATTGCGCGAGTGCCACGCTAAAGGGGGAAAAGTTTTAGCTATCTGCAATGTGGTTGAATCCTCCATTGCGCGCGATAGTGATGGGGTGCTCTACACCCATGCCGGCCCCGAAATCGGGGTAGCTTCCACCAAGGCTTTCACTACTCAGCTGGTTGCCCTTTTCCTGTTCACCCTATACTTAGGCCAAGAGCGGAAAAGTATCGCTCCAGAGATACAAGCAGAATTGATTGGGGAACTTCTCACCCTGCCGCGCAAGATGGAGGAAACTCTTGAACTCGATACGCACATTGAAGAAACCGCAAGAAATTACATCCATACGCGTGGTTTTCTTTACATTGGGCGGGGCAATCAATATCCCATAGCCCTTGAAGGAGCGTTAAAACTCAAGGAGATCTCCTATATCCACGCAGAGGGGTACCCCGCCGGAGAGATGAAACACGGCCCCATTGCCCTGATAGACGAAGATCTGCCCGTGGTGTGCATTGCCCCCTACAACCACATCTTTGGCAAGGTTGTCTCCAATATGGAAGAGGTAAGAACTCGGGGAGGGCAGTTGATAACCATCACCGACAGCATTCTCCCCTCGCTGCAGGATAATTCGCATTATCTGTTCAAGATCCCAACCATTCATGACGATTTAATGCCGATTTTGACCTCAATTCCGGTGCAACTGCTAGCCTACCATATAGCTGTTTTCAAAGGGACAGACGTGGACCAGCCGCGCAATCTGGCAAAATCTGTCACAGTGGAGTAGATAAAACCGCAGTGGGAGAAGGAGATGTAATTTGCTCAATACCCAAAGCAAGGAAAACATAACTAGGTGCAAATCAGAACGAGACTGTAAAAAAATAAGGCTGCACACCTGCTTTACATGCAGGCGTGCGGCTTTTTTTCAAACGTGCTAGCCGACACATTCGACGTTATAGTGCTCGATGGCGGCGACCACACCCAGCCTTTGTCCAGGGTAAGGACTCGCGTACCGTCGGTGTTCCAGATAGTATATGTCAATACTCAACTCACGAGACAGAGCCATAAACAGATGCTCCCCGTAGTATCCGCAGAACCATTTCATGTTTGCAGGCGGCACTCCACCGCTGCCTCTGGGCTAGCGACCCTGTCACAGTTCCATGGCTGTTTGTTGTCATTTTCAATTTCCTTTGACACGGGGATATTACCCCTAATCAGTATCCAAGAAAACTGATGCCACCTCATGGTTTTTTTATGCAGAATCTTCAGTGCACATAGCTTATGGGAAATTCTACTTAGAGCCTTAGCCGCACTACACCAACGCAAGCACAACCAGACGCAATGCAAGTAAGGTGAGCACTAGTTTCAGCAGCCGGACAAATTTCTGTTCTGGAATATATTGGCGCACTCTGGTACCACACCATGAACCTCCAAACACCGCACATAGAAGTCCGATAATCAGCCATGTATAGGTGGCAAAACTAAACCCTGCGCCTACAAAAATTGCAATTTTGGCCAGACTAACCCCTGTCATCATCATGGCCGAAGTAGCTACTAATTGATCTCGCCTTAGCTGTTGCTGGAGCAAAAAAGGCAGATTAAGAGGCGCGGATGATCCTACAAATAGAGTTATAAATATCTGGATAAATCCCAGCACCCCAAATCCAACTTCGGTATAGCGCTTCTTGCGTGCTTCAGATTTATCTATGCTTGAGATTTTTCTATCTGCGGCAGAACCTTTTCGTTTGAGTGCAGATGCTATTTTATGTGGCGGTATCCACACCATCATCAATACAAAAATCCCGAGGGGTAAGGCGGAAAATTTTGCTGCATAGATCGTATAAATTCCTATAGCGCCTGGCATCCCTATAAGCATCCCCACCATAAATGGCACTCCGATATGCCACGCAGTGGTTGCGGGTGAGAGTATTGCTCTACTGAAGTTACTTGCTAGTTGCGTAACCGCGTGAATGGGGATAACAATGTGCACAGGTAAAAACAGCGCCATGGCGGAGATCAGCAACATTCCACCTCCGGCAGCAGTTATCGCGCTCAAGGCAGATGTAAAGAACGCCAGGATTATCAACCCGATGTTTGCATTCAATGGCAACTCCACTCTGACAATGTAGTTATGCTTCTGATATACTGCGTTTCTATTTTACCCTCACATAACACACTATAAACCAGAGGTTACACTCTCAGCAGCAGCGGAAAATAATATATGTTTTTAAAATTTATTCGCTTTTTTCTCATCGCTATTGTGGCAGGCGTAATCATCGGCGGTTCCGCCCTTGCGGGAGCATACTATTTTGTCTCCCGTACTCTGCCGCAGTTAGATAGACTTGAAGATTACAATCCTCCGGCTGTTACGAGTGTTTACAGCTCTGACGGGCACAAAATAGCGGAGTTCTATCGCGAACGCCGCATTGTGGTTCCAGTTAATCGGATGCCGCAGAAATTGATTCAGGCTTTTGTGGCGGCAGAAGATGCGGCTTTTTTTGAGCACGATGGATTGGACTTTGTATCTATATTTCGCGCAGCATTAAAAAACATCCGTGCCGGGGGGATAGTTCAGGGGGGGAGTACCATAACCCAACAGGTGGCGAAGAGCCTTTTGCTCACCCCAGAACGCAAGTTTTCGCGCAAGTTTAAGGAGGCTATCCTTGCTTGGCGCATAGAGCAAAACTTTTCCAAGCGTGAAATACTCCATCTGTATCTCAACCAGATATATCTCGGCCACGGCGCATATGGGGTGCAAGCTGCGGCAGAAAACTACTTTGCCACCGATGTTGAAAATCTCACCCTCGCCCAATGTTCTATGCTTGCGGGGTTACCGCAGGCACCAAGTCGTTACTCCCCTTATCGGCACTTTGAACGCGCACGTAGGCGTCAGACATACGTACTTGAGCGCATGCTCGCGAACGGCTTTATCGATGCGGCGCAGTTAGAGCAGGCCCAGAATGAGAAACTATCCATCCATCCAAGGAAAAATAATACTGCTGCTGGAACGGGATATTTTACCGAACAGGTAAGGCGCTACCTTGAACAAGAGTTTGGTGAGCAACAACTTTACACCGGTGGAATGGAGATTCATACCACCATAAATCTCGATATGCAGCAGGCGGCGCAGGCGGCCGTGCGCAAAAATCTGCAGGCACATGATCAGCGTCGGGGGCTACGCCCTCCGCAGCGTGTCATTGCGCCGGAACTGTGGGAGCAAGAATTTGTCGCCGTGCCAGAACAACTTGAAGCAGGAAAAATTTATCCCGCAATTTTAAGTGGCAGCACTACTGAGGGTGATCTTACGGTGCAGTATGGTAAACACCGTGCTACCATCCCGCGCTCTACCTTGAAATGGGGCGAGCCGTTTAGCCTGATTCCATATGCTGAGCACCGTGCGTCCGAAACGCAACCATCGGGTAGAAATATCAATTTACCCATTGGTGCGCTTATCCACATAAAGGTTTTAGATGCAAAAGCGCAACCGATTCAGGCAACATATTTCCAGTACCCGACGGCGCAGGGAGCACTGTTGGCAATGGATCCGTATACCGGACAGATACGTGCCATGGTTGGTGGATATGACTTTGCCACCAGTCAGTTTAACCGAGTACTTCAGGCACGACGCCAAGCTGGGTCTGCTATTAAACCCCTTATTTATGCCGCCGCTCTGGACAAAGGCTACACTCCAGCATCCATTATTGTGGATAGTCCGCTTATTTATAAAGATACAGATAATGAGGGGGAAAAACGGGAATGGAAGCCGGATAACTACAGCAATAAATTTTATGGCGCTACCACCCTGCGCGAAGCGCTGGATAATTCATATAACGTCATCTCGATCAAGTTACTTAAAGAGATAGGCATCCGCTATGCTGCTAACTATCTGCAAAAATTGGGGATAGAATCTGATATCAATATGGATTTGAGTATGGCTTTGGGTACTAACACGCTGGCTCCAATTGAACTGGGAACAGCGTACTCGGTGTTTGCCAATGGGGGAATCCTTATTTCACCGGCATACATAGATAAAATATATAACAGACATGGCAAGGTTCTAAAATCCTCTGATCCGGCCGATTTTCCCACTGGTCCTAAGCAAGGACAAGAACTTATAGCTCCGCAAAAAAAACGGGTAATGTCAAAGGAGATCGCCGCGCTGATAACCAATATGCTCGAATCTGTAGTGCAAAATGGAACCGGTTGGCGTGCCAAAGCGCTAAAACGCCCCGCAGCAGCAAAAACTGGTACCACAGACAATCTACATGATGCATGGTTTGTCGGATACCTGCCTCAGTTGGTTACGGTTTCATGGGTTGGATATGATCAGCAACAGCCGTTAGGTCGGCAGGAAACTGGATCCAAGGCGGCAGCTCCGGCGTGGGTTGATTTCATGCAGCAGGTATCCCCAGCACTGGAACAGCGCAACTTTTACATTCCAGACAGCATGGAATTTCATCCAATTGATTTGCAAACTGGGCTTTTGGTGCCAGAGGACAGCCAAAATATGCGCATCGAAATCTTTGCTCCCGGAACAGCGCCCGATACCTACTCAATCGATGCACAGAAGAACCAAGCCAAGGATTTTTTTCGGCTGAATTAGAGGAGAACTACACTGAACTATAGGCGCTGCAGACAGATATCGTGTAACAGACACGTGCTGCACGCGGGGGTTCGGGCCTTACATACAGCACGTCCGTGATAAATTAACAGGTGGGATAGCAACCCCCATGAAGCGGGAGCGACAATAGAACACAAATCTTGTTCCACCGCGTGCGGATTGGTATTATCAGTAAGCCCTATACGCCTGCTCACCCGTTTCACATGGGTATCTACCGCAAAAGCAGGGATATTAAAGGCATTGCTTAACACCACATTTGCGGTTTTGCGCCCTACCCCTGGAAGAGACACTAGGGCTTCCATATCAGCAGGTACTTTACCCCCAAAGGTTGTGGCTATTTGTCTAGCGCTTTCAATGATGTGCGCTGCTTTGGTTTTGTAACACCCAATCGGGCGGATGATCTCTTCAATACGCGCCTGTGACGTGGAGGTATAACTATGCGCCTCTGGATACTCTTTAAACAGGGTTTTAGTTACCTGATTCACGCGCACATCGGTAGTTTGTGCGGAAAGAATGGTTGCTATCAGGAGTTCAAAAGGGGAGGTATAGTCGAGAGAACATTTAGCCTCAGGGTATTCCCGTTTAAGCCGCGTTAGGCATGCACTCGCACATTGTGCTCTGTTCATAATTTTAGGTTTCACTCTTCAATAACAGCGCTATTCTGCAATTACCAAATCAGTTATCAATACAATTAACAGGGTTATCCACAGGCTGATCTCAGTTGCACTTAAAAATGGACGAGCTGGAAAGGGCTTGGTCCAGCTTGCCGCGGGTTTTCATTTCAGTGCGGATAGCGCTTTCGCCGGTGTGGACACTAATATCCATAATCAAGGGGAGATGGGTGAGGTTTTTACGCGTGCGCGCGCTATTGTCAATTTCGACGTTGTTCACCTCAATACCGCCGATAACATAGAAACGATCACGACTTAAAATAGGACAACACGCGGGGTAGGTGCCACGCAAGATGGCGGGAGAAATCCGCTGAAATCTGCTCTGAAACTGCGGATGGCCAGAGATCCACAGGGTATCCATAAAATCGCCTGCCACAATGGTCGGCAAGAGCATATCATAACGTCCAAGCAAATCTGGACTGAGAAGTTTTTTTATCTGCCCTGGACGACGAAAGAAATTTCCCTTCAGACAT
This sequence comes from Desulfuromonadaceae bacterium, assembly GCA_034007015.1. Taxonomy (GTDB): domain Bacteria; phylum Desulfobacterota; class Desulfuromonadia; order Desulfuromonadales; family Desulfuromonadaceae; genus JAIVHC01. The sequence goes on from JAVERS010000005.1 coordinate 10,455, forward strand.
ACATTGAAGAATAAAAAGCGCTCTTTATCCACGCTGACATCTGCTACCAGACATTTCGACCTATCCCCTAGGTCGTACTCTTGAATCTGTCTGAGGGGGAAATTCCAGCTCATAAATGCCATACTATGACTCCCACCACTGTTTACCCCTGAGGCGTTTACTTTTTGTGCCAGATCAGGAGCTGAAATACTGCGCAGGAGAGCAGAGGTATTCTGTAAGGCAAGCAAGTTGGGGGCTACATCACATACGTAGCTGCAAAAAAATGCTATATCTGTGCATCCGTCCATATTTAACGAAAGAATGCGTAGCGTTCCAGACATAACAATAACATCCCCCTCTTAGGGAAAACTTAATTGGTGGGGCTACAGGCGCTCTACGGATAGAATGATAACTGGCTTCATAGGTACATCACGCATCCCTTTGGCGCTCGTAGTCGCAACTGCGGCTATTTTATCTACTACATCCATCCCCGCAACAACTTCACCGAAAACTGCGTAGCCATAACCTGCTGCAGAGGTGTTGCGGTGATCAAGAAACCCATTATCTACTACATTTATAAAAAACTGGCTTGTAGCGCTATTAACCTGGTTGGTTCGCGCCATGGCAATGGTACCGCGCTTGTTTTTTAAACCATTCTCCGCTTCATTGGTAATAGGCTCTTTGGTTATTTTTTTAGCCATATTTTTAGTGAAGCCACCACCCTGGATCATGAACTTTGGGATAACGCGGTGGAAAACAGTACCAGCATAAAACCCACTATCGACATACTGCAGAAAATTACTGGTGGTGATGGGAGCTAGTTTTTCATTGAGAGCTATCTCAATACTACCATGGTCTGTATGGATAACTACATCTGCGTCTGCATAGCTCAACTGCGTAAAAAGGAGTAAAACCAGCGTTGCAATACTGAACAGAGCAATAATTTTTGTGCGCATAATTTATAAATCCTAGAAGTTAAACATATTCTGATTTAAGGGTCCGCTGCATCAACTCAATCACAGCTGCGCGCGGATCTTTGTCATCATACAGAACCGCATACATCTGGTTTATTATCGGTACATCAATCTTAAGTTTTTGTGCCAGTTGATACGCAGAGCGTGTTGTTTCCACACCCTCGGCAACCATATGCATCTGCGCGAGAATATCCTTAAGTTTTTTTCCCTTTCCTAACGCAATCCCTACAGTGCGGTTACGCGAAAGTTCTCCAGTGCAGGTGAGAACCAGGTCCCCCATCCCCGCAAGACCAGCAAAAGTTTCAGCCCGAGCACCCAGAGCGAGACCAACCCGTTTCATCTCTGCCAACCCCCGAGTAATAAGAGCAGCGCGGCTATTATTCCCATACTCAAGCCCGTCGCACACACCAGCTGCCAGGGCAATAACGTTTTTGAGCGCACCACCGATCTCGGTGCCCACCACATCGTCGTTACTATAAATGCGAAAGTATTCAGTGCTGAACATATCCCGCGCCATGGTAGCGACCTCATCCTGTGCTGATGCTACAACAGCAGCAGAGGGGAGCTCCTGCGCAATTTCACGCGCAAAAGTGGGACCAGATAGAAAGGCGGTTTTTCCCGTATGCTGCCCTTTCAAAGCCCCTTTAATAACCTCTGACATCAGTTCAAGGGTGGTATTTTCGATCCCTTTGGAGGCAGAAATTATAGCCGCAGTGGGGTTAAAAAACGGCGCTGCCTGTTTCAGAACCGAACGCATCACCTGTGAAGGTGGCACCAACAGCACCACCTCATGGGTAACCACTTCGCTTAATGCGGAAGTAAAAGACAAGTTTTGGTGCAAGTTAATACCGGGAAGGTATCTATTATTCTCCCGGTGTTTCTCCATATACTCAGCAAGCTCTGCTTCATGAGACCACAGTTGAACGGGATAGCCTTTTTTGGCTAACACATTAGCTAGGCTTGTACCCCAGCTTCCGGCGCCAACAACCCCTATATTCATGCTCGCACCTGCAAGTATTTGTTGCTACTCGTCTGCATCATCGTTCAACTCTTCAGCTTCTATTTCCTCTTCTTCGGGCAATTCATCTTCCGATTTTTCGGCCAAAGTAGCAACAGCTCCAATGCGCTCTTGTGAATCTAGCACCATCAAGCGTACCCCTTGGGTGTTACGCCCGATAATGGAGAGAGCGTCTACACTGGTGCGTAAAACTTTCCCCTTGTCGGTAATAAACATCAGATCTTCTTCGGGACTTACCAGTTTAATATCTACAACACAGCCATTGCGTGCTGATGTCTTGATAGTAATTATCCCTTTTCCACCGCGGGACTGGGTTTTGTATTCATCAATACAGGTGCGTTTGCCATATCCATGTTCTGTCACGGTAACCAGGGTTGCAGAGGTCGCATCAGTAACTACTTCCATCCCCATTATACGGTCGCCGTCCGTAAGGTTCATGCCGCGCACCCCACGTGCAGTACGCCCCATGGGGCGCACATCTGTTTCCGCAAACCGGATCGATTTACCGTGCTCACTTCCCATGAGAATATCCATACTCCCATCGGTGATACGGGTCGCGACTAGAGCGTCCCCTTCGTCAATGGTCATCCCTATAATTCCACCTTGACGCGGATTGGAATAGGCCATCAATTCGGTTTTTTTGACCACCCCGTTGCGGGTACACGCAATTATATATTTATTTTCGGTGAATTCTTTCACCGGCAAAATGGTCATAATACGTTCACCTTGTTCCAGTTGGAGCAAGTTAACAATCGCTTTTCCACGCGCGGCATGACCACCTTGGGGAACTTCATGCACCTTCAACCAATACACCTTTCCTTTATCGGTAAAAATAAGGATATAGGAGTGGGTTGAGGCCACAAATAGATGTTCTACAAAATCTTCCTCTTTAGGTTTTATGCCGGTACGGCCTTTACCACCACGGCGCTGCGCACGGTACAGCGAAACAGCATTGCGCTTTATATAACCTGAGTGGGTGACAGTAACCACCATATCCTCTTCAACAATCAGGTCTTCTACGGAAAAATCTTTTGTTTTAGGTATAATTTGAGTCCTGCGCTCATCTGCAAAATTCTCTTTAACCTCTAATAATTCGGTTCGAATAATTTTGAGGATTTCTACATCACTGCCGAGAATCTCTTTAAGACGCGCTATTCTAGCCAGAATTTCATTGTATTCGGTAATAATCTTTTCGCGTTCAAGCCCGGTAAGACGGTGGAGACGCATGTCAAGGATGGCCTGGGCCTGAATATCGGAGAAACTGAAACGCTCTATAAGTCTTGCTTTGGCACTGGGTGAGTTTTCTGAACTCTTGATTATCTGAATTATTTCATCCAGGTTATCTAGAGCTTTTTTCAGCCCCTCGAGAATATGTGCCCGCGCTTCAGCTTTTTTCAGTTCAAATACGCAGCGGCGCGTGACAATATTTTTGCGGTGCTCAATAAAGTGATCTAGGATCTCGCGTAGGCTAAGAATCTTAGGCTGTCCATCTACTATGGCAAGCATAATTATGCCGAATGAAGACTGCATTGCGGTCCTTTTATACAGTTGATTTAATACAACTGCAGCAACCGCATCACGCTTAAGCTCCACTACAATCCGCATCCCATCACGATCAGACTCATCGCGCAGGTCGCTTATCCCCTCAATCTTCTTCTCTTTTACCAACTCGGCTATTTTTTCGATTAGACGCGCCTTGTTTACCTGGTAGGGAATTTCATTAACTATAATACTTTCCCGCGAGGTGCGGCTGTCAATTTCAATTACCGCCTTCGCACGCATCTGGACAATCCCTCTACCGGTGCGATAAGCGTTATGAATATCGTCATACCCCAGAATGAAAGCACCGGTAGGAAAGTCGGGTCCACTTATTTTTTGGGTGAGTTCCTCAAACGAAAGGGATGGATCTTCGATAATAGATATCAACGCATCTATAACTTCCCCAAGGTTATGCGGCGGGATTTTTGTTGCCATCCCCACGGCAATACCTTCTGAGCCATTAATAAGCAGGTTGGGAAATTTACACGGCAACACAGACGGCTCTGTCTGAGACTCATCATAGTTAGGCGTAAAATCAACAGTTTCTTTATCCAGGTCAGCTAGCAACTCGTGGGATAACTTTGACATCCGCACTTCTGTGTAACGCATTGCTGCTGCCGAGTCACCGTCAACAGAACCAAAGTTCCCTTGTCCATCCACCAAAGTATGCCGCATGGAAAAATCCTGTGCCATACGGACAATGGTGTCATAAACTGCTGAGTCACCGTGGGGATGATATTTACCAATTACATCACCAACAACACGGGCCGATTTTTTGTATGGTTTATTGTACTCATTCCCAAGCTCATGCATGGCGAAGAGCACCCGTCTATGGACCGGCTTAAGTCCATCACGGATATCTGGAAGAGCACGTCCTATTATTACGCTCATAGCGTAATCCATATAGGATTTACGCATTTCATTTTCTATATTTATACTTGACTTATTTTGTTGAGATAACATCGGGCGTTCCTTGCGATACGTTTAGATTACCTTAAATATCTAGATGGGAAACGTTAAGTGCATTACGTTCTATAAAATCGCGGCGCGGTTCCACCTGATCTCCCATAAGAACAGTAAATATTTCATCTGCAGCAACGGCATCTTCAATCTTAACCTGCAACAAAGTGCGTTTTTCCGGATCCATGGTAGTTTCCCATAGTTGATCTGGATTCATCTCTCCTAGTCCCTTATAACGTTGAACATACTGCCCTTTTTTTGCACGATTCAAGACAAAGTCCAACAACTCACCGAATCCGTTGGCAGTGCCCACTATGTTGCCGTCCTGGAGCAGGCTTATATCTTCATCGTTTAAATATTCAATATTTCTATACAGTTGTAATAGATACTTGTATTCCTGGAGGGTAAATTGCTCCAATACTTTCCGGTCAATTCTTGCCCTGGTACTTCCTATAGAAAACAGAATACGAGAAGGATTATTGTAAAGGGTGAATTTTGCTTCAGGAGCCACCTCTTGAAGGGTATTGAACAGTTCGGTTAGATCTTCATTATCTATAAAGCCGTTCTGGAGTTTGTTTTTAACGAAAATCTCTAATAGTTCCCGTTTGATGCCGCGATTCACCAATTTATCAAACATGTTGTTGAAGTTTACAATAGAATTCAACGTAGGGATAGCTTGTTTGCCACGGAGTTTTTTTCCGCTTTTATCCAGACTTATTTCTAACGAATCGACCCCCAGATTCAGGAGATAATCCAACAAGCTATCTTCATCTTTGAGGTAGGTTTCTTTTTTACCTCTTTTAATTTTAAACAGGGGGGGTTGTGCTATATATAGATAACCTTTTTCGATAATATCTGGCATTTGGCGAAAAAAGAATGTCAGCAGCAAAGTACGTATATGGGATCCATCGACATCAGCGTCAGTCATTATAATGATGCGATGATAGCGTATTTTATCGATATTAAATTCGTCTTTACCGATTCCGGTACCCATAGCCGTGATGAGAGTGCGGATCTCGTTAGAGCTAAGCATCTTGTCAAATCGAGCTTTTTCTACGTTCAAAATTTTGCCTTTTAGAGGCAAAATAGCCTGAAAGGAGCGATCACGCCCCTGTTTTGCACTTCCTCCCGCACTGTCACCCTCCACTATGTATATTTCACATAGCGCCGGATCTTTTTCCTGACAATCGGCCAATTTTCCTGGAAGGGAGAGACCATCCAGAGCACCCTTGCGCCGGGTGAGATCGCGTGCCTTACGTGCTGCTTCACGTGCTTTTGAGGCTTCAATCCCCTTTTCAACTATTTTCTTGGCTACAGCAGGATTTTCTTCCAAAAAAATACTTAATTTTTCATTAAGGAGAATCTCGACATAACCTTTTATTTCGGAGTTACCCAGTTTGGTTTTGGTTTGCCCTTCAAACTGTGGTTCTGGAACTTTTACAGAGATTACCGCGGTGATACCTTCGCGCAGATCTTCACCTGAAATAGTAGTTTTTATGTTTTTAAGTAAATTATTGGAAGAAGCATAGTTGTTCAGCGTTCGGGTAAAAGCTGTTTTAAACCCTATAAGATGGGTTCCCCCCTCATGGGTATTGATGTTGTTAGCGAATGAAAACAGTTTTTCATCATAGGAATCGCTGTATTGAAAAGCGATCTCAATCGCCACATTCTCCTTTACCCCTTCTAAAAATATTATCTGTGGATGCAGGGGCGTTTTCGCACGATTCAAATATTCTACGAAAGAGGATATTCCCCCTTCATAGAGGAACTCGTGTTTTCTTTCGTTTATAAAATCATTTATTTCAATTTTTATTCCAGCATTAAGAAAAGCCAGTTCGCGTAGCCGCTTGCTCAACACTTCAAAGGAAAATATCGTTTCCTCAAAAATTTCCGCGTCGGGCCAGAAAGTGATCCGTGTTCCACTTTTGTCAGTAGTGGACACTTCCTGGAGGGGGGCTACAGGTTTCCCTTTTTCGTAGCACTGCTGGAATTTTTTTCCGCTACGCCAAATGGTTAACTCAAGACGTGAAGATAACGCGTTTACAACAGATACCCCAACACCGTGAAGACCACCAGACACCTTATAGGTGTCACTGTCAAATTTTCCTCCTGCATGGAGAACAGTCATTACAACTTCAGCGGCAGATTTATTTTCTGACTTGTGATGATCAACCGGAATTCCACGTCCATTGTCTATTACAGTAACCGAACCATTTTCGTTCAGATTTATGACTATTTTATCGCAGTGTCCAGCTAAAGCTTCATCAATTGAGTTATCTACAACTTCGTAAACTAAGTGATGTAATCCAAGGCTGCCTGTGGAGCCAATATACATAGCTGGACGCTTGCGTACTGCTGTTAGTCCTTCTAAAACTTTTATATTATTTGCATCGTAAGTTTGGTTCATTTTTTCTTCCACCATTTACACACTAATAGGCATTAAAACAGCACAATAGGTATCACTTTCTGCGGGTACAATAAGGCTTGGTTTACCTCCAGAGTTTAAAAACAACTCAATTTGCTCACAATCTATACTATTTAAAATATCCAGCAGATAGTTTGCTTTGAATTTTGAATTTTTTTCCTCAAAAGGATAGTTTATTTCCAACTCCTCCGTAGCATTGCCATACTCATTTTTGGCAAACACCTCCAGATTATTCTGCTGCACGGATAAATTAACAGTGCGATTTTTTTCGTCAGATATTATTGAAACACGTTTTATCGCTTCGAAGAGTTGTTGAGTGTTGATACATGCTTTAGTTTGTGTTTTTTCAGGGATAACTCGACGATAATTTGGGAATGTTGCGTCAATAAGGCGAATGGATAGGGTGATATTATCTATATCGAATATCAATTTCCCATTAACTATCTGCATTTTAAGTTCTTTATCAGTATTTTCACATATCTTTTTAATTTCTAGCAGCCCTTTTTTAGGAATAATGATTCCCTTTTTAAGGATTTCACTTTCATGCTCAAAATTTTCTTTTAAACATACAAGGCGGTGTCCGTCAGTAGCGACGTAATGTAGCATTTTTTCTTCAGTGTGAATATACAATCCATTTAGATTGAATTTTTTTTCATCATTAGATATGCAATTTATAGTTTTATCGATAATATCTTTAAGGTCTTTATGATTGTAAGTCCTTATTATATCATCATTTTCTTTCTTTATATTCGGAAATTCATTTGGGTCGATAGCAGCCAGGTTAAATTCTGATTTTCCGCTTCTGATATGTATCCAGTCATTTTCTTTTGTTTCTATATTAATTTTAGGTCCTGCCATTTCTCGAACTATTTCAAACAACTTTTTAGCAGGAAGAGTTGTTGTACCAGGTTTAATTACATCTGCTGCTATCTCTATTTGAATACTGATCTCTAAATCTGTTGCGGTTAAATATATACTTTCATCTGCTGTTTTTATCAAAACATTGGCGAGAATAGGCAGCGTTTTTTTCTTTTCTACAATAGATTGAATAAGAAGTAGGTTTTTAGCTAACAGGTCTTTTTTTATCTCTATGTGCATACTTGGTTCTCCCTACTTTTATGTTTTTAAAAAGGATAGTAATAGATAATAAGAGCTGTGGATTGTTGATAAGTTTATATAGTACTGTTTTTATAGAATAAATTACGTGTAAAATAATTCAATTTTTGTGGATAACTGTTGTGCCCTGTGCATATTTTTCCACTCACTTTTTTATTAACAGGTTTTTCCATAGTATTTAAACATTCAATGTTCGTGCAAACCACAAATATCTAGCTCGGTAATAATGTATTTCTTATATTCTTTATACTTTGTTTAAGACTGGTGTTGGTTTCCAGTTCGGCCTCTATCTTTTTAATTGCGTGTATTACAGTTGAATGATCCTTACCCCCAAAGTACTCCCCTATTTCTGGGTAAGAGTACGATGTAAGTTGACGACATAAATACATGGCAATCTGGCGTGGGTAGACAAACTTCTTGGTACGTTTCGCTGATTTTATCTCTGATATCTTTATGTTGAAATAACTAGTTACTTTTTTCTGGATGTCTTCTACGGTAATTTCTTGGTTATATTCAACAATTATATCTTTGAGGATCTCTTTAGCCATCTCAATGGTTATAGGGGTCGAGGTTAAACTTGCATATGCGCCAATTCGTACCAAGTACCCTTCTAATTCTCTGATGTTACTTATAACCGAGCTGGATAAAAATTCAGCTACATCTTCAGGGAGTATGATGTTGTTTTTTTCTGCTTTGGCTTCAAGTATTGCCTGTTTTGTTTCTTTATCTGGGGCTTGAATATCTGCTATGAGTCCCCATTCGAAGCGCGAGCGTAAACGCTCCTCTAGACCTGGAATTTCTTTGGGAAATTTATCTGAGGTAACAACTATTTGCTTATGGGAATCGTAAAGGGAGTTAAAGGTGTGAAAAAACTCTTCCTGGGTTCTCTCTTTACCGGCAATAAACTGGACATCATCTATCAGGAGTACGTCAATGGAACGGAATTTGTTTCTAAACTCCTCCATTTTTCCGTAGCGGATTGCGTTAATAAGTTCATTGGTAAATTTTTCTGACGAATAATAACACACCGCGGAATCAGCTTGATCTTCAATAATTTTATTACCAATAGCATTTAACAGATGTGTTTTGCCTAAACCTACTCCGCCGTATATAAAAAGAGGGTTATATATTGTTGCAGGATTGTTGGCTACTGCCATAGCTGCAGCGGAAGCGAACTGATTTGAATTACCTGAGATGAAGTTTTCGAACTTATATTCACTGTTAATATTGCTGTCCGGGGTGTTTCTTTTGACTTTTGGTTTTTCGCTGATTCTTTTTGGAGTTGTGCTTATCTCTGGGGCTTTTTGGTTTATTTGCGCGCCATTGGTGTCACCTATTTCAATTTCTACAACTGTGCTTTTGCCACTTATTTCCTCAGCCAACGTGTGTATTTTTGCAAGGTAGTTTGTTTGTATCCATTGTCTGACAAAACGGTTAGATGCTTGCAACTTTAAGTATCCATCACGCGTTTCTGCACACTGTAGTGGCTGTATCCAAGTTTTGAAGTTCTGGGCAGATATAGCATTTTGGAGTTCTACTTTTATCTGCTCCCATATTTGACTATCTGAAGGATTATTTTTCATTTCAACATTTTATCAACAGGTTGTTTTTAGTATTTATATGTAATTCCAATAAGTTACAAGTGTTTATAACTTATCAACAATTTAGCAGAGGCTGTTGATCCAAGCAAGCATTATATATTATCATGCTTAAGTTGTATTAAACGCCTGTTCCTAGAGCCTTTTTTTCTTGAATAGGTATGTGTGAGCGTGTATGTTGACGGTTTGTATCGGGCTAAACAGATTATCTATGGAGAAAAATAATGAAAAGAACATATCAACCGAGTCGTGTAAGCCGTAAAAGAACGCATGGATTCAGAAAGCGGATGTCAACTCCAGGTGGGCGTAATATAATAAAAAACAGACGTGCGCGTGGAAGATCAAGATTGGCTGCTACAATCCCTGTCAAATAATTGCAATCGTACAGTTTGCCAAAGCGCCACCTTGTAAGGCGTTCGTGCGAGTATAAACGTATATTTTTGAGTGGCAAAAAAAAACAATTTTCCACTCTATACATTTATGTTCTGGCGAAAGAAAATGGCCCCACTCGGTTAGGACTAGTTGTTAGTCGTAAAGTCGGTGGGGCTTTTTTGCGTAATAGATTTAAACGCATCATTCGAGAGGTTTTTCGGTTACATTATCCAGAATTTACTTCGCATACAGATATAATTGTAGGTGTTAAGCCCGCTGCTGCGCGCGAGGATATGACTGAATTTAGATATAAACTGAAGAAAATTTTTGAGCAACTTTAACTATGTTAAATAAGATTGCCATAAAACTTGTCCTCCTGTATCGCGTTTGCATTTCTCCGTATTTTCCTCCTTGTTGTCGTTATATGCCAACTTGCTCAGATTATAGTATTCAAGCATTTCAAAAGTATGGTGTATTAAAGGGTGGATTGCTCTCTATTGTCCGTTTACTCAAATGCAATCCCTTGTTTAAGGGTGGTCACGATCCTTTAAAATAGTAAAAGGTTTAGTTATGGAAAACAAGAATACCATTTTAGCGTTGATTTTAATGTTGGTTGTGTGGACAGGATTTACCTTTTTATTTCCCCCTCAAAATGATGACAAAACTAATATTCCGCAGACGACAGCGCAAAGCTCCGATGTTGGTGTAGATAAAGTTCAAAAGAGCCCAACAATTGTGTCTTCTGCTGCTGAAGGAAACAAAACATCTGTAGGCAGCCATAAAACACTTACATCGGATGAACTCGTTCCTTTTGAAAATAAGTTTTTTGCCTTAGATTTCAATAAGCGTGGTGGCGTTATATCTTCTATCGACTTACTTGAGTATCGCCAAGAAAACTCACCTGAGTCTAATCCTGTTCATCTGTTGGATAAAAATAACCGCGTTTCTACCTTAAATGTATTATCTGGCAGTGGTTTTGGGTTAACGGGCGAAGAAACCTATACTGTCCATAAGCAATTATCTGATGGGAAACAGGAAGTTCATTTTTCAACGCAGCTAGACAATGGTTTGGAAGTAAAGAAAATATTCAGCTTTTTCTCTGATTCCTATCTAGTTAATGTTGATATAAAGCTTATAAATAATTCGGCAGTTACTTTGACGGACGCAATTCGGGTACGCTTGAATAACTATTGGGAAGATGGTTTTTCTGACAATAGATTCGATTATGTTGGTTTTACCTCATATGTAGGCGGGGAATTGTATGAGGATAAAGTTAAAGATATAACTTCAGCATCAAAGACTTTTACAGGGAATATTTCCTGGTCTGGGTATACCAATAAGTATTTCCTTTCCGCATTGGTTAATAAAGAAGAAATTTTTGATGCAGTCGCTTTAGAGCGTAACGCAGAGCTTATAAGCAACACCGCACGAATTTCCGACGTAAGCGTACCTGCTAATTCGGATATATCTATCTCTTTTGATGTATATTTTGGCCCAAAGAATATTGATTATTTGCGTACCGCGGGTGAAAACCTGACTGAGGTAGTTGACTTTGGTTTTTTTGCTTTTCTATCTAAGCCACTTCATCTATGTCTTAAATTTTTCTATAATTACGTACACAATTATGGCGCAGCAATAATAATCTTGACAGTTATTATAAAGCTTCTTTTCTGGCCTTTGACGCAGAAGAGCTACACTTCTATGAAGGCGATGCAGACCCTGCAGCCTGAAATGAAAAAACTGCGCGAAAAGTATCGCGGTGATAAAGAAGGTTTAAATAGGAGTATGATGGAGCTTTATAAAGAGCACCGGGTCAATCCTCTTGGCGGTTGTTTGCCGATGTTAGTTCAAATACCTGTATTTATAGCACTTTATAAGGTTTTGCTTGGTACAATAGAGCTCCGGCATGCTCCCTTTGCTTTTTGGTTAACCGACCTTTCGGTTAAGGATCCATATTATATAACTCCTATAATTATGGGGGCTACTATGTTTATTCAGCAAAAAATGACTCCAAGCACTATGGATCCAATGCAAGCTAAGATGATGTTAGCTATGCCAGTGGTATTCACATTTATATTTCTTAATTTTCCCAGCGGGCTAGTGTTGTATTGGCTGGTAAATAATCTCCTTACCATATTTCAGCAGTATCTTATTTATCGTAAACCAGCCACTATTTAATGCTGGTTTCAATATTTTACTAATCTTTTCCAGTGTATTATTTAAATTCCCTTCTATGTTATTATAGAAGGGAATTTTTTATGGAGAATCATTTTTCATGTATCCTGATTCTGACACAATAATAGCTCCAGCAACTGCTGTTGGTGTAGGTGCTATAACCATAATAAGGCTGTCGGGTCCTCACGCGCGCGCATATTTAAATGCATGTTTTACCCCTTATAAAAATTCGAAGTTAATTAGCCATCGCCTAACGTACGGGTCTATTGTGGATAACGCTGGGGGTGTTTTAGACCATGTGATGGCTGTATATATGCAGGGACCAGCGTCTTTTACCCGAGAAGATGTTGTTGAAGTCCAGTGCCATGCTAATCCATATATTGTAAAACAAATTATTGCGCGTTTTACTGCCCTAGGTGCACGCCTTGCTCAGCCTGGTGAGTTTACCTACCGCGCCTTTATGAACGGGCGTATCGACCTTGCAGAAGCAGAAGCAATCGCTGAATTGATTGATGCCGGATCTGAAGCTTCGGCACGTATTGCTGTGCATCATTTAGAGGGAAGTGTTTCTACGCTGGCGCATGAATTGCGTGAACACTTGTTTCAGATGTTGGTCGTGGTTGAGGCGTATTTGGATTTTCCCGAAGATGAAGTTGATAACGTGCACATTGACATGTTGCATGAGTCTGTTGACAGCGTACTTACAACGACACATGCTCTTTTACACTCTTTCCATACCGGCAGGGTCCTGCGTGAGGGTTTGTCTATTTTGATCTTAGGTAAACCTAATGTGGGGAAAAGTTCTCTTCTAAACTATCTGCTTGGGCGTGATAGGGCAATTGTGACTGAAATCCCTGGTACTACGCGTGATTTTATCGAAGAGCATATTACCTTGGGACATTTACCAGTTAAAATAATTGATACTGCAGGCTTAAGAGAATCTGCGGATATTGTAGAGCAGGCAGGGGTCAAGTTAGCCTTGGATAGAGTAAGGGATGTTGATTTAGTCCTCTATGTTGTAGATGGCTCTCAGTTAGATATTTCTGAATTAAATATGCATGGGCTCGCCTTAAATGGAACTCCTTCCCTTCTGGTGGTAAATAAAGCGGATAAGTTTGATTCTTCAACCTTAAGAATTGAGCGAGAGCATGTCTGTATATCTGCCGCCACCGGGGAAGGGATAGATACATTAAAAAATAAAATAGAATCTTCTTTTACTCTCCCAGAAAATACTGATAGTAATGTTATAACGGAGCAGCGACATTTTGATATTTTTTCTTGCGTTCAACGCGAAGTTAATGATTTTAAGGCTGGGTTAGCGCATAGTTTGCCAGGTGAATTTCTAGCCTGTCATCTCCGTGATGCCATGAGTGCGCTTGGAAAAATAACTGGAGAGACGGTTCCCGAAGATATTTTAAACCATATTTTCTCTAAATTCTGCGTTGGAAAGTAATGTTTCACGTGAAACATGGATGGTAAGCATGTCAACTTACGGTAAAAAATACGATGTAATAGTAGTTGGGGCTGGGCATGCAGGTTGTGAGGCTGCTTTAGCTGCTGCGCGAATGCAAGCAAAAACATTACTGTTGAATCTAAATCTAGATAGTGTTGCACAGTTATCGTGTAATCCAGCCATAGGTGGATTGGCAAAAGGGCATCTTGTCCGTGAGGTTGATGCTTTGGGTGGACAGATGGCTTTGGCTATAGATGCAACCGGAATACAGTTCCGCACCCTGAATACAAAAAAGGGACCTGCAGTAAGAGCCCTTCGAGCGCAGGCCGATCGCATGGCGTACTCACGCTACATGAAAAATGTAGTAGAAAATTACCCCTTGCTTGATTTGAAGCAGGGTTCAGTGAAAAGTTTAACGGTTGTAGGTGGACGGGTGTGCGGCGTAGTTACAAAAGATGGGGTTACGTTTGAAGGTAAAGCAGTTGTGTTGACCACCGGCACCTTTATGCAGGGGTTAATACATGTAGGTTTAGATAATTATGCGGGTGGCAGGGGGGGTGAACCTTCGTCAGATGGACTCTCAGCGCAGCTTAAGGCATATGGTTTTGATGTCGGTCGACTTAAAACGGGAACACCGCCGCGCCTTTCAAGTAGAAGTATAGATTTTTCTAAAACTGCAGAGCAGGCAGGAGATGATCCAGCACGCCCCTTTTCATTTATGAATAAGGATCTGTCATTGCGTAATCAGGTATGTTGTTTTATGGCGGAGACAAATGAAGCAACCCATGCCGCTGTTCGCAGTGGTTTGGATCGCTCTCCTATGTATAGCGGAGTAATTGAAGGGATAGGCGCAAGATATTGTCCGTCAATAGAGGATAAGATTGTTAGATTCCCAGAAAAGCTTAGTCATCAGGTGTTTTTAGAGCCCGAAGGGCTAAATACAACAGAAATATATCCAAATGGTCTGTCAAGCTCGCTCCCTGCGGATATTCAACTTAAATATCTTCGCACAATTCCAGCCCTGGCAAATGTGGAGATAATGCGACCTGGTTACGCGATAGAGTACGACTATATTGATCCTGTGCAGTTAAAAAGTTCCTTAGAAACCAGGGCTATCCATGGATTGTTCCATGCAGGGCAAATAAATGGCACCTCAGGGTACGAGGAGGCAGCAGCACAAGGGCTTGTTGCCGGAGTAAATGCGGTGCAATATCTACGCAATGCTGAACCTTTAGTGTTGGGCAGGGATGCCGCGTATGCTGGAGTTCTGATAGATGATCTGGTAAGTCTTGGGACAAAAGAACCTTACCGTATGTTTACCTCAAGGGCTGAGTATCGTCTCCTTTTGCGCGAAGATAATGCGGATCAACGCTTGACGCTAAGGGGTAGAGAGTTAGGGCTAGTAGATGATAAACGCTGGCAGCAATTTGCGGAAAAGATGGAAGCGATAGAACGGGGACAAGATATACTCGCCAGTTCACGCGTGCGTCCAACAGATACAGACTTATTGCATCAACTAGGTGTGGGTGAGATAAAGAATGGACAAAGTTTTTCCGATCTGCTGAAACGTCCTGATATGACTATTGCAAAACTTGCGCGCGAAGAGAAAAAACTCCAAGGTTTATCAGAAGATGTCCTGAATCAACTCGAGGTAGAAATAAAATACGCGGGTTATATTTCAAGACAAAAAGAACAGGTGCAGCGGAGTAAAAAAACTGAGGCTATAAAAATACCCCTTAGTTTCGATTATTCGCAAGTCCCAAGTTTATCTGTTGAGGTTAGAGAAAAACTCAATGCAGTGAAGCCGGAAAACTTACGTCAGGCATCTAAAATTTCTGGTGTTACTCCTGCTGCAGTATCGGTGTTGGCAGTGTTGCTAAAAGGGCGGAATTGAGCAAATCCGATGGATGAATACAAACAATATGTGTACGCCCAGCTTAAGGGGATTACTGAAGCCCCTGACGTGGTGTTGGAAGGGTGTGAGTGGTATATAAATGAATTACTGAAGTGGAATAGGTCCATAAACCTTACCTCGGTTACTACTCCACGTGAATGCTGGGAAAAACATATTCAGGATTCTCTCCTTGCCCTTCCATATATGTGTGCAGCACAGAACATGCTCGACATAGGATCTGGAGCAGGGATCCCAGCAATTCCGCTTAAGTTAAGTTGCCCCAATCTGCATGTAGTTGCGGTAGATAAGGTGCGGAAAAAAATAAATTTTCAAAATCACTGCAAACGGCAGTTGAAGTTGCATAAGTTTGAAGCAATTTGCGCAAATATTACCACTCTCAATAGGTTCGAACATACATTTGATGTTGTAATTGCGCGCGCCTTAGCACCTCTTGAAACAATAATAAAGCTTGGCGCTATATATGTTAAGCCAGGAGGTATATTGTTGGCATTGAAAGGTCATGTCGATAAGGGAGAACTAGAAGCAGGCATGGGTGAGGCCCAATCTTATGCTCTAGCGCTGGAACAGACGCTTGAAACTGCACTTCAGCCATCGATGGCAAAACGCAAAATATTAATATGGCGTCGTGAAAGTTAGCCCCATATTTGATCTAAATGTTTCATATACGCACTGGAATTGTTCACAACGTAAATATTATGTAGTTAACGCATTGGAGATAATATGGCAGTCATAATAGCCATCGCAAATCAAAAAGGTGGGGTTGGAAAAACAACCACTTCAGTCAACTTAGCCGCCTCATTGGCTGTGGCGGAACAAAAAACCCTCCTTATAGATATGGATCCGCAGGGAAATGCATGTAGTGGTGTAGGGATAGATGTTAATCACCCTGAGTACACTGTCTACGATGTGTTGATGAATGCAGAGTTAAGTGCCAAAAAAGCAGTAGTTAAAACCCAAATTCCACAATTAGATTTAATCCCTGCTAATAGTGATCTGATTGGCGCAGAAATTGAGTTAGTGGGTGAGTATGACCGCGAGAAAAAGCTCAAACATAAGCTCCTCCCCCTCGCTGCAGACTACGATTATATAATTATCGATTGCCCCCCATCTCTTGGGCTTCTTACCGTCAACTCCCTCGTTGCCGCAGCAACGGTGATTGTCCCTTTACAGTGTGAATATTACGCTATGGAGGGGCTCAGTAGATTAACGCAAACCATAGGTTTAATTAAGAAAGAGCTGAACATTGAGCTAGAGATAGAAGGAATTGTGCTGACAATGTTTGACCGGCGCAATAATCTTTCGCATCAAGTTAGTGATGAGGTGAGGCTTCACTTCAAGGAGCAGGTATTTAATACTGTAATCCCGCGCAACGTTCGCCTGTCAGAGTCGCCAAGTTTTGGGATGCCAGTACTAATGTATGATATTGGGTCAAGTGGCGCCAAAGCGTACCTTGAGTTGGCGCAAGAGTTAATGCAGAGGAATACACATCATGGCTAAACGACCAGCACTGGGTAAAGGGATGGGCGCACTATTAGATTCAGCAGTTCAAGCAGGTAGAGGGCAATATTTTCTTTGCCCCATTGAGGAACTCAAACCACATGAAAACCAGCCGCGCAAGTATTTCGACGGGGCTAAGATGGCTGAACTCGTAGATTCTATAAAAGAAAAAGGGGTTATTCAGCCTCTCGTTGTACGGCGCGAACAAAATTTTTATCAAATAATTGCAGGAGAGAGACGTTGGCGCGCAGCGCAAAAGGCCGGGTTAAAGGAGATTCCCGTAACAATACAAGATGTATCCGAGGACTGGGCCCTTGAGATAGCGCTGATAGAAAATATCCAGCGTGAAGATCTTAATCCTATAGAGGAGTCGCGCGCATATAAATATTTAATGGATAATTTTGATCTTTCGCAGGAAGAGGTAGCGAAACGCGTTGGTAAGAGTCGTTCTGCAGTAACAAATGCGTTGCGTTTGTTGCGTCTTCCGCAACAGATCCTTGAACAAGTTGAAAGCAACACATTAAGCATGGGGCATGCGCGCGCACTGCTCGCACTGGAGCACGAAGAAGATATGCACGAAGCTGCAGAGCAAATAGGGAAAAATAAACTTTCGGTACGTGAAACGGAAAAGCTTGTAAAAAAGATCAAAATCTTTGACCACGCAGGGGCAGAGCAGAAAGTAAAGCAGTCGGTAGATCCTGAACTGTTAAGACTTGAGGATATTTTACGAAAAAACCTTGGTACCAAAGTTAAAATAAGCCCTAAAGGTAATGGCGGAAAAATAGAAATAACATACACCAATAGCTCAGAGCTTGAACGGCTGCTAGATTATCTCAACCTGGTTTAAAGTTAGCCTTTACTTATAAAGATGATGGGCTGAATAAGTAATTTGGATAAAGTGCGGCTAACGTGAGTGGTTTGCTTCCCACCTGAAGTTGTGAAGCGGATAAAAGGCGGTATAAAAGGGTTAAATCTTGACTTTTGTCTAATCCCTGTGCTAAGTCTTCCGTGCTCTGCGCTGCAGGGCTTTTTTATTGAGTAGCGTACCACGCCTAAATGAGTGGTTTTCTATGTACCAATTCAGGCATATGTCGAAACAAAAAAAGGGGTAGCGCCGTGATAAGCATTGATTGGACCATCCTGGTGCAGTTCGTCAACTTCCTGGTACTGATGTTTATACTTAACGTATTACTGTACCGTCCGTTACGTAAGGTGATGGCGGAACGTCAGGAAGGAATTGCAGCCAAACATCAAAGAGCTCGTGATCTTGAAGTGTCTATCAACGAAAAGATGGAACGCTATGAGAAACAGCTACATGAAGCCAAAGCTGAGGCCGCACAAGCAGCAGCTGCAATTCGCAAAGAAGCAGCCAAACGTGAAGCGACAATCCTTGGTTCAGCACGAGAAGAAGCCAATGGCCATCTGGATCTTATCAAGGTTCAGGTTAGTAAGCAGGCTGAAGCGGCACGAAACAGCTTGAAACAAGAAACACAGGATCTTGCCGCAGCTATCGTCGGAAAGGTGCTGGGGAGGAAAGTAAAATGATTTCGTTGCAAGCAGTGAAAAAACACACCATTACATGCCTCGGCACTGGAAGTGTGATTGCTCTGTCAGCAGGGGTTGTATGTGCCGCTGGCGATGCTAGTCAGGTAGAAAGTGGTGTGTTGCTAAAGGACTTTCTCTACCGGGTACTTAACTTCACTCTTCTAGCTGCTGGACTCACCTATTTTGTAGCCAAACCTCTTAAAAACGCTTTGGCTAGTCGGCGCGAAGGGCTCGAACAAGAACTCAAAGAAGCCCGCGAAGCAGCAGAAAATGCAGAAAAACGCTTTGCAGAGTATGATGAAAAGCTTACCCGCGCTGAAGAAGAAATTGGTCAGATTAAAACCAATATAAGAGATGAAGCAGAGGCAGAGAAACAGCGCATTATTGTAAATGCAGAAAATATGGCGGCTAAAATAAAGGCAGACTCTGGGAAAATCGCAGAAAATGAGATAGAAAAAGCGCGTCAGATTCTGCGGCAGGAAGCAGCGGAGTTAGCGGTAGGACTTGCAAGTGATCTTCTGAAAAAGAATTTCACTCGTGAAGATCAAGCCCGTCTGGTTGAGGAATACAAGCTTAAAGTGGGAGAACTGCATTGAGTAAAAGTGCGATTTCGAAACGGTATGCCAAAGCTTTGGTAGAACTGGCGGTAGAAAAAAATCTTCTGGATTCCTACGCTAGCGAGCTTGGCCAAGTAAACACCCTGCTGAAGCGTGAAAATGCGCTGCGATTGCTGTTGGAGAGCCCGACTCTGGCAGTTGAGAAAAAAACGGCAATCATGGCTGATGTAGCCAGGAGCATGGAACTATCAGACGGGATTAGAAACTTTATCTGTCTTCTAACCCTTAAGCACCGTATTCAGCATATACAGCAAATCGATACTGAATATACCAAGCTGGCAGACGAAATCAGCGGTGTTGTGCGAGCTAGGGTAGAGTCGGCAATTAAGCTAACGAAAACCCAACGCGAAAAAATAAAAGAAGGCTTGGAACTACAGACCGGTAAAACCGTTAATTTAAGCACCCACGTGAATGCAGCGTTGTTGGGCGGACTTAAAACCGAAGTTGATGGCAAAGTATTTGACGGCAGCATTAAAACCCAGTTACAGCGGATTGAAGATACCTTAAAGAAGGGGTAAGCGTACTCATGGAAATCAAAGCAGAAGAAATCAGTGCGATAATTCGAAAGCAGATTGAAAACTACGAAGGTGGAGTAGAGGTTAGCGAGACCGGCAGCGTTATCTCCATCGGTGACGGTATTGCGCGTATCCACGGCCTAGATAAAGCCATGTCTGGTGAGCTTCTCGAGTTCCCCGGTGGAGTTATGGGCATGGTTCTGAACCTGGAAGAGGATAATGTTGGTGCCGCAATCCTTGGAGAATCTCAGCACATCAAGGAAGGCGACACCGTAAAACGGACTGAACGCATTGTTGAGGTCCCCATCGGTGACGAGCTGCTTGGGCGTGTAGTAAACGGTATCGGAATTCCTATCGACGGCAAAGGGGATATCAAAACTGACAAGTTTGGTCAGGTTGAGATCAAGGCTCCTGGAATCGTTGAGCGTAAGTCGGTACACGAACCGGTACAAACTGGTTTGAAAGCGATAGACTCCATGGTGCCGATCGGACGTGGGCAACGTGAGCTCATCATTGGAGACCGCCAGACAGGTAAAACTGCTGTTGCTGTAGATACCATCATCAACCAAAAAGGGGAAGATGTTGTCTGTATCTATGTTGCCATAGGCCAGAAGCGCTCCACCGTTGCACAGGTAGTAGATAAACTGAAGCAACACGGTGCTATGGATTACACCATTGTAGTTGCGGCTACAGCATCAGACCCTGCACCGCTGCAGTATATGGCTCCATACTCTGGCGTTACAATGGGCGAGTACTTCCGTGACAACGGCAAGCACGCGGTAATTATCTATGATGACCTATCCAAGCAGGCGGTAGCTTATCGCCAGCTCTCACTGCTCCTCCGTCGTCCACCCGGACGCGAAGCATTCCCAGGAGACGTCTTCTATATCCATAGTCGTCTGCTTGAGCGTGCTGCAAAACTCAGTGATGAGCGTGGCGCCGGTTCACTTACTGCACTACCAATTATTGAAACACAGGCAGGTGACGTTTCAGCTTATATTCCAACTAACGTTATCTCGATTACAGATGGGCAGATTTTTCTCGAAACAGATTTGTTCTATTCCGGCGTACGCCCGGCGATCAACGTTGGTCTCTCGGTCTCCCGTGTAGGTGGTAGCGCGCAAATTAAGGCGATGAAGCAAGTTGCAGGAACATTGCGCTTGGCCCTTGCACAGTATCGTGAGATGGCAGCATTTGCTCAGTTCGGCTCCGATCTGGATGCCGCAACTCAGAAACAACTTCAGCGTGGTGAGCGATTGGTTGAGATTCTTAAGCAACCTCAGTACAAGCCGCTTACGGTTGTAGAGCAGGTTGTTGTCATTTATGCTGCAAATAACGGCTATGTAGATGACTTCCCTGTAAGTTCAATCCAGAAATATGAGCGTGAGCTTCTCCCTTTTATGCATAACAAGCATGCAGATTTCATGAAAGACCTGCTGGAGAAAAAAGCTATAGACGATGATCTCGAAGGACGCTTAAAGAACGCTCTGGAAGAATTTAACGGTCAGTTTGTAGCATAAGCCATCATCTGGGGATTCAATCATGGCAAATCTCAAGGAGATAAAAAAGCGCATAGGCTCGGTGAAAAACACGCAGCAGATTACCAACGCAATGAAAATGGTATCTGCTGCAAAGTTGCGCCGCGCCCAAGATGCAGTAATTGCAGCCAGGCCTTACTCGAGCAAAATTAAAGAAGTCCTGACCAGTATTGCAGCGCGAGACATAGAAACATCGCACCCACTGCTTGAGCAGCGGGAGAAACGCAGTGCATTAGTGCTTCTGATAACAGCGGACAGAGGTCTCTGTGGCGGATTTAATAGCAATATCGCCAAAGCAGCAATACAGTTTGTGGCAGAAAAGACAGACGATTTTGAGAGTTACACCCTCAGGATTGTCGGTAAAAAAGGTAATGATCTACTCAAGCGCCGTGATGGAATGAACATCGACAAGGTGTATGAGAACATAACCGGTACTATTACCTATGCCACAGCGTCATTGCTGGGGCAGGAAATTGTTGAGGACTATAATGCTGAGAAGTATGATTCGGTCTATATTATCTACAATCAGTTTCATAGCGCCATCAATCAAGAGGTTAGTATAAATAAGTTACTTCCCATTGTTCCAGAACAAGAGGAGTCGCAAGAGTCGCACACCGACTCTTATGTAGCTGATTATATTTACGAACCTAGCGCCGAAAAAGTGCTACATACTATCTTGCCTAAGTACATCGAGGTACAGATTTTTGAAGCGTTGCTGGAGTCGGTAGCTTCAGAGCATGGTGCGCGCATGAGCAGTATGGACAGTGCAACGAAGAATGCTTCTGAGATGATTGACAAGCTGACGTTGCAGTATAACCGGGCCCGTCAGGCAGCGATAACTAAAGAATTGATGGAAATCGTATCCGGTGCTGAATCGATTAAATAGAAAATTTAGGATAAAACTCTCCACATAGTGGTGCAGAAGGAGTAATTCATCATGAACAAGGGTAAGGTAGTTCAAGTTATCGGGCCGGTTGTTGACATTCAGTTTGAAGCCGGCAAACTTCCTGAGGTTTATCATGCGGTTAAGATTACAAATCCGGCGATCAGCGATCAGGAATGGAATCTGGTTTGTGAGGTAGCTCAGCATCTAGGTGAAAATACAGTACGCACCATTGCAATGGATAGTACTGAGGGTCTTGTTCGTGGGCAAGAAGTTCTGGATACAGGCAAACAAATTGTTATGCCCGTTGGCAAGCAGACTCTGGGCCGAATTATGAATGTTATCGGCGAACCTGTTGACGAAGCAGGCCCCATTGGTGCTGATGAAGAGTGGGAGATCCATCGTCCTGCGCCAGAGTTTGTCAAGCAGTCTACTTCCGTTGAGTCATTTGAGACTGGAATTAAAGTTATTGACCTTCTCGCACCCTACGCACGTGGGGGTAAAATTGGGCTCTTCGGCGGTGCTGGGGTGGGTAAAACCGTATTGATTATGGAGTTGATCAATAACGTAGCCCAACAGCATGGCGGTTTTTCCGTATTCGCTGGGGTAGGTGAGCGTACACGTGAGGGTAATGACCTGTGGGAAGAGATGAAAGAGTCAGGGGTTTTGGATAAAGCTTCTCTCATCTACGGTCAGATGAACGAGCCTCCAGGTGCCCGTGCCCGAGTCGCGCTGTCTGCCCTTACCGTTGCAGAGTACTTCCGTGATGAAGGTGGGCAGGATGTCCTTCTGTTTGTTGACAACATCTTCCGTTTCACGCAAGCAGGTTCTGAGGTGTCCGCACTGTTGGGTCGTATCCCCTCTGCGGTTGGTTACCAGCCGACACTGAGCACCGAGATGGGTGAACTGCAGGAGCGTATCACCACAACGGATAAAGGCTCTATCACATCTGTTCAGGCAGTATACGTACCTGCGGACGACCTTACCGACCCAGCGCCAGCAACTGTTTTTGCTCATCTGGACGCAACTACCGTTCTGTCCCGTTCTATTGCAGAGCTCGGCATCTACCCTGCGGTAGACCCCCTTGACTCAAGTAGTACAATCCTTGACCCACAGGTAGTAGGTGAAGAGCACTACGAGTTGGCACGTGAAGTTCAATATGTTCTGCAGCGCTATAAAGATCTACAAGATATTATTGCAATTCTGGGTATGGATGAGCTTTCTGAAGAAGACAAGCAGGTTGTTGCACGTGCACGTAAAATACAACGTTTCCTATCGCAACCGTTCTTTGTCGCAGAAGTGTTTACTGGTTCACCTGGGAAGTATGTCGAGCTAAAAGATACTATCAAAGGGTTCCGTGAAATTCTTGATGGTAAGCATGACGACCTGCCAGAACAGGCCTTTTACCTCGTTGGAACCATTGAAGAGGCTGTAGAAAAAGCTAAGTCAATGGCGGCGGCGTAACCTAGATCTGTTTAAACGTAAGGTTGTTTTGCACGTATAAAGGAAGTCGCACATGGCTGAAAAATTAAAACTAGAGATGGTTACACCCTATAAACAGGTGTTGTCAGAAGAAGTTGATGAAATCATCATGCCAGGACAGCTCGGTCAGTTAGGTATCCTTCCTGGGCATACACCTCTTTTGACTACCCTTAAAATGGGCGAATTTACCTATCGTAAGGGCGGATCTTCATTTCATGTAGCGGTTAACTGGGGTTATGTTGAGGTTGAAGACGATACAGTTATCGTTTTGGCTGAGACGGCCGAACCTGCCGATGAAATTGATATGGCCAGAGCTAAGGCAGCCATGGGGCGAGCAGAAGAGGCTCTTAAAAGGCTAGATCCTGAAGATAAGGATTATCGCATCATGGAAGCAGCACTGAATCGTGCTCTTATCCGTATCCAGGTTGCTGGAGACAATTAGGCTCTTCCGCTCAATACCGCTCAATTTTAGTAATAAGAAAGGCAGCTCCGTGATGGGCTGCCTTTCTTATTAGCTATTCATTCCAGCGCAAAATTATGCTCTAGAATAGCGTATACTTTCTTTATGTGCCCCTAAAAACACAGGGCTACATGCATGCCGTGTATGCTCCTGGGCAAGCTGTGTATGTTCCTGGAGTATTTACAGTTGCGCTGAGGCTAAATAAACTAAGCGTTTATCTCTAGGTGCACTAAGTGGTTATCAATATGTTGCCTGCATCTTTTCGCCTCATTTGCCCCTTACAACTCCCTTCCGCTCTTTAACCACATCAAGTAGTTCTTTAATAAGCATAAAGGTGCAAACCTGAGTCAAGTAGACGGATAAAAAATATTGCATTCTACTGTATACTGTATACAATATGTCGATGGCAAGCGCGTGCAATAATAATTGCTTTTCAAACATAAATATTGAGATACACGAAGCGAATGGAGATTTAACAGTGCAGCATCAAACCTTGCGCGAAAAGATCTTAGAGAATATACGTGATGCGATCCTGAAGGGGGAACTCAAACCTGGGGAGCGAGTTTCTGAACCAGATATAGCAGAACGCTACGGAATTAGTCGCACACCCATACGCGAAGCTTTTCGACAGTTGGAGTCCGAAGGCTACTTGACCGTAATTCCGCGCAAAGGGGCTATTGTTGCCAAGCTTAGTGAAAAAGATATTGAGGAGTTTTACTCCATCAAAAGTGTCCTAGAAGGTTACGCTGCGCAGTTGGCGGCAGAAAAAATGACACCGAAAGATGTAGATAAGCTCGAAGCCATAAATGCGCGCCTGGAGAAATTGAGTAAAGGCAAGGATGTGAAGACCTTTTTCCGTATACATAATGAATTTCATGAATACTTTATTCGTGCAGCAGGAAATCAAAAGCTCTTGGAATTGATTCAGCAATTGCTGCAAAAATTTGAGTATCTGCGCGTCGCGTCTCTCTCGCTGCCAGGGCGGATGGAAATATCCGTGCAAGAGCACAAAAAAATTATCGAGGCGTTTCGCAACAATGACGGCCACACTGCTGATCTATTAGTGCGTAAAAATGCCGCCTACGGAGGTCAGGTGTTACTGCAAAATAAAAACATAGAGAAGCTGAAAGAAAACAATGCAGGATGCGTCTAACTTTCTTGGAGGGGAGGAAGTCAGTACTGTCTATGCACGAAAACGTTTACTGTGTTCCAGCAGGTGAATTGTTACTCCCATTAGCATTAAGGTTAACCCTCCGCTAAGAAGAAATGCTAGCCCCATGGAGATGTCGCCAACGCCTAGAAGTGTATGCCGAAAGCCATCTAAGATGTAGAACAGGGGGTTGCATTGAGACACGTGGCGCCAGAACGGCGGAAGGATAGAGATAGGGTAAAAAACCCCACCTAGAAACACTAGGGGCAATATTACAAAATTAATATACAGCGAAAGACCGTCAAAGCTGTTGGCAAAGGTTCCAGCTATGAGACCCAACAGGGAAAAAAGCATGCTGGCGATAACTGCCATAAGTACAGCATACCACGGGTAAACCCAGGGCAGCACAGCAAACTGGGTTGAGATAAGCCCAACTGCCCCACCTACCAGCAATCCACGCACCATCCCAGCCAGAGTATAGGCCGCTACAATTTGCTTCGATGATAGTGGCATCACAAGTAAATCAGCGATACTTCCTAGATGACGTGACATAAATAGTGATGATGAGGTGTTGGAAAATGAATTGTTAATTACACCCATCAGAATAAGTCCCGGGATAACGAACTGAGCGTAGCTGAATCCATCTACGACACTGATTCTCTCCCCCAACGTGGCCCCAAATACAAACAGATATAATGACGCTATCAGAATCGGCGTTATCAGGGTTTGAATCCACACACGCAGAAAACGGCGCACCTCTTTGCGTAAAAGGGTTACAAAGGCGCGTACACTGGAAAATTCATGGTCATTTGAATAAAAATGCATGTCTGTTGTTGCCATTATAGTATTAAAGGGTGTCCACTCATGGTTGCGTAAGGCGCAGGAAAATTTCTTCCAGAGAGGGGCCGGTAGAGGTGATATCATGGACTACGACATCGATAGCAGCCAACTGAGTTAAAATGGTACCAATATCCTCTGCAGGGCCAGTTTTGAGGGTGATTCTAGTGCCATTCTGCTCCAGCCTTGGTTCAAAGGGGTGCAGAATTTTAGGCACTTGTTTCAGGGTCTGGCGCAGATGGAGGCTAAAGCTCCGTGTGCGTTCACATTGCATAAGTTTTGTGGTTTTTTCCAATGCAACCAGTTTTCCATCCTTTAAGATAGCAATGCGATCACACATGTGTTGTGCTTCTTCAAGATAGTGCGTTGTCAGAAGAATTGAAGTGCCTGTTGCGTTGATATCGCGGATGAAGTCCCATAGGGTGTGGCGTAATTCTACATCCACCCCGGCGGTGGGCTCGTCCAAAATTAACAGCCTGGGTTTATGAATAAGGGCTTTTGCCAACATGAAGCGGCGCTTTAGACCGCCTGAGAGCTGATGCATCTCTTTATGAATGTGGGGCGTTAGATGGAGTCGCTCAATCAGGTATTCGTGCCAGCGTGGATCGCGCTTGATACCAAAAAAACCGGGGTGTAAGACGAGTGCTTGCTCAATGGTGAAGAAAGGATCGGCGACAATTTCCTGATGCATGATTCCGGTCAAGCGCCTCGCCTTTGGAACTACAGGGGCCTGTGGCGTTACTGTATGCCCGAAAATATTAAGTTCCCCGGCATCAATCCTGGTTACACCGCTGATCATGTTGATGGTGGTGCTTTTCCCCGCGCCGTTGGGTCCAAGTAAGCCAAACACCTCACCAGGCGCAATAGAAAAACTAAGATGATCAACCACATTGGATGAAGCGTAACTCTTGCATAGGTTTTTTATTTCCAGGGCAGGTTTCATCCCTGTACTATAGCCTAAAAAGAGCTGATCTGAGAACCTTTCATTTTTAGTGGTGATTGTGTAGAGTGGCGCATTATGCTGCAGATAGCAGCAGGTACATACTCTGCTGAACCCAGATTTAATATTTAAAGATATTCTCTACAGAGAGCGATATACTTCTATGAAAAAAGCAATAGTTCTATACAGTGGCGGATTGGATTCAACCACCTGCGTTGCTATAGCCAGAGCGCAAGGGTACGCGGTATACGGGCTTAGTTTTTCCTACGGCCAGCGCCATAGTGTTGAACTGGAAAAAGCGAAGGAGTTTGCCCCTAAGCTTGGAATTGTACAGCATCTGGTGCTGGATGTGGATATAGGCCAGATTGGGGGCAGCGCTTTAACCGCAGATATAGATGTGCCGACCGCAGAGCTAGACCACGAGCATATTCCTATCACCTATGTGCCAGCGCGGAATACGATTTTTCTATCCTACGCCCTTGCGTGGGCAGAAGTGCTGCAGTGCTTCGATATCTTCATCGGAGTAAATGTGGTGGATTACTCCGGCTATCCTGACTGCCGTCCAGAGTTTATCGAGGCCTTTACTCGCATGGCAAATCTGGCAACAAAGGCAGGTGTTGAGCAGCAGGGGGCATACACTATCCACTCTCCTCTTATCCACATGAGCAAGGCTGAAATTATCCGTACCGGGACAGATCTGGGGATAGATTTTGCCCATACTCATTCATGTTACAACCCCGACTTAAAAGGGCGCGCGTGTGGTAAATGCGATTCTTGTGCCCTGCGTCTGCGCGGTTTTCACGCTGCAGGGTTGGAAGATCCGCTTGAATATCAACCCTGAACTGGAGACTGATATGCCCACTATGCCTGACGTACAACAGTCCCCCGATACTCGTCGCATTGCTATCGATAAAGTGGGGGTGAAGAATGTACACTATCCCATTGTTGTGCAGGATAAAAACAACGCGCGCCAACACACCATTGCGCGGGTGAATATGTATGTGGAACTGCCTCATCAGTTCAAGGGCACCCACATGAGCCGCTTCCTGGAGATCCTCAATCACTATCGGGATGAAGAGGTCACCCTAGATGACATGGAGCCTTTATTGCGCGAAATGCAGTCCAAGCTTGGCTCTGAAAGTTCCCACATAGAGTTGAGTTTTCCTTACTTTATTGAGAAAGCTGCTCCTGCCAGTGGCGCGAAGGGGCTGATGAGTTATGAGTGCCGTTTTATTGCCACCCTACGCCAAGAGAAGGATTTTATTCTCGAAGTCAGTGTACCGGTAACCTCTCTGTGCCCTTGTTCGCGGGAAATAAGTGCGTATGGGGCACATAACCAGCGCAGCTGCGTTACCGTTGCTATCCGTATGGATGCAATGATTTGGATCGAAGACCTCATTGCGCTTATTGAGGAGTGTGGCAGTGCACCGGTGTATTCACTCCTGAAGCGTGAAGATGAAAAGATGGTTACTGAGCAGGCGTATGAAAATCCTATGTTTGTGGAAGATATCGTAAGATCGGTGACCTTGCGCTTGCAACGGATTGAGTCGATTAAGTGGTTCAGGGTGGAATGTGAAAATTTCGAGTCGATTCACAACCATTCTGCCTATGCAACCCTGGAAAGCAAACGATCCTGTGGATAACTCTGTTGATTCAACAGAGTTATCCACAGGGGTTGTTGTTAAATAGCCCCGCCACTACGCGGGTTAATGTACCTACAACGCTAAACTTATATTTCGATGGAGTTAGCAGTGATTGAATTACTCTCAAATGCCGGTCCAGTAGTGAAATTGGTGCTGCTGATACTCGTATACTTTTCTGTCGTATCATGGGCAATTATTTTCTATAAATGGAAATCCCTCCGCCAGGCACTGCGTCAGAGCAGCGTATTTCAGGAATTCTTCTGGCAGAATCGTCGCTTTGACCAGGTAGCCCAGGAACTCAAGCAATACTCTGACTCTCCTTTAACCAATGTATTTCGGAGTGGGTATCAGGAGCTGGTACGTTCGCAGCACGCCCAAGGGGAAGAGCACGCGCTGCCCTCGAATGTGGCAACAAATATTAACCGCGCCATGGAGCGCTCGTGTGGCACGGAGACCGAACGGCTGGAAAAACATTTAACCTTCCTCGCCACGACCGGATCAGCAACACCATTTATCGGATTGTTCGGCACAGTGTGGGGAATTATGAGCTCCTTCCACGGCATTGGTCAAAGTGGAAGTGCTTCGCTGGCCGTCGTAGCTCCGGGGATTTCTGAAGCTCTCGTTGCAACTGCCATGGGGTTGATGGCCGCTATTCCTGCGGTTGTGGCGTATAACCATTTTCTCAACAAGGTTAATATCCTGCTGGGACAGATGGACAGTTTTAGGCAGGATTTTCTCAATGTTTTAGAAAATATGCAGCGGAGAAGCTGATGAACAATAGATCGACACAGCGGCGCAGTGCGCTGGCAGAGATCAATGTTACCCCTTTTGTGGATGTAATGCTGGTGTTGTTGATTATCTTTATGGTGGCAGCGCCCATGCTGGAAAAAGGGGTGGATGTGGACCTGCCCCAGGTTGAGCAAGCACCAAATCTAAAGGCCGCGCAGGAATCATTGATTGTAAGCATCGACGCACAAAATCGCTTTTTCGTGGGGCGCCAGCAGGTTGATTCGCCGGCAAAGATGGTGGCAGTGCTGCAACAAGTGCTTAAAGATAAAGAAAATAAAGAGGTTTATCTAGAAGCGGATCGTACGGTGGCTTATGAGCAGGTGGTTAAGGTGTTGGCGGCAGTACGTAAAGCCGGGGTTACCCAATTGGGTATGATTGCGACAGAGCCTGAGTTGTAGATTTTATGAAGTCCAACATGGCACAACGACATAAGAGCAATACTTCCACAGCATCAGAGCCCGGCTTTGGACGCATGTTGACATTTTCGGTGCTTCTCCACGTGCTTGTTCTGGTGTTTGCCTCTGGGGCTCTGTTTAATCAAAAACGAGAACCAGAGCGCCTGAGCTACAAAGTCAACCTGATCAATAAGCCAGTAGCGCAACCACGTCAAGGGAGACCAGATGTGCAGAAGCAGGTGGAAAAACCTGCTCCTAAACAACCAGAACCGAAGCCAACACCAACACCAAAACCGAAGCCAACACCAAAACCGGAACCAAAACCAGAGGCAGTGAAAAAGGTTGCATTGCCTGCTGCCGAACCCAAGAAAGTGAAACCGGAACCTGAAAAGGTTACACCAGCGGTTACACCTGCACCGCAGCCTCCACCTGCTCCGGCGCCAGTCGTGCAACCTAAGCAACCCATGCTGAGTACTGCTGAGATAGAGAACCTATATCAACAGGACACGCAAGAGCGCATTGACGAGATGCGCCAGGAAAGGACCTCGCGCACACGTATTGAGCAGCTTAAACAGCAACTTGCTGAGGACACGCAGACACAGAGCCCCACCACTGTGGTTGCGACGGGGCGAGTTGGAAGTATCGGTGGAACTGGCACGCAAGCTGGAGTAGATTTTACCGAGTGGATCAAGGGCTACCTGATGGAGAACTGGACCCTGCCTCTCACCCACTGGAAAAAAGAACTCTACAGCGTAGTGGAATTGCGTTTTGATCCCCAAGGGAGGCGGCGCGGATTCAGGGTTATCCGTGCCTCAGGAGACAGTTTGTTTGACCAAAGTGTGGAAAAAGCTGTTACCAAGCTGGACAAGCTCCCTAACCCACCTGGGAAGGAGTTGTCCTTGAGTGTTAAATTTGACCCGAAAGAGAAGTATTAACCTATGAGATACATAGTTTTTGTGTTGCTGTGGGTGCTTCTTGGCTCAGGAGCTGGCGCGGCGTTTGCGGCGGATATCGTAATTACCACTCCAGGACGGACGGCAATCCCCACGGGACAACCGCAGTTTCTACCCCTTGGTGCGAGTGACCCAGAGGTGGAGCGCACCATAGGTGAGGTGCTCGCTTACGATCTTGATCTAAGTGGGATGTTTGAAATTATTTCACCTGAAGCATACCTTGACGATGCACGGCGTCTCACCTTGACCAGTGGTGAAGTGAATTTCCCCCAGTGGGAACTTCTTGGCGCCCAGTTGCTCATCAAAGGGGCATATGAGCTCAAGGGGGAGCAAATTGAACTCAAGGTTCGGCTGTTTGACGTGGATAAACGTCGCCTGCTTACTGGGCACAACTACAAAGGGAGCAAAGAGGACCTTCGGCGTATGTTGCACCGCTTTGTGGATCAAATCATCGAAACCCTGACTGGCACCAGAGGGGCATTTGACTCCAATATAGCGTTTATTTCCACTGCAAGCGGGCACAAGGAACTCTATTTGAGTGATATTGACGGTTACAACGTAAGGCGGATAACCAATCACCGCAATTTGGTGCTGAATCCAGATTTTTCCCCCCAGGGACGCGAGTTGGTGTTTACCTCATACCGCGAAAACAATCCCGATCTATATCGCCGGAGTATTTTTAATGCTACGGAGGCGCGCATCTCCGCGCGCGAGGGTTTAAATATTGCTGCACGTTACAGCCCTAATGGACGAGAGCTGGCCGTGACCCTGTCAAAGGATGGAAACTCGGAGCTATATCTGCTCGGCGCCAACGGCAAGATCCACAAGCGCCTCACTAACGCGTGGGGTATCGATGTCGATCCGAGTTGGAGTCCGCTTGGGGATAAAATTGCGTTTGTATCCAACCGTCACGGCAATCCACATGTATTTATTCTTGATCTCCTCAGTGGAGAGGTGGAGCGCCTGACCCGCAATGGGAGATACAATGCGACTCCAGCCTGGAGTCCCGATGGGGAGTGGATTCTGTTTAGTCGTTTGGAAGAGGGGGTATTTAATATCTATCGCATTCGCCCCGATGGTAGCGATGAGCATCCCATTACGTTTGGTCCTGGAAATAAAGAACATCCACGCTGGAGCCCGGATGGACGCTTGGTGGTGTATTCTAGCGATGCTTCAGGGATCAAGCGGCTATACATTATGCGCGCAGATGGTTCTGGGGCACGTCAGATAGCGTCGCTGCCGGGTGTATGCAATCATCCAGCGTGGGGGCAGCGTTAAACACTTGGGGTCGCTCAGTCACGCGCCATTGACAACCGCGTACACTTGCTCTAGATTGAAAATTCGACAACGTCATTATCCAGAGTGGTGGAGGGAACTGGCCCGATGAAACCACAGCAACCGGCCCGATGCGGGTGACAGGTGCTAATTCCACCCTTCACTAGAAGGGAAAGATGGGGCGAAGTCTGACAATACTTGGTTCTGCTCTTGTGTTGAAAGACCCTTTCCCCTCAGCTGGATAGGGTCTTTTTATATATTCGGGGGCCAAATCATTGGAACAGATCGACCTTGTAAGTACTAGATATGTAACCTTTGATACCGACCTGCGCCTTGAGAGCGGGCGCCTGCTTGGTCCATTTACCATCGCTTACGAAACCTATGGCACCCTCAGCCCTGCGGGAGATAATGCCATCCTGGTGACCCATGCGTGGACTGGAGATTGCCATGCTGCGGGGCGGCATCATCCTGACGATCGCAAACCGGGGTGGTGGGATAACCTCATAGGGCCAGGTAAGGTTCTCGATACGTCGCGCTTCTTTGTGATATGTGCCAATGTCATTGGCTCGTGTAAAGGCTCTACCGGTCCTGCGAGCATCAATCCCAAAACCAACCGACCATATCGCCTGAGCTTCCCCCTGGTGATGGTAAGCGATATGGTGCATGCACATAAGCATTTGCTCGACCATCTAGGGATAACCTCTCTGGTTACAGTGATCGGTGGGAGCATGGGCGCGATGCAGGCGTTAGAGTGGGGTATTCACTACCCGGAATTGACCCGTTCTATCATCCCTATTGCCGGAACGGGACGCACTTCGCCCATGGCTATCGCCCTTAATGCGATAGCGCGCCAAGCGATCTATAACGACCCGCTGTGGAAAAAAGGCAACTACAAGCCAGAGCATCCCCCCGCGAGCGGATTTGCCCTTGCCCGTGCGGTGGGACATATCTCTTTTTTGTCAGAAGCATCAATGGAAAAGAAGTTTGGACGCCGCTTTTCTGTCCGCGACGGGGTGTTTGATTTTTTTGGACAGTTCGAGGTGGAGCGCTACTTGGGCTACAATGGGAGTAACTTTGTCTCTAGGTTCGATCCTAACTCGTTTTTGTATCTAGCAAAGGCGCTGGATCTTTACGATGTGAGCTGGAACTTTCCCTCCAAAGAGGAAGCCCTTTCGCGGTTGGATTGCCCGTCGCTGTGGTTTGCGTTTACCTCTGATTGGCTCTATCGCCCCGAGCAAACGGAAGAGCTGGTAGATATCCTCACTAAGATCGGGAAGCCGGTATCTTACCACCTTATTGATTCAGACTATGGACACGATTCATTTTTGGTGGAGCCAGAGAAGTTTACTCCATACGTGGTAGATTTTCTGGATAAAATCGCCAGTGAACATGGGGTCTAGCACTGTATCTTCCCCCTTTGGGTTAGTTTTGTGCTGCAAGAGTCTTGATAGCCTGGATTAGGGGAGGATGTGACGCAGCAAAAGGGTCCACTTGGATATCTATGCGGGTTTCAGGCTTGGTGTGGGCGTAAAGAGGATCGTAGTATTGCAACATCAGCGTTTCGATCAGTTCTCCCCAGGTTTTGTGTTCCAGTAACAGATGTAGGTGGCACACTTGTGCGCGTCCAAGGCGTGGTATTAAGGCGTTTATGGCATCTGCAAAAGCTTGTTGAGGCAGATGTTCTACATCATAGTCTTCCTCGATCACTTTGATGCGGGTGGAGATATCGGTCTCAAGCCAGAGAGTGGTTTCTTCTTGAAGCGCGGCGTAGAGGCGCTTTGGCAACATTACCCGTCCAATGTGGCGACTTTCTCCCTCTGTGAGAACAATGTCTTGTGGTTCGGTGCGGCGCAGTTCGTTCCACAATAGCGCTTCAAATTGTTTCTGGCTTGGCTGGTGGGTACAGCCGATGGCTCCAAAGGCGCTGCCACGGTGATTTGCAAGGGCTTCTAGATCCAGTATTGGCCATCCCTTCTTGCCCAGTTGTTGCAGAATCCGAGTTTTACCAACCCCAGTAAGGCCGCGGAAAACCAACATCCGTGCCCACTTTGCGTGCTCAAAATAGTCGATTACGTGGCGCCGAAACCCCTTGTGCCCGCCGCTGAGCTGATATGCCGGCAGACCACACAAGAGGAGGAACGCTGTCATTGCAGTACTGCGCAGACCGCCGCGCCAGCAAAACACAACGATGGGACACCTGTGTTGTTGATGGAGTTCTCTGACCTGGTTTATAACCTCAGGCAACCGTGGCGATATTAGTTCCATCCCCCGTATACGCGCCTGGGTCGGACCTTGCTGTTTGTGGATAGTGCCCACCTCAACACGTTGCTCTTCGGTCAAAATCGGGACATTAAATGCCCCCGGGATGGTGGCCTGGGCAAATTCACCTGGCGTACGTACATCGATAAAAATAGAGCCTTTGTCCAAGTGGGTAAGAGCTTCTTGTATATCGATTAGTACATGTGGGTTGAGCAGGGATGTTCCGCGCTTCATAGAAACCTGATGGTGGACTGGAGATTAATAAAAACTGTAACTTGAGTGGGCGTCAGTTGCATGGAGGTTGCTTTGTGTGTGCATGCAGGCGCACAGCTATTCATAGCTGCTATACAAACCATAATGTACCTCAGTACGCGCCCCAACAGGGGTACAACAGGGGTAATGTAAAGGTAATTTGCCGGAAAAGCAATTGACACTTACTAGGGTACATGGTAGAAGAATCCGGTTGAAAAAGCATACGCAATATCAATAAAAAGGAATTTCATGGCTGAAGGCCGCAGAGAATTATTTAAATCCCTCGGTTTTTTGTCCAGCGTCGGCATTAGCATGGTTGCTTCCATCCTCATCGGGATGGCTATGGGCTACTATCTTGACCAGTGGCTGGGGACAAAACCGTGGATGCTGTTGATTTTTCTGGGGTTTGGTATTGCATCCGGCTTCAGAAATATTTTCATCCTGACTAATCGAGAGCTCAAGCGCCAGCGCACTCAGGATGATGCAGAACAAGAGGATCAGGCTTGAGTGAGGAAGATCGAAATCAGCTTGCGCAGATGGCGCGGCGGAACTGGATCATTCTGGCTCTGTTGCTTGCAGCTAGCACCTTAGCACATAATCTCGATTTTACTTTTGGGGTTTTGTGGGGAGGTCTTATAGCTGTGGCAGGATATCACTGGCTCTACAGTGCACTGCTCAAGGTGTTGAGCCGTGCAGAAACAGACACTGTCCAAAGCTTTCAGATGGGATATCTATTCCGTTTGTTTGCGTTGGCTGCGGTACTAAGCTTGCTTATCGCCGTGCTTAAGGTCAACATAGTAGGACTGGTAATAGGATTATCGGTTGTGGTTATCAATATTTTCTGGACCACAGTGAAGCGCATATTTTAAGCGAGGAGGCCCGTTCTCAAAATGACTCATCCTTTTCTAATCTTTCAGTGGCTTGAACAGCAGCTGAATACCCATATGGGCGAGCATGTGACCTACACATGGTTCGTGATGCTGTTGCTGACACTGTTGGCCTTTGTTGCATCCCGCCAGATCAAAGAAGTGCCAAGCGGGTGGCAAAACCTCATGGAAAGTGTAGTTGGCGGAATTGAAAATCTCGTCGATGAAATCATGGGACCCAAGGGGAAAAGCTATTTTCCTCTTATTGCGACACTGGCGTTATTTATTCTGGTGTCAAACCTGATTGCACTGGTGCCGGGTTTTTATCCCCCTACCGCCAATCTCAACACCAACGCTTCCATGGCATTGTCGGTGTTTGCTATGACACATGTCATCGGGTTTAAAGAGCACGGTATTGGCTATCTCAAGCATTTTATGGGTCCAATTCTGGTTCTTGCCCCGCTCATTTTTATCATTGAGATCATCGGACATATGGCGCGCCCCATTTCGCTGTCTCTACGTCTGTTTGGCAACATGTACGGACATGAAGTGGTGCTGATGATCTTCTTTGCGCTGGTTCCATTTTTGTTGCCAATTCCCATGATGTTGATGGGAGTTCTGATTGCGTTTATCCAGGCATTCGTATTTACCCTGCTGGCGATGATCTACATTGCTGGATCCCTGGAAGAAGCACACTAAACACGTTTATACAACCGCACCGGCGGTTAATTGGTCCTATATTGTATAGGAAGAATAAACTCACATTGTAACAAGGAGAACGAAAGATGACATTTTTTGCATGGTGTATGATTGCAGCAGGTTTCGGTATGGCAATTGGTTCTTTTGGTACCGCTCTTGGTCAAGGTATTGCTATCAAATCAGCTGTTGAAGGTGTTGCACGCAACCCCAGCGCAAGCGGTAAGATTCTTACCACAATGATGATCGGTCTGGCGATGATCGAGTCACTGGCGATCTACGTATTTGTTGTTTCCATGATTATTCTGTTTGCTAATCCGTTCACCGCTCAGGTTATGGAACTCGCTGGCAAGTAAGTCCAATTTACATTTCAGTACAAGACTAAAACAGGCGCTCCCCATTTACGGGTGAGCGCCTGTTCTGTTTGGAGCCTAAGTTAGTAGTAGGTTTACTTCTCCAGTTCGTAGGGCCAGCCCAGTACTCCCCCTTCCATGTAGCGCACATTGCGGAACCCTGCATGCTGTAGAATTAACTGCGCCTCATAGCCGCGCAAACTCATCTTACAGAAGGGGACGATCAGCGCATCAACGGGTAATTCAGTAAGTTTCTGGCGCAACGCACCGAGCGGCATCATGGTTGCGCCTTTAATTCTCACCTTTTCTTGTTCAGCAGGCGAACGAACGTCTAACAGGATGAACTCCTCGTTGTTATCCATCATCTTCTTGACTGCAACAGCACTCATACTTTCTGCCAGACCATCGAGTTTATTTCGCATCGCGTTGGCGGTTTGGTGCAGGGCATCCATGGCATTCGAAAAGGGTGGGGCATAACATAGGTCCAGTTGTGCTATCTGATCCACAGTGGCTCCTAGTGATATCGCAGTAGCGATAACATCCACACGCTTATCTACCACACCCGGACCGGCAACCTGAACCCCTAACACCTTGCGGCTGGAGCGCTCCACCACAAGCTTGATAACTATGGGGTTGTTGCCAGGGTATACATGTGCAAAGTCCGGTCCGGAAACTACTATGCTTTCAGGTTTCAGACCGATGAGCTGCGCATCTCTTGATGACATCCCGGTACGCGCGACATTGAGATTAAACACCTTCACTGCGAGGGAGCCAAGAATGCCAGGGAATTGTTCCTCCCGTCCGGCTATGTTGTTTGCCACCACACGGCCGTGTTTGTTTGCCGTTGACCCAAGCGGGATATACACCTTTTTCTTCATAAGAAGATCTGTACACTCGGCACAATCCCCGGCTGCATAGATATCTGGATCTGAACTTTGCATATATGCATTTACCGCAATAGCCCCAGTTTCGCCGAGGGTTAATCCCGCATCTTTAGCCAGTTGCACCGCTGGACGTACACCAATCGCGATCAGAACCAGGTCAGCCGGATAAGTCCCTTTGCTGGTTACTACTTGGGTCACATGTTCAGCCCCCTCGATCCGCACTAAGGGTTCGTTAAGACGGAGGTTAACCTTGTTACGCTTCAGTTCGTGATGTACCATGGCGGCGATACTGAAATCTAACGCTGTAGCCAAAACTTGATCTTTCATCTCGATGATAGTGACGTTGAGCCCCCGCGCGGTCAGAGCTTCGGCGACCTCGAGGCCGATTAGCCCCGCTCCGATGATCACCGCATTCTTACCCCTGTGGGCTAGACGGTCTATTTCCTGCGCCTGCTCCATGGTTTTAAGAGGCAACACCCCGGAAAGCTCCATTCCTGGAAGTGGAGGGATAGTCGGCTCATTTCCTGTCGCCAACACGAGTTTATCGTAATCCAGCTCAAATTCTTTGCCACTGTCAAGGTTGCGCAAGCGCACCTTCTTGTCGGTGCGCTTGATCTCAAGCGCCTCGGTACGGGTAAGGGTTTCAAACCCCTTTACCTTGGCGAAAAAGGTTTCGTCACGCAGTACCCCAGTAGGGGTTTTGCGAACTTCATTGATGTCATCGAACAGCCCCTCGATATAGTAGGGAAGGGGGCAAGCTCCGTAGGAGATATTGCGGGTGCGGTCAATGACCGTTATGTGCGCAGTGGGATCCAGCCGCCGCAGGCGACATGCGGTTTTCATCCCAGCAGCAACGCCACCAATGATCACAATGCGCTGTTTGCTTGGTTCCATAGGTCCTCCTAACATTGATTACTATTAAATAACATGCACAATATAGATTTTAACCGTATATATAAACATAAAAGTTTTCATATGTCACTGGTTCATACGCAAGGACTCTCAGTGCAAACGACATCCTGTTGCTTGTGTGTTCCAGAAGTTTGCATGTATATGAGTTTATCTATAGTCTAAGGGAAATAGCACAACTTCAAATCTTTGCTTTCATCGATTCATGGAGGGGGAGCGAATGTTATTTGATCTGTTCATTGTCCTGCTTCTGTATGTGATT
Organism: Desulfuromonadaceae bacterium; assembly: GCA_034007015.1. Taxonomy (GTDB): domain Bacteria; phylum Desulfobacterota; class Desulfuromonadia; order Desulfuromonadales; family Desulfuromonadaceae; genus JAIVHC01. Next base: position 48,979 of record JAVERS010000005.1, read on the forward strand.
TCTATCGCTGCCACAGTGCATATACTTTTGCACAAGCAGGACCCGCGTGCGGCATTGGGCTGGATGGCGGTTTCCCTTGGTCTCCCAGGCTTTGGTGCATTTTTTTACTGGTTGTTTGGGCGCAATCGAATCCGCTCGCGTGCGCGCGCTTGGCAGAGTATGGGGGAAGGGATCCATCTGCCAGATGGGATTGAGCCCCCCAAAGAGATGGCCTCAGCTTTACACCCACCCTTTAAAACCCAGAACTATGTTCTCATCCGCCAGTTGTCAGATGCAGTAACGCGCCGCCCATTGGTAGATGGAAACCAGGTTAAGGTTTTGTACAATGGAGAGCAGGCTTATCCTGTAATGCTTGAAGCAATTGAAAACGCAAAGCGCTTTGTTGACCTGTCCAGCTATATCTTTGATACGCGCGAATGTGGACAACGGTTTGCTGCAGCGCTAATAAAGGCCGCCGCACGTGGAGTTGAGGTACGTGTGCTGGTAGACGCTCTTGGTGAAATGTATACCCTGCCCCGCATTCGCAGTATGTTCAAAGGATCTGCTGTACGCTACACCCTGTTTCTCCCCTTTTCCCTTTCTCACCGGGGCTTACACATCAATCTGCGTAATCACCGCAAACTCCTTATTGTAGATGGGAAAGTTGGATTTACTGGAGGGATGAACATCAGCACCCGTCACAATGTGAGAAGTCCGGGGATTCGAAAGCCGGTCGTTGATATCCATTTCAAATTTTACGGCCCCATTGTTGGGCACCTGCAGGCAGCATTCATGGAGGACTGGCACTTTGCTACCGGAGAATCGATGCATGCAAGGGCCTATCCTGAACCTGTGCCCGGAGGTACTGCACTGTGCCGGGGTGTAAGTGCTGGGCCCAATGAAGATTTCGAAAAACTGGTGTGGATTGTTACTGGAGTATTGGCCTGTGCACGCAACAGAGTATGCATCATGACCCCATATTTTGTTCCCGATCGGACCATGATAGCTGCACTGTGTGGGGCCGCATTGCGGGGAGTAAAGGTGGAAATTATCCTCCCAGAGAAAAACAACCTCCCCTTTGTTGATGGAGCCGGGCGCGCCAATTTTGCCGAACTGCTACGCTACGGAATTAAAATAATGTATCAACCCGGTTTCTTTGTGCACAGCAAATTGCTCTTGATGGATGAGCATTACGCCCTTGTGGGCTCTGCTAACATGGATGCACGCAGTCAGCGTCTGAACTTTGAATTCAACGTAGAGATCATCGATATTGATACCAACCAGAATCTGCGGGTTCATTTTGCTCGGGTGCGGAAGAAAGCGCGTCAGGTCAGGATAGAAGAGGTGGAAAATCAGCCCTTGATATGTAAATTAAGTGATCGTTTTTTACGTCTGTTTAGTCCGTTTTTGTAGAGGGCACCCCATAGGAGTAAAGGCAGGCAGAGAATCTTGCTCTTAAGGGATGTGGATTGCGTGTGTCACGCATTTATTACCTGCTGGGTTGTATTTCCTGTTTTCTTTGTTATAGTATATCAGTGCTCAGCTGACTATTGGCTGGAGCAGGCATAATTTCTAGGTGGTAGTGTGAGAACTACTGTTGTGAAATAACCTAAATCTAAACTTACAGGAGGATGTATGACAGAACAGCTTGGTGTGTATAAGTGTGATGTGTGTGGCAATATAGTTGAAGTTCTTCACACTGGGGTTGGTGCTTTAGTGTGTTGTGGGGCTGAGATGCGTAAATTTGATGCCAATACCACTGATGCGGCACAGGAGAAACATGTGCCAGTAATTGAGCAAAGTGGGGATAAAATTACTGTCACCGTTGGAAGTGATGCGCATCCCATGACGCCTGAGCATTATATTGAGTGGATTGAGCTGATTGCGGACGGGAAAAGCTACCGCACTTTCCTCAATCCCGGTGATAAGCCGCAGGCCACATTCTGCCTGAAAGCGGATAAATTCACTGCGCGTGAATATTGTAACCTGCATGGGTTGTGGAAGGCTGAAAATAAGTAATTCCACCGAGCAGGTAGCGAAAAAACAAAAAAGGCAGCCCCACTCCTATGATGGTGGGGCTGCCTTTTTCTATGTAGGATAGTGCATCCAGGCACTACGCAGTAGGTGCTGCGGTTTATTCTGTCGAATTTGTTTCCGTATCATCTGTCTCTTTTTTCTTCCGCACCGGAAGATCACACGGTTTAGCCCCTCAGCCAAGGCCAAATTTAGGCAATATCCAGCGATTCAAAACTACCCAGACCACTACAACCAGTATTAAAATCCAGATTGAGTCCATTGGTACGCTCCTTATTGGCAATGATATAGATATCTATATAGCGGTATTATGGCACTTGGAGTTGGAACTGTACAGGAGACTTAGTACACAGAACTTCTGTGCAAATGGCGCTATTTGTGCCCCAAAGTTAGAACAGCAGCACAGGGCACTTTACTTTATGCAGGACAAAGTTAGAGACGGAACCGAGAAGAACATCACGGATCTCCCCACGTTCATGCCGCCCAATGACGAGCAGGGAAAATTTTTCATTGTTGGCGATGGAGCAGATGAGGTCGCGCGGGTATCCGTGCTCCAGGCGGGGGGTAACATCTAGTCTCGCAGCACGCAGGTGCGCAGTTTTAGCCTCGAGAAACTTTTGTCCCGCCTTGGTTGCCTGCTCCTTTATCATTTCAATTTGAAAGTCTGGGATCATGCGGTAGTCCATGGTTTTGACATTCACTACATGGAGTAAGGTGATGGGCGCGGTAAATTGGTTTTTATGTGCGATTATTTTTTCCAGGGTGGCATCGCTGGTGCGACCGTCGCGGATGGGGACAAGTATCATCATAAGATTCTCCTTTGCGCTATCCCGCGTAGTCAAGCAGCAGGCGTGGCAGCAGCAATACAGGATCGGGCCAGAAAGTCAGGAGCAAAAGAATGGCCAGCTGAATAAGCAGAAATGGCAACACTGCGCGTGAGACGTACAGAATATTTCGGTTTGCCACCGCTCCAGAGATGAACAGGCTCACCCCCAGCGGTGGGGTGCAGTATCCTATCCCCAGATTGAGGGTCATGATCAGACCAAAATGCAAGGTGTCGATGCCGAACTTTTGCAATAATGGGAGGAATATAGGAGTCAGGATTATGGTGGCGGAAATGATGTCCATAAACATCCCGATAAAGAGTAACAGAATATTTACCACGAGCAAAAATGACCAAGGCGAATCAAAGCTCTTTACCGCGGCGTTAGCTATCTGATTGGGGATCTGTTCAAAGGTAAGATATTCGCCAAAGACCGATGCACCCGCGACAATTACCAACAGGGTTGCAGCGGTTACAGCAGAAGAGACGATAACCTGCTTTATGTCGCGTATCTGCATATCGCGGTGGATAAACAACTCTACCCCAAACGCATATACGCAGGCTATGATGGCTGCTTCATTGGCAGTGAAAATACCAGAGTAGATACCACCAAAAATTATTACTGGCAATAGCAGTGCCCAGATGCTCTCACGCAGTACCGCAAGCACGTCTCGCACCTTAGGGCGTTCGCGTCTTTGCATCCCCAGGCTTTTGCACTTCAACCACGCGTAGAGGGACATCGCCGCCATGAGCATAAATCCGGGGATGAACCCCGTCAGAAACAGAGCCTCCAGCGAATCGGTACTGATCATGGCATAGAGGATCATAGCAATGGAAGGGGGGATAATTACCCCCAGGATGGGGGCGGTGCTCATCACCCCAATACTAAGCTTTTCATCGTAGTTGTGTTCGATAAGAGCGGGAATCATAAACCCGCCGATGGCGACCACGGTTGCCACAGTAGAACCGGAAATTGCACCAAAAAAACCACACGCAAGGATCCCAGCTATCGCCAAGCCACCGGGGAGAAAGCCCACCATCACATCTGCTGTGTTGATAAGTTTCTTTACAATAGAGCCTGTGGTCATAATATTGCCGCATAGGACAAAAAACAGCACTACAATAAGGGCAAACTGATCCATGCTCCGGTATAAGATTTCAATGGCAATCTCCGGGTTCAGCCCTACGACTAGGGTAAGGCCTGCAACACCAGTAAAGAATAACGCCATAAATACTGGCACCGTAGCCACCATAGAACCGAGCAGTAAAGCCAGGATGAGGAGCTGAGAGTTATCCATGGACTGGCTCCTCCTCTATTTCTTCTGCTGCTGGCTCATCTTCGTTGGTGCCGAACAGATCTTCCCACATCACAATTACGATTCTGACAAACATCATGCACCCAACCAGCGGTAGAACGGCATAGAAATACCATTCCGGAATTTGCAGGGTGGCGGTAGTAGCGTACTCATCTGCGTATACGGCTTGGAGTATCCCCCAGCCAAGCCACACCAACATGGCAGAAAAAACCAACCCCGCGAGATGGCTGACCATATTGAAAAACTTTCTGCTAATCGGAATTATCTGGGGCAAGGCGTCCACGCGGATAAGAGAGCGTCGCCGTACTGCGGCACTGCAGCCTACATAGGTACAGAAAAAGATCGATTTACGGATCACTTCATCAGACCAGTACAGGTTAATACTTGTAGTTTTACGCAGGATGATGTTGGTCAGACCGGAAAGGAGGGCAACACATACAACGACAACAAGAGACCAGTCTTCAACTGCTCCCAGCCCTTTGTCTAGCGTCCGAAATATCTTTTTCATAACATGTTCCGTTGTTGAAGGTAGAAAGGATCAAAAACAGCTTGGTCCAATATGCTTGGATTTGGCACCCGGAGGGTGTTCTCCCTGATCTTAAATTGAAATGGCCGGAGCAAGTAGACTCCGGCCATTTACAGTTCAGGGAAGGTTCAAACGCACACTTTGCTTGATTAAGGTGTCTTCACTCTGTTGCACCTCCAAGGGTAGTGCGGACCTTGTCCAGGTAATCGGCACCGATTTTCTGCTCCCAGCGTTTATACACCGGTGCAGCGCGTTCCACAAGGGTTTGCTTGTCTGCATCAGCTAAGCTGAAGAAGGTCACCCCATTCTGAATAGCTGCCGCAATCTGTTCATCCTGCTGCTGGCGCGTACGTTCACGCGTATCTGCACTCTCTTGCGCTACGATGCGTAAAAAAGTGACACGTAGATCTTCAGGAAGCTTGTTGAGCCAGCGTTCACTGCACAGGTGTACAAACAGCCCCTGTGCGTAGTTGACTTGGGTAAAATAGGAAGCAATTTCAAACTTTTTGGTTATATTGCATACGATGGGGCTATGGTCCAGAGCGTTTATTACTCCGGTCTGGAGCGCCTGAGGTACATCGGGCCACGGTAAAACAGTGAACTTAAGTCCCCACGCTTTGTATAGGTCGGTGTTTACTGGGGCTTGTGCAATCCGAAAGTTAACCTGCGCCGCGTCTTTAACGGTGCGAACCGGAGTGGTGGTGGCCCAACCATAGGGACCATACCCAGTTAGATCCAGTACGCGGATTCCCTGGCGTAATCCTGCAGTACTGAAGGGTTCAAACAGTTCCGGGGTGTTTCTGAACTGGTCAAGTTTATCAAAGCTGTCAATTACAAAGGGGAGGTTTACAATCCCCAGTTGCGGTGCAATGTTTGCCGCAGCCACCGAAGAGCACAGCATCCCCTGTATCGCTCCCATTTTCATTTTTCGTAGCACATCTTTTTCCCCTCCCAGTTGAGACAGGGGACGGAAATCAACATACAGGCGTCCATTCGTTTCTTCCCAGACGCGGTCGCGGATGCGGTAGCCTACCCCCACACCCTCAATGGATGGATGAGACACGTTAGAGAGGATGTAGGTATATTCTGCACCGGAAGGATCAAAGGCAGGAGCCCAAGATCCCATAGAGGAGTTTGCCTGTAACGGAGTGGTAGCGGAGAAAAGCAGAACTACACTTACACTACCCAGAAGGGCGCGAAGTAGAGAGAAACAACGGTGCAGCATAGCAAAAAGTCCTTATGTTCGGTTCTTGTAAATTTAACGCGTGGCTTTGGTCGCGTTTTCCATATAGACGCTGGCGCAGACAACACCAAGCCCTATCTATAGCAGGGCTGAGCTTCCTGAGAAAGGGAAACAGCGGTTCTCAAGAGCGAAGTTTGCCACTGCGGAACTTAAGTTTCACATAAAAAAACCCCGCTACCCAGTGTGTAAGTGTTCCGGATAGCGGGGGATTAAAGAATTGGATGCGCTATTTGTTGTGTCAGAGCGTGAGGTTATTCCTGTGCTACCGCGGTTCGTACCAACTCTAGGTAGTCTGCACCAATGCGTTCACCCCATTTCTCCAGTACCGGAGCTACTCTGTCGGCTAAAATCTGGCGGTCGGCAGCACTGAGCTCGATAAACTCTACTCCGGCACTACGTGCTGCTTCTATCTGGGCACGCTGCTGAACTGCTGCATTAACTCGTGCTTTTGCACTTTCCTCCTTGATCACAGATAGGAGGATATTGCGCAGATCGTCAGGTAAACGGTCGAGCCAGCGTTTGTTTACCATGTGGATGTAAAGCCCCTGAGTGTAATTTACTTGAGTGAAAAACTTTGCCACGTCAAATTTTTTGGTGATGCTACACACCACCGTGGTGTGATCCAGGCCATCGATAACGCCAGTTTGCAATGCCTGCGGCACATCAGGCCAGGGCATAACCGTAAATTTAAAATTCCATGCCTTATAGATATCTGTATTGACTGGGGCTTGCGCAATACGGAAGTTGACTTTTTTTGCATCCTCTAAAGTGCGCACTGGAGTGGTGGTGGCCCAGCCGTAACTGCCGTAGCTGGTGAAGTCTACAACTTTGATCCCTTGGCGGATTGCTGCATTGCTGAAAGGCTCGAATAGTTCTGGTGTGTTGCGAAACTTCTCCAGCTTTTGTGTGGTGTCGAGCACAAAGGGGAGATTTACAATTCCAAGTTTCGGCGCAACGGTGGCTGCGGTGACCGAGGAGCACAGCATCCCCTGTACCGCGCCCATTTTAAGCTTGCGCACCACATCTTTTTCCCCGCCGAGCTGAGCCAGGGGACGAAAATCCACGTACAGACGCCCATCACTTAACTCCCACACGCGGTCGCGGATATTGTATCCTACCCCTATGCCAACAATCGCTGGATGGTCCACATTGGAAAGGATGTACCTGTATTCTGCTCCAGAAGGGTCAAAGTCTGGGTTCCAGTTTTCAAGACTGGTTAAATCATCTGCAACAGAGTGCCCTGCAAGGGCAAAAAGCGTAATTATGCAGACAAGCAAAAGTGTAGATTTTAAATATGACATAGAATATTCTCCTGTTGTCTCCAAGTGTGGCACTTAGGCCACTGACCTTGGTGTTTGGTTGACGCACAGATATCTGGTAAACTACCCAGTAGCGTTGCTGTTGGTCAAGTGTTTAAGCTACTTAAGGTAACACGTGCGCTGCGTGTACAAGTAGAAGTTGGGTGTTGGTTCTTCTTTCTTTTGCCCGTAAAAGTTTCCCTCTCCCTGGATTGCACACGGTATATACCAAAAGTGAGGGTAGGATACGTAAAAAGGATGAAGAATAACAAGGCTAGAAAAAATCAATCTAGAGTCAGCACTGTGTTTGGATGTTCTACAGGAGAGTTGCTAACTCTGCAGGGGTGGCAAGTAAACTTTTTATAGGATAGGGGAACATATTTATGTCGCTAAACAGGCAGACCAAGGGAATTCTTCTTGAGGCTGGAACTAATGAGTTTGAAATTCTTGAATATTATCTCCACGGACAATCGTTCGGCATAAATGTGCATAAGTTGCGCGAAATCATCCCGTATGACAGCGCAGAACTTACCCGCGTCCCAGAATCACATCCTTCAATAATGGGAACCTTACTTCTGCGCGGCTCCTCTATCTCTCTGATAGATCTGGGCACCCACTTAGGTAAACTTGAAGTTGGCTCCTATACTGACAGTGATAAAACCATCCTTGCTGAAAATCGCCCTGTGGTACTGGTGTGCGAATTTAACGATGACGTGGTGGCATTTCTAGTAGATGGGGTGGATCAGATTCACCGCCTCTCCTGGGCAGAAGTTCGGCCTATGGATCAGTTCTTTGAAACATACCATCCCCGTTTTACAGGCACCGTAACGATAGGTGAGCGCGATATCCTTATTACAGATATGGAACATCTAACCAGTGAAATTTTTGGCGATGGTGGTCACTACGCAGCAGGGGATGAAGAAGTAGACCCTCAGTTGAAGGAGAAAGTGGTCAGCCGGGGTGAGGCAAAGCTGTATTTTGCCGAGGATTCTAGCATTATCCGGCAGGGGATCCTCAAAGTGTTGCGCAAAGCGGGTTACACTCAGGTTGAAGGGTTTGGCAACGGCCAGCAGTGTTTAGATGCGCTGCTGAAAGCAAAAAAAACAGGAGATCTACCCATTCTTGTAGTGTCCGACATCGAAATGCCGGAGTTAGATGGATTGTCGTTGTGCAAACGGATAAAAGATGATCCGGCAATGAAACATATACGTGTAGTTATCTACTCAAGCTTGATCAATGCGAGTAATTCACATAAGTGTGAAGAGGTAGGGGCAGATGCGTACACAAGTAAGCCTGATGTCACGAAAGTGGTGAATCTGGTGGATCGTTTTTGTCTGAACTGAGAAGCGCTAACCAAGCATGACACAGGACTAAATGACTGTGTGTTTGTGCTCAAGCAGAGAGCTAAAATTTTTACGTAATACCAATTTGTCGAGTAATTCAGGGGTAGCGTAAAGGTGGATAATGTCGAACAGACGCAGTCTGGCCCCTCTCCGCTGTTTGATATCCACTGCCATTGCGGTTTGGCCGTGGAGGGGGAAGTTCCCGCACAGCCTGGAGAGCGCGAGCTGATAGCCACGGCAGCGGTGTGCCACTGGCAAGAACTACTCCCCCATCTTGATGGTGCGCGACACCGCTTCGGTGCCGTGGGGCTCCACCCGTGGTATGCGGAACAGTGGGACGGTGCAAGAGCTGAGCAATTGGAGATGTTGCTCACCTGTACGGAGATTCGCGCCGTTGGCGAGGTGGGGCTCGACCCTGCAGCCACAGTAAGTATGGCGGTGCAGGAACAGGTGCTGCGTGCCCAGATTCGCATTGCGTTGAAAGTGGGCAAGCCCCTGATTCTTCATGTGTCCAAGGGTTACCCTGATATTCTAAAGATCTTAAAAGAAGAGAGAGCGGAGCGTGTTGGCGGGGTGGTGCATGGCTTCAGTACTGGTGCCAATATTGGTGAGGCGTTTATCCGCCAAGGCTTTTATCTGGGGATAGGCCCGTTACTGCTGCGTGAAAATGTGCGTAAACTCCCAGAAGCATTGCGTCATCTGCCCGCAGAATATCTTGTCCTTGAAACTGATGCGCAGGGGGGAAGGGGAGGATACGCCACTCCCAAACAACGCACCGCGATACTCGCCACTATTGCGCACCGCCTTGCAGAACTTCACGTCACCACCGAGGCGCAGATGTGTACTCAGCTGTGGCGTAACAGTTGCGACCTTCTTCAATTCAACTCACCTAAAGAAATAGATAGATAAAGTCCTATGGAGATATCCACCGCACACAGTCACACCTTTGAGCGTCTAGACCTGCTCGCCGGAACTCAACATGTTGAGCGGATGCGTGGCCGCCATGCTATGATTCTCGGTATTGGAGGCGTGGGAAGCTACGTGGCAGAGGCGTTGGTGCGTGGCGGGATTGGGCATCTTACCATCGTAGATCCTGACTGCATTGCTGCGGGCAACATAAATCGCCAGCTGTATGCGTTACAACCAGAGATTGGAACTCCTAAAGTTGAGGTGGCGGTGCGCCGGTGTAAGGCGATCAACCCCGCGTTGCGTATTACCCCGCTCCAGCAGAGCTACGCAGCAGAAAATGCCTCGCACCTTCTAGCTCCAGCGTTTGATTACGTGTTTGACTGTATCGATACCATCAGTGGAAAACTCGATTTGATCGAACGCTGCAGTGTCGGCGCAATTCCACTGATATCCTCCATGGGCGCCGCCAACAAGGTTGATCCGACCCAGATCAAAACTACAGATATCTTTTCCACCACCATCTGTCGCATGGCGCGAATTATACGCAAAGAACTGCGCCGCCGCGGAGTCTGTACCCCTTTGCCGGTGGTTTACTCCACCGAAGAGTTTCATCCTCTGTCTCATGCACCTGCCGCGCGTAGAGCTGGTTCAGACTGGGACAAGGTTCCGCTTGGTACCACTTCGTATGTTCCAGCACTGTTTGGATACATGATGGCTGGGCATGTGTTACAACAGTGGATAAACGCAGATATGGATGTGTAGAACTTTCCCTTTGCCCCGCGCGTATTAAGGTGGCTCTACACCAGAGACACTCTGGGTTCGTGTACATTGTATACAATTTCTTTTGCAATTTTGTAAAACGGTGTTTAGAATGGATGGCAATATTTGATCCCGCACGTCAGGGTGTTGCGCATTGCAGCCTGCAGCGGTGCGGGTGTTATGTTTTTATGCGTATCCAAGGGGGGATATTTATGTTGCTGAAATATGTTAATTGGAGGTCGCCACCACAAATGGACAGTTCCCGCTTCTTGCTGTGAATGGCGGTACAGAGTAAGGGATACAGGTGTAGCCCACACGCTCCTGTATTCATAACCAACAATTCAAGGATAGGTAAAACTATGCAAATGCTGCAAAACTCTGTTGGAAGAAAGCTTGTGATGGCAGTGACAGGGCTGTTCCTGTTCCTTTTTGTCATTGTTCACCTGCTTGGGAACTCATCAGTGTTTATTGGCGCTGATGGTATTAATTCTTATGCAGAGCATCTCCATGCCCTGGGTCCGATCGTATGGATCTTTCGCCTGGTAATGCTCGGCCTTTTCGGCCTGCACATTTTCTTCGGCATTCAATTGACCTTGGAAAATAGTGCGGCGCGTGAAATTGAGTACAACGAAAAGAAGAATCTGCGCACCTCTTTTGGTGCCCGGACCATGATCTACACTGGTCTGATTATTCTTGCTTTTCTAGTTTACCACTTGCTCCATTTTACTCTACACGTAACCAACCCGGATATCTCTGTTGGTGCTCTAGCACCTGATGCTCTCGGTCGGGCTGACGTGTTCACCATGATGGTGCTCAGTTTCCAGAAGTTTTTCATCAGTTTGATTTATGTCGGTGCTATGGTAACTCTGCTGCTGCACTTAAGCCACGGGGTTCAGAGTCTGTTCCAGACCATGGGCTTGCTGGGGGCTGAATCTCTTCCTGTAATGGAAAAGATTGGCCGTGCTGCCGCAATCGTTATTTTTGCTGGCTTTATCTCCATTCCGGTGTCCATACTTCTGGGCCTGATTAACGTTTAGGAGGGTACATCGTGATTTTAGATGGAAAATGTCCTACCGGACCAATTGAAAAAACTTGGGATCAGCATCGTTTTGATTTGAAGCTGATCAACCCCGCTAACAAGCGTAAATTCAAGATCATCATGGTTGGAACAGGCCTCGCTGGCGGTGCTGGTGCAGCAAGTCTAGGTGAACTTGGCTACAACGTTGAAGCTTATTGCTATCAGGATAGCTCTCGCCGCGCCCACAGTATCGCGGCACAAGGTGGTATTAACGCGGCCAAAAATTACCACAATGATGGCGACAGCGTATTCCGCCTGTTCTACGACACCATTAAAGGCGGCGACTTCCGCGCGCGTGAAGCGGATGTATGGCGTCTGGCGCAGGTGAGTAACAATATTATTGACCAGTGCGTGGCGCAGGGTGTGCCGTTCGCGCGTGAGTACAGCGGGCTGCTCTCCAACCGTTCCTTCGGTGGTGCGCAGGTTTCCCGTACATTTTACGCTCGTGGTCAGACTGGACAGCAGCTTCTGCTCGGTGCCTATCAGGCTCTGGCGCGTCAGGTAAAAGCTGGAACCGTAAAGCTCAAAGCGCGTACCGAAATGCTCGACCTCGTTGTGGTCGACGGTGTTGCCAAGGGGATAACCTACCGTGATTTATGCACGGGCGAAGTTAAGTCCTCTTGGGCAGACGCTGTAGTTCTGGCTACCGGCGGCTACGTAAATGTGTTCTACCTTTCTACCAACGCCATGGGATGTAGCGTAACCGCAGCATGGAAAGCATCTAAAAAAGGTGCCTACATGGCTAACCCCTGCTATACCCAGATTCACCCCACATGTATTCCACAAAGTGGTGAGCATCAGTCAAAATTGACATTGATGTCAGAATCATTGCGTAACGATGGACGCTGTTGGGTGCCGAAGCGTAAGGAAGACTGCGAAAAGCCCGCCAGTGAAATTCCTGAAGAGGATCGCGACTACTACCTTGAGCGCAAATACCCATCTTTTGGCAACCTGGCACCGCGGGATATCGCATCACGCGCGGCTAAAGAGCAGTGCGATGACGGTCGCGGTGTAGGGCCCGGCAAGCGCGGAGTGTATCTTGACTTTGAAGAGTCTATTGGTCGTGTTGGCGAGGATACTATCCGTGAGCGTTACGGCAACCTGTTTGACATGTACGAGAAGATTACCGACGAAGATGCCTACAAGCAGCCGATGCGTATCTACCCTGCTCCCCACTATTCCATGGGTGGCCTGTGGGTTGACTACAACTGCATGAGTAATGTCCCGGGTCTATTTGTTCTGGGCGAGGCAAACTTCTCTGTTCACGGTGCGAACCGTCTTGGCGCCTCTGCATTGATGCAGGGTCTGGCAGACGGTTACTTTGTAATTCCCTACACCATCGGCGACTACCTTGCGGGCGTGAAGCCGGGTGAAGTTACTGATGAGCACCCGGAGTTTGCCAAGTCACGTGAAGAAGCTGTCGCGCGTATTGACAAGCTCCTGAGTATCAAAGGGAAGCGTTCTGTGAGTTCCTTCCACCGTGAGCTGGGTAAAATCATGTGGGACAATGTGGGTATGGCTCGAAGCAAGGAGAGTCTCACCAGTGCTCTGCAAGCTATCCCTGCCCTGCGTGAAGAGTTCTGGCAGAATGTCAAGGTCACAGGAGATAACAGTGGACGTAACAGTCAGCTAGAAGATGCTGGGCGCGTAGCGGACTTCCTTGAATTTGCTGAAATTATGACCACTGATGCTCTCCATCGCGAAGAATCTTGTGGAGGTCACTTCCGTGTTGAACATCAGACTGATGATGGTGAAGCGATGCGTGATGACGAGAACTTCACCTATGTTGCAGCGTGGGAGTACAAAGGCGAAGGTAAGGCGCCAGAACTGCACAAGGAGCCTCTCAAATTCGAAAATGTTAAACTTGCAGTAAGGAGTTACAAATAATGAATCTGACACTTTACGTATGGCGCCAAAATGGTCCTGAAGACAAGGGCAAACTGGAGCAGTACGAGGCCAAGAATGTCAGCCCCGACAGCTCCTTCCTGGAAATGCTTGATGAGGTCAATCAGGGCTTGATTGAGACTGGCATTGAGCCTATTGAGTTTGACAATGACTGTCGTGAAGGTATCTGTGGTACCTGCGGCTGTGTAGTCAACGGACAGCCTCATGGTCCCCAGGAAAAAACTACCGCGTGCCAATTGCATATGCGCCAGTTTAGCGATGGTGACACCATAACCCTTGAACCCTGGCGTGCATCAGCATTCCCGGTAGTAAAGGACTTGGTGGTAGATCGTTCTGCCATGGATCGCATCATTGAGTCTGGCGGTTATACTTCAGCCTATACCGGTGAGGTTGGTGAAGCTAATCAGACTCTAATTCCCAAGCCATTGGCTGAGTATGCCATGGACGCAGCCGAATGCATCGGTTGTGGAGCTTGTATTGCTGCCTGCCCCAACGGCAGTGCAATGCTGTTCACCAGTGCTAAGGTTGCGCAGCTTGCTTCACTTCCTCAGGGTAAGATAGAGGCTGCAGAGCGTGTGCAAAACATGACCGCTGCTATGCTTGAAAATGGCTTTGGTAACTGCACCAACCACTATGAATGTGAGGCTGCTTGCCCGAAAGGGGTTAGCGTTAAGTTCATAGCAAAACTCAACCGTGAATATATCAAGGCTCTGCCTAAGTAATTCGCGCGCACAAATAATACTAAAAAAGGCGAACCTTCGGGTTCGCCTTTTTTAGTATGTGGAAGGGGGAAACATGATTTGGTTATGGCGCGGGATGGAGGAAGGCTTAAAATTGTTAACTGCCCAAGTTAGCAGTTCAACAGGGGGGCTGCGTTGGAGCGAAATAGGAGGAGCCTGACCTAAAAACAGTAGAGCCCTAAAGAGATCCGGAGTGCCAAAAGGGAGTGGATGTCCTGGATCAATGTTACGCAAAACTTGCGCGCTTTTGCTGATTTTGTTACCGCCCTCGTCAAGCACCAGAGGTATGTGACCATACTCCGGAATGCTCTTATTCAGTGAACAGAGCAGGTATATCTGACGCGGAGTGGAGTCCAGCAGATCCGCACCTCTGATCACTTGGGTTACCCCTTGTATTGCATCATCCAGCGGCGTAGTGAATTGATACGCGAAGACATTGTCGGCACGCTTAAGGATGTAATCGCCAACCGTATGTATCAAAGAGTGCTCTATTTTGCCATGTATCAGATCATCGAACCCTATCAGATCAGAACTGACCATAAATCTCCAACTTCCCTTTTTTTCTGCACTGTGTTGCAGCAGACGACAGCGCCCAGAATAAACTGGTCCTGCGCTAGTATGTCGATGGGCCTGTGCCGCGATCTCGCGACGCGTGCAGATACAGCGATAGACGTGCCCTGCATCAATAAGGTGCTGGAGGGTATCGGCATAAAACTCTAGGCGTGCACTCTGATACACTACGGTTTTGTCCCACCACAGGCCAAGATGCTCTAATTGACGCAAGATGGCATCTGCTGCACCGGGAATATTGCGTGACACATCTAGATCTTCCATGCGCACTAACCACTGCGCTTTGGCCGCTTTGGCGAAGCAGTAGCTTGCTACTGCTGTAACCAACGAACCAAAATGTAACAGCCCCGTGGGGCTAGGGGCGAAACGCCCTATTTCTTGGGTCATGTCCGCTGCGATAGGCTTCATGTGGTCAGGTCTAATTCAATTCAGGGGCTAAATTAAGAGAGTAAAAAAGTAATATTTAATTGACTTCTGTATCCACTCCATTTATGTATGAGGATGAAGCTGAAGGTCTACAATCATACTATTATCTTAACTCCCCGTTCGCACAGAGAGGTATATTCTGTGTAGCAGATGTTATAGGCCAGCCAATCCAGATTCAGAATACTACAACTCAAGAGCAGCCCTAAAATTTTTGGAGCATCCATGGTAATTACACGCGCTACAGAATATGCAGTCCGAGCGGTACTGTATATGGCTAAATCTCCACCCGGAGAGATTATTTTAAAAAAAGATATCTGTGCCACCCAAGAAGTAACCCCAGCTTTTCTTACCAAGATATTTCAACCTTTGGTCAAGGCTGGGCTGATAGGATCGCAGCGAGGGGTAGGGGGTGGTTTTTATCTGAAAAAAGACCCTGCAGAAATAACCATTTACGATATCTACAGTATAGAGGAAGATCCGCTTTACATAAACAAATGCTTGTGCGGACGGGGCATCTGTGAACGGGATAAGTATTGTCCCGTGCATGAAGCGTGGAAAGACGTCCGGCGCGGAATGATTGAACGTCTCAAAGGATATAATTTTGCCGACCTTGCACGTCAAGAGGAGATTAACCTTGCACGTCTTGCAGATGGAGTTATCGAGACTAGTTCTAACTCTAAGTCTGATACATAGCACTGCACCGCAGAGGTGCACTTCTTCTTGACTTGCCCTGCTTGAGCTAATATTATGAGCCGGCTTTTAGAGTGCCCCTGCTAATATCACGGAGTGGTGACATTATGGATAGACAAACAGCGGAAGAATTTAGACAGATCCTTGAAGAACAGCTCGATAGCTTGCTTATAGACGCGGGGAAAACCGTGTCTGAAATGACAGATGAAAAAGAAAACTTTCCCGATCCCACTGACCGTGCCTCTATGGAGTCAGACCGAAATTTTGAGTTGCGTATCCGCGATCGAGAACGGCGCCTGATTGGTAAAATACGGGAAGCGCTGAAGCGTATTGATGACGGTGAATTTGGAATTTGCGCAAGCTGTGAGGAAAATATATCGGAGTCACGTCTGCGTGCCCGTCCGGTGGCAACACTGTGTATCGACTGCAAAGAGGAGCAGGAGCGCCGCGAGCGTATCGGCTAGTCCACATCCTTTCCGTCCCATCTCTCTTTACAAATGCTGGGTTTAGTTATGCAATGTTGCATCGGTAAGCGGGATGCGCGCCTCTTGCAAGTATCGCGCTGTTCTCCCTTTATTGTCACCACATAGCAGCTCTCCACGCTATGGATCTACATGGTTCAAGCAAGAACCCGAAAAGCAACTAACATGAGTGAAGATAAAATCTACTCAACCCCTTTAGGTCAGGTATCTCCATTCGAGTTTAACGAAAGCGTAGTGCGTGTATTTGACGATATGCTGCACCGCAGTGTGCCGCTGTATCAAGAGACTCTGCTCCGCCAGGCGCAGATGGCAGCACGCTACCACACGGAAGGAAGCAGAATATACGACTTAGGGTGCTCGCATGGAAATTTTGGCATCACCTTGCACCAGTTGATGCCTCAGCGTGCGTTTGAGTTGGTGGGGATTGATCCCTCTGCCCCCATGCTGGAACGCTACCAGCAGCGTCTGCAAGATATTGATGTTGCACAAGGGCAGAAGTTTACCCTGGTGCAACAAGCGGCGCAGGATGTAGCCTATGCCTCCTGCAGTGTTGTGGTTGCCAATCTCACTTTGCAGTTTGTGCCTATAGCGGTTAGAGAGCAGCTTGTCCAGCGCATATATTCAGCGTTGCAGCCCGGCGGTATCTTTCTTCTGAATGAAAAAGTAGAGGATAAAGAGCCGTTTCTGGCGGAGCTCGAACGTGAGTGGTACTACACCCTGAAACGTGAAAATGGCTATTCAGAACTTGAGATAAGCCAGAAACGCGATGCTCTCGAAGATGTTCTGGTGCCAGAAACCTGTGAGACGTATGTGAAACGTCTGCATGCCTGTGGTTTCTCCTATGTTACTACCTGGATAAAGTGGTTCAATTTTGCAGGGTTTCTATGCATAAAAGGGTAGAGCAAAGTATATGGCATGATCTGGAAGCAAGTGGCGCTGGGGCTTGGATCTCCACGTTGCGCCACACGGTGGAAGAGCGTTTTGAACGTCAGCGCCGCGATCGTAAATGTCAGATATATTCTGAGCTTCTCGCCATGGTGCCGTCAGTGCAGACCCAGCATCTGAGGTTGGACCACGATTGGGTTGAAATTGGAGGCGCTACTGAGGTTGACGAGGCGGAAAAAGAAACGCTGGAACTGGCCCTGTTTGGGTTGCGCCCGTGGCGCAAGGGCCCGTTTAAAATCTTCGGAATCGATTTGGATACAGAGTGGGTATCGTATCTGAAGTGGAAGCGCCTAGAGCAACATCTCGCACCCTTACGTGGACGCAAAGTCCTTGATATTGGTAGTAGCAGCGGGTATTACCTGTTCCGGATGAAACAGTATGACCCAGCCCTACTGCTTGGACTCGAGCCTTACGCTACCTTTTACTATCAGTTTTGCTTTCTTGCGGCACTCGCTAAGCTCGAACGCGTGCACACTCTGCCGCTGAAGTTTGAAGAGCTACCCCCAATGCCTGGTTTTTTTGACACGGTATTTCACATGGGGGTGCTGTACCATGTGCGTTCGCCCCTCCACACCCTCACCGCGCTGCGGCGCACCTTGCGCCGCGGAGGCGAGCTCGTGCTTGAAACCCTAGTTATCCCGGGCGAAGAGGATGTAGCGCTCACTCCGAGGGGTCGCTACGCAAAGATGAATAATGTGTTTTTTCTCCCTACGGTCACATGTCTAGAGTGCTGGCTGGAACGCACAGGCTTCACTAACATCCGCTGTATCGATGTAAGCCGAACAACCGAAGCTGAACAGCGTAAAACCGCATGGATTCAGACTGAGTCTCTTGCAGATTTTCTCCATCCTGATGACCTCATGCGCACTATTGAGGGGTATCCAGCACCCCGGCGAGCCCTGGTGCTGGCGCAGGTAAAGTAGTTTAATCTGCTTTAAAAGCCAGTGTTACAACTACTGCTCCTCCTCTTTCCCTTCGAATTCTTCTTTGGCAACCTCTGTATCCCGTGCAGTAAGTGAGCCAGCTTCCAAAATAGGTGCCGCAGGGATTGCTCCTGCTTCTAACATATCTACAACTTTTTCCAGTGCCAAGGTTACCGCCACGCGTTCCAACTCTGACGCTTCTTCAAGGGAATGCAACAGAATGTCCTGCAGCGGGAGAGGAGCGTCTTTAACCACCTGCCGACCAGATTCAGTGACATCAAGCAAGATGCGGCGCCGATCCGTGGTGCTGCGATGCCGTGTGACCCAGCCTTTTTCCTGGAGACGATCAATAATCCCAACTATAGTGCTCGGACTCAGAACTAAGTGGGAGGAAAGGGTTGCCGAAGTCATAGGCCCGTTATCTATAATAGTGTGCATGCATGCTAATTGTGGCCCGGTAATGTTGTAGAGGCGTGCAATCTTATGTGAATGCAATTCCACCGCGCGGATAATGCGCCGCAGTGAGCGTAGAATCCGTTTGTCATAACCTTTCTGTGCTGGTTGTTCAAGTATGCGTTTAGTCATGTTTAATCCGGGAGCTAAAAGGTTTTAATCCTCGCCATGGCGCCAAAATCAAAACAAGGGTGCGCCAATGCAGTACAAGTGATGCTGTTGTATGTAAATAGGTTGGAGTCCGAATGGTTCACCCCCTGATTATGTCAAGAGGGAGATTCTTGCAACTAAAATTTAACATGCAGATCCGATATTAAGGGGGCAGTGAAGAATAGCTTTTCAAGTTCCCTCTCTATTCTTGGCACCACTTCAGTAGTGTGGTCCGATTGTAGGCGCTTGTCAAGCTGTAACTGTCTGAAACTAAACAATAAAATCTATGATTCAATTTGTTATATCCAAGGTGTATCGCATTCGTTCGGTAAATTAATACCCTGCGCCTAAGCGCTGGAATCTGACATTTTAACTTCGATTCCACCCGCAACATTGAAGGTTGTCCTGTGCTTTCAGTGTGATGGAAATAGGACCGCACGGTTGACAGTGCCACCCTTTCTATGTTTAAGTCGTTGGCTTGCGAACTAATTGCAGTATGTAGGCTGTAAGCATGTAAGCCAACATGAAATTGTGAAAAACAGAGGATAAGAAGCTCTGTGCCTTTAGATAGATGACCCTGCCAGAAGTACGTTTATCTATTTAAAGGGGAACAAACCGCAAAACTTAAAAGGGAGAATGTAGAATGACACCAAGGAATTCGCGCTTAAGCTCACATCAGGGAGCAGGCATACGGCTGACTGGCGCAGCCAAAATGACACTAGTGCTCGCCGTTATGCTGATGGGCACCATCCTGCTTAGCCCAGTGGCGGTGCTGGCGGTTGATGCCGCTACCATTAATGAAATTAATGCGCTTAAAGAACGTTTATCGCAGCTCGAAGCCAAAATAGCTGCTGACTCAGCTCGCGCTGAAACCAGCGCTGTGTCAGGGACAACTGCACAGGAGCAAAGCAACCTACGCGAAATGGTCACTGAGGTGGTTAACAGCAGCAAGCCTGATATCCGTATCGGGGGCGCGCTCCGTGTCAATTACGGTTACCAGGACTGGTCCGAAACCTCGAAAGATAAAGGGGGGGATTTTGCCTTCGATACCTTCCGTTTTAATCTCGACGGGTCTATCAAGGATATAATTTTCTCTGCTGAATACCGTTTCTACCCCGAGTATGACTTCAATACTATCCATCACGGCTATATGGGGTACAACTTTACCGATGAGCTGCAGGTTCAGCTGGGTATCCATCAGGTACCATTCGGACTCCAGCCGTTTGCGTCCCATAATTTCTGGTTCAGCGGGCTTTACTACATCGGCTTAGAAGATGACTACGACATGGGGATTAAGTTGCTCTATAACCCCGGTCCCTGGAGAATCAGCGGTGCGTTCTACAAAAATGACGAGCTGGGCAGACCCACTAGTTCCGACCGCTACTCCGTTGACGTAATCAGCAACGCCGATGGCGGCTATGCTGGCGCCCAGCCCGCAGGCAATGAAGAAACCAACCAGGGCAACCTGCGCATCGCATATCAGTTTGATCACAGCGCCTGTGCCAATACCGAGATTGGTATCTCTGGTGAATATGGCCAGCTCTATAACAGTATAACCAAAAAAGATGGCGATCACTGGGCCAGTGCGATCCACTTGAACGGCAACTACGGCCGCTTCAACCTCCAACTGGAATATCTGCACTACGAGTACGACCCGAAGAATCCGGTGAGCTACACAGATTCCGATGATAAAACTGTCATAGTGGATAACGACCTCATCACCATGGGTGGTTACGGTAGCAGTTGGGGGGTGCCGCGCAAAGGGGATGCCGCAGTCTTCAACCTGGCTTATACCTTGCCGGTGAACTGGGGGCCAATCAGTGCTCTGACCTTCTACAGTGACAACACCGTAATCATCCCGCGCAAGAGCCGCTTTGATGATATCTGGCAGAACGTTGTTGGCACCATGATAAGCGCCGGTCCTGTGTTTACATATATCGACGTGATCTCTGGGGAAAACATGATATTTTCTGGTGGAGATATGACTAAGCCGGATAACGAGCGCACCACGCGGGTGAACGTCAACTTCGGGTACTATTTTTAAGCGCCAGACCAGAAATCAGATTGAATACCACCTCCGGACTGTGCATGAGCGCAGCCCGGAGTATCTGTTCAGGCGCGGCGTGCTTGCGCTTCATTTGAACAACGTAACACTGCATATATTTCGCAACAGAAAAGATACAGTCGCCACAAATAGATACAGCAATGGACGCTGTCAGGGAGAAACAACGTATGGAAGAAGCTCCAGTAAAAATACGTGTAGAACATATCTACAAAGTGTTTGGAGACCATCCAGAAAAAGCTGTTGAGATGTATAAACAGGGGATGGGGAAAGATGAAATATTCAAGCAGACCGGTATGACCATAGGGGTTAGCGATGCCAGCTTCGATATCCGTGCGGGCGAGACTTTTGTTATCATGGGGCTGTCCGGCTCGGGCAAGTCCACCATGGTGCGCCTTCTCAACCGCCTGATCGAGCCCAGCGCCGGCGAGATATATATCAACGATCGCGACATCGTAAAAATGTCAAACTCCGAGCTTATCGACATGCGGCGTGAAATTATGAGCATGGTGTTCCAGTCTTTCGCTCTCATGCCGCACATGACTGTGGGAGAGAACACCGCTTTCGGGCTCGAAATCTGTGGGGTAGGCAAAAAAGAACGTCTCGCAAGTGCCCACGCCGCCCTTGAGCGAGTTGGACTCGGGCAGCATATGGATAGTTATCCATCTGAACTTTCAGGGGGGATGCAGCAGCGCGTCGGCCTTGCGCGTGCGCTGGCAGTAAATCCCGAAATCCTTCTGATGGATGAAGCCTTTTCCGCTCTCGATCCCCTGATCCGTACCGAAATGCAGGATGAGCTGTTGCGCCTGCAGGCCGAAGACCAGCGCACCATCGTGTTTATTTCTCACGATTTGGATGAAGCGATGCGCTTAGGTGACCGCATCGCCATCATGCACGATGGGCGCGTGGTGCAGGTAGGTACCCCTGAAGAGATTCTGCAAAACCCCGCGGACGATTATGTGCAGGCGTTTTTCCGTGGGGTTGACCCCACCGGTATCATCAGTGCCGGAGATATCGCGCGCAAAACTCAGGTAACGGTGATCAAACATCCGGGCAACGGGCCACGCTCTGCCCTGCAGCAGCTCATCAGTCATGACCGTGATTATGGCTATGTGCTCGATAGGCGCGGACGTTTTCTGGGGGTGGTGTCACACGATAATCTAAAGAATAATCTCGATAGTACTAAAGATCTGCGTCAGTTGGTTGAACTTGATGCCCAACCAGTACTCGCCTCCATGACCATGCAGGAGGTGCTGCCGCAAGTCACGGGCAACGCGTGGCCAGTGCCGGTAGTTGACGATAATGGTGTCTATTTAGGGGTTATTTCTCGGAATGTGTTTCTACGCACCCTGCAGACCACGCACGAAGAAGAACACTGTGGCGCAGCTATTGCCCAGATTCAGGCGGAGGACTAACCATGACGATACTAGATTTTGAAAACCTGCGTATCCCTCTCGACAACTGGATCCAGGACGGCATCGATTGGCTCGTATATAACTATCGCGAGATTTTCCAGATGGTTAAAGTACCGCTGGAAGGGTTGCTCGAAGGGTTTGTGTGGGTTTTTACTGCTCTCCCTCCACTGCTGATCATTGTGCTGTTTACCCTGTTTGCGTGGCGTGCGGCAGGGAAGCGCATTGCTACCTTTACCCTGCTCAGCTTGCTGGGATGTGGTTTTCTCGGGATGTGGGAAAACACCATGATAACGTTGGCGATGGTGCTCAGTGCAGTGCTGATCTGTGCCCTCATTGGGATCCCGTTGGGGATCATGGCGGGGCGCAGTGACCGCTTTGAGATGATTTTACGCCCCTTCCTCGATGTGATGCAGACAACCCCACCATTTGTATATCTGGTGCCGGTGGTAATGCTGTTTAGTATTGGGAGTGTATCCGGCATTATCGCCACCATAGTGTTTGCTCTCCCCCCGATTGTGCGTTTGACCAGCTTGGGAATTCGCCATGTGGACGAGGAGTTGATTGAGGCGGCACTCACCTTCGGCAGCACTCCGCTGCAGGTGTTGCATAGAGTTCAGTTGCCTTTGGCGCTCCCTTCCATCATGGCCGGTCTTAATCAGACCATTATGATGGCACTCTCCATGGTGGTTATCGCCGCCCTCATCGGGGCAGGTGGTTTGGGCGAGCCGGTAGTACAGGGTTTGAATACCCTTGATATCGGAATGGCCGCAGTTGGCGGCATCTGTATTGTTATGATGGCAATGGTGCTCGACCGTGTGACTCAGGGTCTGGCATCTACATCAAAAAATAAATAGAAGGAGAAAGATATGAAACGATTATTCCTTGGTTTGATTATGGGGATCATGGCACTCCAACCAGCCATGGCAAGCGATAAACCCGGTGCGGGTGTGACGGTGCAACCGGCGCGCGCTACCTGGAATACCGGCTACATCCTTGAGGCGATTGTGCGCGAAGGGATGGAAGAGCTGGGTTATAAAGTTAAGTCGGTAAAAGAACTCACCAACCCCCTATTTTATCAGTCAGTAGCGCTAGGGGATATTGATTATTGGGCTAATGGCTGGTTCCCGACCCACAATAATCAGCTCCCACGCAACTTTGACAAGTACGCGGCCAAATATGGGGTGATTATGGAAGCAGGTGGCCTGCAGGGATACCTGGTTTCCAAGGACGCGGTAGAAAAATATAATATCCAGTCCCTGGCTGACTTTAAGCGCCCCGAAGTAAGGGCGGCCTTTGACGATAACCGCGACGGGAAAGCGGATCTGGTTGCATGTCCTCCGGGGTGGGGCTGTGAAAAAGCGATAGCCCACCATCTTGATGTATATGACTTGCACGATCACATCAAGCCGATTAAGGCTTCCTACTCAGCTAGCGTAGCTGAGGCCTTGGCTAAGCATAATTCCGGCAAACCAGTAATCCTTTACACCTGGGCGCCTAACTGGACCTTGTCTAAATTTAAGCCGGGCGAAAATGTAATGTGGATCAACGTGCCTGAAATCAATCCCAATGAAGCACAAAAGGGTTCCGAGGAGCGTATGGTAGTTTCCGGGCTCAAGGGTGCAGTTTCCGATCCGTTGAAGCTTGGTTTTATTGCTAGCGATATCCAGATTGTGGCTAACAAGAAATTCGCAGAAAAGAATCCGGCAGCGAAGCGTTTTTTCGAACTCTTCACCATCTCCCTTGCAGATGTAAGTGTGCAGAATGATCGCATGAACAATGGGGAGAATTCTGACAGAGATATTAAGCGCCACGCCCAAGAGTGGATCAAGGCGAACCAAACACAGTGGGACGCATGGATGGCAGCAGCAAGAGCGGCGGCTAAATAACCGCATACATAGTTTTCTGCATGGCTGCCATGCAGAGTCTAAGCGCTACATAAAAGGCGCCGTGCAGAATCTCCTGCACGGCGCCTTTTATGTTGTGATCTGCAGGTTTATCTTACCATCCCAGCGATCTTTGTTTCTGGGGGGCGGTCAGGGCGGGGCGTTGAGCCGGTCCTGATCCTAACGCTGAAGCGTTGGTGTTGCTGTTCTTGGTGGTGAAATGGCTCAGCATCTGACGGAGTATATTGGCCTGGCTCGAGAGTTGCTCCGCAGCCGCTGCACCCTCTTCGGCATTGGCGGTGTTCTGCTGGGTCACATCGTCGATCTGACTGATACCAATGTTAACCTGGGAGATCCCCTGGGCCTGCTCTTTACTTGAGGCGGCGATCTCGTCTATCAGGTTAGAAACCTCGGTTGAATGGGTGACAATTTCGTCCAAAACCTTAGCGGTCTCTGCCGCAATTTCGGCGCCGTTCTGAGCTTTAATTACAGAGCCTTCGATAAGTTCGGTAGTTTCACTTGCGGCTTTGGCGCTGCGCGCGGCGAGGTTACGTACTTCCTCTGCCACTACTGCAAACCCTTTGCCATGCTGTCCTGCACGCGCAGCCTCAACCGCCGCATTCAGGGCGAGAAGGTTGGTCTGGAATGCGATCTCGTCAATCACCTTGATAATTTTTGAGATGCTCTGGCTGGATTCGTTAATATCTGCCATGGCTGAAACCAGCTGATTCATTGACTGGTTGCCGCGGTTGGCAGCATGGCTTGCTTCTGTGGATAGCTTGGCAGCCTGACCAGCGTTGTCGGCATTCAGATTGGTCTGAGATGCGAGCTCATTGATGGAGGCAGATATTTGCTCCAGCGAACTCGCAGACTCCGTTGCTCCTTGCGATAGTGACTGGCTTGCGTCCGCAATCTGTGCTGCGCCAGAGTTTATCTGCTCACCGCTGACTTGGATCTTGCTCACCATATCGTTGAGATCCTCCTCCATGCTTTTCAGCGCGCCGCGGATAACGTCATGTTCGTCGGCAGGGTGGATCTCAAAGGTGAGGTCGCCATGGGCAAGCCGCTGCATGGAGTCAACCAGCTCGTGTTCGAGGCTTTCGGCAAACGCATCCATCGTTGCGGCCATCACCCCGATCTCGTCACTTCGATTGAGGTTGAGACGTTGGCTGATGTGCCCCTTGGTCATCTCCTGCAGGATGTGCACGACCTGAGCAATTGGTTGCGACAACCCGCGCGCAAACCAAACTACCACCACCAGAGAGGATAAAATGGTAAATCCGACAATCCCCACCGCACCATACAACATCATTTGGGTTTGGGCCTTGATGTCATCAGTGTAGAGTCCGGTGCCCACAATCCAGCCCCACTCGCTGACGAGCGCCACATAAGAGACTTTGTCTACTGGTTGGGCGTGTCCGGGTTTTTCCCAGCGGTAGTTTACAAAGCCGGCACCTTGGGCGCGGGTCACCTTCACCATCTCGTTGAATAGTTGTGTCCCGTCAGGGTCGGCAAAACCACTTAAGTCTTTGCCATTGAGAGCAGGGTTGAATGGATGCATAATCATGCGTGGACGACTATCGTTGATCCAAAAGTAGTCATCTTCACCATAGCGCATGGCAGCAATCGCACCCACGGCAAGGCGCTGTGCTTCATCTTGCTCCAGCGTGCCATTGCGCTCCATCTCTACAAAGTGTTTTATAACTGAAGTTGCACTTTCAGTCTGCGATTGCACCTTGGCAAAACGCTCCTGATAGAGATTATCGGAAGTTTTCCAATACAAACCTCCAAACACCACACACATTACAGGTACCGCCAGTGCAAACAACACATAGATCTTGTTTGCAATCTTCAGATTTTTAAACTTCATGGGTTTCTCCTGCACAAACGGCTTTTGATGGCGTGCCACCTTGAACATATGCACACAGGGCACATTTAAGAAAAGAAAGACTCTTAATGAGTATAACAGTAGAACGGTTGTTTATTTCTGTTTAACATATATTAAAGTAACCATGTTTAGCAAGGGAAAAACCTAGGCGTTCCCACAGCTATTTTGAATGTTGTAGCCAATTGGTGCAAGCTGTTATCGCAGAAAACTCTTCTATCTATCTATTATTTGGTCACCATATAGAGCAAAGCTTTATGTAGTTAAAAGAGGTAACGCTAAAGAAGTATGGCGACGCTGCAGTCCGCGTTAAAATCTGACAAAGGAGATTCAACCATACTTTTTCTTGACAGCGGTGAGAATGGGGGCTATACATAGCGACTGAGAATCAGTCTCACTCGTAAGCAGGTTGTGGTGGAGGGTATTGATGTCCATAGATATGTTTGAAAGTTTTCTGGAAGAACGTTGTTTGAAGGTTACACACCAGCGCCGTCTAGTGTACGAAGAAATTTTGGCGTTGGAGGAGAACTTTGACGTGGATTCTCTCTTGCTGCGTTTAAAGCAGAAGGGAGCGCGGGTATCCAAAGCCACGATTTACCGTACTATACAGCTGCTGATGGAGTGTGGCTTGTTGCGCCGCGTGCAATTGTCCCCCGATGGTGCGGCGTCCGATGCTGTATACGCTGCGTGCCCAAAAGGGTGTGCGATAGACAACCTGGTATGCACCGAATGTGGGAAAACAATCCGTTTTAACAAAGAGGCTGTGTGCAACGTATGCGCCGACATTGCCGGCCAGCATGGCTTTGCACTCCGTTCTCACTGCCTCAATATTTTTGCAGTTTGCCCTGAATGTCAGAAAAAAGAAGGAGAAGAGTAATATGCAACAACGTGACGTGGTAGTAATTGGTGGTTCGGCAGCGGGCCTAACGGCAGCAACAACGATAAAGCGCCGCCATCCGGAAAAATCTGTTACCGTTCTACGCAATGTAAGTAGGACTCCAGTGCCCTGCGGTATCCCGTACATATATGGGACGTTGCGGGCGGTAGAAAAAAATCTTATCCCCGATGAGATGATTACCAGCCAAGGGATAGATGTTATAGCCAGCCATGTGGAGGATGTCGATCGCAGCAGCAAGATCATTACATGCAGAGACCATGAATCGATCAAGTACGATAAACTTATTATCGCCACTGGTTCTAAGCCCATTGTGCCACCGCTACCGGGCGTTGAACTAAAGAATATCTTTGGTGTAGCTAAAGATCCGTTCTTTCTCCAGCGTATTTTTTCTGCGTTGCAGCAGGCCAAAAACGTTGTAGTGATCGGAGGCGGTTTCATCGGGGTAGAGATGGCAGAGCAGATCGCGCGCTTGCAACAAGAGATTCAGAGCGATACGCAGATCGCGCTGGTTGAGATGCAGGACTGCTGTTTGTCGCTGGCATGTGAAAAAGAGTTTGGGCGTGAAGTGGAAAAAGAGTTAGAAAAAGAGGGAGTTACACTCTACTTGAGTAGCCAGGTGCGGGGCTTTGAAGCAGACTCTGAGGGCAAGGTGAAGGCTGTAACTTTAAGTGACGGCTCAAAACTGGATGCGGATGTGGTTATCCTTGGTATTGGCGCGCGCCCGAATATAGAGCTTCCAGAAGCAATAGGATTGGAAACCGACCCACAGCAGGGAGTGATGGTGGATGAGTATATGCAGACCAGCGATCCGGATGTGTACTCTGCCGGGGACTGTGCCGCCAAATTCTCTTTTTTTACGCGCAAACCCTCTGGTGTCCGCCTAGCTTCGGTTGCCGCCTCGGAAGGGATGATTGCTGCTACCAATATTTTCAAACCCAAGACACGTAAAACGCTTGGTGCTCTTGGTGCTTTTGCGACCAAGGTAGGAGACTGCAGTATTGGCGCCGCAGGCTACACCAGTGCCGCCGCGCAGCAGGAGGGGATAGAGTTCGTTGTGGGTGAGGCGATGGCCCCTAACCGTCACCCAGGAAGCTTGCCGGGAAGTATTGATACCAAAGTAAAGATGCTGTTTCGCATACAGGACGGCGTGCTGATCGGCGGTCACGTATGTGGAGGAGAGGCAGCTGCGGAAATGGCCAACGTCATGGCTGTCGCCATTCAGGCTGGGCTCACTGCGGAAGATCTGGCTACCATGCAGTATGCTACCCATCCGCTTCTCACGGCGGCGCCGTCATCATATCAAATTATGCTCGCAGCAGAGTTTGCGGCAGTCCAACTGTCCAGATAGGGTGAATAACATACGTAGCTGTGTAATCTTTTTCCCCGGAGATTGCGCGGACTACATGGCAAACGACCACCTGTATATTTGGGTTATCCCATATCAAGCAGGTGGTCGTTTGTTTATATATGTGCTAGGCTTACGCAGTTTTTTGCCGGTTGCATGAGGCTTGGTTTGGGGCTTGGTTTAGTGCCATCTTTTCGCCTTTAACCCGAGAGCGCACACCTGTGCCTGTGTCCGGCTGCCTTGGCCCAGCCGCAATCCAAAGCGGTGAACATCAGCATACTATACAAAGAGGAGATTTAGCGTTTATGCCCATGTCACAGGACTTTAAACAACGCCTGTTCAGTCAGGTTGATTCCATCGCTGCCCATTATGGAACCCCGTTTCATATTTACGATGAAAAAGGGATCCGTGAGACCGGCGCACATCTCAAACAGGTGTTTGCCAATGTCCCAGGTTTTCGCGAATATTTTGCGGTAAAAGCGCTACCCAACAAGCGGATCATGGAGATTATGCTCGACATGGGTTTCGGGTTCGACTGCAGTTCCATACCTGAAATACAGATGAGCCGCGAGTTAGGGGCAAAGCCCGAAGATATTATGTTTACCTCCAATAATACCAGCCAGGAAGAGTTTAACTTCGCGGCGCAGAATGGGGGCTGCATCCTTAATCTGGACGATATCACTCTGATAGATAAGGTCCCTGAATTCCCAGAACTTATTTGCTTTCGTTACAACCCGGGCCCACGCCGTACCGGTAACATCATCATCGGCAACCCCGTAGAGGCAAAGTACGGTCTTAGCCACGAACAAGTGGTAGATGCGTACCGCAAGGCACAGAGACGTGGGGCGAAGCGCTTCGGGCTCCATACCATGGTGGCTTCAAACGAGCTTGACTACACCTATATGGTGGAAACCACGCGCATGCTTCTCGATCTGGCGGTGTTGTTGAAGAAAGAGCTGGATATTGAGCTCGAGTTCATCAACATCGGTGGTGGTTTCGGGATTCCCGCAGAGCCAGACAAGGCCCCACTCGATGTTGATACCATGGCGCAAGAAATTACTGCCCTGTTTGATGCCTTTAAGGAAGCCAACAACTACGCTCCGAATATGTACATGGAGAGTGGCCGCTACATGACTGGGCCGCACGGAGCTCTAATCTCAAAGGCGATCAACTTCAAACACATCTACCGTGACTATGTGGGGATGGATGCGTGTATGTCGGCATTGATGCGTCCTGCACTGTACGGGGCGTACCATCACATTGATGTAGTTGGGAAAGAGGATGCGCCCAAAACCATGGTCTATGATGTGGTGGGGTCGCTGTGTGAGAACAACGACAAATTTGCCATCCAGCGTAAGCTGCCCAAAATAGAAGAGGGTGATCTGCTCGCATTTCACGATACTGGCGCGCACGGCCACGCTATGGGCTTTCAGTACAACGGGCGCTTGCGTCCTAAGGAGCTCCTTTTGCGCACAGATGGAAGTGTGGAGTTGATCCGGCGCGCAGAGACCATGGAAGACTACTTCGCGACGCAGAACTTTACTCCGGATGTGTTTAAACCTTGATAGGGCAAAATCGTATGGGCGACCTGTTGGGCGCCCATACGATTTATGCTGCCGGATGCTGGATGGAATGCATCAGCGACTCAAGATATATTGCTAATACTTTCAGAGAATTAACGCCCATGCCAATGTTTGAAGTGCACTACGAACAGGATAAACAGATACACAAAGAGCTTGTCGAAGCAGAAAGCGCCGAAGGGGCGTGGAAGGAATTTGTGCTGCGCACCAAAGAGCAGGCAAAGCCTGGAGAAAACAAACAGGTGATGTGTGTAATCCGTCATGAGCTAGATTGAATCTATGTCCCTGGAGGCTCCATGATTTGTTGCATCACTCTTGGAGCTATGGAAGATGTTGAGTTTCAGTGGTTGGTTGCGCCATGTACGTCTGCGCGTGCAAAAACGGGAGCTGGTGATCCGAGGGCATTGCCACCAGTGTGGTAGTTGCTGCCGCCGCATCCAGATTCAACAGGGCCGCCGTTGGATCCGTTCGAAGCGTGTATTTAAGCAGCTGGTGCGTGGATACCCAGAATACGCGCGTTTTAATATCATTGGACGCGATACCCACGGGTTGTTGCTGTTCGACTGCACCTGGCTGCAGGAGGATAATACATGCGCCAATCATGCTCAGAGACTGGATATTTGCCGCAACTTTCCCACGAAAGCGATTTTTTTCTGCGGCGGGCAGTTGCCCTCCGGGTGTGGGTATAAGGTGGAAGAAGTGACATCCTTTGCCAGAATACTGCAAGACAAAATAGAGCAACGCCGCTCAGACTGATCTTTGCTTTTGCATGGGTTGGAAGAAGCTGCTCAATGTAGCGCTAGTGGTTAGCGCTGCACAGGCGCAGGGCTCTTAATTGTGCCGGAAATCTATTTACTTAAGTTTAGGTGTGGATATGCGTCATTGCACCTTCAACATCACTGCACTGTTCTGCGCTGCCCTGGGTGTAGTTTTGCTCTGGGGTACATACAATGCAAACGGGTACGCACACGATTTATACGCACAGGTGAGTTGGATCTATGACGGCGATACCATAAAGGTAGAAAAACTAGGTGACGTGCGCTTGGTAGGGATCGATACCCCAGAGAAAAAAGCCAATCGGCGTGACCGCGACTTCATACGCCTGGGGGCGGATTCTCCTGCGCAGTTGCGCCGCAGTGGGCGCGACACGCTTAAGTATCTTATTCGTACCTTAAAGGGGCAACAGGTGCGCCTCGAATTGGAACGCCCGGCACGGGATAAATATGGACGCCTCCTTGCGTATGTGTGGCTCGAGGATGGAACCATGTTGAACCGTAAACTTCTGCGGCAGGGCAGAGCCCGAGTATATCGCTACTTTGACTTTGCACGCAAAGAGGAATTCCTTCAGTTGGAGCAAGAGGCGATACAAGCTGGGCGGGGGCTGTGGAAATAAGCCCCCAACTGTGCATTTGCGCAATACAACAACGTTACTTTCCAATCAAATAAATACGCGCATCCCCGTATGTTCTTTTTTTTCTTCTGTTAGAGTAACGAGCATCAGAGAGATCAACAGATGTTGTGGCAGACAGTGATGATTACCTCTGACCTCCTTTCTTCCTTGGATAACACACAAAGCCGCTGCGGATGCCTCCTCGCAGCGGCTTTCGTGTTTCTAGTCTTCCAGAAAACCCATCTGCAAGTATTCTTGCCTCAGTTTTTGCGCTATACTCCTTCGCAGCAGGAAGCGCCATAGTGTCAGATGCGCGAGTTTTTACGCCGAGTAATGCTTTATAGATCATATGCTTTAGGAGCAAGAGCAAGTATGAAAAAGTGGAAGCACGTCCTGATAAGTATCTGTTGTGGGGTGAGCGGTGTAATTTCAACGCCAGCTTTGGGGGCACAACTTTCTGCGCTGGAGGAGTGTATGCTGGAGATGATCCGCAGCGGGGAGGCAGAGCAGATGGAGCTGGGACAGCTGCGCAACTATTGTGAGTCTCAGACATATGTTGCGGTGGAACCCCTGGCGCAGGAGCCTGAGCTGAGTACAGAGCCCAAGACCCAGCCAGCCACGGCTCTGCTGACCAAAAAGCGGCGCAAGAGCGAGAAGGCACTCGGGTGCAACCCATTCAACCTCATCGCGCATCGAGAGAACTACATCCTCCCTGTGAGTTATAACAGCAACCCAAATGGTAAGCCATTCGGGGTCTCCAATTCCAAAGTTGATAACGTCGAGGTGAAGTTTCAGTTCAGTTTTAAATTTCCGGTATGGCGCAGCGTTGTGAGCGATATAGATCTGTGGGCAGCATATACCAATTTATCTTTTTGGCAGGCATACAACGAATCTTATTCGAGCCCGTTTCGCGATACCAGTCACGAGCCGGAACTGTTCCTGAGCAAAAGCAACGACCTACAGATATTCGGGTTTACCAACACTGAGAATCGCATTGGCGCAGTGCATCAATCCAACGGCAAGGATGGCGATCAGTCCCGCAGTTGGAACCGCATCTATCTGCAGATGGTTTTTGAGCGGGATAACCTAATCCTGGCGTTCAAACCATGGTATCGCATCCCTGAGTCTGACAAGAATGGTGCGGCCGATCCCACCGGAGATGATAATCCCGATATCGATGCTTACCTGGGTTACGGGGAGATTCGTGCGCTATATAAATGGGAGGATCACACGTTTACCCTGCTATTGCGCAACAATCTGCGTACTGGAGATAATCGCGGTGCGGTTGAACTAGGCTGGATTTTCCCCATCACTACCTGCATAAACGGCTATCTCCAGTACTTCAACGGCTACGGCGAGAGCTTGATAGATTATGACTCTTCGGTAAATAGAATTGGGCTGGGCTTTACCGTAACAGAGATGTTGTAAGAAGAGGGGGAGGTAGGGGCGCTTCGTGCAGCGCCCGCCTTGCTCAATCGAGTTTCCGCTCCTTAAGCCACATATCGATAAGAAAGCGAGAGATGCTACGACGTGAGGGTAGTAGCGGCAGGTTATCAAGGCTAAACCAGGCAGCGTCCTCAAGTTCTTCCTGCTCTACACGGATGGAGCCCCCAGCGTAGTCAGAGATAAACCCCGCCATCAACTGGGATGGGAACGGCCATGCTTGGCTGCCACAGTAACGGATATTGCAGATCTTGATTCCAGTTTCCTCTTGTACTTCACGTGCTGCTGTTTCCTCCAAACTCTCCCCCGGCTCCATAAAACCAGCCACGTGGCTGTAGCGCCCCGGAGCCCAGGTGGGTTTTCGTGTCAGCAGGATTTGGTCCTCGCGTTGCACTAGCACGATGGCGCAAGGATGGATATGGGGGAAGTGGTGCCAGCCACAGCCACAACATTCCATCCCCCATGTGGCTGGGATCGGGCGCGTGGGGGAACCACACCTGCTACAAAAACAGCTGTTTTCTAACCAGTGATGCAGGTGCTTTGCGAGTGCTCCCAACGAGACAAAAGCGAGATCCAGCCCAGGCTCTTCATGGCGCAGATTATATCCGGTGAGATGCTGGGGAGGTTCCGCATCCGCGGGGATGACACACACACGGCATGGCATATTGTTCCAGCGTCCACAGTAGAAGGTTCGCGCCAACGCAGAAACCTCGCCCGGATCGCGAGGCAGACTCGCAC
>JAVERS010000117.1:0-2862 GCA_034007015.1 Desulfuromonadaceae bacterium
GTGTTCCCCGCTCGCGCGGGGATGAACCGATGGAAAACCGGTTGTTCTCCATGTGCCGAATGTGTTCCCCGCTCGCGCGGGGATGAACCGTCATCATCGAATTGATTCGGGACTACGCTCGCGTGTTCCCCGCTCGCGCGGGGATGAACCGGTTTCCCCGTTATGGATCGTCAAACTGGTGCAGTGTTCCCCGCTCGCGCGGGGATGAACCGCCAGACCCGGCGGAATCGATTTCCACGGTCATGTGTTCCCCGCTCGCGCGGGGATGAACCGTTCGACGGCGACCGCATTCGCGCGACCGTGGATGTGTTCCCCGCTCGCGCGGGGATGAACCGTCAGGACTTCCTCGTCGAGTGGACGGACTACTGTGTTCCCCGCTCGCGCGGGGATGAACCGACCTCGCGTTGCAGCAGGCCATCACGAATATGGTGTTCCCCGCTCGCGCGGGGATGAACCGATGCTGGTTCGCGCTGGCGTTCCACCAACCATGTGTTCCCCGCTCGCGCGGGGATGAACCGTGCTAGTCTGCCCAGCAGTACAAACAGCCGAAGTGTTCCCCGCTCGCGCGGGGATGAACCGCCCAAGGCCGCGCCCCGGCCCTGCCCGGCCCCGTGTTCCCCGCTCGCGCGGGGATGAACCGCCACCCGCGCCATGGGCACGGCGCTGAATACCGTGTTCCCCGCTCGCGCGGGGATGAACCGGCATGATGCGGTCGGCTGCCCTCACGAATCCCGTGTTCCCCGCTCGCGCGGGGATGAACCGAAATCGGCATAGGTCGTGCACGACAGTTCGCCGTGTTCCCCGCTCGCGCGGGGATGAACCGCACGCGTATTTGGCGCGCTGGATGGAGTACGGGTGTTCCCCGCTCGCGCGGGGATGAACCGCTCACAAAACCAACTGCAATCGCTCCCGCTGGGTGTTCCCCGCTCGCGCGGGGATGAACCGACGTGATAGTGCACACGGCATCGCTGGGTCAGGTGTTCCCCGCTCGCGCGGGGATGAACCGACGGCGTGCTCAGCGACGCCGACCGCGAGACCGTGTTCCCCGCTCGCGCGGGGATGAACCGGTGTATGCCCGCCTCTACGGTTCGGCCGCCGCGTGTTCCCCGCTCGCGCGGGGATGAACCGCGATCCACCGGACGCGCCACCAGCAGCACCGCGTGTTCCCCGCTCGCGCGGGGATGAACCGCCGGGCCTGACGGAGACGGAGCGGGAGAAGGTGTGTTCCCCGCTCGCGCGGGGATGAACCGTAAGCGCCGTCGTCTTGCCGCCAGCGCAGCACGTGTTCCCCGCTCGCGCGGGGATGAACCGCAAAACCGCCCGCTTGACCCCCTCCTGCCCGGGTGTTCCCCGCTCGCGCGGGGATGAACCGGCTTCACTTCGGGAACTGAGGTCTCGGTAGAAGTGTTCCCCGCTCGCGCGGGGATGAACCGCTGGCGGCGCTGGCGGCTAGGCCGTCGATGTGGTGTTCCCCGCTCGCGCGGGGATGAACCGTCTGTCCTCCAGGCCAGGCTCCGGGTACTGTGGTGTTCCCCGCTCGCGCGGGGATGAACCGAGTACTCTTGCGGCGGGTATCGCTCTCGATTAGTGTTCCCCGCTCGCGCGGGGATGAACCGACGCAGGAGGTGCAGGCGGAGCAGAACAAAACGTGTTCCCCGCTCGCGCGGGGATGAACCGCCGCCTGAAGGGGCAGGACTGTGCATTATGTCGTGTTCCCCGCTCGCGCGGGGATGAACCGCCGCCCATGAAGTACCGCACATGCGGGCGGAAGTGTTCCCCGCTCGCGCGGGGATGAACCGATTTCTTCTAACCCTTTGAAAATAAACACAGTGTGTTCCCCGCTCGCGCGGGGATGAACCGACCGGCATCCTGTTCACCGGCGTTAACCAGGAGTGTTCCCCGCTCGCGCGGGGATGAACCGTGGGAAGAGGCGGGATATGGCGGGATGAAGTGGTGTTCCCCGCTCGCGCGGGGATGAACCGGCGACGGCCTGCGGTTCGATCCCGTGACCGGGGTGTTCCCCGCTCGCGCGGGGATGAACCGGGACGTCGTCGATTTCGGACATCAGAACGACCGTGTTCCCCGCTCGCGCGGGGATGAACCGCCTACATCACCGGGAAAACCATCCGAGTTAACGTGTTCCCCGCTCGCGCGGGGATGAACCGCTCGATGCCGATCAGATCGCGGCTATCAAGGCGTGTTCCCCGCTGGCGCGGGGATGAACCGCTGGCACACTATGCCGTGATCGGCGCCCCGACGTGTTCCCCGCTCGCGCGGGGATGAACCGCTGTTCATCATCGGTGACGAAATTCTCGCCAAGGGTGTTCCCCGCTCGCGCGGGGATGAACCGCATCCCCGCCCCTTGCGCGGCGTCATACAGATGTGTTCCCCGCTCGCGCGGGGATGAACCGCCAGACTTCACCGGCGCAGACGGCGCCGACCTGTGTTCCCCGCTCGCGCGGGGATGAACCGCAATCCACAACCTGGCGCGCCGAGTATGACCGGTGTTCCCCGCTCGCGCGGGGATGAACCGTCGCCGCGCTCATCGGCTACAGCGAAAGCGTCGTGTTCCCCGCTCGCGCGGGGATGAACCGGACGGCGCGAACCCGGTGGCGATCGCGCCTGCGTGTTCCCCGCTCGCGCGGGGATGAACCGACCTGGTCGGAGAGAACCGCCTTCTCGCCGAAGTGTTCCCCGCTCGCGCGGGGATGAACCTTGTGCTTGCTCGGGGTGATTGACCTTGCCCCTGGAATCCGTATCCCATAGCCGACTCATGCACTGGCGTGCCGGGGTTGATTGGCGAGCCAGTTTTCTTCGAACCGCATCGGGCTGACATAGGCCAGCGTCGAGTGCAATCGGGTG
>JAVERS010000132.1:0-2532 GCA_034007015.1 Desulfuromonadaceae bacterium
TTTTTCAAAACCAAAAAGTCGCCTAAGCGGCGATACGAAGGATTCCGTGAAATGTTTGGGATGGGTTTTGCCGAAATCATCTTGGTGGCGGTTGTAGCCATCATCTTTCTAGGGCCAGATAAGCTTCCTCAGGCGATGGTGGATATCGCCAAATTTTTCAGAGCGTTCAAAAAGACTATAGCCGAGGCCAAAGATAGCCTAGATAGGGAGATCAGCATCAGCGAAATCAAGCAGGAGGCACTCTCTTATAAAAAAAGTCTTGAGGAGGGAACACAGAAACTCTCCAAAGAGATCAAGCTAGACGACCTAGAGCCCGTGCTTGATAGCGAGCTCAAAAACAAAGTCGAGCAGGGCGAAAGGGTGAGCGCAGAGGATCGTGAACGCCTCCAAAAAAAGCTCCAAGAGCTTAAAGAAAAAGAGGAGGCACATAAAGATTCCTCCTCCCCTGAGCTTGATTTTAAAAGCGCGCGCCAAACCCCCAAGGAGTCTTGATGTTTGAAGAGCTAAAACCCCATATTCAAGAGCTAAGAAAGCGTCTCATTAACGCGGTTGTTGCTCTTTTTATTGCCTTTTTTATCTGTTTTTTCTTTTGGGAAGGAATCTTAGACTGGATGATCGCCCCCCTCAAAGCCGCCTTGCCCGCAGGTAGCAACGTGATCTTTACTGAGGTAGGAGAGGCTTTCTTCACTGCCATTAAAGTCTCTTTTTTTAGCGCTTTCATGTTCTCCTTGCCCGTGATTTTTTGGCAAGTTTGGCTTTTTGTCGCCCCTGGACTCTACCAAAACGAAAAGATGCTCGTGCTCCCCTTTGTCTTTTTTGGAACACTCATGTTTGTCACAGGCGCACTTTTTGCCTATTATGTGGTCTTTCCCTTTGGCTTCACCTATCTCATCAACTTTGGAAGCACCCTCTTCACGGCTCTCCCTAGCGTTGGATTTTATGTCACTTTTTTTGCCAAGCTCATGATTGGCTTTGGGATTGCCTTTGAGCTTCCTGTCGTTACCTTTTTCCTTGCCAAGCTTGGTCTAGTCACCGATAAAACCCTTAGGGATTTTTTCAAATATGCCATCGTTATTATCTTTATCGTGGCCGCCATCCTCACCCCTCCTGATGTCATCACGCAATTCATGATGGCGATTCCTTTGACCTTCCTCTATTGGGTCTCTATCCTCATCGCCAAAATGGTCAATCCTGAAACAAGCCCTAATGAAGAGTAACGATCCCTTTTCGCTCCTCACCTACGACTATGAGCTGCCCGAAGAGCTCATAGCCTCTCATCCGATTCATCCAAAGAATCAAGCGAGGCTACTTGTCTATAATCGCAAGGACGGGAGCATCCTGCACACCCATTTCAGTGAGTTTGAGCGCTTCATCCCCCAAGAAGCTTTGATTGTTTTTAATGACACCAAAGTGATCAAGGCTCGATTCTTTGGCAAGAAAGAGAGCGGAGGGGGCGTGGAGCTCCTCTATCACAAGCCCCTTGGCATGGAGCGTTTTTGGGTGCAGATCAAAGGCAGGGTCAAGCTGGGTCAGACCCTCCTTCTTGCAGAAGGGTGGAGGGCTCAGATTCTAGCGCTTGGCGAGGGGGGATTTCGCGAGGTGAGCTTTTGGGATGAGCAGGGAGTCAAAGTGGAGCTCGCCCAGCTGCTTTTGTTTCTAGAACGCCAAGGCCATGTTCCCCTGCCTCCCTATATCAAACGCACCGACACTGCCTTGGACGAGGTGGAGTATCAGAGTGTCTTTGCCAAGCACGAAGGAGCCATCGCCGCTCCCACTGCCTCGCTCCACTTTGAAGAGACGGACATGGTGCGACTCAAAGAACGATTTGATCATGCCTTTGTGACACTTCATGTAGGCGCAGGGACATTTTTGGGAGTCGAGAGCGAGGACATCAGGAATCACTCCATGCACAAAGAGCGATACTTTATCTCCGAATCAAGCGCGCAGAAGATTGAGCAAGCCTCTCAGATTCTAGCCATCGGCACCACGGCGGCACGCACCATCGAATACTATGTGCGCACGGGCAAAAAAGAGGGCGAGTGTGATCTCTTCCTCCATCCAGGAAATCCTCCCCTTAAGACCACTGCCCTGCTAACCAATTTTCACCTCCCCCAATCCACCCTGCTCATGCTCGTGAGCGCCTTCATCACTCCAAAGGAGTGCCAGCGGGTTTATGCCCAGGCTCTAAAAGAGCGTTATCGATTCTTCTCCTATGGAGATGGGATGCTAATCCTATGAGCTCGCTCAAACACCAACTCAAAACCTATCACATCCCCTTTGATGATCAGATGCTAGAGCGCCTAGAGCGCTACACGGCGCTTCTTTTGGAGTGGAATAGAGCCCACAATCTCACGGGTGCCAAAAACTCTCAAGAGGTGGAAGAGCATCTCATCGATTCTCTCTACCCTCTCCGCTTTTTGCCCCCCTTTGATTCCTGCGCCGATATTGGCACGGGGGCGGGATTTCCTGGATTGATTCTAGCGATTGCATTGCCAAAGAGCCATTTTGACCTCATCGAACCCCTCAAAAAGC
>JAVERS010000133.1:0-2510 GCA_034007015.1 Desulfuromonadaceae bacterium
CGGACCACTTGGGTAAAGTGTCACCCACATCTATAACTCGCTGGGCATAGAAAAGATGGCAGGTGGGTTTGAATGAATCTGGTATCTTACCCCCTGGGCTAAAATCGAACAGGGCAGGGAACGCAAGCCACATCCTCCGCCCTTCATCGGCAATCAGGCTGCCACACTGACTACAGCTGACCTTGCAGGGCAAGATCCGCTCCTGCACGTCTTGCTCGCTATTGTAAAAGCGCAACATCTCCAAGCCAGCGGTGAAGCGCACGTGATGTTTATGGAATATGGCCGCCCATTGCATGGGGGCGCCGTGCAGTTTTTGACATCCGCGACAATGGCACAGTTTAGCATCCACGGGTTCAGCGCTCACCTCGTAGCGAACCTGACCACAAAAGCAGGTGGCGCGATACTTTGGGAGAAATGTCGCATCATCAAGGGAAGCATACGGGGGACCAAAGCTGTTTTTCGCGCAAAGCATCATAGATCCTTTCAGTGAATAGCGGGGTAAATCTGCAGTTTTCTAGCAAGTTCCGCAGGTAAACCATCTAAGGTAATTTAGTGTTGCTCCTTACCCCTCCCTGTAAAGCTTGCCCAAGCTCATGGGCGCATCCATGTGGAAGTGCGGGGCAAC
The DNA here is from genome assembly GCA_034007015.1 of Desulfuromonadaceae bacterium. Classification (GTDB taxonomy): domain Bacteria; phylum Desulfobacterota; class Desulfuromonadia; order Desulfuromonadales; family Desulfuromonadaceae; genus JAIVHC01. The sequence goes on from JAVERS010000133.1 coordinate 626, forward strand.
AAAAGGGGCATGGTTGCATGTTTAATTATAAGAGCATGCAGAGACTCTTCTGTTGGCAAGTCGCGTTGCTGTTAGGGGGCAGAGAGGCTGAAATAAGCGCTGGCATATTGTGCTTAAAAACCTACTATACTAGAGTGTATCTACTCAACTTACGACAAGAAAGGTGATTGAACTATGAACACAGTAGACGCGTACACCCCTCCAAAAGTATGGACTTGGGATGCAGAAAGTGGCGGAAAGTTTGCCAGCACCAACCGTCCAGTGGCTGGGGCAACCCACAAAAAAGAGCTCCCTCTTGGTAAGCACCCCTTGCAACTGTATTCGCTCGCTACCCCTAATGGTATAAAAGTCACCGTGATGTTGGAGGAGCTTTTGGCGTTGGGGAAGAATGAAGCGGAATACGATGCGTGGTTGATCAACATTTTAGAAGGCGATCAGTTTGGTAGCGGTTTCACAGAAATTAACCCAAACTCCAAGATCCCCGCATTGCTCGATCAGAGTACATCTCCACCTACACGCGTGTTTGAGTCTGGGGCAATATTGTTCTATCTAGCGGAAAAATTTAACGCTTTTCTTCCGTCTGAGTCCGCCGCAAGAGCTGAATGTATGTCGTGGTTGTTTTGGCAGATTGGGAGTGGCCCTTTTCTTGGGGGCGGATTTGGGCACTTTTATGCGTACGCCCCGCAGAAACTTGAATACCCTATAAATCGCTATGCCATGGAAGTGAAACGTCAATTGGACGTATTGGACCGAAATCTGGCTTCACGCCGCTACCTGTGCGGCGCAGACTACAATATTGCAGATATGGCGAATTACCCTTGGTATGGCGCATTGGTAGAAGGAAGGTTGTATGATGCCGCAGAGTTTCTGGATGTGAAGTCCTACACGAATGTGATTCGGTGGGCGCAGGAAATTAGTGCACGCCCGGCGGTACAGCGGGGGAAGCGGGTTAATCTTATTTGGGGTGATGAAGAGGACCGGATCCCAGAACGCCATGCCGCAAGTGACCTTGACTAGTTGGGGGGATTGAATGCCCCTTGAGCTTCCCTGGAGTAACATTGTAAGCTCTATTAAAAGGGGATATGCGTTGTGCGCAAACGTTTCCCCCTATCACGGGGCAGCGTAAAGCCTCGCCCCATAAATCCCCATAAAACTAATAATACCTCATTGTTCGAAAGAAGCAGTAGATGGATATTAATGCACTTCTCCTCAATGGATCTTTTGTCCTGTATGGTATTAGCGTTTTGCTCTACATAGCCAACGCACGCCTACACTGGTCAAGACTGCATAAGGTTGCCCTCGGCACGGTGCTTGTTGCTTTTGGGTGTCAGAGTTTATACCTCGGGCTGCGTTGGGTTGCTGCTGGCTACCTGCCGGTCACCAATTTATTTTCAACCATGTTTTTCTTTAGTTGGTCTCTCGCTGCGACCTACGTGTATTTTGAATGGCGTTATCGCCTCGCTGGCGCGGGTCTGTTTGTGATGCTCCTCAACCTCATCCTGTTGTACATTGCCCTGCCTCGAGATCCAACGATCCCCGCGCTGATCCCAATGCTGGATACACCGTTGTTTACTTTGCATGTTGCCTTTTCTTTTCTCGGCTATGCCCTGTTTGCTATGGCGTTTTCTTTAGGGGTGCTCTATCTCATCCAGCGCAAAACCTCGGCACTGCTGTTGCCGTCGAGCAACATGCTGAAGCAACTCAACGAAGAGGCTATTTTTCTTGGTTTTTGCTTCTTTACCCTCAGTATGATTTTCGGGAGTTATTGGGCCTATGTCGCATGGGGATATTATTTTTCGTGGAATATTAAAGCGCTGTGGTCTGCGTTGATTTGGCTCTATTTTGCGGGGATGTGTCACGCCAAGTTTATCCGGCGCTGGCAAGG
>JAVERS010000134.1:0-2507 GCA_034007015.1 Desulfuromonadaceae bacterium
GCCAGACCGGTTCATCCCCACGCATGTGGGGAACACCCTATGTGAGCCCCGGTTGCAGCCGGGGTTTGCGGTTCATCCCCACGCATGTGGGGAACACGGGCCCTTTCCAGGTTCGGCCATCGATCTCGACGGTTCATCCCCACGCATGTGGGGAACACGGGAGCACATCAAGGCATGCAGGCTCCATTGGCGGTTCATCCCCACGCATGTGGGGAACACATCCGCGGAAGCAATTCCCCCGCCATGCACGCCGGTTCATCCCCACGCATGTGGGGAACACGCCCTGCTGAACGGCCTGGGGCACCCCTGGGTCGGTTCATCCCCACGCATGTGGGGAACACGGCTGCATCCAGTTTAAAAGCGCCCTGGACGACGGTTCATCCCCACGCATGTGGGGAACACTCACTGGTGACGATTCGGAGCAATGCCTTTTCCGGTTCATCCCCACGCATGTGGGGAACACCATGCCGGATGAAGTGAGGGCAGCGACCGAGGCGGTTCATCCCCACGCATGTGGGGAACACGGATTTTTGAGCGCGTCTCCGGTCGTCTGGGACGGTTCATCCCCACGCATGTGGGGAACACTACGCGATAAGCTCAGCATGGCGCTGGATCGGCGGTTCATCCCCACGCATGTGGGGAACACTCCCTCGATGTGCTCCCACTTCCCTCCGATTCGCGGTTCATCCCCACGCATGTGGGGAACACACATCATTGCAAGGCCCGGCTGGATCGAGCGGCGGTTCATCCCCACGCATGTGGGGAACACTTTCCGACGGCAGCACCAACACTCGGCAGGGCCGGTTCATCCCCACGCATGTGGGGAACACGTATCATCAGTCGAACTTAAAAGGGCAGGAGTCGGTTCATCCCCACGCATGTGGGGAACACATCCGGATCGGGGTCGCCGTGTTCAACGCCATCGGTTCATCCCCACGCATGTGGGGAACACACCAGGTGGGAGGTAACCAGGCCATGTTTGGCCGGTTCATCCCCACGCATGTGGGGAACACGCGAAAAGATCAACTACAATTGGATTTTGTTGCGGTTCATCCCCACGCATGTGGGGAACACCCATCCTTTCCTTGTCATCCTGGGAGGAAGCTCGGTTCATCCCCACGCATGTGGGGAACACTGGTCAAAGGGTTTCTCTCAAGCGTTCAGCTTCGGTTCATCCCCACGCATGTGGGGAACACCTGCAGGCCTCACTCAGGAGCCTCTCCTCCCCCGGTTCATCCCCACGCATGTGGGGAACACTTTGATGCTCAATGGGCTATGGAAGCCCCTGCCGGTTCATCCCCACGCATGTGGGGAACACCTCAAAACACTCGTGTTTTACATTCTGCAAGTCGGTTCATCCCCACGCATGTGGGGAACACAACCGACAGCTCGGGGTGTCCCCAAACGTGCACGGTTCATCCCCACGCATGTGGGGAACACATTTCCCCCAATTGATAATACCGGTTCCAAACCGGTTCATCCCCACGCATGTGGGGAACACGCGCGGCGGGGAGCGGTCATGGACGTATCCTCGCGGTTCATCCCCACGCATGTGGGGAACACGATGCACCAGCGCAACATGGACCAACTCCATGCGGTTCATCCCCACGCATGTGGGGAACACGCCGACTTCGGCGCATGGCTCGTGACTCAGCGCGGTTCATCCCCACGCATGTGGGGAACACACAAACCCCTGCATGTCCTTGGGGTCTCCGGACGGTTCATCCCCACGCATGTGGGGAACACGGGCGGCGGTGGCTACCAAGAAATTCGTGAAGCGGTTCATCCCCACGCATGTGGGGAACACGTAGCTCGGCGGCCCGATCATCTCCTCGATGGCGGTTCATCCCCACGCATGTGGGGAACACGCGGCCCTGGAATATGCTCCCGCTATTGCATACGGTTCATCCCCACGCATGTGGGGAACACGACTCTTCCCACTAGAGAAATTGCTCCCTGAGCGGTTCATCCCCACGCATGTGGGGAACACTTCCTCGCCGACACGATCCAGAGCGAGCAGATCGGTTCATCCCCACGCATGTGGGGAACACGCCACGCCCTTTTCCTACGGGGCAGGGAACAACGGTTCATCCCCACGCATGTGGGGAACACCGCTGGATATCCTCGCGGCTCTTCTCGTAAAGCGGTTCATCCCCACGCATGTGGGGAACACGAAAGAGGCCCTGGCCTACCCGGTGCGGTCGTGCGGTTCATCCCCACGCATGTGGGGAACACCTGCTCCTCGTAGGCCTTGCGTGCCGCATCGACGGTTCATCCCCACGCATGTGGGGAACACAAGGTTGCCGTGCAGGATGCGGTTACCGGATACGGTTCATCCCCACGCATGTGGGGAACACCTGCGGGTTTGCGGATTGACCTTGTACTCGGTCGGTTCATCCCCACGCATGTGGGGAACACTAAAACGCTTCTCGAGGATGGCCGCAAATGATCGGTTCATCCCCACGCATGTGGGGAACACTTCCCCTCGGCAAACAACTGACAAACCT
>JAVERS010000135.1:0-2505 GCA_034007015.1 Desulfuromonadaceae bacterium
GCAATGGGAGCTGGTGAGGAGTAAAGTTATTCTTGGAATCCCCATAAACCTAAAAGAACTTCAGCTTGTACTAAAAAATTCCAGGTTCCAAATTCCAAATCACAAGAGGTGTCGCGCCTATGGCGCTTTTATTTTGGTTTGATACTGCATTCTACCATATTGTCGCACCTAAGGCGCTAATCCGGTACTGAAAGTAATTGCATTTTTAATTCCCAAATCCCAAAATCACTATACCAGCACATCGGCACATCTGCAAATCACCACATCATCACATCAGCACGAGATGTAAGTGGAAGCTCCAAATACCAAAAGCCAAATGACAAATAAGTTCCAAGCCTCAACTTACAAACCCCGGAGCAGTTTGGTTATTGAGATTTGATTATTGGGATTTATTTGGAAATTGATTTATTGATTTTTGGAACTTCTGCTAAAAAATTCCAGGTTCCAAATTCCAAATCACACGAGGTGTCGCGCCTATGGCGCTTTTATTTTGGTTTGATACTGCATTCTACCATATTGTCGCGCCTATGGCGCTAATCCGGTACTGAAAGTAATTGCATTTTTAATTCCCAAATCCCAAAATCACTATACCAGCACATCGGCACATCTGCAAATCACCACATCTGCAAATCACCACATCATCACATCAGCACGAGATGTAAGTGGAAGCTCCAAATACCAAAAGCCAAATGACAAAAAATTCCAAGTTCCAAATTCCAAATCACACGAGGTGTCGCGCCTATGGCGCTAATCCGGTACTGAAAGTAATCGCATTTTTAATTCCCAAATCCCAAAATCACTATACCAGCACATCGGCACATCTGCAAATCACCACATCATCACATCAGCACGAGATGTAAGTGGAAGCTCCAAATACCAAAAGCCAAATGACAAATAAGTTCCAAGCCTCAACTTACAAACCCCGGAGCAGTTTGGTTATTGAGATTTGATTATTGGGATTTATTTGGAAATTGATTTATTGATTTTTGGAACTTCTGCTAAAAAATTCCAGGTTCCAAATTCCAAATCACACGAGGTGTCGCGCCTATGGCGCTTTTATTTTGGTTTGATACTGCATTCTACCATATTGTCGCGCCTATGGCGCTAATCCGGTACTGAAAGTAATTGCATTTTTAATTCCCAAATCCCAAAATCACTATACCAGCACATCGGCACATCTGCAAATCACCACATCTGCAAATCACCACATCATCACATCAGCACGAGATGTAAGTGGAAGCTCCAAATACCAAAAGCCAAATGACAAAAAATTCCAAGTTCCAAATTCCAAATCACACGAGGTGTCGCGCCTATGGCGCTAATCCGGTACTGAAAGTAATCGCATTTTTAATTCCCAAATCCCAAAATCACTATACCAGCACATCGGCACATCTGCAAATCACCACATCATCACATCAGCACGAGATGTAAGTGGAAGCTCCAAATACCAAAAGCCAAATGACAAATAAGTTCCAAGCCTCAACTTACAAACCCCGGAGCAGTTTGGTTATTGAGATTTGATTATTGGGATTTATTTGGAAATTGATTTATTGATTTTTGGAACTTCTGCTAAAAAATTCCAGGTTCCAAATTCCAAATCACACGAGGTGTCGCGCCTATGGCGCTTTTATTTTGGTTGATACTGCATTCTACCATAGTGTCGCGCCTATGGCGCTAATCCGGTACTGAAAGTAATCGCATTTTTAATTCCCAAATCCCAAAATCACTATACCAGCACATCGGCACATCTGCAAATCACCACATCATCACATCAGCACGAGATGTAAGTGGAAGCTCCAAATACCAAAAGCCAAATGACAAAAAATTCCAGGTTCCAAATTCCAAATCACAAGAGGTGTCGCGCCTATGGCCCTTTTATTATGGTTGATACTGCATTCTACCATAGTGTCGCGCCTATGGCGCTAATCCGGTACTGAAAGTAATTGCTTTTTACTTCCCAAATCCCAAAATCACTATACCAGCACATCGGCACATCTGCAAATCACCACATCATCACATCAGCACGAGATGTAAGTGGAAGCTCCAAATACCAAAAGCCAAATGACAAAAAATTCCAGGTTCCAAATTCCAAATCACAAGAGGTGTCGCGCCTATGGCCCTTTTATTATGGTTGATACTGCATTCTACCATAGTGTCGCGCCTATGGCGCTAATCCGGTACTGAAAGTAATTGCTTTTTAATTCCCAAATCCCAAAATCACTATACCAGCACATCGGCACATCTGCAAATCACCACATCATCACATCATCACATCAGCATATCAGCATATCACCACATCACCACATCACCACATCACCACATCATCAAAATCATCATCAGCAAAAAACTTTTGATGCGTCGCACGCAATATTAAAGTGGTAGCGGCAGTAATAGCGGCAGCGTGACAGTGGGCAAAAATGATTTTGCGTACTTTTGGCGGCCTAAACGAAAAGAGATATTGAAGGAACAGTTGAGATATGCCTGGCTGCTGCTGGGCTGGATGCT
>JAVERS010000006.1:0-79848 GCA_034007015.1 Desulfuromonadaceae bacterium
CACGCGGGTTTGGAACCAAAGAGCAGATTGTCGCCAAGGCGCATGCCGGGGCAGCGGCGTTGCTGATGCATTCTGATTTGCGAGAAGTAGAGCGCCTGAGTGCAATTGAAACTGCACGCGTCAAAGAGGAGTTGTTTCGCAATCTGAATCACGAATTACGCACCCCCTTAAATATTATCAACGCCATGAGTCGCAAACTTGCGGAACAGAAACTTGATCCTATCCACGCGCATGGTCTGAAACAGATTGCGGAAGCGGCACGTCGTTTGACTCATCTTCTCGAGGAGGTGCTCTTTCTTGCTGGACTCGACACAGAGGAACGGACTAAAAAACAGGTAGTTCCATTTCGCCCTGCAGCCCTGCTAGCCGGCATGGCAGCAGAGTTTGAGACAAAGGCGCGCGCACGCGGGCTAGAGCTGCGCTGTAGCTGGGATGAGGATGTGCCCGTACGCTTTAACGGCGACAGCGAAAAAATTGGCGCTATACTGCGTCAATTAGTGGAAAATGCGATTAAATTCAGTCGCGATGCAGAAGTGAGTTTGAGAGTGCAAGACGTAACTCCAGCGTCACGCGCAGAACACGGCACCACTGCTTCCTATACTCTCCGTTTCGCTGTCACTGATCACGGCATCGGGATCGCACCGGAACAACATGAACGCATATTTGAGCCCTTTTATCAGTGTGATACCTCACGCGCACGTGAATATGAAGGTGCTGGCCTGGGGTTGAGTGTGGCACGTAAACTTGCTGCGATTCTCGGAAGTGAGGTCAAAGTGGAAAGTGAAGTGGGGGTCGGAAGCACCTTCTATTTTGACCTTGATTTGACTCCAGAGATCTCTGCGCAGGGCACTAGCGCGCGTGCTGCGCATGCAATGTTTGACCCAGAGGACAAACAACAAAAACGGCAGCTCGACCATGGGGATGAAGTGCAACTGCTGAAATTGCTGCGTAAATTGGAACACCCCCTGACCCATTCGCGTCCGCGGCCCTGCAGTGTCATAGCCGCTTCGCTGGCGGAAAAACACTGGCCGAGGGTGGTAGCATCAGAAGTGGACAAACTGGTAATTTTGATAGATAAGTATAGGTATCCTGAGGCGCTGGAGATCTTCCACCGCCTGCAGTCTCAAGTTGAGGCGCTGGTGGAAACAGGCGCAGGGCAGGATGTGGCGCCAGAGTAGTAGTGCGACGGTAAAGAGCAAAAGAATTTAAGTGAAGAATTAAGGAGCCACACAAGCTGGATGTAGATCGCTTTAAGGGGATTGATCGATATGTGGAAAAGGAAAAAATCTGCTACGCACCGCCGCGAGCCAAAACTAGCTGAGCTTCGAAATTGTTGCGCTGAGGACTACGTGGTTTCGGAAAAATATGCTCCGGAAGTTTTGGATGTCAAAAAGCAAATTCTGATTGTAGATGACAACGATTTCAACATTGATACTTTGGTGGCAGCTCTAGGGGATGACTACGATCTGCGCGTTGCCCTTGATGGTCAGACGGCATTGGATTTGATCGAGAAGGGGAGCGAACTCCCCGATCTGATCCTCCTGGATATTATGATGCCGCGCATGGATGGCTATGAGGTGTGTCGCCGCCTGAAGGCGAGTGAACGCACCAGTGGGATCAAGATATTGTTTCTCACCGCTATGGACGATGACGAAGATCAGGAGAAAGGGTTGCGCCTCGGGGCGGATGATTACATTGTCAAACCCTTTAGCCCCTCAATCATCCGCGCACGGGTGCATACCCATCTGAAACTCAAGGAATACCGCGACCACCTGCAGGAAAAGGTGGAAAAAAAGACCGAACAGCTACGTCATGCCCAAGAGGCTATCATTGCAAGCATGGCGATCATGGCGGAGCGACGTGACCCAGAAACCGGGTCCCACATCCAGCGCACCAAGGCGTATGTGAAGGTCCTTGCACATGCGATGGCGCAAGAACTGCCGGGGAAACTCTCACGTAACACCATCTCCATGTTGGAACAGGCCGCCCCCCTGCACGATATCGGTAAAGTTGCAGTGCCGGATCACGTCCTCTTTAAGCCTGGACCACTGACTAAGGAAGAGTTTGAAATAATAAAAGACCACACCACCTTTGGCGCAGATATTATCCGCAAAACCGAGATGATTGTTGGGGATAATCCGCTGTTAAAAATTGCGGAACAGATTGCGTGCTGTCACCATGAAAAATGGGATGGAAGTGGGTACCCTAATGGCTTTAAAGGTGAAGAGATCCCGTTGGGGGCGCGTTTGATGGCGGTGGCGGATGTATATGATGCGCTTATCAGCGAACGCCCGTATAAAAAGGCATTCAGCCATGCGGAGGCGGTGGATATTATTCTCCACGGTGATGACCGCACCCGTCCGGAGGATTTTGACCCTAAATTATTGCGCTGTTTTGAGCGCATCCATTGCAAATTTGATCAGATAGCGCGCGGGTTTGTCGACTGATACTTTTAACGCAGACGGTATCCACGGTTATTTCTGCCCATACGCATATAAAAACCTTGCCTCATCCCTGGCGTCAGAGTAGGTTTCTACCCACCACACAACCACCTCTCTTTTAAGGTGATGTTCGATGGAAAAAGGCACCTCAGTTTTGCGCCAAAAGTTCCGCCAGCTCTCCATTCCGCAGACTCTGGTGTTGTACTATCTTATCGCAATTTTCTGCGGAGCGTTGTTGCTTAGAACTCCGTTCGCAGCCCATGGCGCCCCTCTCTCTTTCCTGGACGCCCTCTTTACTGCCACCTCGGCGCAGTGTGTCACCGGTCTGGTTGTGGTGGATACTGGCACTAAACTTACCCTGTTCGGACAGATGGTGGTTTTGATCCTGATCCAGATCGGTGGGTTGGGAATCATGACTTTTTCCGTGTACTTGTTTATCTATCTGCGCATGGGGGTAAGTACGCGCGGGCGGTGGATAATCAACGAAACCCTGATGCATTCCCCCATCAGTACCTGGCGCGAACTTATTCAGAGTGTTGTTATATTGACCTTGGCAATCGAAGCACTGGGAGCGGTGTTGTTGGCATGGGTTCTGGTGCCGAAACTTGGGTTGTGGATAGGGATCTATAGCGCCATCTTTCACTCTATCTCGGCTTTTTGCAATGCGGGGTTCTCCCTTTTCAGCGACAGTATGGTGCAATTTAGCGCCAACAGCTTGCTCAATGTCACCCTCATCACCCTAATAGTCTTAGGTGGAATTGGCTTTTTGGTCCTGCGTGAACTCCTTGGAGCGGCGAAACAGTGGCGCAAAAGCCCACGCAAACCGGTGCGGATCTCTCTACACAGCAAAATAGTTCTGAGCACAAGTGCGTTTCTGATTGTGTACGGTACTTTGATGATTGCGTGCTTAGAGCAGAATAATACTCTTGCGGGTGTTTCGTTTTGGGAAGGGTTCTGGACCTCGCTGTTTCAGTCAGTTACTGCGCGTACCGCAGGGTTTAACACCCTCGACCTGACACAGTTTCGTGCTCCGACGTTGTTTTTCATGATTTTTCTGATGTTTGTCGGTGCCTCGCCGGGTTCTGCCGGTGGAGGGATTAAAACTACGAGCATGGCACTTTTTTTTGCGGTTTTCTATAGTCGCCTGCGCGGCAGTAGCCATGTAACCCTGTTCCGACGTACCCTCCCCGATGAGGCGATAACCAAGGCTTTAGCCCTAACGATACTTGCTATTACCCTTGTAGCACTGGCGATTTTTTGCCTTATGAGCGCACATACCCCAGATGTAGCTCACGAGGGATCGCGTGAGTTTTTGAGCTACACCTTCGAGGCGTTTTCCGCCTTTGCCACCGTTGGTCTTTCGGTGGGTGCGACAGCGGAACTTAACCATGTGGGTAAAATTATCGTAATAGGCTTAATGTTCGTGGGGCGCGTGGGGATGCTTACTATGGCATTTGCCATTGCAGGACGCGTCAATCACGTTGCACCACACTATGCAGAAGAAAATATAATGATCGGCTGATAGCTGGAGGGGTAGATGAAGAAAAAACGTAGATTCGGAATTATCGGATTGGGACACTTTGGCTACCATGTAGCTTCTGCCCTGTACGCGGAAGGACACGAAGTAACTACTATCGACCTGAATAAAGAGAAGATCCAGGCGGTCAAGGACCTAAGTTCTTTTGCGCTTGTGGGCGATGCGGCGAACAAAGAATTTCTTGAAGCGCAGGGTTTCAGAGATATGGATGCGGTGGTGGTTTCTACCGGATCACACTCCCATCTAACCACGTTGATTACCCTGTACTTAAAGGAACTTGAGGTACCGCGGATTTTAGTGAAGGCGATTAATGAAGATCACGGGCGCATTCTGGAACGTATTGGTGCTACCGACGTTATCTATCCCGAAAAAGATATGGCAATCCGTGTGGCGCGCAACATTAGTAGTCCCAATATTTTAGAGTATATCCCCTTAGCAGAGGAGTACTCTCTCTCCGAGATGGCGGCGACAAAAGGGTTGCGCGGCAAAAGTCTGAAAGAGCTCGATCTGCGAAATAAGTATTACATTACCGTTATTGCGATCAAGGATGTACTTACCGATGATTTTATCCCCAACCCAGCTGCTGATTATAAAATTAAAGATAGTGATGTGCTGATTGTTCTGGGTAAAACCGATGACATTGATGCTGTTCTGAAAAAAATAGCGCGGGGAAAGTAGGTTCTCAGGCTTCGCTACTTAGGGAGTAGGTCACATCGAATAGCTCTGCATCGATGTTGTCTTGCCGTTTGCGGTGATATAATCCCTGCATAGATTCGAGCTGTTCTTCGATGTTTTTTTCCGCACGTTGCATTGCGGCTAGGCGTGCGCTGTTTTCACTCGCCAGCGATTCGGCACACGCCCGAAACAGGGAGATAAACATATATTCGCGCACTAACGCCTGCAGACACACCTCTGCGGAGCACCACATCTCTGGCAGGGCGGGGGTGGGCCAAGCGCGCAGTTTCAGGCGCTGGTGCCATGCCTGCTCTAAGGGTAGAATCTGCTCGATTCTGGGGGTGTAGCTTGCTCCAGTTTCTAGCTGGTTGTAACCTACCAGCAGTGCCGGGTTCGCTTGCGGCAGCTTGCTGTACTCTAACAGCACTTCAACACAGGCGGGGGTGACCGCCTCGACAGTGGTGGGAGTTACGAAATGGCGCTGCACCGTGAAACCGTGGGTGTAAAGCTCATCGCGCATCCGCTCTCCCATACTCAGCAGGTGGAGCGGGCGGGATTCATCCGCGAGGAGCGCTGCCACCTTGGCGCCGAGTTTCTGGTTGAAGGCACCAACCATCCCCTGATCTGAGCCGACAACTAGCATCATTACCGGCTGCTCTGGACGCAGACTGTGGGACTCGAACAGCTGTGCTGCCCCCGCTCCTTGGCGTAGATACGCCGCCAGCCCGAGTTCCACGCTGCTGGTGTAGTGTTGCAGCGACTGGACCGCATCTTCATATTGACCGATATTGGAGGCCGCCAGCGCCTTCATGGTTTTGACCACGCTGCCCAGACTATTTATGCTACTGAGTTGGCGTCTGATTTTAAGCAGAGAGTCGCTCATGCCTGCTCTCCACCTGCACCCTGACCTGCACTCTTTTTAATCTCTTCGCCATCTTCACTGTCTATTACGCTATCAAATTGTTGCAGTGCCTGTTCCGCCTTTTCTTTGATCTGCTTAAGGTGAGTGCTGGAGTGTTCGCCATCCTGCAGCACTGTTTCTGTCTCTTCTGGGGTAAGGTTTTCGACGCTGCTGCGGATTGCCTGGCGCACTTCTTCTTGGGCAGAGTTCATCTGTTCTAGCGCAATGGAATCGAACAATCCGTTATCTAGTGCTTGCAGGATCGCTATCTGTTCTAAGGTAGAAAAGGTCTGGTGTTCGTGTTGTTGCAAGCACGCTCGAATCCGCTGTCCGTGGGCAATGCTGTCACGGGTACTTTTGTCCAGCCGAGTGCCAAAGCGCGCGAAGTTTTCCAACTCTTCGAACTGCGCATAAGCAAGTTTTAGCGATCCAACAATGGCACGATACGCTGGGTGCTGCGCTTGTCCCCCGACTCGCGATACCGAAGTGCCGACATCGATGGCGGGCAGTTGCCCCTTCTCAAATAGACGCGGCGACAGGTATATCTGGCCGTCGGTTATGGAGATCAGGTTGGTGGGGATATATGCCGCCAGGTTTTGCGCCTCTGTTTCGACAATGGGTAGCGCCGTTAAGGAGCCGCCACCACGTTCGGGCTTCAGATGGGTGGAGCGTTCCAGCAAGCGCGAGTGCAGATAGAAGATGTCGCCGGGAAACGCCTCTCGTCCCGGTGGACGACGCAGCAGCAGCGAAAGCTCACGGTACGCGCGCGCATGGTGAGTCAGATCATCATAAACAATGAGAACATCTTCCCCTTGGTGCATAAACTCCTCAGCGATGGTAGTAGCGGCGTAGGGGGCGATATATGCCATGCCGGGTGGGTCACTCCCCTCGGTCACCACCACGGTGGTGTATTCCATGGCGCCGTGTTCCTTGAGGACGGCGATAACCCGTGCTACTGCTGCGGCACGTTGCCCAATGGCGCAGTATACACAGCGCACATTGTGGTGTTTCTGGTTGATTATGGTATCGACACCGATGGTTGATTTCCCCGTTTGTCGATCTCCGAGGATCAGCTCGCGCTGGCCGCGCCCGATGGGAACCAGGGCGTCGATAGCCTTGATCCCAGTCTGGAGCGGAGTAGTAACAGGGGCGCGATCCATAATTGGTGGTGCCGGACGTTCGATGGGGCGCTGTTTGAGGCCATGCAGGGATGTGCCCCCATCCAGTGGCACTCCCAGAGGATTGATCACCCGTCCGAGCAGAGCATTGCCCACAGGTACTTCCATCACTTTGCCGCTCCGCTTTACCGCATCACCGGCGTGGAGGCGCTCGTTGCCTCCCAGCAGTACTACCCCAACTTCATCAGGGTCGACGTTGAAGGCGATCCCCTTGACGCCGTGGCCGAAGTCGAGCATCTCTTCAAAGCCGACACCGGGCAGGCCGCTGACCTTGGCAATGCCAGTGCCAACGGTGGTGATACGTCCTATCTCTTCCAAGTGAAGATCCGGCGTGGTTTGCGTATGTGCAAAGCTGGAGCAAGCTTGCTCCAGCCACGTAGGGGGTTGCGCCGCTGATGGCGCTTGTTCGGTTGGAGAGGTGTTTGCGGAAGTTTTGCTGTTCTTGTTGTCTGCACTTTTGCTCACGCCAAACCCTCCTGCGGTGCTGGAGCTTCAGCTGATTCTGGCGCGTTTATTTCGTCCATTTGCTGGCGCAATTCTTGTTTCATCTGCTCCAGATAGGTGTCCAGACTCCAGCCCAGACGATAGTCTTCCCAATGTAGCTCTATCCCGCAGCCCATATCAGGTTCGTGCTCAAAGCTGGGTGCAGAATTTCCCAGCACACTATCCAAAGCGGTGCGTAGCTGGTCTTGCATGGATTCCTCCAGGGGGAAACTGGTTTTAATTATGGGTGCGCCGCTGGCAGCGGCATTGATGCGACTTAGCTCCTGGCGCTCTGCGTCAGGGAGTTGGTGCAGCCGTGCACTGAAGTGGTTGAGTAGTTGTGTTTCCAGCTTCACTTCGGCCAGATCGTGCAGGGCACGACTGACTCCGCGATGCAACTGGGTGAGGGCGCAGTCACGCAGCGCGCCCTGCAGGTTCTGTTGCTCAAGTTGCAGTTGTAGATGCCATTGCTGTTTTTGCGCATCAATTTCAGCGCGCGCCTGCTCCAATCCCTGATCTTTCTGTATCTTCACCTCGCTGCGCGCTTGTTCCAGCAGGGTGTCACGCTGCTGTTGCAGTTCCTGGAGATCCTGCTTTAGCTGGAGTTTGAGTTCGCGTGCCTGTTTCTGTTCCTGTTGCGCCTGCTGTTGTTGTGCCTGCAGCCGGTGTTCGCGCGCATCGATAGCGCGCAGTACCGGTTTGTACAAAAAGCGCTTGAGCAGCCACACCAGAATCAAAAAGTTGATCAGTTGGGCGACAATTGTGAAGCTGTCAATTAACATGGGACTAACCTCCCAAGGCGGCAGTTACCTGGTTCCAGAACGGGTTGGCAAACAACACAATCATCGACACCACAAAGCAGTAGATCGCGGTGGATTCCACCATCGCCAGCCCCACAAACAGGGTACGCGTGATGGTGGAGGCGGCATCGGGTTGTTGTGCTAACGCGCTCAGTGCGGTGCTGACAGCGCGCCCTTCACCCAGGGCAGAGCCGATGGAGCCGATGGCGATGGTGATGCCAGCGGTAAAGATAGAGACTAGTGCAATCCAGATATGTGCTTCCATGTATCCTCCTGTGATTTGGATTAAGAATGTTTCTGGGTGCTGGTGGCGGCGGTAATATATACCGTGGCCAGTATGGCAAAAATATATGCTTGAATCGTCCCTGTAAGTAGACCAAGGATGTTGAGGAGTAGCGGGAAAAACAGGGGGGCGACAATAAGTAAAATGGCACCGATCATGCTCGCGCTCATCATATTGCCAAATAGGCGCACCGCAAGGGCCAAGGTGCGGGAGAACTCACCAATAAGATTGAAGGGGAGCATGATCCACACCGGTTGCAGATACGAAGCCAGATAATTCTTCAGGCCGTGGGTACGAATCCCATTCAGAGGAACCGCCACAAATACCGCAATCGCCAGAGCTGCAGTAGTCGACAATGAGCCCGTCGGGGGTTGATAGCCGGGGATAATAACGCCGAGATTCGCCAGCGCGACAAATAAAAACAAAGTACCGATGAAGCCGATGTAGGCACGTGCTGGACGCAGTCCCACCACTTCCAATTGTTCCACAATGGTTATGACAATAATTTCTAACACATTCTGCATGCGGCTGCGTTGCCTGATGTGTGCGTCGGTGTCTGGCGCTGTGCCGGCATACATGCTTCTGGTGATAAACCATGCCCCCGCAGCCAACAGGAGCATCAGTCCCCAGGTGGTGACTATGGTGAGATTGAGTTTTACCCAACCATACTGCCATAAAATGACGGAATCGGAACTTAGATCCATATTAGATACTCCCTCTAGCCCTTGTCTCTGCGATAGGTTCGAGTGTGGCTAGCTTTGGGTAGATTTATCGCTGCGGTACTTTGACCATTACTGTTGTCTATTCTGCAGCAGGTGCTACTGCGGTGCGCGCACTAGGCGGCGTACCGCAAAACGTCCCAGCGCAATCCCAGCGGCACATCCCAGCAGATTGAGGATACCGCTGCGTCCGGCGAGGTACAGCCCCGCAGTGAGGAGGATAAAGCGGGCGCCGAAACTGAGGCTGAACCACAACCCCGGGCGTAAGGTAAATGGGGCATGCCGCGCAGTCAAATACAGGCCGCCGAAAAAAATAAACCCGAGGATGGTGCCGCCGCTCAGTGCGAGAGCGGCTCCACTTATTGCGGGGTTGGTAGCCATTTCATGTGCCAGATGATCCGCAAGCTCAAGCAGGCTATTCACCGTGTTGATCTTCCTCTGCAGGGTCATCATTGTTGTGGATATTGCGTTCTTCGTGCGAAATCCAGCGCCAGGCATTGAAACAGCCCAGCACCAACCCTACTGTTAGCAAGGTCAAAGTCCAAGAGTGGGGCGCGGCATAGTTGCGGTCGAGCCAAACTCCAAGGGTTATCCCAAAGAGCGTAGGGACACTTACCGACCAACCTACAATGCCAAACAGGCTGAACCCGCTCCACAGTGGACGGGCGGGGTTGGCGCGCGCTTTTTCCTTGCGCCGTGCCCTAGTGCCGACCGCTTCCCCATAGGAGCTGTGCTTAGTGGTGCTGTGTTCATTGGCGTTGCGCTCGGTAGCTTCATCCACATCCGAAGCTGTACTGCGGGTATGTTTTTTCTCTCCATCAGTGGTCATCTCTTTTTTAGTAGTCACGGCGCAACTCGATAAAACGGCGGACAAGTTTAGTTTCTATTCCGGCGCTGATGGAGCGTACCAGTTTTTCCTGCTCACTTAGCTGCTCAAATTCGGCGTGGATGATCTGTTCTAGCTCTGCCAGATTAGCGCTGGCAACTGCATGGTGAACAGAAACGACTATCTGTGCTCCGGTTTTTATCAAAATTCCCGTATCTATGGCGATAAACTCCTCTGTATCTGTGTCAGCGCGCCGGCAGGTAAGGATGCCGGGGCTGACTGGAACAACGCAGTCCAGCCGCTGCGGGAGAAAGCCCAAGTTACCCGCAGGGGTATCGATACTCATATGGCTGAGATTGTCCCTTTGTAAAAAAATCCGCGTGGGGAGCACCACTTGAAGCTTCATTATCCATTCTCCTCGGCGGGGTCTGGTTGTGCGTTATCTAGATCTTCCGCCTCCAGCTGTTGCCATTTCTGACGCGCCTCCTCAATAGTGCCAACCATATACAGTGCCCGTTCCGGGCAGGTGTCAAACTCTCCGGCTAAGATTTTTTCGCACCCCGTCAGGGCATCTTCGAGAGAAACCAGGCGCCCTTCCATATTGCTGAACTGCTCCGTGGTGACGAAAGGCTGCGTCAGGAAACGCTCCAGCCGTCGCGCTCGATGCACCGTGGCTCGGTCTTCGCGCG
Source organism: Desulfuromonadaceae bacterium (assembly GCA_034007015.1). Taxonomy (GTDB): domain Bacteria; phylum Desulfobacterota; class Desulfuromonadia; order Desulfuromonadales; family Desulfuromonadaceae; genus JAIVHC01. The sequence goes on from JAVERS010000006.1 coordinate 10,533, forward strand.
CAAGTTGTTCTATCCCGAGCATGGCGATAATATCCTTAACCTCTTCGTACTGCGCCAGAGTTTGGCGCACTTCGCGCGCAATTCGATGATGGCGCGCGCCAATAACGCCTGGGGTTGCCATCTTTGAGTTGGACTGGAGCGGATCAACCGCCGGATACAGCCCTTCGCTGGCGCGTTTGCGCGACAGCACGATGGAGGCGGAGAGATGTGAAAAAGTATGTACTGCCGCCGGGTCGGTGAAGTCATCAGCCGGAACATATACTGCCTGGATGGAGGTGATTGCGCCGTTGGCGGTGTTGGCGATGCGCTCCTGCAGTTGCGCTAGTTCGGTACCCATGGTGGGTTGATATCCCAGACGCGACGGCATCCGTCCCATCATGCCGGAGATTTCGGACCCGGCCTGGATAAAGCGAAAGATATTGTCGATCAGAAGCAACACATCACGGTGTTGGGTGTCGCGAAAGTATTCGGCCATGGTTACTGCCACATGCCCAACGCGGAATCGGCTGCCGGGCGGTTCGTTCATCTGCCCGAACACCATTGCCATATGTTTCAGCACCCCCGCTTCCTTCATCTCACGGTAGAGCTCTTCCCCCTCGCGGCTCCGTTCTCCAATGCCGCAGAACAGACTGATGCCACCGTGATCTCCGGCCATATTGTGGATGATTTCGCTAAGGAGCACGGTTTTGCCCACCCCGGCACCGCCGAAGAGACCAGTCTTCCCTCCGCGTTCCAACGGCATCAACACATCAATTGCTTTGATTCCGGTGGTGAAAATTTCCGCATGGGTGGAGCGTTGCTCCAGTGGCGGCGGGTGTTGATGCACACTGCGCCGTTCGAGGTTACCCAAGGGGGGACCGTTGTCGATGGTGTTGCCAAATACATCGAACATGCGGGATAGGATCGCATCGCCCACTGGCGCATGCAGGGCCGCACCTGTATGGGTCATCTCCATCCCGCGCGCCAGCCCCTGGGTTGGGGTGAGAGCCATGGTGCGTACCTGGGTGTCACTCAGTTGGGTCATCACCTCTGTCACCACGCGCCCGTCCATGCCGTATACCAAGGTGTTGATTGGCGGCAGAGCGTGGGTAAAGTGTATGTCTACCACGCTACCGCGCACAGACATCACCTTACCAACGTAGTGTTGCGGCGGGTTGTGACGTGAATCCTGTGCCGCTATTGTATACGGGGTTAAGTTCTGCTTATCTTCGGGCATTCAATCCACCTTTTTTGTTAACCCCGAGGTTTAGAGGCCAACATAGGTTTAATCTATAATTTCAGGGTACGAAGGGCGATATTCTGCCTCCATTGTACGTTATCCACACGTAAATTAGAGCATAAGTTTTGTTGTCAAAACCACGGTTCGCAATATAGGTTTCCCCATTTATTCTCGAGAAGGGAAAGTGGGGACAAGGTTCGTGATCAGCTCAGTATAGCCTAAAAAAAGTTCAATACAAGGTACGCATGGGCGCATAAATATGTGTCAGAATGTGTCTGTGTGCATAGGGTGCAAGGATGTTATGCTTATGCAGTGCAAAAAGAACGCTTGCTTACTATAAGCTTACGCCAGTAAGTATGTTAGCTCAAGGTTACACCTGAATGCAAAATCTGACCTGCCAAAACGACCTTCTTTAACAGTATATAGTATACAATAGAAATATGTGTAACTGTCTGGTGATGCTCGTATCTGCCAGTTTGATGTGGGTTAAAAAGTGGGGTATGCGTATGCAGATAGTCGAGGTTATAACTGCATTTTTGCGCCGTAAAGGCAACGTACTGTTGTTACAGCGCAGTGCTGATGTGGGAACCTATCAGGGCTGTTGGGCTGCAGTGAGTGGACATCTGGAAGGGGATTCGCCCTTAGAGCGCGCATATGTGGAGATAGAGGAGGAAACTGGCCTGCTACCGAAGCACCTGCGTTTGGTGACCCATACCGAACCGGTCGAGATTGTCGACCATGTCATTATGCGCCACTGGCGCATCTACCCGTTTTTGTTTGAAGTTACGCCCGACGCTCCGCAGATTAAAACCGATTGGGAACACCAAGACTGGCGCTGGGTGGAGCCGGGGGAGTTGAAGCACTTTGCCACGGTTCCCCGACTGGTGGAAACCTTGGAGACCTGTCTGGAGCAGGAACAGCATGGAGGCAACTGAGTTTCAGAAGAAGAGCGCCACCCTGCGCTCAGATCGGAGTAGCGGCGCCAGCGAGCTAGCACGTCAGGCGCTGGCTTTGTTGCGCGCCAGTGCTCTGGCGCTGGATGGTGCGAGCGTGGAGCAATTCTGTGCCACCATGGAACAGCGTTGCACCGCTTTAGCCCAGGTGCGCCCCAGTATGGTGGTGGTTGCGACCCAGGTGGAGCGCTGGCGCGCCGAGCTCAGACGGGTGTGCTCCTTGGTGCAAAAGGGCGAAGAGGGGGTGCTGGAATCTGTCTCTGCGGCAGTATTCATGGCAGACCATGCGGCGCGGATGATGGAGGCATCACACGCGGCATGCGCGCAAGCTGCAACCCATATGGCGCAGATAATCGGCCCGCAGCACACCATCATCACGCTGAGCAGCAGTTCCACCCTCACCGCCACCTTTACCCGTGTGCCTAAGTCTGTGCGCTTCATTGTGGCAGAATCGCGCCCTCTCAACGAAGGGGTAGGGGTGGTGCAACATCTGTTGGAGTGCGGTTTTCATGTGACTCTTATCACTGAGGCGCAACTGGGGTTGTTTGTCCCCCGCGCAGATCTTGCCCTTCTCGGCGCAGATGCAGTGCTGGCGGATGGGACTGTGGTGAATAAAGCGGGGAGCTATCTCCTCGCCCTTGCTGCGCATGCTGTCAATGTCCCAGTGTACTTCTGCCATGAGAGTTTCAAAGAGAGCCTCTTAACGCGCGCTGAACTTGAGATAGAGGCGATGGATGTGGCAGAACTGGGGCACATCGCAGTGCCGGCGAGTGTGCAGCGTAATCTCTATTTTGACTGCACCCCAGCGCACCTCATCAGTGCGCGTGTGACGGAGCTCGGGGTAATAGAAGGGTAACGTTATTGCCGTTACGTAACTGTTAAGGAAGGGGTTCTGCCCTCCACTCCAAGGGATACTTTGCACCGTCTGTGGTCGTTCTCCTGTCGCTGTCTATGGTGCCAGGTGCCCTTTTTACGGGAACCACAAGCCCCAACCGTCGTGGGTGTTGAATAGACATTTGCGCTTTTGGATTCTTACGTCTACCCCTTAACTGCGAGCAATCCAGGATGGTTCCCAGTGAGGCTCTCTCCCCCCGTATGGGTAACCAAAAACGTATTTTCCGTACCCACCATCCCAATACCGGCGAGACCCTTTTTAGGCTCAATTGCAATCACCATGTTTTCTTGCAAGGGCTCATCAAACCCCTTTGCAATCACGGGCCATTCATCCACATGTAGCCCAATCCCATGCCCGAGAAAGTTCGCCTGGCGTGCGCCAAAGCCCATAAAGTTCTGCCTAAATTCAGGTTCAAGTTTATCCATTATCGTCGCAAAGATCTCCGCTGGCACCGCGCCTGGCTTTAGCAGTGCTGCGGTTTCATCTTGGATCTCCACACAACGTTTGTGGATATCCATCGCTTCTGGCGGAAGTTCTCCATCAAATACATAGGCCATGGTTTTGTCGGTGTTGTAGCCGTCGAAACCGCAACATACATCCACAAACACCAAATCTCCTGTGCGCAGCAAGTGTGTGCGGCTTCCAAGCAGGGGCACTGCTGGGCTCATGCCGTAGTGGCCGCCGGGTCCATCGAAGTAGGTGGGGTAGATCGAACTTTCGCCAAAACACAGATGTCCGATGAGCATCTCGGTGTCGTACATCCCAAAGCGCGCAATGCCGTGGTGCCCTTCTGCTACCATCACAGGGTATAGTTCGCTCGCAAACTGGGCTTCGCTGATTCCAGCGCGGAGCAACTCTGGCACGCGCTGCTCTAGGATGCGCTGGTGGATAATTCCCGCTTTGCGCATGCGCTGAAGTTCATATTCAGACTTCACAGCACGTACCGCCGAGATGGATAGATCCGCCGGGGTCGCACCGGTGCTTTTAAAGTGCTTATTGAAGCGCTGGAAGGCTGAGAGAGGTAAACGCTCCCCCTCCACGTGAATAACTTGGGGGAGGGTGGCAAAAGTGGTCGCTGCATCGCGGAAACTTCCCATCTGATGGATCGCGGGAAATTCCGACTCCTCCTGTGCACGCTGGAGGCTACGGCGCACCCAGTAGCTTGCTTCCTGCTCTCTAGGGATAAGCAACACTGCATCCTGCATGGTGCCAGTAAAATAGAACTGATTTACCTTGCTGAAGATGGCAAGAAGCTCCCACTCTGGATGGTCCTGATCCATCCGCTTCCGCAATGCCTGCATGCGGGTGTCTAATTCACGTGCGGGTACTTTTATGCTCATTATTATCTCCTGTATCTGGTAAGCTTAATTTTTGTTCTACCTTTAAAAATAAGTGAAACGTTGTTCTATTGTGCTACATGGCAGAATTGTGGCAAAAAAAAGGGATGAATGCAACGCTGATATCATTAAGTCTGTTATTACATACCCTGGCAGGGTTTTGACGTAGGGATCTTAGGTGCCCTAGCGTAGCGCTAGCCCCAACGTTTAAATTGGGTGGAGGAATATAGCGGTGGGAGTGTTGGCAAATTTTCTGGTTTTATTTGGGGCAGCAATATTTATATTGGCTCTTGCACCCATTCGTTATTTATATCGACGCTTGCCCAATAGCATAAGTCGAACAGCGTGGGCGTTTTTATCTGGTCTAATTACGTTCTTTTTTATTGGTTACCTGCTATATGCGTGGTTTTATTGGAGTTCGGCGCAAAGTTGGGTCGATATGGTGGTTCCAGCGGTGTTTTGTTTCGGGGCAGTTTTTGTGCTGGTGGTATGCAGCTTGTCGGCGCGTACGGCCGATGATATCCAGCGCTTATGTCACCTTGAACACGAAAATATTACCGATCCACTCATGGGTATATATAATCGTCGCCATTTGGATAAATGTCTACGTCAGGAGGCCGCTAAGGCGCGACGGTATGGTCAGGCTCTATCCCTTTTGCTGTTGGATGTGGATCACTTCAAGCAGTTGAATGATACCTATGGGCATCAACTTGGCGATGAGGTGTTGTGTTCTCTGGCAAAAGTGATTCAAGGTTCAGTGCGGGACTTTGACTCGGTATTTCGCTACGGAGGGGAGGAAATTGTGGTCCTGCTCCCATATACTGAAAGCGAAGGAGCTGTCGTTCTGGCAGAGCGAATGCGGTTATGGATTGAAGGGCGCACTATGCTGCCTGCAAACCTTAAGGGGAAACATCCAGCTATAATGCTCACTGTCAGTATCGGGGTGAGCACGTTTTACCCTGATTTAGAGGATGAGGTTCAGATGGTGGCGCGCGCAGATGCTGCGCTGTACGCGGCAAAGAAGGATGGAAGAAATAAAGTGGTGATCTCTCCTGCTCCGTCCCGCAAAGTGGTGGATGGATGCGATAGCCTGTAAGCGGGAGAAGATGTTGCCTGCTGTTCGAGGAAAGTATTTAAGTTGCTAAGCGTTGAATTTAGCCGCGCTTATTGACCTGTTCAAGCAGGCACGCGTATCCTTCGGGGTCTTCCTCAGGGCAGATCACCTCTACCGCAAAATCGTTGTCACACTGAGCAGCGTTCTCCTTTTCATCGCGCCCGCAGCTGCAGCTGATTCCTGCTAGTTTTGCGCCTTCGCTGCTGCTGCAGGTGCCGGTGATCCCCTTGCGTTTAAACATAATTCCAACCGAAAGGCCGGCAAACGCAAGCATGAATATAGTTATGGCTGGAATAAATAATTTAAGCATTACTAAACCTCATGTTTTATCTGGATAAAATGCGCTATGTGGGCCGTAGAAGAAACCTCCGTAGCGGAAAGCTCCATAAATGATGATGTGTTGTCCCACGCTATTTTTAACGCTATCACTTTTTATGCGCAGATGAAATAAGTTTTTGGAACTCTGGTGTACTGAGAGGAATAAATCCCTGGTCACTCTTTACGAGCATATATGCTGCTATCTCATGCTGTTTGGCAAAGTCCATGGTTTGCTCTGGTCCCATCACCATAAAAGCAGTAGCGTAAGCATCCGCGAGCATACAGGAGTCATGCAGGACTGAAACCGCAACAAGTTTGTGCGTGATAGGGTATCCGGTGGTAGGGTCAATGGTATGGGAGTAGCGCTTACCCTGTAGCTCAAAGTAATTGCGATAATCTCCCGAAGTGGCCATGGATACGGTGGTAGAGGGACGGATTATCGTCTGTACACTCCGCCCTTTGCTTTGGGGATGTTCTATACCGATGCTCCAAGGGTCGCCTGGTCCCTTTTCCCCTCCGGTACGTATTTCCCCACCGATCTCCACCAAGTGATTTTGGTAGCCAAGTTTTATAAGCAATTCCGCAATCTGATCCACCCCATACCCTTTTGCGATTCCAGACAAGTCCAGATATAAAGAGTCATTTTGTTTCTTTGCTCTGGGAGGGTCAAATTGCACTTCCAATTTCTGGTAACCCGATAGGGCAAGGGTAGATTGAATCCTATCTTCATCCGGTATCGCATACAAGTTTATATCAGGGCCAAACCCCCACAGGTTGACGATATTCCCCACGGTGATATCAAACGCACCATCAGTCATGGCACTGATCTGTTGAGCCGTGCCGATAACTGCAGCGGTCTCCTCACTTATCTCCACCCATCTATGGGCTTGTGCCTGATTGATCCTACTTAATTCCGAGTTAGCGATGTAGGTGCTCATGCGTTGGTTTATCTCCTGCAGACGTGCATCTATTTGCTGCTGCAGGTGGTCTCGCTTGAGGGTTTTGTTGTTAAAGGGGATAACGCTCACATTGTAAAAAGTCCCCATTGTGCGCCCTGAAATAGTTACCGGCTTTCGGTGCTTGTGCCGGTTGGTTTCATTGGCTGCGTTGAAGAGGTGGGGCAAAGTTATGCTGGCAAGTAACAGAATTACCAGGGCTATGACGGGACGTTTCATGCGCGCTCCTGCACGTTATTAAGCGATATTCCACCGATGTTTCACATAGGGGGTAGATAAAAAAATGACCACGTCGATGTGACGCGGTCATTCTAGCACGATTTGGGTCGTGGTGTGCAGGAGCAATTACATGTCCAACAATCCCAAGGCTGTACGTGCACGTACATGCTTCTCCTGTTCTTCGAGCTTGAGCAGGCTCTCAAACAATTCTCGGACCTCAGGATTGGTGGTGCGATTGATTACGGTGGTGTAAGAGTTGATCATGCATTGATCAATCTGAGCCGCAATTTCAAAAACCTTCTCTGGGGTAAGATCATCCGTGTATGAAATTTCTTCAACCGGCTTAAATACTGAACATTCGCTGGAAAACTGAAGCCAAGTATCCAACGCTTTGCTTTTGGTGTTAGATTCGTACTCCTTTAACACTCGTTCAAGATGTTTTTCGTGGCGTGACATATAGTCGAGCAGGAGCTTCATGCGCGGCTGCTCGGTGCTGTCAGAGAGCTTTTTGAAATAGTCGCTAGTGAACTTGTGGAAATCTTGTGCATATTTAAGAATTTGTTTGGCCTGGCCGAATGACATAGTTACCTCCTGAATCTGGAATTGCATTTCAGATGCAGTGAAGCCGAGACAGAAGTGTCCCGGCTTCACATGCGGAATAAAAGGCTACTGCTACAGCTTAGCCACCAAAGTCGTCAAACATGATGTTTTCGCGTTCCACGCCCTGTTCAAGCAGCATATTGGTAACGGCGTTTGCCATCATTGGGGGACCACACATGTAGTACTCACAATCTTCGGGAGCCTCATGGTCTTTAATGTACATATCGTACAGGACGGTATGAATAAATCCAGTTGGACCTTCCCAGTTGTCTTCCGGGAGTGGGTCGGAGAGGGCAACGTACCATTTAAAGTTGGGAAACTTGTCCTGTAGCTCATTGAGCTCGTCCACATAGAACATCTCTTTGAGACTACGCGCTCCGTACCAGTAGGTAATCTTGCGCTTGGTATTGAGACGCAGGAGTTGGTCCCAGATATGGGAACGCATCGGTGCCATCCCCGCACCACCACCGATAAACACCATCTCGTTGTCGGTATCGCGGGCAAAGAACTCGCCGTAGGGACCAGAAATGGTAACATGGTCACCGGGTTTGAGGTTGAAAATGTAGGATGACATCTGTCCCGGAGGTGCATCGGGCGCATTGGGAGGCGGAGGACATACACGCACGTTGAGCATGATCATCCCCTTTTCGTCCGGATAGTTGGCCATGGAGTATGCACGCATGATCGGCTCTTTAACCACGGACTTGTAGCGCCAGAGGTTAAATTCATCCCAATCCGCTTTGAATTTGTCTTCAATGTCGAATTCAGAGTAGGAGAGCTCATGGGGAGGCGCTTCTATTTGAATATAGCCACCTGCGCGGAAATCGCAGTTCTCCCCTTCAGGCAGGTCGACTACGAGCTCCTTAATAAAGGTAGCAACTCCTTTATTGTGGCGCACAGTACAGTCCCATTTTTTGACGTTGAAAATCTCTGGTGCAATACCAAGTTTCATGTCTTCCTTAACGCCAACCTGGCACGCCAGACGTAATCCCTCACGTGCTTCACGTTTGGAGATCAGGCCGGTTTCAGTGGGAAGAATTTCACCGCCACCTTCGTACACGTGGATATGGCACTGGGCGCAGGTGCCACCGCCGCCGCACGCTGAAGGGATGAAGATCCCGTGTTCAGCCAGAGCACCGAGAAGTTTCCCCCCAGGCCTGGATATGAGGGTCAGGTCCGGGTCGTCATTAATTTCAAATTTGATCTCACCACTTGGGACCAATTGCTTGCGGGCTGCCAGAATAAGAGCAACCAGAACAAGTATGATCCCAGTAAACATGATGGATCCAACTATTATCAAGTCCATAGTATCAATCCTTTTATTCAGATTATAACTGCATTAAAACTGCAAACCGGAAAATGCCTGAAATGACATGGCCATCAGGCCTACGATTATAAAGGTAGCTCCTACCCCACGCAGTGCTTTAGGCATGTCGCTGTATACCAGTTTTTCCCGGATGCCAGCTAGTAGAGCTAGTGCAACGCCGAAGCCGACACCTACCCCAACGCCGTATACGGTACTTTCAGCAAAGTTGTAGTCGCGCTCTACCATGAACAAAGATGCACCCAGGATCGCGCAGTTTACAGTGATCAGGGGGAGGAAAATCCCCAGAGCGTTGTAGAGTGCAGGAAAGTACTTATCCAGAAACATTTCCAGAATCTGGACTATGGCTGCGATAACCCCAATGTAGGTTATGAGTCCCAGAAAGCTCAGGTCCAGCTCTGGATATCCGGCCCACGCCAGTGCCCCCTCTTTAAGGAGTACATTGTAAAGAATGTTGTTTACTGGGACGGTAATTAGTTCAACGGCGACAACTGCGATACCAAGCATTATCGCGGTATCAACTTTTTTCGATACCGCAATAAAAGTACACATGCCCAGGAAAAAGGTCAGGGCGATGTTGTCGACAAAGACAGAATCGAAAAATATAGTGAAATAATGTGCCATGACATTCTATCCTATTCTTGGAGTTCAGGCTTCCAGGTACGCAGTGCCCAGATGATGAAACCGATCAAAAAGAAAGCACTGGGCGCTAGCAGCATCAAACCGTTGGTTACATACCACCCATCGTTATTGACTGGGTTGAGGATGGTGAGGCCAAAGAATGAGCCTGAACCGAACAGTTCACGTAAGAATGCAACAATAAGTAGGATCAGGGAATACCCTAAGCCGTTACCAATGCCATCAAGCCAACTCTCATACACCGGATTTTTCATAGCGTATGCTTCTGCACGTCCCATAACGATACAGTTGGTGATGATCAAGCCAACGTATACTGAGAGCTGCTTGCTCATCTCGTATGCATATGCTTTGAGCATCTGGTCTACAATGATAACCAGGGTCGCGATGATAGTCATCTGGACGATTATACGGATGCTGTTAGGAATGTGATTGCGGATAGCACTGACGGCAGCGTTGGAACATGAAGTTACCAGGATAACCGCGATTGACATAGTCAGTGCTGTGGACATTTTATTGGTAACTGCAAGAGCTGAACAGATGCCCAGAATTTGGAGGGCAATTGGGTTGTTGTTAAACAACGGATCCAGCAATGCGTCTTTTGCTTTAGACATAATTGTTACTCCTTGCTCTTAGTGTAGTTAGCCAGGAATTTACCGTAGCCATGGTCGCTGAACCAGTACCTTACTAGGTTCTGGACTTTGTCGCCGGTAATGGTCGAACCTGCAAGGCCATCGATGGTGTGAATCGCATTATCTGCACCGGCATCGTATCTGCCGCTTTTCACGACGTTAATGGCAAGGCTACCAGAGTCGTTGTAAAGTTTTTTTCCTATAAACTGATTGCGAAATTTGGGTTTCTCAATCTCTGCACCCAGTCCTGGAGTCTCGGAATGTTGGTAGAACTTCAGTCCGCTTACTGTTGTGCCATCACTTTGTACCCCAATATAGGCGTATATAGGACCCCACATTCCTGGGCCGTTGACGGGGAGGACAACCTGCCCATTAGTGTTGTCGATAAACACACGCGCAAATTTAGGGCGTTGTTTAAGATCTGCAACATCTGATGCGGCGGGGATAGCTACCAGCATATCTGGATTGTTTTGAATATCTCTAGGGTTGAATTCTTCCACGTTGATCTCGGTGGTGAATTCACCGGTATTGATATTAACCATCTTCATTTCAAAGTTGCTAAAAAGTTCATCCTCCGAAGCCCCACTGTTCAGTTGTTCTTCGTAACCACCGGCAGCAAGAACCGTTGCGCGGGTTTCAAGCAACTGATTGTAGGCTTCCCGATCGATCCGTACCAGAGCCGCCAAGCAAACCAGCACAGAGCAGACTAGGCACAGCAGGAACGTGACCAGAAATGTTTTTAGAATTGAATCATTAGACATGGCGCAACATCCTTTTCTTGATATGTGCGTTCACGACAAGGCGATCAATAAGCGGTGCGGCAACGTTGCCGAACAGGATGATCATCCCTGCGCACTCAGGCATCATGGGGTTGAAAACACGCACCAGCACTACCAGAGAGCCGATGAGAAGGCCGTAGATCCACTGCCCTTTAACGGTCATAGCCGCTGAGGAGTGGTCTGTAGCCAAAAACACCATGCCGAAAGCAAGGCCACCGAGCGCTAGGTGCCAGGCCGGATTCATTGCGCTAGAGTCATACAGACACAGAATTGAAGAGATCGCTACCACACCGATGAAGATCGATGCAATAATGCGCCAGCTGGCTACGCCAGTAATCAGGAGAACAATGGCACCAAGCAGGCAGGCCAGGGCAGAGGTTTCTCCCATGCTCCCGGGGATGGTTCCTAGAAAGGCTGACTTCCAGGTTATGCCAGCACTGCTAAGGCTGGAAACTCCGTCTGTCATCGCCATTGTCAGCGGGGTAGCACCGGTGTAGCCGTCTACCGCGGTCCATGCTGCATCGCCAGACATTGATGCAGGGTATGCCATGGCAAGAAATACCCAGGCTACCAGAGCAGGGTTCAGGAAGTTCATCCCGATACCACCGTATATCTCACGCCCAATCACTACTCCGAAAGATGTAGCAAGCACTACCTGCCACAGGGGAACAGTGGGGGGCATGATGAGTGTGATCAGCATTGCAGTTACCAGGAAACCTGCATCGATAGGGCGCTGGCGCATGGAAGCGAATATCGCAACCCATATCCCCTGAGTAATCAGCACCACAATCAGCACTGGCAGGAAGATCCCTGCACCTTTCAGCATGTTTGCCCAAATAGAGGTGTGGTTGCTCAGGCCGCGCAGGGCTTCGCCACCTTCCATCTGCGCCAGGGTCAGGTTCGCCTGAAAACCGCTATTCCACATGGCCATCAGGATACACGGCAATAGAGCCAGCATGATGATGCTCATTACACGCTTGTGATTGATACTGTCGCGCATATGAACTGAACCCTCGGTAACAGTTGCCGGTGAATACAGGGTGGTATCTAAAGCATCATAGACGGCGGAGTATTTTTCCCACTTCCCGCCCTCTTCAAAGTGAGGTTTCATATCGTCGAGTAATTTCACGGCTTTATCCCTCTTTCTCAATGATGGTTAGTGCGTCACGCAGTGCCACGCCAAAGTCGTTTTTGCCGGGACATGCATATGTGCACAACGCCAGATCCTCTTCTGCCAGTTCCAGGCAGCCAAGTTTCTGCGCTTCATCGCTATCACCGGCACACAGGGCACGCAACAGGTAGTTGGGCAGGATATCAAGAGGCATCACCTTCTCAAACGAGCCGATGGTCAGCATGTTCCCAGGGGTTCCGTAGGTGCTGGTGTTCATATCCGCAGTGGGTCCGCCAGTGAAGGCATTCATAAACACGCGCTTGATGGAGAAGCGATCCTCTCCAGGAGTCAGTGAAGCAAAAAGTTCACGCTCACGTTTTTCTGGCAGAACTGAGATTTGCAGATGGTAGCGTCCCAGAAAAGCCAAAGGGCCTTCAGCTTTGGTGCCGCTGAGTACCGAGCCTGAGATAACGCGCTGCTCCCCATCATTGAGCTGTGACGCCGTGAGTTCGTCAAGGTTTGCCCCCATACGCGTACGCAAAAGGCGTGGCTCTTTTACTCCAGGACCACCGAAGGCGACAATCCGTTCCGTTGGGATTTTGCCGCTGGTGAAGAATTTGCCGTAGGCGATCACATCCTGGTAGTTAATGTGCCAGACACAGGTATCAATAGTAACAGGGTCGAGGAAGTGGATGTGAGTCCCAGGAAGGCCTGCCGGATGGGGTCCATCAAACTCTTCGTAGTTAATCCCTTTTACCTGAGGCATGATCACATTGGGCTTCTGGCATACATATACCGGACCTTGGGTTAGGCGGGTCAGTACTTTGAGGCCGTTGGCAAATGCTTGTTCTTCATTCTTGATAAGCATTTCTGCTTTGGCTGCCAGAGGGTTGGTGTCCATAGCTGTTACAAAAATGGACTTTGGTTCGCTATCAATGGCGGGCGCTTTATTGTAGGGGCGGGTGCGCAGCGCTGGCCACATTCCCGAGTCCACTAGATTGGTAACAACTTTATCGCGCGCAAGGCTTTCGAGGTCTTGTTCTTTATACGAAGCGAAAGTTTCCTCTTCCTCTTTGCTGCTAAGTTCTATAACTACTGACTGCAGCACACGCCGTGCACCGCGGTTGATGGCAACTACTTTGCCTGCACCGGGAGCTGTATATTTCACCCCTTCATTCTTCTTGTCGGTGAACAGCACTTGACCAAGGTTAACCTTGTCTCCTACCTTAACCACCATGCTCGGTTTCATACCGGCATAGTCTGGGCCGATAAGGGCCACCGACTTTACTGCGGGAGCATCAGAAATCTTCTGTTCTGGAACGCCGCTTATCGGCAGATCCAGCCCCTTGTTAATTTTAATCATCTCAATGCACTTTCCTTGTAAGGGTTGTAAATCAATCCGTGTTCAACTTTTCGCACCGGACCTGTCATCTGACAGCCGTTGAGATAGAAGAGACGTAGTTGATTGTCGCGCTATTGCATGTCGCTGGGCCTGCCCTGACCATTCTAATACATACCATGTGTAACCTCCCCTAATTTGAATTACAAATAACAAGACCGTCTCGGCAGTATGTACGCTGCGGACACGGTATTGCATGAGCCTGATATGTTAAACCAGGTTCTATAAAATACCACGAAATTGCACCCTTGGAATGCCAAAGTGTATACAGTATTTCGCGAGAGTAAGTAATACGATGTTCTAACCCTTTGTGTCAATAGTTCCCGCCTTTTTATTAGGTTAAGGCAAGATAAAATCAGCGCATCAGGTGTTGTTGCGGTGTTTGTTTGTGTAATTATGAATGGCGAAAAGATCGGCAGCATTTAGAGAAAGAAACTGCAAGCCAATCCCTGCTGGGATGTCGGGTTCCTCTGGAGCGTTGCTATGGTTTATCCAACTGACAACACTTTCACAGATGATGGGTTTTTCAGTATCGGGGATATCGAGTTTGACCGTTAACTGAGTATTTAGCGCGATTTCGGTTTCGGTCGCAATGAAAATGCCGCCAGTGCTCAGATTGTAAGAACATGCCGGCCGCAGATTGTTACGGTTTGGCCCAAAATAGACACGTAGACTGGTTTGGACTCGATCGAAGGAGCGGTGGGGTAGGCCGAGAATGCGGCGTGCAGAGGTCAGAAACAGATGGCTGCTCAAGGGGGTAAAGAGGATGTCGTCTGGGCGGTGTATTTGACAGTGTTTCAAGTCGGACTTGTTGTTTCCATCTAGGATGGCGATAATCGGGATATCTTTAGTGGCTGGGTCATCTTTCAAGCGCAGGCCGCAGCATTTTTCTGTAGTGTGTGTCTCTGAGTCGTTCGGCGTGATGTAAATTATGTCTGGGTGTTGTGCACGGGCGGTGATGAATAAATCCGCGCTATCCTGAGCCACAATTAGGTTGAAATTTTCGCGCGCGGCAAAGGTGTAGTCAAAATTCAGAAGTTTTTGCGCTGTTGCAGAGATTAAAATAGTATGTTCCGCCATAATACCCCCACCAATGAGATAATTGCATTGTATGCTGACGTGCGTGAATTCTGCATGTCTATGATTTCTTAAAAAACTTTGTCTACCTCCAGGCTTTCAGGCTCGAAGGGGGCAAGATATCAAGATATATATAAGAAATTAGTGCAAGAGATCAGCTAGATCATTAAGGATATGGCTCGACTCAATCACGTAGGGATCTTCTTGTAGCTTTTCCTGCCAATTGTCTTCCCCCTCTGGGTCGTCAATTTCGCCCATACCGCCATGAGCTAGGCTTTTGTTTTCATCATCCTGTAAATCTTCACGTTCTGCAATGATGTTTTCAAGGAGCAGTTTCTGCTCAGTATTAGCCATCCGTTGCCGGGTTTTTTCTTCCAGTTTTGAGATTTTTTGAAAGTCACTGTTGTTTTTCACCCGCTCAGCGCTGCGATGTGCCAGCTCCTGCAGTGGG
This sequence comes from Desulfuromonadaceae bacterium, assembly GCA_034007015.1. Lineage (GTDB taxonomy): Bacteria > Desulfobacterota > Desulfuromonadia > Desulfuromonadales > Desulfuromonadaceae > JAIVHC01. Next base: position 25,553 of record JAVERS010000006.1, read on the forward strand.
AGGTAGTCGGTTGCTGGGGTATACAGAGTGCTGGGGATGGTATCCCAAGGCAGGGAGTAATCCATGTAACGCTCCCCGCTTTCAATTGCGGCAAAACGGTCAGGAAGAACGATGTCAGGTTCAATGCCGCGATACTGGGTGGACCCACCGCTTACACGATAAAATTTTTGTACCGTCACCTTGATTGCACCTAGAGGCTTGTATTTGCTTAGATTGCGCATAGGTAGATTGGTGTCAATGTTGATCATCGCCTGTACCGTTCCCTTGCCGTGGGTGTGCTCACTCCCCACAATTACAGCGCGCCGGTAATCCTGGAGGGCACCAGCAAGAATTTCGGAGGCTGAGGCGCTGAAATTGTTAACCAAAACCACTACAGGACCGGTGTAAACCGATTTCCCGTCTTTATCTTCCATCACCTGGATATCGTTGTTGCTGTCTTTGACTTGTACTACCGGTCCCTGGTCTATAAACAGTCCAGTGGTGTCAACCGCATCGCCGAGTGAGCCTCCGCCGTTATTGCGCAGGTCAATAATGAGGCCGGCGATCCCTTGGGCTTTTAGCTCCTCCAGTGCAACCTTAGTATCGTCAGTAACATTGCGACCCTTGCCGTTGCTGCTATGGAAGTCGCGATAGAAACTCGGAATTTTGATGTAACCGTAAGGGGTATCGTTGGGCCCTTTCACCAGTGCTGATTTGACAAACGCATCCTTGATTTGAACTACATCGCGCTTGATAGAGATGTTTTGACGTGTACCATCCGGCTTTTTTATGTGGAGCTTGACTGTTGTCCCCTTTGGGCCCCGAATCAGGCTTACGGCATCACGAATGCGAGTATCGGTAATGTCAACCGGCTCTCCATCAACGCCTTCGCTGACTTTAAGGATCGTATCTTCGCTGGCTAGAATCCCCTGTTGCTGCGCGGCTCCTCCAGGGATCAGGCGCACAACTTTAATAAAGCCTCCATCTTCGCGCAAGACTGCGCCGATTCCCTCCAGAGACCCACGCATGTGAATGTCGAAATCCTCTTTAGCTTCAGGGGGCATATAGGTGCTATGGGGGTCGTAGGCGTTAGCAATGGAGTTAAGATAGCGATTGAAAAAGTCATTTTCTGACACCTTGCCCATGCGTGCAAACAGGTGTTGATACCGTTCCGCTACCTTGGTGTATGCCTTGTTCCATAGCTCTGCGTCTGTGGTGTCAGAAGTGATTTCGTTGTCAGATTCTGAGCTGTTGTGGTTTTCAGCTTTTTGCTTTTGTTCCTCTTTGAGATCCAAGTAGGTGTTTGCAGTCTGGTATTTTAGGGTTTTTCTCCAGCGTTCGCGCAGTTCATCCATGTTGTTGCAGAAGTCTAGCTTTTCTGCGTCGGTTTCCAGGGTTTCCACGCGGCTGAAGTCAAACTGTTTTTCGAGTAACTCTTCCACCATCTTGGCCAGAACAGGAATCCGTTTCTCCATGATTCTAGCGCTGTAGGTAGGCAGATGAATGTTCCCGCGGCGGATTTCGTTGTCGATATAGGTTTTATACGCTCCCAACATTTGCACGTCTTCGCGCAGGAGGAAGCGCTTCTGGTTGTCGAGTTGCTTGATATACAGATCAAATGCTGCACGCGACAGGTCGTCATCCAGGGGGGAGTGGTTATAGTGTTGCCTGACTAGGTGCTGTGAGACAATGAAGCCGAGTAGTTTTGCCCGCTGTGGATCAAGCTCTTTTTCCTGAAATACTGCGGCATGCGCAGTGGAGAAAAAAGTCAGAATGATTGCGATCACGGTAATAATACGCTTTACGCGGTGTAGCTTGAGCATTGGTTTCATATGGTGCCGATCCTGATATTGGCTTGAGATTTATGTAGAAACTTTTACTTAAAAGTCAACTTTATATGAATTTTTAAGTTTTTCATATTTATGTTTTGCACTTTGGTGTGCAGCGAAGCCGCATGTACTTCAACCACCCATACTATAACCATTCTTGTGGAATGAGAAGGTGAGATTTTCTCTACCCCCTGAAAATGGCCACTGAACAGTTGTTGGCAATAGCCCAAGAGACCGTTCATTGATGTCTGCTCAGGAGCTAGGTGGGCGGGTACAGTGTATGTCGCCTGCCTAGAGAGAGTAGGCTGTAGGGGTATTTGGCATATACGTACAAGGTTGTTCTTCTGTCTGTGTTGGGTTACTCGGTTGAAGTTGATTCAGCTCATTGGTGTGGGGCGAAAAAATCCTTCACTGCTGTTTCAATGGTGCTCTGGGGTGCGATCACTCTGCGGGCCGGAGGCAAAGAGTTGAGAAATATGCGTCCGTACCCTTTGGTGCTAACACGGTTGTCGAGGATTATAACCACACCACGGTCGTCACGATGGCGTATAAGGCGCCCAAACCCCTGTTTCAGTTTTATTACCGCTTGGGGCACGGTAAAGTGCATAAAAGGATCTTTGCCTGCTTGCTCGAGAGCTTCGCTGCGTGCAACCTGGATAGGCTCAGTGGGAACGCGGAAGGGGAGACGGGTAATGATCACTATCTCCAGATTGCTGCCCGGCACATCCACCCCTTCCCAGAAAGAGTCAGTACCAAATAATACCTGGTTGTCGGCGTTGATGTAGCGTTGCAGCAGGTGGTGTCTTGATGTCTGTCCTTGGCGCAAGCAGGTTATCCCCTGTGCGAACATAGCGGGTTCGAGAGCCTGAAACAACTGTTGCAGCATACTATAGGCAGTAAATAGAACAAAAGTGTTGCCGCCGGCGGTCAGTACGTTGCGCTCTATGATGGGTGCAATAGCCTCAGTGTAGCTCGGACTCCCCGGCGCAGGGATGTCTGTGGGTACGGCAATGAGCGCTTGGCGCTCGAAGTCGAAAGGGGAGTCGAGTTGCAGTTCTAGACGGCGTTCCGGAGCGCAGAGAGTAACTCCGCTGCGTTGATGGAAATAGTTGAAGGTACGGTTTACACTCAGGGTTGCGCTGGTCATCACCACCGACTTAAAACGTTCATAGATATGCTGATGCAGGAGGGGCGCAGTTTCTATGGGGGCGGCATTGAGCCACATTACCGTGCGGTGCTGGCGCCCACTTCCCTTGCGGAGGTCAATCCAGGTGCACAAGTCTTTACGTACGGACAGAAACACATCCAGCTCCTGCGCCAAGAGCGTAAGGCGATTGTTGAGTCCGTTTAGATCGGTGGTTGCTGCAGCCATTTTTTCGCTTACGTTGTCAGGCAGGTTTTCTCCCACCTTAAAGATACGCTTAATAATGGAGCTTATTTTTAGTGCAGTTCGGCTAATGTCAGGCAGCTTTGTGGTGAAAAGTTGCCATGCCGGATCGGTTTTATATTCAGGAGTTATTCTTAATGGGGTTGAGTGTTTTTGCTCTGTCGCACCACCAGGCTCTATCGTAGTAGTAAGGGCATCAAATATTTCCGCGTTGCGCTGCTGTAGTTCGCGACACAGGCTCCCGGCCTCATCCAATAAAGTGTGCAGTTGTTCGTAAAGCACTTCTTCTGTATCAGGCAGCTCCTGCGCCAGGATCTTCGCCCAGCGGGCTAGGTGCCCACGCTGGGGTTTGCGTGGATGAACCAATCTGTTAAGGACTCCAGCAAAACTGAAACGACTCAGGCGGATGGCGAAGCTGTTTGTTGCGGCATCTTCGAGATGATGTGCTTCATCAAAGATGATGCGTGCGTAGGGGGGGAGTACCGCGGCGCTACTGTAGTTGCTGGTTTCGGCGCGCACCGCCAAATCTGCAAGCAGCAACGCATGATTGGAAATCATGATATCGGCCTGAGCTGCTTTGCGGCGCGCCTTGTGAAAGAAACACGCTGAATAGTGGCTGCAACGTACGCGCGGACATTGGTCCATTTCACAGCACACCTCGTTCCATACCTGGGGTTCGGGAGTGCAACTGAGTTCGTCTCGACTCCCATTGGTGCTAGTATCGGACCACTCGCGTATGTCCCTGAGGTTAGCTGCAGCATTGACGCTGAACAGGTCTGTCTCCTGTAGTGCTTGGTGTAGGCGCCGGTGACACAGATAGTTGGACCGTCCTTTAACTAAAACTGCGCGGAAGGGTTCAGGAAAGGCGCGCTTGAGAAGCGGCAGATCTTTGCGGATAAGCTGTTCTTGTAGATTGATGGTGTTGGTGGAGACGATTACGGTCTCGCCATGGTCGAGAGCCCAGAGCAGAGCTGGAATCAAGTATGCCAGACTTTTGCCGGTACCAGTTCCGGCTTCAATTGTGGCGATTCGCTCCGTGTCAAAGGCCTCTGCAACTGTGAATGCCATCTGCAGTTGTTCTGGACGCTGTTCGTAGCTATGGATGCTGCGCGCCAATGGTCCCTCGGGGCCGAGTAAGGTGGAAATTCTAGTGTAATCAGCGGGGGTAGATTCTGGGCGCTTGTGAATTTCTGTGACTCTGTAAAAATGTTCGACGTTGTTGTCGGTGATATGGAAAGCCACGCCTCCCTCTCCAAGTTGTGCTGCTATCTCTAGGTCTGCATCGGAGGGAGTGAGTTCACCAGATGGGTGGTTGTGGATAACCAAGTCAGCCTTACGGCAGACCTCCAATATTGCTGGAACCGCACTTTTATGCCCGCGCGCTACAACGCGGATAGAGGAGATCTCCTCCTCAGATTTTAGTGTGGCGGCAAAGAACACCTCGTTGCCATTCGCGTCTTTAATTTCTTGGCGTATGTAGTCTTTAATTTCTGTTGTATATGGTTTCATGTGGTCAGGTAAGTCTTGAAATAAAAGGGTGGTTGGCGACGGGCGAAAAATATTAAATCAAAGGTTACGTGTGTGCGCGGTTGTTTTATGTTTGTCTGGAAGGTATTATCACACGATTTATCGTATTTTAATTGTCCGGATATAAAATGAAAGGAAAGATTCAGATATGTACACCGATGCAGTTGTAGAGCATTTTTCCAATCCGCGCAATGTTGGAACGCTAGAAAACCCGAATGTAGTGGTAAAAGTTGGAGATCCTGGTTGCGGTGATGCGATTCTCATTTTTCTTAAAATTGAAGACAATGTAATTACCGATGTTAAATATAAGGTTTACGGATGTGCCGCGGCAATTGCAACCACCTCCATGGCAAGCACTATGGTTAAGGGTAAGACGCTCGAAGATGCGCTTGAAGTTACCGATGAGAAAGTGGCTGCAGCTCTTGGTGGCTTGCCATCTGGAAAAATGCATTGCTCCAACCTTTCTGCCACAGCAATTCGAGCTGCAGTTACGCGGTATATGCATCCACCAGAAGAGAAGGTAGCCGAGCAGTCTAGGTGAGCGGAACTTTTCTCGGATGCCGAACATGTTTTTTGTGCCGCTAATTATGGCAATGTTGGCCGAGGCTGAATCCAGTTTTCGAAGCATTTTTCAGTGGCTGTTCAGGATGTAAGTTGTTGAAATAAAAGAAGTAAGTATGCAGAAAACTGCATACAGTATACTGTATTTTTCCCTTGACAAAGCAGTATATTTAACCTAACTTGCACGACGCTGAAACCGCTGTAGCTGCTTGCTCGGGCGGTGCTGAATTATATAAGTTAACCCCTGGATGGAGGAGCTGTTACATGCTTGAGAGCTATCTGCCGATACTCGTCCTCATAGCCTTGGCGCTGGCGTTTGCGCTGGGGACGGTGGCCTTGTCGTTTGTTTTCGGGCCTAAAAAGCCCAGTGAGGTGAAGCTTTCCCCTTACGAATGTGGAATGCCTCTGATCGGAACTTCGCGCGACCGCTTTCCGGTCAAGTTCTATCTGGTGGCAATGACATTTATTGTGTTCGATATAGAGGTGGTATTTCTTTATCCATGGGCTGTGGTGTTTAAACAGCTGGGCATGTATGGAGCCGGAGTTATGGGCTTTTTCGTGTTTGTCTTGATTGTAGGTCTGGCTTACGAGTGGAAAAAAGGAGCACTGGAATGGTAGTCGAGCAGCAGGGGGGCGCCAATACAGCGGCACCGCAACAGATAGATACCAATGTGCTTGGTGACAATATTATCACTGCATCTCTGGATAAAATAGTTAACTGGTCGCGTTCACGTTCGATGTGGCCCATGACGTTTGGGCTCGCATGCTGTGCTATTGAGATGATGGCAACTGGTGCTGCGCGCTACGATCTTGACCGCTTTGGAGTTCTGTTTCGCGCTTCACCACGTCAGGCGGATGTTATGATCATTGCAGGGACAGTGACATACAAGATGCTGCCTGTTATTCAAGTGCTGTACGAGCAGATGCCGGAGCCTAAGTATGTTGTTGCCATGGGCGCTTGCGCCTCTTCTGGCGGCATATTTGATACCTACAGTGTGGTGCAGGGAATCGACGAAGCGTTGCCGGTAGATGTGTATATACCCGGCTGTCCACCCCGCCCAGAGGGTCTCCTCTATGCATTGATCCAGTTGCAGGAAAAGATCATGCGGGAGAAAAACAGCTTTGGTGCCGCTATTGGCGTAGGCGAGGTTGTGCCGGGTTAGGCTTGCCTCACGGGCGAACGAGAACAAAGCGTCTTGCGCAAACCATATATAACTCTATAGGGAATAAGTATGAGCCAGGCAGTTGTTGCAAAGCTTAAACAGGAGTTTCCCGCCGCGGTGGTTGGTATCGTTGAACATCGTGGCGAGATAACTGTGACCGTTAATAAAGATGACATTGTAGCGGTCTGTACATATCTGAAAGACAGTGCAGGGTACAATTTTCTCTGCGACCTGTGTGGGGTTGACTATCTAGGGACAGAGCCGCGCTTTATGGTGGTGTACAATTTGTACAACATCGAATCCAAGGAACGTTTGCGTGTTAAAGCGGCAGTTAGTGAAGATGATTGCTGCATCGATACCGTTTCCGGGGTGTGGTCAACTGCTAACTGGCCTGAGCGCGAGTGCTGGGATATGTTTGGTATTGTGTTTAATGATCATCCGGATCTGCGCCGCATCCTGATGCCTGCTGATTGGGAGGGATATCCGCTACGTAAGGACTACCCGTTGCAGGGGCCGGATCGGGAGCCTTATCAGGGGCGTCTTTCCTGAGTTAAAGCAACCATCGACTGAAGCGAGGCTTATATATGGCAACAAAAAAGACAATGACAATAAATATGGGTCCCCAGCACCCATCCACTCATGGAGTTCTGCAGTTGGTCCTGGAACTTGATGGTGAGACGGTAGTTAAAGCGGTTCCCCATGTCGGGTTTTTGCACCGTGGCGTGGAAAAGTTGGCAGAAAATCGCAGCTACCATCGCGCACTTCCCTTGACAGACCGTCTCGACTATCTGGCGCCTATGAGCAACAATCTCGGTTATGTACTAGCTGTAGAAAAGCTGCTCGGCATTACCGACGAAATCCCACAGCGGGCCAAGGTAGTGCGGGTCATGATGACTGAGATTACCCGTATTAAGAGCCATCTGGTGTGGCTTGCAACCCATGCTCTAGATATTGGTGCAATGACAGTTTTCCTCTACTGTTTCCGTGAGCGCGAGCTAATCATGGATATGTACGAGAAAATATCTGGTGCGCGAATGACCTCCAACTATTTTCGCGTGGGGGGATTGTCGGAAGATCTTCCTGCAGGCTTCGAGCAGGATGTAAAGGCATTTATTGATGCGATGCCTGGGCATCTAGAAACCTACGAGGGGCTTTTGACCGGGAATAAAATCTGGCAGAAGCGAACCCGCAATATTGGGTATATTTCTGCCGAAGATGCTATCGATATTGGCTTGACTGGACCAGCGTTGCGCGCCAGTGGGGTTGATTGGGATTTGCGCCGTGATAATCCATATTCAGGGTATGAGGAGTATGACTTTAAGGTAATAACTCGCGAGGGTGGGGATACCTTCGATCGTTATACTGCACGTCTAGATGAGATGCGCGAGTCATGCAAGATAATACAGCAGTGTTTGGATAAGCTTGAAGATGGACCGATTCTAGCCGACACTCCAGCGGTGTGTTTGCCACCTAAGAAAGATGTGTTGAATTCCATCGAGGGGCTTATTCACCATTTCAAGATCGTGACAGACGGATTTAAGCCAGAGCCGGGTGAAATTTACCAAGGTATCGAAGCGCCAAAAGGTGAACTGGGCTTCTATATGGTGTCCGATGGTAGTGCCAACCCCTACCGCATGAAGATTCGTCCCCCCTCGTTTGTAAACCTGCAGGCACTACCTCAGATGATAGAGGGGACAATGATTGCAGACGTAGTAGCTCTTATCGGTACCCTAGATATTGTTCTCGGAGAGATTGACCGCTGATCCTAGCCTGTGCTTGGACTTCAGGTTTAGTTAAATAAATGCTCTGCCGGGATTCCGGTGGAAAAGCAATGAAGGAAAGAGGAAAATCATGCCAGAAATGCTTAGCCTCTCGAATGACCCGATTCTATTTATAGCGGTAATGCTTGGAAAAATACTGTCGGTGTTTGTTGTGCTATTGCTCATTGTAGCCTATGCCACATATGCCGAACGTAAGATAATCGGTCATATGCAGACGCGTCTTGGTCCTACAATGACAGGCCCTTTGGGGTTATTGCAGCCCATAGCTGATGGGCTGAAACTGTTCTTCAAAGAAGATATTATTCCATCGCAAGCGAGTAAGGTGGCGTTTATTCTGGCTCCAATGATGATTCTGGTTCCCGCATTTATAACGGTAGCAGTATTACCGCTTGGCGGGGACATGATCATCGGTGGATATACCGTCCCATTGCAAATAACTGATCTGAATGTAGGGATTCTGTTCATTCTCGCTATGGAAGGGTTAGGGGTGTACGGCATCGTTCTTGCCGGCTGGGCTTCCAACAACAAGTATTCTCTGTTAGGTGGAATTCGTGCTGCAGCGCAGGTTATTTCGTATGAGTTAGCGGCTGGGCTTTCAATAGTAGCTGTGTTCATGCTCGCAGAAACCCTAAGCCTGCGTGGAATTGTTGAAGCTCAATCGGGGTCAGTGTTTAATTGGTATATTTTTTCTCAACCGCTTGCATTTTGCGTATTCTTTATAACATCTGTGGCCGAGATCAATCGGACTCCGTTTGACCTGCCAGAGGCAGAAACTGAGCTGGTATCCGGGTTTTGTACAGAATACTCTTCCATGAAGTACGCACTGTTTTTCATGGCAGAGTATGCCAACATGGTTGTGGTAGCTGCAGTTATTTCAACGTTGTTTTTAGGTGGACCGGCGGGTCCGTTTCCCGGTGTAATTAATCTGCTGCTGAAGATCTTCTTCTTCATGTTCGTACTTATTTGGATGCGAGCCACGTTACCGCGTGTCAGATACGATCAGCTGATGTTTATGGGCTGGAAGGTGTTCTTGCCGCTAGCGCTGTTAAATATCGTTATTACTGCGGCCGTAATCATTTTATAGCATTCCCACAATCTAAAGGACCGACCCATGATTAAAGGATTTATTCAGGGCTTAAGTATAACTGTCAGGCATTTATTGCCGGGGCACTCCACGACAGTGGAGTATCCAAAGGTTAAATATAAGGCGTCTGAACGTTATCGTGGCCTTCACCGTCTCATTCCTGATCAAGACCGGGAAAAGTGCGTTGCCTGTTATCTGTGCGCCACTGCGTGCCCTGCGAAGTGCATAACGATCGAAGCAGATGAGGATGAGAATGGCAAGAAATACCCTACGGTATATCAGATCGATATGTTGCGCTGTATATTCTGTGGTTACTGCGTAGAAGCCTGTCCAGTGGAAGCAATTGAGATGACCGGAGAGTATGAGCTTGCAAATCTCGTCCGTGAAGATTTCTGCTTCACTAAAGAGCGTTTGCTTAAATAAAAGAAAGAGGAGCCACTTCAATGGAGATACTGCAGCAGTTGTTTTTTTATGTTGTAGCGTTTGTCGCAATAACCTCGGGCATTTTGGTTATTACGTGCAGAAATCCGATTAATAGCGGCATATCGCTGGTTATGACCTTTTTCTGTCTTGCGATTTTTTATGTTACCTTGCATGCGCCTTTTATGGCAGCCATCCAGATAATGGTCTATGCCGGAGCCATCATGGTTCTCATAATCTTTGTGATAATGCTGTTAAACCTGGGTTCTACGGTGGTGGTTCGCTTTCGGCATGCAGTATCCGGTGCTGTGGTTGCGAGTGGGCTGATGTTGTTTCAGATTCTCATTATCATTAAACAGGGTTCTGTCAGCCCCACCCAGGGGGGAATTAGTCCAGAGGTTGTTGAGTCCGCTGGACACACCGAACTAATAGGTAAAGCACTGTTCACTGATTTCATGCTGCCGTTTGAGATAGCTTCGATCCTGTTGCTGGTGGCTATTGTGGGTGCAATAATCCTAGCAAAGCAAGAAGTGTAGGGGGCAGGTATGGTTGTTTCAGTACAGCACTATATGGTTGTGAGCGCGATTTTGTTTAGCCTTGGCACTATCGGCGTGTTGACACGTCGCAACGCCATTGTCGTGTTTATGTGCATAGAATTGATGCTTAATGCAGTCAATTTGACCTTTATTGCACTATCGAGTCATCTGGGCAATTTAGATGGGCAGATCTTTGTACTCCTTGTCATGACAGTTGCAGCTGCGGAGGCTGCAGTCGGTCTCGCGCTGATGATTGCATTTTATCGCAATCGCGAGTCAATCGATGTCGAGGACTTCAACCTGTTGAAATTGTAAGAAGGTCTATGTGTGATCGCTTAAAGGTCCGTCAAGAGGAGATATAGATGTACGACAATTTATGGCTCATACCGTTTTTCCCCCTACTGGGCTTTCTGATAAACGGGCTGCTGGGCAGGAAAATCAAGAATGAGAAGATCATTGGTACCATTGGTACCTTGGCAATTTTTGCCTCTTTCATCGTTTCATGTATTTACTTTGTCCGCCTGCTGGGCGACGACGTTAAAACTCATGAAACCATAGTAGCCAGTTGGATCTCTATGGGCCCGCTGAGTATCGATTGGGGTTTCCTGTTCGATCCGCTGTCTGCTTTGATGATTCTCAATGTTACTGGTCTCTCTACTCTGATTCATTTGTACTCCATCGGATATATGCATGGAGAAGATGGGTTTGCACGTTTCTTCGCCTACCTGAATTTATTTACTTTTGCCATGCTCATTTTGGTATTGGGTAACAACGCCCTTGTTATGTTTGTGGGCTGGGAAGGTGTTGGTCTGTGTTCCTATCTCCTTATCGGATACTACTATGAGAAGCGCAGTGCCAGCGACGCAGGTAAAAAAGCATTTGTAGTCAATCGCGTAGGCGACTTTGGCTTTCTGCTTGGTATGTTTGCGCTGTTCTGGGGATTAGGGCAGAACGGGGTGTGGACTATCAACTTCACTGAAATTGCTGCTAACGCAGGGGCTTTAGAGAATGGGGGTATCCTTGTAACCGTCATCACTTTGTGCTTTTTCCTTGGTGCTACCGGTAAGTCAGCGCAGATACCGCTGTATACTTGGCTTCCTGACGCTATGGAAGGACCAACGCCAGTTTCAGCCCTTATCCATGCGGCTACAATGGTTACCGCAGGTGTTTACATGATCGGGCGTATGAATGGGCTGTTTGCCATGGCACCTGATACCATGATGGTGATAGCCATTGTAGGTGCAGCGACGGCAATATTCGCTGCTACTATCGGGTTTGCACAGAATGACATTAAACGCGTATTAGCCTATTCGACTGTCTCCCAGTTAGGATACATGTTCCTGGCAATGGGTGTTGGAGCGTTTACAGCGGGAATTTTCCATCTTCTTACCCACGCTTTTTTCAAGGCATGTCTATTCCTGGGCTCAGGCTCTGTAATCCATGGTATGCACCATGCTTATCATCAGGCACACTTACATCATGACCCACAGGATATGCGCAACATGGGTGGACTTCGCAAGAAGATGCCCATCACATTCATTACTTTTTTCCTTTCTACCTTGGCGATTTGTGGTTTGCCATTCTTCTCCGCATTTTTCTCCAAAGACGAGATTCTGTGGTGGGCCTTTGCTTCGACGCGCGGTCACTGGATTCTGTGGTTAGTTGGGACTGTTGCTGCAGGCATGACTGCATTCTATATGTTCCGCCTGGTTTTCATGACTTTCTTTGGTGAGCAGAAAACTGACGTTCGTGCCAAAGACCACATCCCAGAATCACCACTGGTTATGACTTTCCCCCTCATGGTTTTGGCTGTGTTGGCTACCTTTGGTGGCTTGATCGGTATCCCCCATGTCATTGGAGATTTGGTGGGGCATATCCCTAACTACATTCAGAATTTCCTCGCTCCAGTATTTGCGCAAACCCAGAGCTTGCATCAAATTGGAGCACACGGCGCAGCTAGTACCGAGTTTGGCACAATTGGGGTCTCAGTAGGAGTTGGCTTGGTGGGGATTGGCCTTGCATGGCTGATGTACTGTAAGAATCCTCAGCTGCCCGCGCGCTTTTGCGCAAGTTTTAGCCGCTTCCATCGCGCAGTCTACAACAAATGGTATGTAGATGAACTCTACGACGCGTTATTTGTAAATTCAACCAAGCGTCTTGGGACCATGTTATGGAATTTTTTTGATGTTCGGATTGTTGACGGAATTGTTAATGGGGTGGCTCGCTGTATCCGGGGTACTGGAGAGTTGCTACGCCACACCCAGACCGGATATACCCACAGTTATGCCATGAGCATGGTGATAGGTGTAGTTTTGATCATTGCCATCTGCGTGTTTCAGTAATGACGGCTGTGACTGGTATCTTATATAGAAGGAGTAATTTCTAATGTCAGAACATATTCTCAGCCTGATGACATTCTTCCCCCTGTTGGGCATGCTGATTGTGCTGATGCTGCCGCGAGAGAATGGTGGTTTACTGAAGATTGCAACTCTGGTCGTCACTCTGATTACTTTTATAATCAGTTTGCCGCTTGCCCTAGATCCTGTGTTCAAAACCTCGGCCGCGATGCACTATACTGAGCTTGTGCCCTGGATCAGTGTTGGGGATTACTTCCACATGAATTATAGTGTCGGCATCGACGGAATCAGCCTATGGCTGGTGATGCTGACAACCTTCATAATGCCAATTACCGTTTTGTCTACATGGAACGCTGTAGATAAAAACGTAAAAGGTTTTATGGCGCTCATGCTTCTGCTCGAGACAGCTATGCTTGGAGCATTTATTTCCCTCGACCTGTTTCTGTTCTACATCTTCTGGGAACTGATGCTGATCCCCATGTATTTCATGATTGGTATCTGGGGGGGGTCCAATCGCATTTATGCTGCGGTTAAGTTTTTCATTTATACCGCAGTTGGTTCTTTACTGATGTTGGTGGCGATTATTTATCTGTACTATTTCGCAGTACAGAGCGGTGCCGGAGCAAATGGATTTAGCATCACAGATTTTTATAATCTGAGCATGCATCCTGAAATGCAAAAATGGTTGTTTCTTGCATTTGCTTTCAGTTTTGCTATCAAAGTTCCCATGTTTCCAGTGCACACTTGGTTACCCGATGCACATACCGAAGCACCTACAGCGGGTTCTGTAATTCTGGCGGCTGTTATGCTCAAAATGGGTACATACGGTTACCTCCGTTTTGCGATGCCATTGTTTCCTGATGCCTTGCAGTTGTTCCTCCCCTGGCTGGCGGCATTAAGTGTGATTGGGATTATCTATGGCGCTCTTGTAGCCATGATGCAGAAAGATGTTAAAAAGCTGGTTGCGTACTCATCCGTGTCGCACCTGGGTTTTGTCATGCTTGGTCTTTTTGCGCTTAACAGTATTGGAGTAAGTGGCTCCATTTTACAGATGATTAACCACGGCATTTCTACCGGTGCTCTATTCCTCATCGTTGGTTTCCTCTATGAGCGGCGCCATACTCGACTTATTAGTGAGTTCGGTGGGCTGTCCAAGCAGATGCCGGTGTTTGCAGTAATCTTTATGATTGTTACCCTTTCATCTATTGGTCTGCCAGCGCTTAATGGGTTCGTGGGGGAATTTATGATTCTCCTTGGAGCCTTTGAAAGTGATTTGCGTTGGTTTGCAGTGTTTGCCACTTCCGGTGTTATTTTGGCTGCTGTCTACATGTTGTGGATGTTCCAGCGTGTTATGTTCGGAAAGCTGGATAATCCCAAAAACCAGAATCTTAAAGATCTGTCGGTTCGTGAAGTTTGCGTGATGTTACCGTTGCTTGTCTTTATCTTCTGGATTGGTGTATATCCCAATACCTTCCTCGAGAAAATGGAACCCGCGGTTAATCAGGCAATCTATCAGATTACTGCCGAGTCACAGGCGACCGGGTATGGATATGGTGAGCACAGTGCGTGTCCACAGGACGATGTAAGCGGCGCAGCAGGTAAATACCATCAGCAGGATGGATCCGGTTATCATCACTGATTGCGTAAACAGTTCACGAGAATAAACGAGATAAGTCGCTTCTAAGGAGCAATTCATGGAAAATCTGGTGCAAACGGCAATGCAGAATGTAAATTTTGCCGCCATTATGCCTTCCCTGGTTCTGTCCTGCTTTGGCATGGCATTGTTGCTGTTAAATGCGTTTCTTAAACGGGGTACAACTTTATATGCGGCCCTGCTAAGTATGGTTGGCTTGGGTGCTACCGCAGTCGTTACCTATGCTGGGTGGAATAATCCTCAATTTGGTTTTGCAGGTCAGGTAGCGCTGGATAATTATGCGGTTTTCTTTCACTTTATCTTTTTGTTGGCTGCCGCGCTTACCATATTGATGTCAGACGCATATCTGAAGCGCGAAGGTTATCCTGTAAGTGAGTACTATACCCTGATCCTCTTTAGTACCGTTGGCGCTATGTTGATGGCGTCAGGTACAGATATGATGACCATTTTCCTTGGTCTCGAGGTGATGTCGGTTGCTCTGTATGTGCTTGCAGGGTTTTTCCGCTCTCAGCTGAAATCCAACGAGGCTGGGCTCAAATACTTTCTCTTGGGCTCCTTCTCCACCGGTTTCCTGCTTTTTGGTATTGCTCTTATTTATGCAGTTACCGGAACTACCAATGTTGCAGATATCGGTAATCAACTAACAATGAATCACCATTTGCTAGCAGATCCGATCTGTATTGCGGGAATGCTGTTGCTTGCAACTGGGTTTTTGTTCAAGATTGCGGTTGTTCCGTTCCATATGTGGACTCCAGATGTGTATGAAGGATCACCGACACCTATCACTGCATTTATGAGTGCTGGTCCAAAAGCTGCCGCATTTGCTGCGTTCATGCGTGTTTTCTTGATTGGCTTGGGCACCTTACACTCCTCATGGGTTGGGATGCTGTGGGTTTTGGCTGTGCTTACTATGATTGTAGGTAACTTTATTGCGCTAAAACAGACCAATCTGAAGCGGATGCTGGCGTACTCATCTATCGCTCACGCAGGCTATGCTTTAGTGGGGCTAGTTGCTTCAAACGCCATTGGGGTTTCCGCAGTATTGTTTTATATGGTTGCATATACCCTTATGAATCTTGGCGCGTTTGCGGTTCTAGTCTTGGCTGGTAAGGTAGGAGAAGAGAATCTTACTCTTGAGGGTTTCTCCGGTTTTGGTTACAAACGTCCAGTCTTAGCCGTACTTATGTGCATCTGTCTATTTTCCCTTATGGGTATTCCGCCGTCCGCAGGATTTACTGGCAAGTTCTATATCTTTGCAGGAGCATTAAATGCTGGATATGTATGGCTTGCTGTGCTTGGCGTGTTGAACTCAGCGGTCTCTCTCTATTACTACCTGCGTGTTATGGTGTATATGTATTTCCGTGCCCCAGAAGAGGAGTTTGAGTGGGTGCAACTTAAACCAGGTGCAACTTTGTGTGCGGTGATTTCTGTTGTAGGTATACTTGTTCTGGGTATCGTACCAAGTGCTTTCATGGCGCTGGCACGCCAGGCGCTGTTTTAAGCCTTTCCATAATGTAACAATTACAGGAGCCCCGGTGATAATATCGGGGCTTTTTTTATGTCACTACGCGAATTCATCCATCAATGTAGGTTGTCCTCTGAAGTAGTCGATATCCACACCCCAGTGGATTCTGATGCATTTCTTAGTGCTCTAACCTGTGACCACAAACAAGAGAACTCATCTTCTCCCATTATGTTGTTTCATACAATAGAGGGGAGTTCTTTTTCACTAGTAGCTAACTTGTTTGGCACAAATAGGCGTATTGATAGCGTGCTGTCGCATTCAAATGTGCCGCTTGTTAAACGCATGCAAGAAATGCCATCAAGGATCGTGAGCTGGAAAAATTTTTGTGCTTATATCCGACAAGAGTTCGCTTGTGGCCAGGCTACTACTCCCGAGCGCGGGCTTGAATTCATGCAACTCAATAACCTGTATGCATTACCGCAGATTCGTTGCTGGGCGGGTGATACTAGGCCATATTTTTCATTGCCTACGGTGTTTACGCGCGAATATGTAACCGGCGATATCAATGCCGGAGTCTATCGCTTAAGTCCAATCTCTCCCCGAAGTCTTACCCTTAACTGGCGTCCCGGTTCGCGTGCACATGCCAGATGGCGCGCATACGCAGACCGAGACGAAAGAATGCCGGTATCTGTTGCGCTTGGGGTAGATCCAGCTCTTACTTTTGCATCGCTATTTCCATTGCCGGATATAGGAAACGAGCTAGCTTTCTGGGGATTTGTGCGTAACCGCGCTCAGAGCTTAAATCTTAACGCTGCTGGTCTTCCTGCTCCAGCCTGCGCTGAGATTGTTCTGGAGGGGTATGTTGATCCTGTAAAACTTCACCCTGAAGGCAGTTTTGCGAACCATACAGGATATTATACCGATTCTGCTCTATGCCCAGTAATGCAGATTGACTCTATCCGTGCACGTGAAGCCGCTATTATGCCTGTTACTGTAGTGGGTCCACCTCCAACAGAAAATGCGATGCTTGGAGCTACGGTATGGAAGCTTTTGTTTGTATTTATTCAGCGGGAATTGCCATGCCTTCTCCATCTTGTATGCCCTGCAGAAACTTCATATTTGCCTGTATTGTTGCTTCAAGTACAAGAACCAAGTAGTTTAAAAGAGTGGGAATTTATAAAACGTATCATTCAACAACACTCCATCTTAAGCAGGGCACACACACTGATCCTGCT
Source organism: Desulfuromonadaceae bacterium (assembly GCA_034007015.1). Taxonomy (GTDB): domain Bacteria; phylum Desulfobacterota; class Desulfuromonadia; order Desulfuromonadales; family Desulfuromonadaceae; genus JAIVHC01. The sequence goes on from JAVERS010000006.1 coordinate 42,531, forward strand.
CGACCAAACCGCAGATATATCCGACCCTAAGCTTGTTTATTGGTACTGCATGAACCTGAATACTCATAGTTTTCATGTTCTAAAGTCGGGAATGCGGGTAGTTGACGGAGTCGCATGGCGCTACCAAGGCAAACGCAGAGTTTTGTGCAACGAATAAAATGAAAACGATGTTCTAAATTACGCTAATAAAAAACTTTGGCCCATACTCAAAATGAAAGTGTTCTAGGTTGAATCTGTGCTATAGTTAATATATTAAAGAATTGAGTGTTTAGATATGCACAAAGATATTTAAAATCCGTTCTGGACTTTTTAACTTTTTGGAAATATAGATATAGATACGAGTTTGATTGAACTATTTCAAGAAACCGAAATATTAAGATGTAGCACTTCTTACATTTTGACATTCATGTTGCGAAATATGTAAAAATCACTTATTTTGTGAAAAACAAACACTATTCTATTGTTGTAAGTATAGAGGATGTGTTTTAATTTGGTCGAGTGTCAGCCGGCATTGAATCATTGTGAATAATGACTACACTCATGTGTTTTAAGCGTTGAATGAATTTAGCTGACTAGAAAGGTGTTTGGTATGACAGGAATTGACGCATGTGACTTCAAGGGGTTAATTGAGCGTACGCGTAACTATCACTATTTTGTAGAGGCAGAAAAGGTAACAGACGATATTCTGAGGGAGTTGGTTGATTATGCTCGCCTTGCACCTTCTACAAGCAACTTGAACCAGCAACCGCTGCGTTACATCGTTTCCAGTGAGGAAAAACGCAACGAGCAAATTTTTGAAACTATCTCATGGCAGGGATATCTACGTGGTTGGCGCGGTCCAATCAAAGGCGTTAAGCCAACTGGTTACATCATTATCCTTGGAGACAAAACAATCTGCAGCAGCTACGTGGCAGATCAGGGTATAGCGGCCCAGTCTATTCTTCTCGGTGCAACTCATAAAGGGCTGGGTGGATGTATTGCTGCCAAAATTCAACGGCGTAAACTGCGTGAAGCTTTGGATCTACCGACGCGCTATGAAATACTTTTGGTTGTTGCAATTGGCAAGCCGGGCGAGAAGATAATTATTGAACCGCAAGGGCCAGGTAAAGACGCTTATGGCTGGCATGATGATCAAGGCAACTATCACCTGCCGAAGCGTACTCTGGATAATGTAATTCTTAAGTACTAGGAAACATCACGCACTGATCTCGATATTTTGTGTTTCTGATAACACCAATGGCCGCTGTCTGCTAAGTACAATGTAGACAACGGCCATTGGTGTTTGTGTAACTGCTGTATCTCTATTAGATACTTAAGTGCTCAGCTCTGGAGCAAGAAACGGAGCAGGGTGTTAAGTGGTGCGTGTGCGCTGAAATTATACATTAAAATGTAACTTGCAAGAATAAGTGCTACCCAGAGGGCGATACTCCCAGTGTACCAAGAGCGTGCCAAAATGCCCCGCGGGCCGTGGAGGCTGAACAGTAGCATGTAGCTACGCATGCGTGAGTTAACCTCCATTTGAGTAAACCTGAAATAGCTGGACGTCAAGTGATGCTGAAAAAACATCCATCCTTGTAGTAATGCCACCCGCAACACCCAATCAGTATCGAGCGTGATTCCACGTTGCGGGTAGAAGTAGCGGCGCGTAAGCCAGAACATTGTTCCTGCCACTGCAAGAATTTGTACTTGCTCTAGGAGATGTCCGCCAGAGTAGGGGTGGTATGCGCCAGGATAGGGAAGCAGTTGGTAGAACCATCCAGGTACCCAGCCAAACACCAGACATAACAGTGCGGTGCCAACCATGGAGCCCAAGGTTATCCCCTGCGGGTCTAAATTCGAGTCTAACTTATCTTTTGCGCTCGAATCGGGCGCTGGAGCAAACAAGGCCAGCCACGGGAAGCGACCACCTGCATTAAACACCACTGCTGCGGAACATACTAACATCAGAGCCCAGATGAGGCCCAAATCAGCGTCAGCCAGCCCCGTCAACACTACCGATTTGGTGATGAAGCTAGAGGTAAAGGGCACCCCCATACTTGCTGCAGCTCCGATAAGAATGCAGATGGTGGTTTTAGGCATACGCCGCCACAGCTCCCCGCCCAGTTTCAAGGCGCTGGTTGTGCCCATCTGACGCAGGATAGTGCCAGCCCCCATTAGCAGCGTCATCTTGTATAAAATGTGGGCTGCTGCATGCGCATGTGCCCCGTTAAGGGTAGCACTTGTGCCCACTCCGACCGCTACCAGCATGAAGCCCACTTGATTCACGATGCTGTAGGCCAGAATGCGGCGGATGTCGTGTTCAAGCAGGGCATACACAATGCCGTAGAGTGCCATATATATCCCAAGGGGGATCAGCAGTGCCTCTCCAGCAAACGCTGCCAGAAGGACAAACACGGCTGTCTTGGTAGTGAAGGCAGAGAGAAATACCATCCCCGAGGGGCTTGCCTGTGGATATGCATCCGCGACCCAGAACGAAAACGGAGGAGCCCCGGCGTTGAAGAGTATTCCAGCTAGAATAAACCAGTAGGCATATCCTTCAGCCTGCAGTGGTCCCAGCTCCATGCTCGTGCCTGTCACCGCGAGTGCGCTTATCCCGGCGAGGAGGAATACTCCTCCCGCTAAATGGATCAGGAGATAGCGCAGCCCTGCACGCTTAGAGTCGGGTTGTCCTCCGCACCAGACGATGAGGGTAGAAGAGAGCGCCATTAACTCCCAGAAGCAGAACAGAGTGATCCAGTCGCCACACAGGCAGATGCCAATGGCCCCACCTGCATATATAAACGCTGCTCCCAGTTCGCGCGGGGCTGCATCCTGTAGGGCAAATAGCCCTCCGCCCCACAGCGCTACAAGAAATACACTTGCAAACAGCATCCCGGAGCTGCTCAGCCGCAGCAGGGTCAGTGAGTGTTCCAACCATAAGATGTTGATCTCGGTGTGGGGTAGGGTCCAGATATGTATCAGCAGCAACGGTGGCAGCAACGCAACGCATGCCCTCCGCAACCATGTAGGCATTAAACCCAATACTAGTCCCACCCCACTTAATATAATTCCGGGAACCAAGAGGATATTAGCGTGCATAGTAATCCTCCCGGCGGCGCAGTAACTGCCCTAGCGCTAAGGTTAGTCCCAGCGCAGCACCAACTCCTGCCAGAGTCACAAGCATATAGATCCCAAACTGGGGCAGGTGATGTAGGGGCGCATGGGGAGTGAGAATGAAATCTCCCCCCACCAATAGAAGCGCTACTGCCCAAATGATGAAGTTGCATCTGGATTTAGAGCCAGCTTGGGTTTGGTTATCTACTTGCATTTATCCACCTCCATGAAGCAGTCGCGCCAGTTGAACGACAATGTCGGGGCAGCAAAATAATACTATCGACAGTGTTGCCGTGATGCACAGCGCTAAAACCATGGTCCAGGGCGCCTCACCATGTGTCTGCGCAGGGGTGTATTCTGGGGTGTAGGTTTCAGGGCGAAAAAAAGCTGCATGCACAATGGGGATGAAGTACGCACAGTTAAGCAGAGTGCTAAGAAGTAAAACCAGCAGAAGCATTCCATACCCAGAGGTCCATATCCCTTGGAACAGATACCACTTTGAGATAAACCCACCTGCGGGAGGCACCCCAATCATCGACAGGGTAGCAATGGCAAAGGCTCCCATGGTCCACGGCATCCGCTTGCCGATCCCGTTTAGTTCACTTACGCGGGTTTTATGCGCTGCCGTATATATGGCTCCAGCACCAAAGAACAGAGTGATCTTGCCGAAGGCGTGCGCAGCCATATGCAGCATGGCTGCGGTTGTAGATACGGGGGTGAGAATCGCACCTGCAAGGGTGATATACGAAAGCTGGCTCACGGTGGAGTAGGCTAGACGGCGCTTAAGATTGTCTTGCCGGAGTGCAATTAAAGAGGCAGCCACAATGGTGACTGACGCAAGCGCGATCAGGAGTATGTTTGCGCCGGATTGGAGCAAGATTTCGCTACCGAAGATGTACACTACTACTTTAAGTAGGCAAAATACCCCCGCCTTTACCACCGCAACGGCATGGAGCAGAGCGCTGACCGGGGTGGGGGCCACCATCGCTTCTGGGAGCCAGCGGTGAATCGGCATCAGTGCAGCTTTGCCGATCCCGAAGGCAAAAAGAAACAGTAAAACCCACACGCTCGCAGGCGGCATGTTGAGTGGCAGCACCCCGCCGGGAACAAAGTCGATGCTGGAACCTGCGTACCACACCCAAATAATCGCCGGGAGCAGTAGCCCTATCGAAGTGGACACCAGGATCCCGAGGTAATAACGTCCTCCTATGACGGCGTCTTCGTCCTCATTGTGCGCCACTAGCGGATAGGTGGAAAGGGTCAGAGTTTCGTAAAAGATAAACAGGGTAAATAGATTTCCTGCCAGCGCTATTCCCATGGTGCTCGCAAGAGCGATGGCAAAGCAGACGTACAGGCGAGTTTGGTGCTGTTCGTTGTTGGCGCGCATATATCCGATGGTGTACAGGGATGTGATAAGCCACAGCAGGCTGGCAATCCCTGCAAATAGTAGTCCCAGCGGTTCCAGCTCAAGCTTTATTGCGATACCAGCAATCGGTTCCGCTAGAACCAGAGCGCCAGCAGTGAGTGCATCGGGATTTAAATAGAGTCCGCACACCACGGCAAAAAGGAGTGCCGCGCTCATTAGGGTTACCCCCTCGCGGATATTGGGCGCGCGTGAGCTCAGACCGATCAGCAGCGCTCCAACCAGCGGAACCAAAATACACAGCTGCATTAGAACCATACTGTTCATAGGGTCCCTCCGCTAATTAACATGGTAGCAGCACGTTTAGCCATCTGCAGCGGGATGGTAGTGTTAATACCGAAATATATATTCGCACCAATCAGAGTCCACATGGGAAGCATCAGGCTTAAGGGTGCTTCATCCGTGCCGTGTTCGATCTCGTGGCGCGGGTTGAAATATGCCGTTTCAATTATGCGCCAGATATAGATCACCGCCAGCAGAGACCCAACCAGAACCACACCTGTTACCGGCCACCACCCCACTTCGAGGGTGGCTTCCACCAGCAACCACTTGCTGATAAAGCCCGCCGTCAAAGGGATACCCATCAGACTCATCCCCCCGATTACAAAGGCGGCCATGGTCCAGGGCATGCGGCGTCCCAAACCGCGGAAGTCACTCAAATATACCGATCCAGTGCGGTATGCTACTGCGCCCATCACCATGAACAACGCGCCCTTCATCAGGGCATGGTTGAACATGTGCAGGATTCCAGCGCTCAGCCCTGCGTGGGAGTTGAGGCTGATCCCCAGAGTCATATAGCCAATCTGTCCAATACTGGAGTAGGCGAGCATCCGCTTGATGTCGTACTGAAATATCGCCACCAAGGATGCTATCAGAATAGCGGCGAGGGAGGGGATCAGGAGGATGTTGCCTAGGGTAAGCTGCTCAAATACAAAGCGTTTTCCCAAAATGCAGAACGAAAAGCGCAACAGCATATACACTGCAACCTTGGTGGCTGTAGCTGCGAGGAAGATGGTAACCACCGAAGGAGCGTAGGTGTAGGCATTGGGAAGCCACAGATGTAAAGGGAATAGGGCAAGCTTGAGGCTGAATCCTACGGTCAAAAATGCAAATGCGGTTATTAAGGTGCGATGTCCGTAGGCAGATTCGGGAATTAGCACAACGCGCGCTGCCAGATCCTGTATGTTAAGGGTGCCGGTAAGGCTATAGAGCAGGCCGATACCGATGAGGATAAAGGTTGCACCGATGGTGCCCATAATTAGGTACTGGAATGCTGCGCGCAGAGCTCTGCGGCGCTGCCCCAGCCCGATAAGCGCATACGCCGACAGGGAGGAGATTTCCAGGAACACGTACATGTTAAAGGCGTCACCAGTGAGTGCGATCCCAAGCAAGCCAGCCTGACAGATCAGAAGCAGAGCATAAAATGCGCGTAAACTTTCGGGGCGCACCTCATGTTTTGCACTTTTATGTGCATATGCCAGGGTCAAAGCTGCGATGCCACATACAATTAGGGCAACCAGCGCACTAAGGGAGTCAATGTGGTAATTGATCCCCCAGGGTGCGGGCCAGCCCCCCATGTCGTAGGTGATAGCACCATGAAGCGTGACGGTGCGAAACAGCACTATACTCACACCAAAAGTGGTCCAAGTTGCCACCAGGGCAATTAGCCATGCGCCAGTGCGCCAGCGCAGTAAGAGGCACAGCGGTGCACTGAGAAGGGGAATAATAACCTGAATTACAGCCAAATGGTTCATAGTGAGTCATCCTTCAGGCGAATTTCATCTTCCTCGATAGTGCCGTAGCGATCATAGATCAGGAGCACCAGCGCCAGTCCTACCGCTGTAGTAGCCACCCCCACCACGATAGCGGTGAGGATAAGAACATGGGGGAGCGGATTAGAATACACTTCAACCCCTGGCACGAGGATGGGGGCAGTCCCCCCTTTCACCTTGGCCAGCGAGATGTAGAGGATGAATACCGAGGTGGTAAACAGGTTCAATCCAACCAGCTTTTTGATCAGGTTCCCGTGGGTGATCACGACATAGAATCCAGTCATCATCAGGAAAATAGCCACCCAGTAATTGTAGTGCGCTCCTATATTCACTGGCGCCACCCCTTTCTGGTCACTGTCGCAACCCCTTTCTGGAGCTGAATGCAAAGAAGATCAGTACCATTACAGAGAACACAGTGGTGCCGACCCCAACCTCTATCAGAAAAATCCCTAGGTGCTGTCCGTGCAGCGGATCGTGGCGCAGGACATTGTAGGCAAGGTAATTCCCCCCCATAAGCATGGTTGCTATCCCCACTCCGCCATACAGCAGCACCCCTAGAGCGGCGATGTAGCTCAGGGTGCGCGGTGACACCACCCGCATGGCAGCATCCAGCCCAGACATCAGAGTGTAAAAGATAAAGGCGCTGGCAAAAATAACCCCCGCCTGAAATCCTCCGCCCGGGCCAAAGTCGCCATGAAACTGCACATACAGAGCAAAGAGCAGAATAAGCGGGATAAACATTTTGATCACAATGCGCAGCACCAGATGTTGTTCCATCTCATTTTGCGTTACCCCAGCGGCACGCTGCCGGTCACCGAATTTTTGCATCCCTCTGAAGCCGATAAGCCCTACCACGGCCAGTCCAGCAGTGAAAATAACCACAGTCTCTCCCAGAGTGTCGAAGCCGCGATAGCTCGACAGAATAGAAGTGACGATATTGTCAGAGCCAATTTCATGTTGCGATTGCTGCACATAGCGTGGCGCTACATGTTGGTGGATGGGCGCGTTAGGATCACCAAAGGCGGGCATATCCATGGTGCCATACACCAGAATTGCCCCCGTGACACATACCACCAGCAGCGCGAACAGGGGGCGGTGTGGGGCGCTGCGTTGTTCGGTTTCAGTTGCACCAATAGTGCTCAATAGCAGGACTGTGGCTATCCCAGTGCCCACTGCAGCCTCGGTAAAGGCTACATCTACCGCGTCCATCGTGACAAACAGCGACGCACACAGCAGGCTGTAGATACCCGAGAGCATGATGACGCAAAACAACTTGTCGATACGGTTGATCGCGAGGGCTGTCAGCCCCAGAAATGTCAGTAACGTGATGTCGATAATTAGTTCCATCAGCGCTCCTCACGGGGCAGAGGGGTCGGCTGTGCGCCACAGCTGAGCGCGGTCTTGCTCAGGGCATGGCCTGCCGTCGGACTGCTGATCAAAAGGAAAAACAGGATAAAACACAACTTAACAGTGGCGACGGTGAAGCCGGATTGGAGCATCAGCCCAAATAACAGCATAGACGCACACCCGGAGTCGGTAACACTGGCAGCGTGGAGGCGGGTAAAGAAATTCGGCATTCTGAAAATTCCCACCGCTCCGGTAATCCCTAAAAACACCCCAATGCTGATGCACAGGGTTGAAGCCAAGATAAGAAACGTTTCCATTTACTCCTCCATGGCCGTAGTCGGTGTACTATGGTTTGCATCGGGGTCTGCGTCAGGGCTTTGTTGTAGTTCAGAGTGGGGGCGCCCTTCAAAAAAGCGCAGTACTGCGATGGTACTTAGAAAATTTACCAGCGCATAAACCAAGGCGATGTCGAGAAAGTCAGGGCGTCCACTCAAAAATCCCAGCAGGGAGAGCAGGAGCACGGTCTTGGTGCCAAACATGTTGGCCGCCAATACTCTGTCAAACGCGCTTGGCCCCAAAATAGCTCGCACAATTGTGGTTCCCATCACCGCGAGCAATGCTAGGCTGGCTCCGGCATATACACTGTTCATAAGCTCTGGCATGTTAGTTATAACCCCAACCTGCAAATTTTTTCCCCCATCTCTCCAGACTCAAGACCCGCAGCAGCAGCATCAGTAAGGGCGTGCGCTGTTGCTTGACCATCCTTGATATCGATGCACACCGTGCCGGGGGTGAGGGTTATGGAGTTAGCGTATAGCATTAATCCAAACGGTGTTTTCATCGGAGTTTTTAGTTGAATGACCCTAGGGTTTATACGCCTTTTTCTGCTCCAGATATGGCGCGTTACGTCCCAGTTGGACAGAGCCACCTCCTTGGCAAGCCAGAGCCAGTACATCACAATGCGTGCCGAAAGATGCAAAGGCTGCGACTCAGAATCCACCACTCGCATCCGTTGTGCCAAATACAGGGTTAGCGCGATGGAAGCGACTCCGCAGCTGAGCACAAACGGAGTAAACTGCCACGACAGCAACAGCCAGAACAGACTCAAAACCAAGGTCAGGAACAGAATGAAAAACATTGGATGCCTCCTTAATTGTCCACAAATATAACACTGTATTATTTTATTGCAAATAATAATATAATACTGCAATGCGAAAGACTTGCTGTCACCTGTTGCGTTGCCCTTGGCAGGCAAAGAACTTGATTCTATTGCAGGTGTGGGTGTATAAATTTGCACTGCCATGTACCGGTAGAAAATCTGGATACAGGGTCTAATAGCGGCGCCATCACCTTTGGCTCCCTGGTAGAGAAAGGAATTGATAGATATGTCTGCAGGTATTACCCCCCCTACGCTGCTACAGCGTGTCGGAGCTAAGGTCAAGGCGCTGCTGGAGATGATAAAGTTTTCGCATACCGTGTTTGCATTCCCGTTTGCCCTTATCGGGGTGGTGTTGGCCGCAGATGCGAGTGCACAGCTACCGTCGCTGGCGCAACTGGTGTGGATATGTGTCGCCATGGTGGGGGCACGTTCTGCCGCTATGGGACTCAACCGCATTATTGACGCACGCATTGATGCGCAGAACCCGCGCACTGAGGAACGCCATATCCCCGCGGGGAAGGTATCTTTGGCAGAGGCGTGGATTTTTGTAACCATTTCAGTGCTGATGTTTGAAGTTGCGGCGTGGATGCTCAATCCTCTGTGCTTTTATCTCTCCTTTGTAGTGCTGTTTTTCCTGGTACTGTACGCCTATGCCAAACGGTTCACTATTTACGCTCATTTGATTCTGGGGTTGTGCCTTGCCGCAGCGCCCATAGGGGCATGGATCGCGCTGCGTGGCGATATTCATATCTCGATTGTTCTGCTTGGGTTGGCAGTGTTGCTGTGGGTGGCTGGATTCGATATTTTTTACTCTCTGCAAGATCTGGAGTTTGACCGTGACCAGGGGTTGCACTCAATCCCGGCGCGTCTCGGAGCAGAAAAGTCCTGTCTTCTGGTGCGTTGGTTCCACGCTGGGATGGTGTTGTTGCTGCTGTTAGTGTGGCTCAGTGCGGGGCTGGGGTGGCTATATCTGGTGGGAGTTGCGGTTGTGGCTGCGCTACTGGTGTACGAACACCGCTTGGTGAAACCCGATGATTTAAGTCGTTTGGATGCGGCGTTTTTCACCATGAATGGCTATATAAGTATTATTTTGTTTGCGTTTGTCCTCGCAGATGTGGTGCTGGGATGACGCCTTCCGCAATCCCGCAAGAAAGTGCGCCGCATAAAGTCCACATAGATAAAGCCCACATAGTCATAGCAATCTGTGGCGCTTCCGGGGCGGGATATGCTGTTACTTTGCTTCAGCATCTTTTCGCGCGTGGATGTGAGGTTTCGCTCCTGACTTCTGCGGCAGGACGCCAGGTGTTACGCCTGGAACAACAGGGGGGTTCGTTTCCTGCAGGGATGGCTCTTGGCTGGGCTGACGATCCTGCCGAACTACAACGTGAGCTATGTCAGTACTACCAACCATGTGGCGGACAATTGCACTGCTACGCTGAAGATGACTTTATGGCTCCAGTTGCAAGTGGTTCCGCCGCAGCTGACGCCATGGTAGTGATCCCTGCGTCGATGGGGATTGTAGGCCGCCTGGCCGCCGGAGTGAGCAATACCTTGATTGAACGCGCCGCAGATGTGATGCTCAAGGAGCGGCGACGCTTGATTTTGGTGCCCCGCGAGACCCCGCTCCACAGTATCCACCTGCGTAATCTCCTTACGTTAAGTGAAGCAGGAGCCACAATCCTCCCCGCGATGCCCGCATTTTATCATGGGGTTAATCATGTACAGGATCTGGTCGATTTCATAGTGAGCCGCGTGTTGGATCAACTCCACATACCGCACCACTTGGCACGTCGTTGGGGTGATACGCTTCCAGATGCCTGATTGGATATTTTATCCGTGCATAGAAATGAGAAATTAACATGAAGTCACTGCTTGGACAGATACGCACTAAAATAGAAACAGATACCCGTATCAGCGATGCTGAAGCGCTACAGCTGTTTGAGTCTGACGATCTGCTCGCTATTGGAGAGCTGGCCGATCTGGCGAACCGCAAAAAAAATGGTTTGAGGGTATTTTTTAACGTCAACCGACATATCAACTACACCAATGTGTGTGTTAATCACTGCCGTTTCTGTGCCTTTTGCCGCGAGGGAAACGAGCCCGACGCTTACACCTACAATTTGAGCCAGGTGCTGGAGAAGGCTGCTGAGGCCAATGCCGCCGGCGCGACAGAGCTTCACATGGTTGGGGGGCTGCACCCAGAGTTGCCGTTTGAGTTTTACCTGCGCCTGATGGCCACCATCAAGGCCAACAACCCCACCATTAAAATTAAAGCCTTCACGGCGGTGGAGATTGACTATTTCGCTCGCATCAGTGGCTTAGAGGTGGAAGAGGTGATCCGCGAACTTAAGCGCCTCGGCCTCGATTCCACCCCCGGGGGAGGTGCGGAGATCTTTGATGCAGGGGTTCGCAGTCAAATCTGCCCAGAAAAAATCTCGGCGCAGCGCTGGCTCGAGGTTACCGAAAAGATCCATGCTGGTGGGCTCAAAAGTAACGCCACCATGCTCTTTGGGCATGTCGAAACCTACGCCCACCGTGTCGATCATATGCGGCGCTTGCGGGAGCTGCAGGATCGCACTGGTGGGTTTCAGGCCTTCATCCCTCTTGCGTTTCAGACCCAAAATAGCAACATCAAGGTGGAGCACGGCCCAGACGGGATTGATTGCCTCAAAACCCTTGCCATCAGTCGCATCTATCTGGATAATTTCCAGCACATCAAGGCGTACTGGGTAATGTTAGGGCTTAAAGTGGCGCAAGTGGCGCTGTGCTTCGGAGTTAATGATCTGGACGGCACCGTGGTGGAGGAGAAAATCGGCCATGATGCAGGGGCAGATTCGCCGCAGGCACTCGGGAAGGAAGAGATTATTCGCCAGATCCGCAGCGCTGGGCGTACCCCGGTAGAGCGCGACACTCTGTACCAAGATCTGCAGGTGTACTGACAAGATGTTTGAACTCGAGCTGATTCAAGATGCTTTAAGCCAAGGGATACCACTGACCCGCGCACAGGCGCTGTATCTGTACTGCAATGTTGACCTGCTCCGCCTTGGAAAGATGGCGGATGCACAGCGCAAACATCTCCATCCCGCAGGGGAGGTGGGGTTTGTGGTGGATCGCAATGTCAACTACACCAATATCTGCAGTTGCCAGTGTCGCTTCTGTGCCTTCTATCGCGACATCTCTGACCCCGAGGGGTATGTACTCAGCGAGGCACAGATCTGCGCCAAGGTGGAAGAGCTTGTGGAGTGTGGTGGCACCCAGTTGCTGATGCAAGGGGGGATCCATCCTGAATTGCCTTTAAGCTGGTTCGAGCAGCTGTTTGCTCTGCTGCGTCGCCGTTTCCCTACGGTGCAAATCCACTCCCTCTCTCCGGCAGAGGTGGTGCACCTTGCCGCGCACGCGGGGATCAGTCTACGTGCATGTATTCAGCGCCTCCAAGCTGCTGGGCTTGAATCGATCCCCGGCGGGGGTGCCGAAGTGCTGGTGGATGCGGTACGGCGTCATATCTCCCCAAATAAAATCGGCTGGCGCAAATGGGCCGAAGTGATGGAAACCGCACATGAACTGGGGATGAAAACCACCGCCACCCTGATGTTTGGCTGTGGCGAAACGCCGGAGCAACTGGTGGAGCATCTGGTGCGCGTGCGCGAGATTCAAGCGCGTAGTGGTGGATTTACCGCGTTTATCAGTTGGAGCTACCAGCCCGACAATACCGAACTTGGGCACGAAATTCGCCACGGCGCTACCGGCACCGACTACCTGCGCGTAGTGGCGCTCTCCCGGCTGGTGCTAGACAATGTTCCCAACATTCAGGCGAGCTGGGTCACGCAAGGGGCACGCATGGCCCAGGTGGCGTTGCGTTTTGGTGCCAACGACATGGGTGGCACCATGCTAGAAGAAAATGTTGTTGCCGCTGCAGGGGTATCGTTCCGCATGTCGCAGCCCGAGATCATCCACCTGATTCGCGCCGCGGGTTTCACTCCAGTGCGGCGCACTACCAAATATGCAGTGCTCGAACGTTATTAAAGGAAAAAGTGGCAGGCATGCTAAGTGGCAGACATATATTAATCCACTGACGCTTTCCTCCTGCTCTTGCGTGTGACGCTGTCGCACCAAGCCCACCACGTCATCCTGAACTTGATTCAGGATCTTCTTGAACGTGAGGTTGGGGCTTAAGGTTGAGGTTGTATGCTACAGCTGTGGTATTTGCAGGAACGTAGGGGTAGCACGAACCCCAAAGAGTGATATCCGCAGGACAGCGCCCACACCTTGCCGTGCCTTGTTTTTACACATAAACTTTGACTTGCCCGCCATCTTGTCTTAAATTTCCCCTTTGGATCAAACGGCATAAAGCTACCTTTCTCAGGTGCATGTTCGCTGAATTATTTAGATATTTATGTGTGGGCATGAATTAAGTATCTCCCCTGTAAAACCCTAACGAGGACCAATGCTGATGTCTCAACTACAACTACCTCTGCGCGCCAATATTGCTGCTATGGATGGGTATGTGCCGGGGTTCCAGCCTCCGGATGCGGCCAGCTGGATCAAGCTCAATACCAATGAAAACCCCTACCCCCCCTCGCCACAGGTAAGGACTGCGATTCTGGCGGAGGTGGGGAAGGTAGGAGAAAGTCTGCGCCTCTATCCCGATGCGGGCAGTGTGAAGGCACGCTCTATTGCGGCACAATTGTACGGGTATCCGCCAGAGTGGGTGGTGATGGCGAATGGGTCGGATGAATTGCTTAATAATCTGATCCGTGCCTTTGCCGACCCAGGAGATGAAGTGGCTTTTGTGGAGCCATCTTATTCGTACTACGCCACGCTGGTGGAGATTCAAGGTGCACGGACACACCGTTTTACCCTGGATGAAAATTTTAACCTCGCTGACTTCCCAGCACATTATAATGGGAAGCTGTTTTTTCTCACTAGTCCCAATGCGCCGCTGGGGTTCTCCTTTTCCCGGGAGAGCATTGCCGATCTGGCACGTCGCTGCAGCGGGATGCTGGTGGTGGACGAGGCGTACGCCGATTTCGCCACCACCAGTGCCATTGACATGGTGCGTGAGTTTCCCAATCTAGTGGTGACGCGCACCTTCTCCAAAAGCTATGCCCTCGCAGGGATGCGCCTCGGACTTGCAGTAGCACACCCGCAGGTGGTGGCAGCGTTGGATAAAATCCGTGATCACTACCATCTCGACCGGCTTGCCCTGGTCGCCGCCGAAGCGGCGCTGCAGGATCAGGTTTGGTTGCAGGAGCATGTAGCACAGATATGCACAACGCGGGATAAATTCAGCGCGGCCTTGGAGCAGCGTGGGTATCGCGTCCTGCCGTCGCAGGCCAACTTTGTGTTTGCCATCCCGTCAGATCGAAACGGAGAGCGGGTTTACTCCTTGCTCAAAAAGCATAAAATTCTGGTGCGCTATTTCACCAGCCCTCAGCTGTGTCACGGAGTGCGGATCTCCATCGGCACCCCCGAACAGATGGACGCAGTTCTGCAGGTGCTGGCGTGACGCTCTCTCTACCCTAAAGATACCGACTTTACCCTAGTTAAATTTTCAATCGCACTTTGCGTGTCCAATAAAGGTCTTTGTATGTCTCAAACCCCACTTCTTACCACGTCGGCTGAAGTTGCCGATCTCGCTCGTTCCTTAAGTAGTCACTCTGTTATCGCAGTTGATCTTGAAGGGGATTCGATGCACTCCTACCAGGAAAAGGTGTGCCTGCTTCAGTTTAGCTGGGGGAAAGAGGCGGCATTGCTCGACCCTTTAGCTGGGGCAGATCTGAGTCCGCTGCACGAACCTCTGGCCAATGTGGATATCTGCAAGATTTTCCACGCCGCAGACTACGACATCCGCTGCCTAGCGCGCGACTTTTCGTTTCAGATTCGCGGGCTCTTCGATACCATGACTGCAGCACAACTGCTGGGCGAACCCCGCGTTGGGCTGGGGGATATTTTGCACAAATATTTTGGCGTGGAGATGGATAAGCGGTATCAGCGCGCGGACTGGTCTAAGCGCCCTCTCTCTGCGGAGATGCGGCACTACGCCGCAGAAGATACGCGCTATCTTGAAGACCTGATGGGCATCTTGTGCCACAAGCTGGAGGAGAAAGAGCGCCTGTGGTGGGCCGAAGAGGAATTTCGCTTACTGGAACAGGTGCGGTTTTCCCCCCAGCAGGGGGCGGCGTGTCTGCAGGTGAAGGGAGCAGCAACATTAAATCCGCGCCAGCTCGAAACGTTAGAACAGCTCATCCTGTGGCGCAACGCCCAGGCACAAAAGCGCGACTATCCGGTGTATAAGGTGATGTCGAATAAAGCCCTGCTTGCACTGGCCACCGCTATGCCTCGCTCGGAAGCACAGTTAGATAGCGTAGCAGAGGTGCCAGCGAAACTCCGTCAGCGTTATGCAGAAGTAATTCTGGAGAGTGTGGCGATTGCGCTGGAGCGGCCGCAACAGGAGTTGCCCGTGCCACCACAGCGCCGTAGACGTGAGGTTGATCCGGCAGCAGAGGAACGCTTCAAACGTCTTAAGCACTGGCGCAGCAAAAAGGCGCAGGAACTAGAACTTGATCCAGGCATACTGGTGAATAATAGTATCCTCATGCAGATTGCGTATCTGCAGCCACGCCATTGCTCCGAGTTGGAGCAGATTGACGGGATGCGTAACTGGCAGCGGCAGGTGCTCGGGCCAGACTTGCTGGCAGTGTGCAGGGGCTGAATGTAAATGAGTTGCTGGTTTAGCAGGTAGCATGGGTCTGTTTTGAACCAAGAAATTACGCCACCCCAAGTTTGGATCAACAATTTCGTCAATAAGCTAGGCGGAAAAATGCATTTACCCATTGAATGTCCAGAGAGTGGAGGATCTTGTGCCATCAAAACGCACCCTAGCCAATTTCTTTTTTGAAATAGGCATGTTGAAAAAAACCCCCCGCAGTGGGTTTCAGTTTCTTGGTTCAGGGGCTGAATCGGTGGCGGAACATTCCTACCGCACCGCCATGGTGGGATACGCTCTCGCATGCATGACCCCTGAAGCAGACAGTGCTAAAGTGGTGTTGATGTGCTTGTTTCACGATGTGCCCGAAGCACGTACGGGAGACCTCAACTACGTAAATAAGAAGTATGTAAGTGCCGATGAACGCAGAGCTGTGCGCGATTTGGCCCAAACCGTCCCTTTTGGGGAGGAGTACGAAGCGACACTGACAGAACTTGCACAGACGCAGAGCATAGAGGCCCACATCGCCCACGACGCAGATCAGCTTGAGTTGATATTGTCGCTCAAGGAACATAAAGACCTTGGAAATCGCTACGCCGACAAGTGGTATTCCATTGCACGAAAACGGCTGCGCACCGAACTTGCGCTGGAGCTGGCTACCACTATCTGGGATACCGATTCGAGCATGTGGTGGTTCGACGGAAAAAGTGATTGGTGGATTAATGGGAAGCCCTCTGCAGAATAAACATGTCTCACGGATTGCTTCTAGGTTGGCAATGCCCGTTTCAGGCGCGGCACAAGCATATCTCTGGGACGCAGTTAGTTTTTTGCTTGAATAATAGCTATAAGCAACACACGATATGGGCTGAAAAGCGGTTGACGCTCAAGGGCAGAAGTGCTAGATGTATGCGCCGTACCTAAAAAACAAGGAACGTTAAATCATGCTCGATCTCAGATATTTACGCGACAACCTTGATGCTGCCGAGCAGCGTCTCGCCGCCCGCGGCGGCGACATCGACCTTTCGGCTTTTCGCCACCTGGATGCCTCCAGGCGTGAGCTGTTGGGTCAGAGCGAAACCCTGAAGGCCGAAAAAAACCGCGTTTCCGCTGTCATTGGTCAAACCAGGGACAAAACTCAGGTGCAAGATGAGATCGCGGCCATGAAGCAGGTCTCCACCCGGATTAAAGAGTTGGACGAAGAGCTGCGCCAGGTTAACGAAAAGCTCGAGCAACTCCTCATGACTGTCCCCAATCTCCCCGCACCCGCATGTCCCACCGGGGCGAGCGAAGAAGACAACGTTGTCCTGCGTAGCTGGGGGGAAATTCCCACCTTTTCCTTTGTACCTAAGGCGCACTGGGATGTGGGCGAAGAGCTGAATATTCTGGATTTTGACCGTGCCGGAAAGCTTACCGGCGCGCGTTTTGTTCTGTATAAAGGTGCCGGCGCACGCCTGGAACGCGCCTTGATAAACTTCATGCTCGATCTCCATACAGAACAACATAAATATGTTGAAATGCTTCCTCCTTTTATGGTAAACAGAGCCTCCATGACGGGAACGGGGCAGTTACCCAAGTTTGAGGACGACCTGTTCCACGTCGAGGGGCCAGATTACTTTCTGATCCCCACGGCCGAAGTTCCGCTGACCAATATTCACCGGGATGAAATTCTGGCCGCTGCAGAGCTCCCTTTGCGTTACACCGCGTATACGCCGTGTTTTCGCAAAGAGGCGGGCGCACATGGGCGCGATACCCGGGGGCTGATTCGCCAGCATCAATTCAATAAGGTTGAGCTGGTGAAATTTGTCACCCCACAGAGCGCTGAACATGAGTTGCAGTGTTTACTTGCAGATGCCGAAAAAGTGTTGCAACTGCTGAAGCTGCCCTACAGGGTAGTTGATTTGTGTACCGCGGATATCGGATTTTCCGCTCGGCGTACCTACGATATCGAAGTATGGCTCCCGGCGCAGAAAACTTATCGCGAGATATCCTCCTGTTCCGACTTTGGTGACTTCCAGGCGCGGCGCGCGGGAATTCGCTATCGTCCCGAGGCGGGAAGCAAACCAGAATTTCTCCACACCCTCAACGGCTCTGGTCTTGCGGTTGGGCGCACACTGCTTGCGGTGCTTGAGAACTATCAGCGTGAAGATGGCAGTGTAGAAATTCCAGAAGTGCTGCGTCCCTACATGGGCGGACTTACGAGTATAGAGACACGTAACAAATAAATCAGAATAGCGGAGGAGTGGCCGAGTGGCTGAAGGCGGCGGTCTTGAAAACCGTTGTACGCAAGTACCGTGGGTTCGAATCCTACCTCCTCCGCCAGTTAAATAAGCACATAAGCACACAGGATTCGAAGCGGAGCGCAGCGCCGACCGATTGTTTGAAACAGTCGTCGGAGAAGCGGACAGGACGTCCGCGTCAGCAAGCGCAGGGGGGTCTACGCAGGAGCCAACGTGAAGTTGGCGAGGGAGTAGACGAATCCTACCTCCTCCGCCACAAGTTAAATACGTAGTAAAAAAGATACAAAAAGCAATGCGGAGAGGTGGCCGAGAGGCTGAAGGCGCTCGCCTGCTAAGCGGGTGTACCGTAAGGTACCGAGGGTTCGAATCCCTCCCTCTCCGCCATTTATAAAATAACCTGACCAGTGTCAGGATTCGAAGCGGAGCGAAACGCCGACTAAACGTCGGAAAAGTGGACAGGACGTCCACGTCAGCGAGCGCAGGGGAGTCTACGCAGGAGCCAACACGACGTTGGCGAGGGAGTAGACGAATCCCTCCCCCTCCGCCATTAATAACGCTTATCGCATTTGCTCAAATTGTTTAAAAATAATATTGACAATCGTCGCAAAATAAGCGATAACCACACACCTTGCGCCGCTAGCTCAGCTGGATAGAGCGTCTGACTACGGATCAGAAGGTCGGGAGTTCGAATCTTCCGCGGCGCGCCATTTAAAATAAGGCCTTAGCATTTTGGTGCTAAGGCCTTAATAGTTTCAACTGCTGTGAGCACGCTCTAGAGTTCTATGACTAAATTGGCTTTGCGCATCTCTATTGCTTCCTCCCCCCCCCCCCCCCCCCCAAAAAAAAAATAGATTTCTAAGTTCCGGCATAACTGCTTTCACTTTTCGGTTCTACATCAACAAATCACTAACATTTTCCGGTTAAGTTTTCGCTTTGCAGTAGCAAAAAAATGTTTTGCCGGAAGGGCATTCCCACCAGTGCTGTTTGATGGCGCGCTGCGGAGTATCTTAAAACATTGATTTTGTCTGTTAGTGCTGGCTGTTACGCGCTCGATTCCATTATTTTATCCGACATTGACAAAACAGTGTTACCAACTATACTTATCTGACTGTTTGCGTCTGATATGCCTTGCGCTTGCCATTCGCTGCCATGTCACCGTTTTTCGTCCTGAAACCTCAAAATAACCTGGGAGGCGTTTGCGCGACTGCTATCTTGGGTCGAGCGCACTGGAACCCACACTAAAACTTGATAAACCAAAAAGGGGGCATAGAATGAAAAAACTAGCCGGCATCGTTTCAGCTTTTACGCGCGGAATCGCGCGCAGTCGCGTCTCTCTTGTCGGAGCGGTGCTTGTGACTGTCGTATTTCCATTGCTTTTTGTGGCTATTCTCTACGACTTGATCGCCCATATAGACAATACGTACATCGGCGCCCTGATCTATATGGTGCTTGGTCCGACATTTATTGGTGGGTTAGTTCTGGTTTTTCTTGGTCTGTTCTTTTTTAAAGGAAAAGAAGATGTGCGCCTCTTCACGCAAGAGTATCTGCGTGACTTTTTTACCGATCCCACCAAGTTCAACAAAATGCGCAGGCTAATCTTCTTCACAGTGTTTTTAGCTGGGATCAGCCTTTTCGTCATCTCCTTGCTCGCCTACCGCGGGTACCATTACATGGAATCCAACGCCTTCTGCGGGAAATTCTGCCACACTGTGATGGCTCCTGAATATACTGCGTACCAGAACTCCCCCCACTCCCGGGTTGATTGTGTCGAATGTCATATCGGGTCTGGGGCGACATGGTTTGTCAAGTCGAAGATTTCCGGAGCGCGCCAGTTGGCCGCTGTAGCCTTCGACACATATCCTAAGCCGATCAAAACGCCAGTGCACGGACTTCGCCCTGCTCGCGACACCTGTGAGGAGTGCCATCGTCCGGAAAAGTTCCATGGTGATAAACTTGTGATTCGTGACAAGTTTCTGACTGATGAAGAAAATACTCATGTCCAGAGCGTCCTGATGATGAAGATAGGTTCGGCGGGGGAACGCACTACCAGTGCCAAAGGGATTCACTGGCATGTGGCGCCGGAAAACAAGATTACCTATAAAGCGACCGACTGGGAACGTACAGAAATCCCGGAGGTGATTCTTCAGCAAGCAGACGGGACCGAAAAGATTTTTCGCGCCCGGACAGACGCGGACATAGGGTATGCAGAGGTGCGGGAAATGGACTGCATAGACTGTCACAACCGTCCAACGCATATTTACCTGCCGCCGGGGCGCGCCATAGACAACAAGATTCTTGAAGGGAAGATCCCCGCGACAATCCCCTTCATAAAGAAAAAAGCCATGGAAGTTGTGCAGCAAGAATATACCAGTCAGGATGAAGCCAGGGCGCGCATTGCAGCGGATCTAAGCAGCTGGTACACACAGAATTATCCTGAAATTGGCGAGGATAGCCCCGAAGACCTGCAAATGGCGATTGCTGGTATCCAGGAGGCGTACCGTGAAAACGTTTTCCCTGCGATGAACGTCAAGTGGAATACTTACACTAACCATATTGGACATACCGAGGATTTTGATTTCTCCGTCGGCTGTGTGCGTTGTCACAACGACATGCATGAAACAGAAAGCGGAGAGGTTATTTCAATGAATTGTGACACCTGTCACTTAATCCTCGCACAAGATGAGGAAGATCCCGAGATCTTGCGCTCTCTCGGCGGCGGTTACTAATTAACCGGTCAAACCCCGGCACAAAAGTCATAGACTTGTGTGCCGGGGTTTTTTTGGTTTGCCCAAAGGTACTGGGAATCACAGGGGCTGATGAAAACGCTAATGGATGTTGTAGGGCGTTGTTTTATCGAAGCTGACGCAGAGGTCACCGTGTTATTGCGAGCTTAAGGCGCAATCCCATTTTCGGGGCGATCCTGAACCAAGTTCGAGCTGACAAAGGGGGAGCGGTGCATTAAATGGATTGGGTGCTGATAGGATTAGCTGGCTTTCTTGGGGGAGCGTTAAATGCTGTGGCGGGTGGGGGCAGCTTCATCACCCTGCCGGTGCTGGTTTTTGTGGGTGTGCCGCCTGTAGCAGCTAACGCAACCGGTACCGCCGCATTTCTGCCGGGATATATCGCAAGCGCATGGCGTTTCCGCCGCGATATCGAACTTCCCACAGGGTTAAGTGCCTTGGGTGTTACTCTCATCTCGGTCGCAGGGGGGTGCGTTGGTGCAGCTATTCTGCTGCAAACAAGCGAGCAGGTTTTTGCGCGCCTGATCCCCTGGCTGATTTTGCTTGCTACCGCTGCGTTTGTCGTTGGTCCAAGGATTTTAGGGCGCAAACGGGTTGCGGCAACACAAGGTGCTGCTTCACGCTTTAACGGCGTGGTTGCGGGTGGGGCGTTGTTTGCCGTGTGTGTCTACGGCGGTTATTTCAATGGCGGACTGGGGATTATACTCCTTGCGGTCTTTGGGTTGCTGGGGCAGACCAATCTACATGGGATGAACGGCCTGAAGAATGTTGTGTCTGCGTTGTTGACTGCTGTTGCGGTGCTGGTCTATGCGGCTGGCGGAGTGCTAGACGGTTCGCACTTGCTGCTGCTTGCGCTCACAGCAGTTGCGGGCGGGTACGTGGGGGCGGCAGTTTCTTATCATATTTCGCCACCGCTGTTGCGTAGGTTTATAGTTACGGTAGGCTGTGTAATGGCGCTGGGGTTTTTTCTGGGCGACGTTTCTTAGTGGAGAGAATTTTCTCCCCCTATAATGTTTCTGCCTGTTTTTGCCTGTTTTTGATATCCATCAAGTTTATTTGTTTGTTGGTGTGGCATGTTCGGTTAACTTCAATGGTTCGAGGTCTTTATCAATCTGTGCTGGACACAGGTTTTGCACGTTTAACCTTAAATGTAGAAGGAGAAACACAATGAGCATGTTTTGTTATCAATGTCAGGAAACTGCGAAGGGAACCGGTTGCACCATTAAAGGGGTGTGTGGCAAGGAAGAATCTACCGCAGGTCTGCAAGATCTGCTGGTTTTTATCCTCAAGGGGCTGGCGGTTGCCGATCGAGAAGTGCGCAAGCAAGACAAAGATAGTGCCGATACTGGTCTGTTTGTGACGCAGGCAATGTTTGCCACCATTACCAATGCCAACTTCGACAATGCACGTATCACTGCCCTGATTAAAGAAGCGTTGCAGCGCCGTGAGGCGCTTAAGCAGAAAGTTGGGATGAGCACAGGACCCGATTGTGTGACTTGGAGTGGTTCGGAAGCCGACTTTGCTGCCAAGGCGAAAGAGGTTGGGGTGTTGTCGCAGCCCAACGAAGATGTGCGTTCTCTGCGTGAACTGCTCATCTATGGGGTGAAGGGGATATGCGCCTATACCGATCATGCTGCGGTTCTTGGGTATGAAAAAGATGATCTTTATGCCTTTATCCTTGATGCGCTGGCTTCCACCACAGATGAGCTGAGTGTTGATGAGATGACCGGCTGGGTGTTGAAGTGCGGCGAGTTTGGCGTTACTGCGATGGCTCTGCTCGACGAGGCAAACACTAGCTGCTATGGCAATCCAGAAATCACTACAGTTAATCTGGGTGTGGGTAAAAATCCCGGGATCCTCATCTCTGGGCACGATATGAAGGATATGGAGGAGCTATTAAAGCAGACCGAGGGCACTGGGGTGGATGTGTATACCCATAGTGAGATGCTTCCGGCGCACTACTATCCAGCGTTTAAGAAATATGCCCACTTTGTAGGCAACTACGGCAACGCTTGGTGGAAGCAAGACAAGGAGTTCGCCTCTTTTAATGGCCCCATCGTGATGACCACTAACTGCATCACTCCGGTGAAGGATGCGTATAAAGATCGGATCTACACCACGGGGATGGCTGGTTACCCTGAGGTTAAACATATCCCCGAGCGTGCTGCTGGGGGGGAGAAGGACTTTAGTGCCGTTATTGCCCAGGCAAAAACTTGCGCGCCGCCGCAAGAGTTGGAGCAGGGGGAGATTGTGGGTGGTTTTGCCCACGCACAGGTGCTGGCACTGGCGGACAAGGTGGTGGACGCGGTGAAGAGTGGCGCAATTAAGCGCTTCGTAGTTATGGCCGGGTGTGACGGACGTCATACTACCCGTAATTATTTCACCGAAGTGGCGCAGGCGCTGCCGCAAGATACCGTTATCATGACTGCTGGATGTGCTAAGTATCGCTACAATAAGCTCAACCTTGGGGATATCGGCGGGATTCCACGTGTCCTCGACGCGGGACAGTGTAACGACTCTTACTCGCTGGCGTATATCGCGCTGAAGCTGAAAGAGGTGTTTGAGCTCGACGATATTAACGATCTGCCCATCTCCTACGATATTGCGTGGTATGAGCAGAAAGCGGTTATCGTTCTTCTTGCGCTCCTCTCTCTCGGAGTTAAGGGGATCCGCCTTGGTCCCACTCTACCTGCATTTCTTTCTCCCAATGTGGCGAAGGTGCTGGTGGATAAATTTGATATTAAGCCGATCGGTGATGTGGCTGCCGATGTGGAAGCGATTATGGCAGGCAAGTAACTTAAGCTTTGCAACCTAGAGCAAAAAGACGGACCCGAGGGTCCGTCTTTTTTTATTGGCGTACCAGACGCCAGTCAGGTGCGCTGGCGGTTTCGGTACTGCGCCAGGGGTTGATATCCAGCCCCCCGCGGCGGGTGTAGCGCGCATATACGCTCAGGCTTTGAAGCTTGTAGTGGCGCCACAAGGCGGTGAAAATTCGTTCCACACATTGTTCGTGAAACTCGTTATGTTGTCGAAACGAAATGAGGTAGCGTAGCAGTGCGGCGTGATCGAGGGCGCGCCCCTTATATTGAATCCAAATGCTCGCCCAGTCTGGCTGCGAGGTGATAAGGCAGTTGCTTTTAAGCAGGTGGCTGTAGAGCGTTTCGCTAACAATGGCGGACGCCGTATGCGCACCGGGGTTGGTGTCCAGGAGGGTTGGGTCGGCGTGGTAGCAGTCAATCTCAATATCCAGGTGATCAATACAGGTTCCTGGCAGGGTGGTGATGTTCCAGTTGGGGGGTGTTTTGTTGAGGCTGGCACCAGGGTAGAGCTTTACTCCAACCGGAGCCCCAGTGGCAGAGCTTAGATCGCGCTCCATCATAGCGGATACCTGGGCACAGGATTCAAACCTACTTTGGTTGAAGGAGTTAAGGTAGAGTTTGAAGGATTTTGATTCCACAATGTTGATGGAAGTGCACGGAAAGCGAAATTGCCCCAGAGCGGCAATTGGTTTCCCCTTGGGGTTCAGCCACGAAATTTCATACCCGTTCCACAGATCTTCGCCAGAAAAAGGGAGTTTCGTTTCGAGCCCAAGTTCCGCGCGTTTCGGCGCACGTGGCACTGGATATAGCTGTCTCGGGTCATAGGTGACGGGATATTGGGTTTGTTTCCCCAAGGGGATGGTCGTTGATTCACTCATGGTATTTAATTGAACCAGTCTGTAAGGATGGGATGTTTGCGAATTGGCATAACGCTACAGAGCAGAATAAGTCTTAGGCGCAGAATAGTTGAAGAATTGTTTACGCTTAAGATCTCTAGGGAAGTGATTGCTATCCTTTAAGTTCTCTGCTATCAGAACTCTACATACTATTGTTTTAACAACACAAGTCAACGAAATAGATACGCTTATGGTCCCGCTGGATATAGCTGAAGAGAAAGAGCAACGCGATTTTTATTTTATGGATATAGCGTTGGAGCAGGCCAAAAAGGCACAGGCTCTGGGTGAAGTTCCCATCGGAGCAGTGCTGGTGAGTGGAGATGGGAGGTTGCTTGCCGCCGCTGGAAATAGGCGCGAGACCTGGCAGGACCCCACTGCACATGCCGAGCTAATGGTTCTGCGTCAAGCTGCCCAGCGCTTGGAGTCATGGCGTTTGCTCGATACCACCCTATATGTAACCCTTGAGCCCTGTGTAATGTGTATGGGAGCGATCATTCTGGCGCGTGTCCCAACCTTGGTGTTTGGTGCACATGATCCCCGTGCCGGTGCAGTGGGCTCTATCTACGATTTGTCTACAGATGCGCGGTTCAACCATAAAGTTGAGGTGCGCGCTGGGATCAGGGGGGCCGCATGTGGCACGTTACTGTCAGATTTCTTTGCCTCAGTGCGCCAGCGGCGGCGCAAGCAGCGCCAGCTTCCCTCTGCCTTGCCGCGCAAGTAGGCCTTGGTTCTGCTTACCTGCTTTAATGCTCCAATTGAGGTTGATGTGTTTTCCGAACGGAATAAAATAGCTTTTCTCTTAGCCGTGGCACTCGGTATCGGACTCGCTATCACTGGCGGTTTTGTTGCAGCGTTACTGCATCTAACCCTGCAGGGAGAGGTGGGTTGGTGGGCACTGCTTCTCCTGCTGCTGGCTATTGGCATCGCCCTGAGAATTGCTATCCTGTTTCGGCGTTTAGTGGTGCAAAAACTTCTCCACAGTGAACACCGCTATCGTACCTTGTTCAACAACACTGCGGATGCGGTGCTGCTTCTTCGTGGGGGTATGATTCTAGAAGCGAATGCGCGCGCAGGTCTGATTCTGGGTTTTCCCGCACAAGATCTCAAGGGGCAGAGTTTGCTTGATCTGTCTCCTCTGCAGCAAGAGGGGGGGCAAGCATCGAGAGAGGTGCTATCGCAGCGGATGCACTGGTCTGGGGGGCAGATGCGCCGCGTGTTTGACTGGAAATACCTGCGCCATGAAGAGGTGCGCGATGCTGAAGTGTCGGCACAGAAAGTTAAGATAGATGGACGTGCTGCGATATTGCTCAATATGCGCGATGTCACTGTACGGCGTGAGAAAGAGCGCGCCTTGCGCGAGAGTGAAGAACACTACCGGGCTATTTTTGAGCGTTCGTCAAATCTGTTTTTGCTTTTTCGCGCCGACGGTACCCTGATAGATGCGAATCGCGCCGCATGTGAGATGTATAATTGCAGTTTAGCAAGGCTGAAGGCTCTGCCGTTTAGTACTAGGATATATGAACCCGAGCTGGCGGCTAGGTATCTGGATCTGATTTCCGATACCATCACAGCACGACGGAGTAACTATCTAGAGGTCAATTTACGCGATAATGAAGACGAAGAGGTGTTTTTGGAGGTCTACCTTGATCCCTTTGTGCTGCATGATGAGCCCCTTTGTCTAGCCACATGTATAAATGTGACAGCTTGGCAGCAGACTAACCGTTTAATTAGGCAGGATGAGTTGCGTCTCGAAATTCTGTTGCGACTGCAGCAGATGACTGATCCCGATGAGGAGCAACTATGCCTCTATCTGTTGCAGCAATGTTGCTCCCTCACTGGGAGCAAGGGTGGGATCTTAGCCTATGCAGATACTGAAGGTGTTTTGCAGCCACGTGCCAGCGATTATGCCGCTTCCAGTTGGGAGGGACAGTTGCTTAAACAGGTGCCACGGAGATCGCGCTGGTGCAATGACTCCGAAAATATTAAAATCCCGCATCCGCCAGGGATTAAGCGGTGTCTGGTGGTGCCGCTGGTGGTTAAAGACGCAGTAGTGGCTTGTGTCATGGTTGCAGATAAAAATGATCCCTACGATCGTGGCGATGCACGCCAGCTTGGGTTATTGCTTCAGGGAGCGTGGCAACGCCTCCAGCGTTTGCGCATGGTGCAAGCGCTGCGTGACGCTAAAGATGATGCTGAGCGTGCCAGCCACGCAAAGGGAGAATTTCTTGCGCTGGTGAGCCACGAATTGCGCACCCCAATGACCGTGATTATGGCGGCTTTGCAGCAGGCTATGGAAAGTGCAACCCCAGAACAGAGCAGATATCTGGAGATGGCAGATTCTGCAACACGTTCACTGTTGGAACTGGTCAATGATGTTCTCGACTTTTCCAAACTCGAGGCAGACAAGATCGAATTGGAGCTGCTGCCTTTCTGTGTGCGCGATCTGCCTGAGCCGGTGGTGCGAACATTTAGTTTGAGTGCCGCGGAAAAAAACATTCATATCAGCACAAGTTTTGCTCCAGATATCCCCCCAGTGTTGATCGGGGATCAGTATCGCTTGCGCCAGGTGTTGTTAAATCTTGTGGGGAATGCGGTTAAGTTTACCGAGCGCGGCTCCATTGAGATCTCCTTTGCGCTGGCACCATATGCCGAAACAGATGCAGAAGATATGTGTACGCTGGCTGTTGCGGTAAAAGATACTGGCATAGGGATCTGCGGGGTGGACAGCGCGTGTTTGTTTGATGGGTTTTCTCAAGCGGATAGCTCCACGACACGCAAGTACGGTGGGACTGGACTGGGGCTGGCAATCTGCAAAGGGATTGTAACCAGGATGGGAGGCAGCATCGCCGCGTCTCCACGTCCTGAGGGGGGGAGCGAGTTTAGTTTCCGGGTGCCGCTGCAGATAGTTATGCAAACCGCTAAAATAAAGATGCAGCCAGAGTTAAGGGATGTTTCTTCGACAATGGTAACCTCGCCATTGCTGCCAGCTCCAGGAAAGCGCGTCCTTATTGTAGAAGATGATTTGCACAGTGCCGCGCTGTTCCGCGCGGTACTCCAGGAAACCGGAGCCAAGGTTACCGATGTGCTCAACGGATACGCAGCGATTCAGGCCTGTCGGGAAGAATCTTTTGACTTGGTACTGATTGATTATCAGACGCCAGGGATAGACGGGGCTGAAACCATGCGGCGCATACGCGCTGAAGCGCAACCACACAACAAAAAGATAATGCTGGTGGGGATCAGTGCGGCAGATGAAATCGATGTGCAAAATAAAATGGCTGCCGCCGGCGCTGATGCCTGTCTGGCGAAGCCGATAAAGCGCCAAGAGTTGCACAACATCGTCGCGCAGCTGTGGTAACGCTCTTGGTTCTTGGGAACATAAGAAATTGCTTTACAGTTAGGGTTATGCTGTGTACTATTCTGCGCCGAGTACGGAGAGGTGACCGAGTGGTTGAAGGTGCTCGCCTGGAAAGCGTGTGTACCGCAAGGTACCGAGGGTTCGAATCCCTCCCTCTCCGCCATTTATATAAGAATACAGCTTCCCCGGGATTCGAAGCGGAGCGAAGCGCCGACTGAATGTCGGATAAGCGGACAGGAGGTCCGCGTCAGCGAGCGCAGGGGAGCCTACGCAGAAGCCAACGTGATGTTGGCGCGGGAGTAGGCGAATCCCTCCCTCTCCGCCATTTATATAAGAATACAGCTTCCCCGGGATTCGAAGCGGAGCGAAGCGCCGACTGAATGTCGGATAAGTGGACAGGAGGTCCGCGTCAGCGAGCGCAGAGGAGCCTACGCAGAAGCCAACGTGATGTTGGCGCGGGAGTAGGCGAATCCCTCCCTCTTAAGCCATTTAGTAAGAAACACACAAGAACGCTGACCCGCGTCTTTGGAAGGCGGGTTTTTATATTTGCCGTCATAAGTGACGGTCAGGTCCCGCGCAACAGGCGGTCGCAAATCCCGTCAGGCCCGGAAGGGAGCAGCGGTAGTGACGCAGTCGGTGTGCCGCGGACAAACCTGGCCGTCACTTGTGGCGGCAAGTCTTTTATGCGGGGGTTTTATCCCTGTACCTTTCTATGTATGTTGCGCTAACATGCGCTGAGTCTTCTGGGTACGTGCGTGAGTCGCAGGGTTGCCCCGTTCTGGCGGGAGTGCACCACGCAGAAGTTCATAATGCCTAACACAATCAATACCTCATTTTAGTTGTAGTATATGTCATATCAAGTATTAGCACTTAAATGGCGCCCGGCTCTATTTGCCGACCTTGTCGGTCAGGAGCATGTGAGCCGCACCCTTACTAACGCTATCCTCGGTGGACGGATCCACCATGCGTTTGTGTTTACCGGTGCGCGTGGTGTAGGTAAAACTTCCGCCGCAAGAATTTTAGCGAAAGCGCTCAACTGTCGCGCACGGCAGGGAGCAGAACCCTGCAACGCTTGCGAATCGTGTATGGAGGTTGCCGCAAATCAGCACGATGATGTCATTGAGATAGATGGGGCCTCGAATAACGGGGTGGAAAATGTGCGCGAATTGCGTGATATGGTGCGCTATATGCCCGCAAGTGCACCCTATAAAGTGATTATCATCGATGAAGTACACATGCTTTCAATTCCAGCATTCAACGCCCTTCTCAAGGTTCTCGAAGAGCCGCCCGCACACGTAAAATTCATTTTTGCCACCACCGAACCGCACAAGATTCCGGTGACGATACTCTCGCGTTGTCAGCGTTACGATTTTCGCAAAATCTCCCAGACAAAAGTTACCCAACAGCTGGAACGTATCGCCCAGGCAGAACAGATCGATATCTCTACCAGTTCTTTGCGCATGCTTGCCCAGGCAGGTGGCGGGAGTATGCGTGACAGTCTTTCTACCTTCGATCAGGTGCTGGCATTTTGCCCAGATAAGGTTGAAGATGCCGATGTTATGGCGCTACTGGGGGTGGTGGACCGACGTCTGGTGGTGGATATTCTTGAAGCCTGTATGCAACGCCAGCCTGCCATGGTGTTTGAAGTAGTGCGGCGCGTGGATGAGCTGGGGCACTCATTTCGCACCTTCTGCCAAGACTTGGTGGAGAGCGTACGGACCCTTATCTTGGCGCAAGTTGTAGACGATGCGCAGCTGCAGCTTGGCATCAGTGAAGATGAATTCGCTGAGTTTACACGTCTGGCGAAGCTCGGGGATGTGGAAGAGTGGCAGCGTTTGTTGAGCATGTTGATCAAGGTGGAGTCCGAACTATCTGCGTCAGCCTATCCGCGTCTGTTGGTGGAGATGGCACTGGTGCGTGCCGCAACCCTCCCCCCCGCACGCAAGGTCGAGGATCTGGTACGCATGCTCGAACGCCTTGACAACCCAACATCCGGGCGTGGAACCCACAGCGGCGATTCAGCAGCAAGTGCCTCTTTGCGTGGTGCCCCTTCCGTGCAACCACCTGCAGTAGCGCCAAGCGCCAGTGGATCCCTGCAGAGTATTGCGCCTCCACCGCCGGAAGATGAGTATGGGGCTGGAGTATTTGCACCTGCGCCAGCCTCACTGCATCCTCGCGTTGAGGAAGAGCACTATGGGGATCAGCATGTGCAGAGGGCGCAGCAGCCAAAAGAGGGGACAAAGGATTACACACAGCAAAACACAGGTGGGGGTGGTACCTTTCAAGATGGCGGAGCAAGCCCCTCTCCCGCGTCTCCTCTCGGCTGGGCGGAACTGGTTCAACAGATAGGGAAAAAGAATGCGCGCATCGGCGCTCTGTTGGATAATGTGAGCTTGCTTGAGCTTGCACCCCCGCTACTGCGCTTGGGCGCAACCAAGGGCTCGTTTTTGCTCCAACAACTTAAAGACAAAGAAACCCAGGCGAAAATATGTGAACTTACGCAGATGCTGCTGGGGGAAAAAATAACGATTAAAGTGGAGGGGCTTGAAGCACGAGAAGCTCCTCCATCATTGCAACAGAATAAACAACAGCTGGAAAGTGATCGCTCGCGGCGTTTGCGCGAAGATGCGGTTAATCATCCTATTGTGCGCAAGGCGGTGGAGATTTTTGCGGGCGAAGTTGTGGCAGTGATCCCAAACGATAAAGGGTATGTATAAATCAATCTATATCTGCACAATGGGGTTTGGGGCGCCCATTCCACAGGTTACTTTGTACCGCCCATGACGGCAGATGCCATTTCCATGGGCACCACAATTTTCTAGCGTCAGTAGATGGTGAATATGCAATTATTCATAATAACAGTATTTTGAAGGAGAACAGAGATGGCTAAAGGTATGGGCAACATGATGAGGCAGGCGCAGCAGATGCAGCGCAAGATGGAAGAGATGCAGAAAGAGTTGGAGAGCCGCGAAGTGGAGGCCAGCGCCGGTGGAGGAATGGTTACGGTGCGGGTGAGTGGGAAGCAGCAATTGCTCGGGATTACCCTTGAGCCCGATGCCGTTGATCCACAGGATGTGGATATGCTCCAAGATCTCATCATGGTGGCGGTAAATGAGGGGATTCGCAAAAGCCAGGAGATGGTCCAAAGCGAAATGTCTAAGCTTACCGGTGGTCTCAATATACCGGGATTATTCTAGTCTTGTGAAACCTAAGCACCCTCCAATAAAGCCATCGGCGCCACAAGCGTCGGTGGCTTTATTGTATGGATGTAAGAGGGTGTTTTTTAAAGCATACGAAAAAAATTTCTACCAGAGTGAAAAAATAAAACACCATTTTAACGTATTGTTTTTTTTGAGGGCTTCATGTTAGAATCTACTCCTTCATTGGGGCGACTGATTGAGCAATTGTGCAAGTTGCCTGGCATCGGGCGTAAAACCGCTACCCGCTTGGCATTTTTTGTGCTGCAGCAACCCCAGC
The DNA here is from genome assembly GCA_034007015.1 of Desulfuromonadaceae bacterium. Taxonomy (GTDB): domain Bacteria; phylum Desulfobacterota; class Desulfuromonadia; order Desulfuromonadales; family Desulfuromonadaceae; genus JAIVHC01. The sequence goes on from JAVERS010000006.1 coordinate 73,559, forward strand.
ACGATGTGACCGAGCTTGCGCAGGCATTGCGCGACGTTAAACACAACGTACATTTGTGTACCCGGTGCTTTAATATTACTGAAAGTGACCCATGTCCGATATGTCGCGCTCCAGAGCGTGATACAGCCATGATCTGTGTGGTGGAACAGCCGCAGGATCTGCTCGCCATAGAGCGGGGGCACGATTATCATGGCCTTTATCATGTGCTGCATGGGGTGCTTTCCCCCCTTGACGGAATAGGTCCCGATGATCTGCGTATCCCTCATTTGCTCGAGCGTTTAGGGCAAGGTGGGGTTGAAGAAGTTCTTGTAGCCACCAATTTTTCCATGGAAGGGGAGGCTACCGCTCTGTATCTGAGTAAAATTATACATCCTCTGGGGATCAAAGTATCGCGCCTTGCGCATGGGATTCCCATGGGGGGGGATCTTGAATATCTGGATGCAGCTACCCTGAGCGGTGCCATTGCTAGGCGCCAGCAAATGTAGTGTTCACGTCTATCCCAAGAATCTGGCAAGACCTAGATCAGTTTTTCATAGCCATGCCTGATTATCTGAATGAGCAGGTGGGTGTTACATATCAAAAATAGGGTGGTGATAACGCCATCCGCTGTTTGACTTTATTAAACACAGGAGGAACAAAACATGGCGCGTAAGATGGTAAACATCGACGGCAACACCGCCGCGGCTCATGTCGCACATGCGACCAACGAGGTGGTGGCAATCTACCCTATAACTCCATCGTCTGTAATGGGCGAAATTTCCGATGCTAAAAGTGCAGCCGGAGAGAAGAATATCTGGGGTACTGTTCCCAAGGTAGTTGAGATGCAGTCTGAAGGTGGCGCGGCTGGTGCGGTGCATGGTGCTCTGCAGGCCGGTGCTTTAACCACCACCTTTACCGCATCGCAGGGGCTTCTGTTGATGATCCCCAATATGTATAAAATCGCCGGTGAACTCACCCCCACAGTGTTTCATGTGTCAGCGCGTTCCATCTCTGCACAGGCGCTGTCCATTTTTGGTGATCACTCCGATGTGATGGCGTGTCGTGCGTGTGGATGGGCGATGCTATGTTCCAACACGGTTCAGGAGGTTATGGACTTTGCCCTCCTCGCACAGTCAGCTACGCTGCGCACCCGCATCCCATTTCTCCACTACTTCGACGGCTTCCGTACCTCCCATGAGGTGCAGAAGATTGAAGAGTTAAGTATGGAAGATATGAAGGCGATGATCGACGACGAGTTGGTGCGCGCACACAAGGCACGTGCCCTCACTCCCGATCAGCCTGTACTCCGCGGCACCGCGCAAAACCCCGATGTGTACTTCCAGGGGCGTGAAACCGTGACCAAGTTTTACGAATCAGTACCAGAGGTACTACAGGAAGAGATGGACAAGCTCGCCAAGTTGGTTGGACGTCAGTATCACTTGGTTGACTATGTTGGTGCCGCAGATGCAGAAGATGTAATTGTGGTGATGGGTTCTGGTGCCGATACGGTTGAAGAACTGGTTGAATATCAGGTGTCTCAGGGTAAGAAGGTTGGGTTGCTTAAGGTGCGTCTATTTTTGCCGTTCCCGACCAAGGCTTTCGTTGAGGCAATGCCCAAGACCGTTAAAAACATTGCGGTACTTGATCGCACTAAAGAGCCAGGTTCCACCGGCGAGCCACTGTACCAGATAGTCCGCACCGCCATTGGCGAGGCTATGGAAGCCAAGATCTATCCTGGGCAGGGCTATCCTCGCATTGTCGGCGGGCGCTTCGGTCTTGGCTCTTATGAGTTCACCCCTGCCATGGTGCAGGCGGTGTTTGACAACCTCCGCGCGGCGGAACCGAAGAATCGCTTTGTGGTGGGGATTGAGGATGATGTCACTGGCAACAGCCTCGATTTCGATCCCAATTTCCGGGTTCCCACTGAAGGTTATGCGGCGATGTTCTATGGGCTAGGGTCTGACGGTACTGTTGGGGCGAACAAAAACTCCATCAAGATCATCGGCGAAACCACAGATAACAACGTGCAGGCCTACTTTGTATACGACTCTAAAAAAGCTGGCAGTATGACCACCAGTCATCTGCGCTTTGGACAAAAGCCTATAAAGTCTCCGTACCTTATCGACAGTGCCGATTTCCTTGCATGCCATAACTTCTCCTTCCTGGAAAAGTACGACATGCTTAAGTACCTCAAGAAAGGGGGAACCTTCCTCCTCAACTGCCCCTACGGTAAAGATGAGGCGTGGGATAATATCCCCAAGGAAGTGCAGCAGTACATCGTAGATAAAGAGCTGAAGTTTTATGTTATTGATGGCATCCGATTGGGCGAAGAGATCGGTCTTGGACCCCGGATCAACGTCATTATGCAGACGGCGTTCTTTAAAATCGCCAACATCATCCCGCTAGATACTGTGGTAGCGGAGATCAAAGATGCTATTGTGGCCTCCTACAGCAAAGCGGGTGAAAAGGTGGTCAACATGAACAAGGAAGCTGTTGACCGCGCACTTGATAGCATCGCCGAAGTTACCCCTGGTGCAGTAGATAGTAAGCTGCGTATCCATGGTGCGATCGAAGGGGATGCGCCAGAGTTTGTTAAGAACACCACCGCGGCGATAATTGAGGCCAAAGGGCAGGATCTGCCTGTTTCTGCGATGCCGTGTGATGGAACATTCCCCGTTGGTACCGCTAAATACGAAAAACGTAACATTGCCGTGAATATCCCGGTATGGGAGACGGATCTGTGTATCCAGTGTGGTATCTGCTCCTTTGTTTGCCCTCACGCAACAATCCGGATGAAGGTATATGATGCTGAATGTCTCAATGGCGCACCTGAAACCTTCAAGTCCGTGGATGCGAAGGGTAAGGAGTTCTCCGGCAAGAAGTTCACCCTGCAGGTAGCCCCAGAAGACTGTACGGGTTGTGGCGCATGTGTGTACAACTGCCCGGCGAAGAGTAAGGAAGAGGAGGGCAAAAAAGCGATCAACATGACCTTCCAGGCGCCTCTGCGTGAGCAGGAAGCGAAAAACTGGGATTTCTTCCTTGAACTGCCCGATGTCGACGAGAATACCATCAAGCGCCATACCCTCAAGGGGAGCCAGTTTATTGCGCCCACCTTTGAGTTCTCCGGCGCATGTGCCGGTTGTGGTGAGACCCCGTTCGTGAAGCTGCTGTCCCAGCTCTTTGGCGATCGTGCTCTGATTGCCAACGCTACCGGATGTTCCTCCATTTATGGCGGGAACCTCCCCACTACTCCGTGGACCACACGCAAAGATGGTCTCGGTCCGGCGTGGAGTAACTCCTTGTTTGAGGACAATGCCGAGTTTGGCTACGGCATGCGCCTGACGGTGGATAAGTTCAACGAATATGCCCTTGAGCTTCTCGACAGGGCTTCTGCGCAACTGTGTAAGGCCGGTGGCGAGTACGCAGATCTCATCAAGCAGATCCAAAGTGCGGACCAAAGCACACAACAGGGGATCGAAGAGCAGCGCGCTCGGGTTGCAAAGCTCAAGCAAGGGCTGGAGCAGTGCCCGGATGCTGATTCTAAGCAGTTGCTCTCTGTGGCTGACTATCTGGTAGAGAAATCTGTCTGGATTGTCGGTGGTGATGGCTGGGCCTACGATATCGGTTATGGCGGACTCGATCATGTCCTCGCTTCTGGCGAGAACATCAACGCCCTTGTTCTAGATACTGAAGTGTACTCCAACACCGGTGGTCAGGCTTCCAAAGCCACTCCAATGGGAGCGGTAGCGCAGTTTGCTGCAGGGGGTAAACGTCAGGGCAAGAAAGACCTGGGAATGATAAGCATGACCTATGGCAACATTTATGTAGCTAAGGTGTCGCTTGCGAATCCAGCCCAGTGTGTGAAGGCATTCATTGAAGCGGAAGCGTACGACGGTCCGTCACTCATAATTGCCTACAGCCACTGTATTGCCCACGGCATCAACATGACCAGCGCCATTGAAGCATGTAAAAATGCAGTAAACTCAGGGCACTGGCCGTTGTTCCGCTTTGATCCGCGTCTTACTGATCAAGGCAAGAATCCGCTCCAGCTCGACAGCAAAGATCCAAGCATCACCTTCGAGGACTTTGCCTACAGCGAAAACCGCTTCCGCGTTCTCAAGAAAAGTCAGCCTGAAGTGGCAAAGAAGCTGATGGCACAAGCAACCAAGGAAACCGCCGCACGGTATGGGCTGTACAAGAAATTGGCTGCTATGGATCCTGATTGTGGTACGGAAGAAAAATAATAACTAGTTGCATTAGCTGCTTTAACTGGCATAACCCTGACAAGGCTCCCGCCGCACCTGTGTGTGGCGGGAGCCTTGTTGTTTTATGCGGCAGTGTGTGCGTTTTTCTAACCCTTGCGTGTAGTTGGGGTGGATGATATAAGAGATGGGTGCTTTCAGCGCACTTATTGTAACAGAGCAAGTCTACGCCTGTTGTGTTCAGGTCGTCGATCACTTCCCGCGGGAGAACTTCATGTTTGGTGTCCAGTCAACTTTTGAGCTCTACGATGAAGAGATAGCTCAGATAGATGAAATTATTGCCCATCTTCTCAAAGCAGCGCACGCCAAAGCGATTTTTCTGGTAGACAAAAACGGACAGATGATAACCTCAATCGGCGAGGTTTCCGGCTTGGATATTACCAGCCTTGCATCCCTTACGGCAGGGAATATCGCCACTACAGGAGGACTCGCAAAGCTGATTGGCGAAAAAGAGTTTTCCATCCAGTTTCATGAAGGAAAAAACGAGAGTATCCATCTTTCCATTGTCGCCGGTAGGGTAATCTTGGTGGTTATATTCGATACCAATAGTTCTCTGGGGTTGGTACGGCTCCGGGTAAAACGCGCCAGCAACGCTCTTACTCAGGTGTTTGAAGCCATCGCAACACGACAGGAACAGAAGGGCAGGGATGGTCAAAGCCCCAATCCGTTCGCTGAAATTACCGATGACGACATAGACAATTTGTTTAACTAAGGGAATGCCATGTCGTTTATAAATCACGCTTCGCGCGAAATAAACTGCAAGATTGTGTACTACGGTCCCGGATTGTGTGGCAAAACCACTAATCTGCAGTATGTGTATCAGAAGACCGCGCCGGAATCGAAGGGGAAGATGATATCCCTCGCAACTGAAACTGAGCGCACCTTGTTTTTTGATTTTCTCCCCCTTGCGTTGGGAGAGGTGCGTGGGTTTAAAACCCGCTTTCACCTATATACCGTCCCGGGCCAGGTGTTTTACGATGCATCACGCAAATTGATCCTCAAAGGGGTAGATGGCGTGGTGTTTGTTGCAGATTCACAGGAAGAGCGCATGGATGCGAACATAGAAAGCCTGGAAAACCTGCGCGACAATCTGGCTGAACATGGCTACGATTTGGATAACATGCCCTTTGTGATGCAGTACAATAAGCAGGATCTGCCAAATATCTCCCCCATGGAAGAACTGCAGAAATATCTGAACCCCAATAAAGTGCCAGAGTTCCGTGCCTGTGCCATGACTGGAGTGGGGGTGTTTGAAACCTTAAAAGCTATTGCGAAACTGATTCTGCTTGATCTGAAAAGAGGGGGGCAACGGAGGTAGTTTTTTTGTATGCGACACGTTGATAAGAGGCTAAATATTTCTTGACAACACGCACGCTCTTCCGTATATTCCACATCTGTCGCGACAGTACGATCCCTGGTAGCTCAGTAGGTAGAGCAGGTGACTGTTAATCACCCTGTCGCTGGTTCGAGTCCAGCCCGGGGAGCCAAATTTTAAAAGCACCCACAGTGTTTAAACTGTGGGTGCTTTTTTTGTTTGTTGGAGTCGCTGTCTCTTTTTAAATGCTGTGCCGTGTAATCCCTGTTTCAAATGTTGCCTGCAAAACCTAGGCATTCTCATTTCTGAAGATCCAGCGCAAAATCGTCTGAGTATCTCTATAAAAACAACCCCGTGCCTACAGAGGAAGTAGATATGAGGCTTACTGCATCAACGTCATTTAATGATAAACCTTAGAAGCGCCGCGCGTCACGCACGCTATAACGGCAGAATAGGTAACAGGGCAGCCATTAAGTGTCTGCCCTGCTGAGAGTGGAAGGTGTGGAGTTAGACCTTGTCGACCGCTTCCTCTGTGCTCCCTACAACCCCTTTGACGATTCCGAAGGCCATCAGTACTGCAGGGACCAGTTGCGCTACTACTATCAGGGCGCAGAAGCCTAGGAATGTCCACACCAAGATGCCGCTGTGATCGGCGCGTCCCGCAGTGGAAGCTGCTAGTGCTGGAAAGGTTGCGCTCAAGGTGATCAGGGTGGCGAGTGCGATTTTAGTCAATG
>JAVERS010000007.1:0-78406 GCA_034007015.1 Desulfuromonadaceae bacterium
TGCGCGCCCCCTTAAGGACAACAACAACTCCATATTGCGCAGCAAATTCCTGCGCGACGCGGATACGCTCTGCCTGCACCTGAGCGACACTAATGCCACACAGACGCGCCATTTCGCCAGGATGCGGGGTAACAATGGTCGCGCCCGCTGGGCGGGATATAAGTATTTCGGGAGCAGAAGCCAGTGCGTTAAGAGCATCGGCATCAAGAACCAGTGGTACGGAGCATTGCGCGACCAACTCCCGCACCATCTCAACGCAAGCAGATTCTTGTCCCAATCCTGGCCCCACAGCAACTACGTTGCACTCCTGCCACAACAGCTTCAGTTCGGGTAACAGCGCAGAAGTCCACCCCTCAGCAGCAAAGACGCCGTGGGTCATCACCTCAGGGATATGTCCGGCAATGCTGAGTTGCACCTGGGCGGGAACAGCGAGGGTTACCAAACCGCTGCCGCTACGCACACACGCATGCGCAGCCATTTGGGCCGCACCCCCCTTCCCAGGGGTTCCCGCAATAATAAAGCTATGTCCACACGTCCCTTTATGTGCAGCGTCATGGCGACACGGAAGCAGGCGGCGCGCTGCAGCAGCATCTACAAACACAAGGGTATCTGCAACAGAATCACTCAGTACGCGAGGCATACCGATATCCGCAACAAACAGCTCCCCCCCGACACTGTAAGCCGGGGCACTTACCTGCCCCACCTTGGCGCAGGCGAAGCTGATAGAACAATCGGCCTCAACCGCTTCGCCAAGAATTGCACCAGTGTTGGCCTCCACACCGGAGGGCATATCTACCGCCGCTACCGGAGCAGGGCTGGCATTGATCCAACGTAGTGCATCAAGATAGTGCCCGCGGATGGCAGAGGTAAGACCATTGCCAAACATCGCATCTACAATCAGGGTTTTTGTTTGCGCTAAAGCTGGAAGCAGGGAGTTGAGCGTTTCAGCATCGGGCGCAAAGGCAATCTCTATCTCCGAACGCTGTAGCACCCTGAGGTTGTCTGCGGCAATACCCTGGATCTGTTCCGCTGCTGCGAGCACCACTACCTGCACTTCCCAACCGTATATCTGCAGGTGGCGAGCAACTACAAATCCATCGCCGCCGTTGTTGCCCTTGCCACTGAAGACAAGAGCTCGCTGCAGTGTTGGACTGAAGTAACGCTTATGGACAATCTCAGCCACGCTGCGGCCGGCATTTTCCATCAGGACAATGGCAGGGATGCCGTAGGTTTCAACGGCACTATTATCCATCATACGCATCTGTTCTGCGGTCACCAGCTTCATTACACCTCCAACACCACCGTGGCAACGGCATATTCGCGTTCGTGGGAATATGAGAGAAACACCGCATGCAGCCCACGTGCGCGAAACATTTTTTCTGCCTCCCCAGAGAGCTTAAGGGATGGGGCTCCGTAGTGATTATTGCATACTTCCATGTCGTGCCACGATAAACCCTCGCGTAATCCGGTCCCAAGCGCTTTCAGAAACGCTTCCTTAGCCGCGAAGCGCGCGGCCAGATGCTCCGCGGCCTGTCGCCTCGGCAGGGCATACTCCAACTCGGCATGCGTAAATAGACGTTCGAGTACTCCGCGGTTATTGCACGCAATAAAATCGGCAAAGCGCTCTACACGCACAATGTCGGTACCTAAACCGGCAACAGCCATGATGCTCCCGTGATGCTCCCGTGATGCTCCCGTGATGCTCTAGTATACACCGTCGCACAGCAGCGCCTTCATTTCGCGCACAGCGCGTTCAAGCCCTACCATAACCGCACGGGAGACAATACTATGACCAATATTGTATTCCGCAATTCCCCCCAGAGCCACAACCGCCTGCACGTTCTGGTAGTTAAGTCCATGTCCTGCATTAACCTGCAATCCACTTGCATGACCCAGGGCGATGCCGGCAGCAATCTTATCCAGTTCAGCTTCGCTCTCTTTAGTATTAAATGCGTTGCAGTAGGTTCCGGTATGGATCTCAATTGCCTCCACTCCTAAGGTAGCTGCACATTCAATCTGATTCGGACAGGGATCAACAAACAGACTAACCTTAACTCCGGCCTGGTGTAATTGAGCTATGCTGTCGCGCAGGGAATCTTTTTGCGCCACCACATCAAGCCCCCCTTCGGTGGTGAGTTCATGGCGCTTTTCCGGCACCAGGGTGACACAGTAAGGCTTTATTTCGCACGCAATACCCAGCATCTCGGCGGTGGCAGCCATCTCCAGATTCATGGGTGTTTGCAGGGTCTGTCGCAGAATACGCACATCTCGGTCCTGGATGTGGCGCCGATCTTCGCGTAAATGTATCGTGATACCATTAGCTCCAGACAATTCAGCGATAGCTGCTGCAGTTACCGGATCGGGTTCAGTTCCACCACGAGCCTGGCGGATGGTAGCTACATGGTCAATATTAACCCCTAAGCGTGGCTCTAGCATTTCTGTTGTCCTCCTAGCGATTCGATAACCTGTGCGGCAATTTCATCTGCCATAGCCTGTATCCTTGCGTGTGTAGGCCCTTCGAGCATAATACGCAACAGCGGTTCGGTCCCGGAGTAACGGATCAGCAGGCGTCCTTTGTTCCCAAGTTCTGCTTCGCACTTGCAGATCACTTCCTGAACTTCAGGGATCTGGCTGATATCTTTTTTCTCGTTCACGCGGACATTAAGCAGAACCTGTGGCAGGGCTGTCATTATTCCCGCTAATTCAGATAGCGGTTCATCTTTTTCCCGCATAATGCGTAACACTTGCAGCGCTGAGAGGGTCCCATCTCCGGTGGTATTGTAATCAGAGAAGATCATATGCCCCGATTGCTCGCCACCGAAGTTGTACCCATGCTCGAGCATCTGCTCGTGCACATAGCGATCACCAACTGCAGTTTTCACTACATTGATATCGCGTTCCTGCATGGCGATATCTAGCCCCATATTGCTCATCACTGTCGTCACGAGGGTGTTATGCTCCAGCTCCCCTTTTTCGTGCATATATGCGGCACAGATAGCCATAATATGGTCGCCATCAACTTCGCGTCCGTTTTCATCCACAAAGATGACTCGGTCGGCATCTCCATCCAGAGCAATGCCTACATCCGCTCGATGTTCTTTGACCGCCTGCGCTATAACCTCAGGATATAGAGAACCGCAGCCTGCGTTAATATTGGTCCCGTCTGGTGATACCCCCAGACGGATCACTTCGGCTCCGAGCTCTTCAAACACCGCAGGTGCCACCTTGTATGCGGCTCCGTTGGCACAGTCGAGGACGATCCGCATCCCGAGCAGGTCCATATTGCGCGGGAAGGCGTTCTTGAGGAACACTATGTAGCGCCCTGTGGCGTCATCAATTCGATAGGCTTTCCCTACCTCTGCCGCAGTGGGACGCAACACATCGAGTTCGGAAGAAAACAGCAAAGATTCGAGTTCGAGTTCCTTTGCATCCGCAAGTTTCTGCCCCATGGAGCAAAAACACTTGATGCCGTTATCCTGGTAGGCATTGTGAGACGCCGATATAACCACACCTGCATCCGCGCGCATGGAGCGGGTTATGAATGCGATACCGGGAGTTGGCAGGGGGCCAACCAGCTGCACATCCACTCCCATAGAGCAAATTCCAGCAGCGAGAGCATTTTCAATCATATACCCGGACAATCTGGTATCTTTGCCTATTACTATACGACGTCGCTTCCTCGGACCCTTGAACATATATGCCAGTGCCCGTCCAAGCTGCATCGCTACTTCCGTGGTCATGGGGTATACATTGGCCATCCCCCGAACCCCGTCTGTACCAAAAATCTTTTTTGTTTCAGTCATAAATAAACTCTACATCCATGTAAGCATTACAGGCTGATGCGCCTGCGGAAAGGGAAAGATTATGCGGAATCATCTGCATAAATTACGTCCTCTTGCTTTTCAAGCTCCAACTCCGATTCCGGCATAGGTTCCAGTTCTTTTTCTGGATCTTTGCGAATAATCACCTGTACTTCTGCGGTCTTAGCTTTTATCAGACGGCTATAAATGCCGTTATAGTTCAACGATACTGTCAGAGAAAAACTCGCCTTAAGTTCGCTTATATCAACAGGCTCTGTTTCAACTTCAGTTACCCGCTTCATCTCGCTCTCCGCCCCCTCTACTGTCACCACGTCAGGCGCGGCCATCACCTCTACAACACTGAACCCCGGCGCTGGAGTCCCATCAAATACTACTTGCAGAGGGACTTCTTTCTGCACCACCCGCTCAATCTTTATATCCACGTACGAAGGGGACATGCGGCTCACCACAATGGAGCGCGGCAAATTAAGACGTTCATCCAAACTGCGAAAGGTGGTGATTCCGGGCTTAGCATCGTGCAAATCTACCGACACCTCAAGGTCAGAGCCCTGAATGTTTGCCAATAACGTGCGCGAACCCGCAAGACGCACATCCACATGTCCGGGGATCTGATTGGCAATGACCAGCCCTTTGGGTACATTCTTAATTTCCAAGGGGACAGTATATCCCACTTCCGTATCCTGCTCTCCCATTACAAATAGCCACAGCACCGTGGCAAACGCCAGAGACAGAAGCCTTATAGGCCAATTGGTCAGTACACGCTCTAACATTTATCTACCTTTTGCGCTTCGTATGCGCCTGATCCAGTAGACGTAGTAGGATCCGGCGCAAAGAAGTGGAATCGAGCCCGCGGGTCATGCGTCCACCAACAGCTACAGAAATTTTGCCTGTTTCTTCCGACACCACAATTACGACCGCATCCACAAGTTCAGTCAACCCTATGGCAGCACGGTGGCGAGTGCCTAATTGTTTGCTGATATCTGGGTTCTGTGACAGAGGAAGGAAACATCCGGCTTGTTTAAGGCGTCCATTTTGGAGCACCAGAGCTCCATCATGGAGAGGAGATAGCGGCAGAAAAATGGCAGAGATAAGATCAGAGGAGACCTTAGCATCAATTTCCACCCCTATCTCGAGAAAATTTTTCAGACCAGTTTCGCGCTCTATAACTATCAGAGCGCCTATTTTTTTGTTCGCCAAGCTCACAGTAACGGTAACCAGCTCATCAATGATATGGTTTTCTTCACTGTAGGTTACATCGGCAAAAAATGGATTGCGTCCTACGTGCATAAGTGCACGGCGGATATCGTTCTGGAAAATAACTACTATGACTAGGACTATCGAGGTGAGAAAATTATTGAGTAACCAATGGAGAGTATAAAGACCAGTAAGCTCTGAAACAACATACACCGCAAGAAGTACAGCGAGTCCTACAACCATCTGAACAGCGCGTGTACCTTTTATAAGGAGGATAATACGGTAAATAATGAAGGCGACAAGGGCCACATCAAGGGCATCCAGCAGCCATCTGCTGTTCTTTAAGATTTCCTCCAACTCGCCCATGCGTGCCTCAATATCTGTGGTGTAAAAATGCTTTAGTGGTTACTTATCACTGCCCATGCCATGTCGAGAGCCTGACGGCTAGGTGCGACATCGTGGACGCGGAAGATCCTCGCGCCGTTGTTTAGTCCTAACACAATCGTTGCAAGAGATCCCGTCAAACGCTCCGTAGTTTCCGCCTGTCCAAGCACCGTACCAATGAAGCTTTTCCTCGAGGTGCCGAGTAATACAGGGAATCCAAGTGCGACTATTTCTTGCAAATGCCTAATCAGGCAGAGATTTCCCTTTAGCCCCTTACCGAAACCAACTCCAGGATCAAGAGCAATGTATTCAGGCCCAACCCCAGCATCCCGCGCCAACTGCACAGAACCTTTAAGCTCAGCTATAACCTCCCCCAGCAGATCGGTATAGCTAGTGTGTTTGTGCATAACTTCTGGACGCGCCGGGGTATGCATAACAAACACACCTGCCTGAGTCTGCGCCACCACTTCTGCCATACGCGGGTCAAACTTCAGGCCGCTGATATCATTTACAAACGCAGCGCCAGAATCAATACATCGATGCGCGACTTCTGCCTTGTTAGTATCCACTGAAATAGGCAGGTCAAATTCACGCTTCAACGCTTCGATCAGAGGCAGAACTCGCTTGAGCTCTTCTTCCAGCTCAACCTCCGGAGCGCCGGGGCGGGTACTTTCTCCCCCAACGTCAAAGATATCAACGCCGCCTCGTGCCTGCTCCTCTGCGCGACGCAACAACTCATCGACTCCGGCGCAGGTGCCACCATCGTGGAAAGAATCAGGGGTAGCGTTAAGGATTCCCATAACGCAAGGTCTGGTCAAATCAAGGGTTTCGGCGCGTCCTTTCAGAAGTTGTGCCGGGGTTTCAGCCCCCCGGAGCAATTGATCCAACTCTTTGCCCAGTGCCGCTAGCCCAAAAGGCTGCGCCGCGAGGCGGCGCGGCAAGGCCGTAAGCTGCTTCACTGTCCCCATCAGTATAACATCTGAATGGGTTACGCTGCAGCACACGGTTCCCCGCGCAACTGCAGCATCTCCACCAAGAGAGAGCATCTCTTGCTTGAGAATGTTCGCGCTACCACATGGAACGTTATGCAGTATGACATTGCGTAATCTGGTTTTTCCCAGCATGCGCTGGATGCCACCCGGGTCGACGCCAAGCTTCGTCAACTGCATGTGCATCGTCTCAGAATCGCACTCAGATAGAATCCGCACCGCTCTATGCATCCTCTTCGGGCGCTGGTTTCTTACTTTCAGTCACTGATGCAACATCTGCTGTCGGTGCTTCTGTCGCAGGCGCGCCCGTTTGTTGTGGGTCTTTTTCAGCGGGCCGCGCCTCTCCAGCCATTATGCGCGCAATATCTTTGCTATCAATGGTCTCATGCTCAAGCAACTCCAGCGCCATCCGTTCGAGTATTTCGGCATTATCCTTGACAATCTGCCGGGTGCGCTCATACACCTCAGTTACGATGCTCTTTACCTCGGCATCGATCATTTCGGCGGTAGACTCGCTATAGTTGCGGGCATGGTTCATCTCTTTGCCGAGAAACACCTCGCCCTCCTTCTCTCCAAACGAGAGGGTGCCGAGCTTCTCACTCATCCCCCACTCACACACCATCTTACGCGCAATATTGGTGACACGTTCGATGTCATTACTCGCTCCGGTGGTGACACTATCGAGGAAATACTCCTCCGCTGCACGCCCACCCAGCAAGGCAGCAAGAGAACCAAGCAAATCTTCCTTGCTTTGACTATAGCTCTCCTCTTTTGGCAGATACATGGTAACCCCAAGGGCACGTCCACGGGGAATAATGGAGACCTTATGTACCGGATCAGACCCAGGGGTCTTAAGTGCAACCAGCGCATGTCCGGCTTCGTGGTACGCGGTGATCTTCTTCTCTTTTTCAGTAATTACCATGGAGCGCCGCTCCGGCCCCATCCATACCTTATCTTTGGCATATTCAAATTCGTGCATTCCAACTGCGTCTTTATTTTCACGCGCAGCAAGAAGTGCAGCTTCGTTAACTAAGTTGGCAAGATCGGCTCCGGAAAAGCCTGGGGTGCCCTTGGCGACAATTTCCAAATCCACGGTGTCGTCCATGGGGACCTTACTCGAATGCACTTCGAGGATCTTGGTACGCCCGCGCACGTCAGGACGAGGTACAATCACCTGGCGGTCAAAGCGACCTGGACGCAGCAGGGCTGGATCCAGCACATCTGGACGGTTGGTAGCGGCAATAAGGATAACTCCCTCATTGGACTCAAACCCATCCATCTCAACCAACAGCTGGTTCAAGGTCTGTTCACGCTCGTCATGTCCACCACCCAGCCCAGCGCCACGATGCCGACCTACAGCATCAATTTCGTCGATAAAAATTATACAGGGGGCGTTTTTCTTGCCTTGGGCAAACAGATCACGCACGCGGCTCGCACCCACCCCGACAAACATTTCCACAAAGTCGGAGCCGGAGATGGTGAAAAATGGAACATCAGCCTCACCCGCAATGGAGCGCGCCAACAAGGTCTTACCGGTACCTGGTGATCCCACCAACAACACCCCTTTAGGGATTCGACCTCCGAGGCGGGTAAATTTTTTGGGATCTTTCAGGAACTCAACGATCTCTTCGAGTTCCTCTTTTGCTTCATCAACCCCAGCTACATCCTTGAAGGTAACCTGCCCTTGAGTGTCGGTCAGCAAGCGCGCTTTACTTTTACCGAAATTCATCGCTTTGCCACCACCACCCTGCATCTGGCGCATAAAAAATATCCATACCGCAATCAGCAGAAGAATTGGGCCCCAGGAAACCAGCATAGTCACCCAGAAACTGCGATCCTCTTCCGGTTTCGCTTCAATCACTACCTCATTCTGGCGCAGATGTTGAATCAGCTCGGGATCTGATGGAGCAAAGGTCTTGAAGTGGGCACCGTCTTTGTAGACCCCGTTAATGTTAGAGCCCTGAATTACAACCTCTTCAACCTGGCCGCCTTCCAAAGCATTAACAAACGCTGTGTAACTGATTGATTTCTGCTGAGTTTCCTGCTTGGTCATCATATTAAACAGCAGGATCATCACCAAAGAAATGACAAGCCACAAAGCTATATTTTTATAGAACTGATTCACTTTTCCTCCCCAGTTATTATCGGCTTGGTCCGTACCTTAAGGGTTACGGGTACACTTGATACCAGACATCAAAAAAACCAACTTGCAAGGTAACACAGCCCCTGTGTACGCTCAATTACAATTTAGGGCGCGTCGGGGTAAAAACAACCCGTACCACCTTGTGTGTGGATGGATCGCAGCACCATAGACGACTGCGCCGAATCCCCATCACCCAAATAATCTCATCTTCATGATTGCAAAGCAGAGGCACAGATTTGCGCGCATCCGCTTCAAGACGAGCCTCCGCAAACACGGCTTTCAGTTTTTTACTTCCGGACATCCCAACACACTTCAAGCGATCACCCGGCCTATTTTCTCTAACATGCAATGGCCACTTCACCTCAGCGCCGTCAAGCTCCACGCAGTATTGCGTCTCTGGGCGTGCTTTAGGGCTAAATGCTAATTCGACGCTAGAACCATCCGGAATGGAATAGCGTCCGAGACCATCTATGCGCAAGAGGTAATCTAACGCTATATTTTGTGGAGCACTCTGGCGAAACACCACATCGGCATACCGTCGCGCCACCCATGCGCCGGGAAGATCAAACTGAGTCTGAGGTTTAGAAGAAGCAAACATCGACTCAACTGCGTACAGATGCTTGCGCTCTAAGCCATACAGATTGCCGCGCACATGCTCAAGGAGCGCGCGCACCACCCGCAAACGTAATGCCGGGTGCAAGGCACTGAGCTCAGTATAAGAGATGCGTGTTTCAGCTGCTCCAAAATGCGCCTTTTTCATACTTTTGCGCACTTCGCCATCCCAGTAGTCTTCCTCTAGACACACCTGTTGCGCTAGCTGCGCTAGCTGTTTTTGCGCCTGTGGATGGACTGTTTCCAGCATCGGCATCAGGTTATGCCGCACATGATTGCGCGTAAAACGGCAGTTGCGATTGGATTCATCTTCGACCCAGGCAAGACCCCGCTGTTGTAGATAATCTTCAATCTGACGCCGCTCCACCGTTAACATGGGGCGAATAAAAGGGAGATTCTGCACCAGAATACCCGTAAGACCAGAAACTGAGGTGCCGCGTGCCAGACGCATTATCACAGTCTCGGCCTGATCTTGCTGATGGTGGGCAGTTGCGATACGCCCACACCCACACCTGCGCGCAGCCTCGCGTAAAAAACGATATCTTAATACGCGTCCTGCCTCTTCTAAGCCAACCTTCTCTTTGTGCGCATACCCCGGCACATCTCCGGCTCCGAATACGCATGCAACCCCCAGACAATGGCATAGGCGCGCAACATGAGCTGCATCACGCGCGGCGGCAGGGCGAATACCATGGTTGAAGTGCGCTCCAACCACAGAAAAACCCATCTGTGTCCCCAAATGACGTAGAACATGGAGCAGTGCGATTGAATCAGCCCCCCCCGACACTGCAACCAGCACCCGTTCTCCGGAGGAGAGAAGAGCATGCTCCTCAATGTTTTGTCGAATAAGACCTTCCATCTGTACAGATATCAACCTTAAGGGGCTCTTCAAGAAAAGGTTGGCTAGACACACCGCTATGTAAAATGCGCTATCTGCGGCGTCCCCATGGTTTTAATCCAGGGCAGAAGATACTGCGCCCCAGAGGAACAAAACCAGAGACCACATAGAAAAAAAGCCTCTCCGAGGTTGGAGAGGCTTATATAAATGGTGGCGGTGCAGAGATTCGAACTCCGGACACTGCGGATATGAGCCGCATGCTCTAACCAACTGAGCTACACCGCCGTTTTGTATTTTTTGGTAGCGGGGGAAGGATTTGAACCTCCGACCTTCGGGTTATGAGCCCGACGAGCTACCAAGCTGCTCCACCCCGCGTCAAAGCGAAGCGCAATGTACTCATTTGCAGAACTGAAGTCAAGGTAAAAAACAAAATAAAACTTCAGTACGCATAAATCACTTATTAATTAGGGCATCCTTTTAACAAAGCCGTCCAATTTTGCATCCTGCTTGATTCTGCGCTGAACCGCATCTGCCTCTTCACGCTGAGCCAGCGGCCCTACCAGAACCCGGAACCACTTACCCTTGGCATCAAGATCTACCTCACGTACATACGCCGGAAATTCAGGTTGAAGTTTTTGAGCTAAGGCTTGAGCATCTGCAACCGCGCGAAAAGATGCGATTTGTACCACATACTTTCCCCCCTTAGCTGCACTAACTTGAGAAGAAGCAGCGCGCGTTTTTTGCTCAGCAGCTAAAGGCGCAGCAGCCTGTGCTGGAGCTGGAGCTGGAGCATCACCTTTGTGCGTAGATTCTGTCTTGCGCGCGGTTACCATATCAGTTCCAACGTCACCAACGGTAGCGCTGGCTCCATTTTTGCGCGGATTGATGCCGCTTCCAAGAGGGATCTCCTGCACCACCACCTCATCTTCTATCTGCGCTGCCGATCCCTTCTCCACATCTGTGTGGCGCGTGTTGCTATGCAAACTCTCTACCTGCCCTTTTAGGCGCACAGGTTTCTGCTGGCGCAACTCCTGCTTAGCCTCAGCATCGGTCAACACAAGACTTGGCTCAAGGTTTCCTTGCGCACCAACAGAAACAAGTGTCTGTTCTGGCACTTGTGCTACCATCTCTTCGTTACCCGATTTACCCACCATTATGCCGAGGGTAAAACTGGCCAGACACAGCACCAGAACCAAGAGCGTAACCACTGCCATTTTGCGTTGTCCCGTGTTGCGAGGGCGCCTATATTCCGCCTGAGTCATAGCTTAACCTTTCACCTAAACCTACATTTGCTCTGGTGCGCTTATTCCAAGGACACGCAGAGCGTTGCCTAGTACGATTTTCACCGCATTCACAAGGTACAAACGCGCCCGCGTGGTTTCTAGATCCTCTACAATCACGCGGTGTTGATTATAGTAGCTGTGGAACTTTGCCGCAAGCTCCTGCAGATAAAACGTAAGGCGATGTGGCTCATAGTTTAGCGCTGCTGCTGCTACAACTTCTGGATATCGGTTTAACATTTTTGCTAAAGACAACTCATCCTCTAATGCAAGGAGGGTTACATCTGCTCCGCTACATACATCACCCTCAATTCCTGCTTCAGCAGCCTTCTGATTTATACTGCACACACGCGCGTGTGCATACTGGACATAGTATACCGGGTTTTCATTGTTTTGCTGTTTCGCCAATTCAAGATCAAAATCAAGCTGACTGTCGGAGCGGCGCATGAGGAAGAAAAAACGGCAGGCATCCTTTCCCACCTCGTCGAGCACTTCGCGCAGAGTGACAAAAGTACCACCGCGGGTGCTCATAGCAACCTGCTCTCCACCACGCAGCAGATTAACCAACTGTACTAGAATGATCTGTAGACGCTCGGGTTTCTCCCCCAGAGCAGCCAACATTGCTTTCATCCGCGGCACATAGCCGTGATGGTCCGCCCCCCACACATCGATGACAGTATCAAACCCACGCGCATATTTATCCTGATGGTAGGCTACATCTGAGGCGAAGTATGTCTTTGCACCATTGGCACGCACCAGCACACGGTCCTTATCATCTCCAAACTCAGTTGTGCGCAACCACAGAGCACCATCCTCGGTATAGGTAAAACCACGCCCGGTTAGGGTTTCTATCCCGCGTGTAACCAAATCTCGAGCGTATAAACTCTGTTCACTGTACCAGTTATCAAAACGGACCCCGAAGCTTTGCAGGTCACTGTCTATTTCAGCGCGGATCTGCTCTCCCCCCAGTTTTGCGCAGTAGGTCACCGCTTCCTGCTCGCTCAGTTCCGCCAGGGCGGGTCCCTGCGCAGCGGCAATTCGGCGCGCTATATCGATTACATAGTTGCCCTGGTAGCAATCAGGGGGAAACTCTATCTCCTGTCCCTGTAATTCGAGATAACGCAGATAGATGGAGCGCCCCAAGGTATCCATCTGATTCCCTGCATCATTGACGTAATATTCGCGTTGTACTTCGAAGCCTGCTTCCTGTAGAACCGAAGCTACCGCATCTCCGGTGGCAGCGCCACGACCATGTCCGATATGTAGCGGCCCTGTAGGGTTGGCGCTTACAAATTCAACTTGCACCCTTTTCCCGGCACCGATAGCGCTTGCGCCATAGCGCTCCCCTTGGCGATACACACTTTTAAGCACTTGGTACCAGCACACCGGAGTGAGAAAAAAATTTATAAATCCGGGACCTGCGATCTCAACCTTGCTCCATATCGAACCCTCAGCATTCAACTCCTGCACCAAAATTTCGGCAATCTTACGGGGTGGCATCTTTTCGGCTTTCGCAAGCAACATCGCAACATTTACCGCAAAATCACCGTGTTCGCTGAAGTTGGGAATTTCAATGGCAAAATCTGGGTAGATTCCGCTGGTAAGAGTTTCGGCACGGTAACATGCCTGCAATGCATTTCTGACTGCACTTTGAATGGTATCTTTCATTCTTGTTTATCCTCATGTTCTCGATTGTGTAGATATTCAAGCGCTCAGATTTTGAAAGCCGAGGCGGTGTAATCCAACGCATAAAAAAAAGGGATCTATCAAAATGATCCCCTTTGTACCAACCTGCCTATTTTATAGCGTTTCTATCCAACAATCAACGCTCTGTTTCTTTAAACTGATAAACAGTTTCCCCCTCCCGCACCAGACTCAGGGTTCCACGGGCTACCTGTTCTATGTAGCTGTCATCGTGCTGTAGTGCTTTCAATTGTGCCTCCAGGCGTTGATTTTCTTGAATTAGAGAGCGCTTGCGTTCGTTTAGCTCAGCCTTGTAATTTACTACGTCAAAAAGCTTTAGCACTCCATTGTCCCCCATAATTGAAAGGGTCAGAACTGAAAGGGTCAACAGCGCCAGGGATACCGATCTGCGTGGAGTTCTCCCCGGGACTTTGGGTGGATGCAATTTGTTTTTGTGTGGTTCTGTTGCTTGCTCTGAAGCCATATTAAAGTGTCACCTCTTCGGACTAACTATATTCGCCTAGTGGCACCATGCCAAGGTTAAGCAAAGACTAATCTATGAGAGTAAACAACTCAAGCTTTTCTCGACACGGGCGAGAGAAAAATTTAGCTTTAAATTATATTACGTACTAACAACGTCACGCTGCTCAACAAATTTTGTGGTGCGCTGTATTTGAGTATATGGTCTGGATTTTCATTATATGCTAGCATCCTAGAACAGCAGTCAATGCATAGAAGGATAAATTCTTATTAGCACTTTTCCACATATCTCAAGCTTGGGGATAACACAGATGGGGCATAGCGCCAATCCTACGGTAACACGTGCTACGCGCACACAACGAAAAAATGTACTCCCGCCACGCTTTGTTGTAATCATGCACAACGATGATTACACTACTATGGAATTTGTAGTGATGGTGCTCGAAGATGTGTTTCACAAGAGTAATGCCGAAGCTACCAGCATCATGCTGACAATCCACACCAAAGGGGAAGCGGCATGCGGCAGCTATCCGTTTGAAATAGCCGAAACCAAGGTTGCAACGGTGCATCGCATGGCCCAACAAGCAGGACACCCCCTGCGCTGTAGCATACACGCGGCATAAAGCCATACGGCCACGCATCTACACACGGACCAACACATAAGGGATCGATAACAAATTGACTTTCAGCAACGAAGTACAGGTAGTTTTTTCTCTGGCGGTACAGGAAGCCCAGAAACGGCATCATGAATACCTCATTACCGAGCATTTGCTCTATGCGATGCTTTTCAGTGATGAGGCGCAGCACGTGATTAACCGCTGTGGTGCAGATGTAGACGAACTACGCAACTCGGTAAGCACGTATCTAACCAGTGACGTGGAGAGCATACCTGTTGAGGAAGTGGACTATGTGCCGCAGCAGTCGATCGCAATTCAGCGCATTCTGCAGCACACGGTCACCCATTGTGCTGCCGCGGGGCGCAAAGAGGTACAAATTGGCGACATTCTCGCCGCCATAATGAGCGAGAAAAAAAGTTACGCTACTCAGTTACTTATGGCCCACGGGATTGAGCGCCTCGACATTCTGCAAGAGATCTCACACGGCAGTGGCGTTGAGCCGGAACACAAAAACGCTGGAGAAGACAACCCTAGCAAAGAAACCTCGGGCGACAAACAGCGCAGTGCGTTAAAGAACTTCACCGTTGATCTGCGCGCGCGGGCACGCAATCACGATATCGATCCCCTCATTGGGCGCGTAGCGGAATTGGAACGGATGCTCCAAGTGCTGTGTCGCAGGCGCAAGAACAACCCCATCCTTGTGGGGGAACCTGGCACCGGCAAAACGGCCATAGCCGAAAGTCTTGCGTCCCTGCTTGAAGCAGGAGAAGTGCCGCAAATGCTCAAACAGGCGCAAATCTATGCCTTAGATATCGGAAGTCTGCTTGCGGGCACCAAATACCGCGGTGACTTTGAGGAGCGCTTGAAGCAAGTTATGCACGAGTTGGACGCGCTCCCCTTGCCCATTCTCTTTATCGATGAAATACACACCATCATCGGTGCCGGAGCTACGAGTGGCGGGAGCCTGGATGTCTCCAACATCCTCAAGCCTATGCTTGCTGGAGGCAAAATCCGCTGCATCGGAGCCACAACCTATGATGAGTACAAACGCCTGTTTGAAAAAGATCGTGCCCTGTCACGCCGTTTTCAAAAGATCGATATACGTGAACCTTCCGTGGCGGAAACAGTTCTGATTCTCAAAGGGCTGAAAGATCAGTACGAGAAATTTCACGCTGTTACCTTTGCCGACGATGTGCTGGAAACCATTGCCGAACTCGCGCAGCGCCATCTGCACCACCGCCATCTGCCTGACTCCGCCATTGACTTGCTGGATGAAATAGGTGCCAAACTTCATACCGGCGCAACTCCCCGCCACAATGCAAGCATTCGCGATGCGGAGCAAGTTGTAGCTACAATGGCGCAAATACCCCGCCGTTCTGTAGCGCACGATGATCGGCAAAACTTGGCGCTGCTAGAAAAACGCCTTAAAAAGAAGGTATTTGGACAAGAGCCTGCTATTGAACAAGTGGTCCAAGCAGTATTGCGCGCCCGTGCCGGACTGGATCACCCAGATCACCCCATGGGGTCATTTTTGTTTGCCGGCCCCACCGGAGTAGGGAAAACCGAGGTCGCAAAACAACTCGCGCGCCAGATGGGGATCGAATTCATCCGCTTCGACATGAGTGAATACATGGAAAAACATGCAGTGGCGCGCCTTATCGGGGCACCTCCTGGATATGTGGGATACGAGCAAGGCGGGCTACTGACCGATGCTCTCAACAAAACCCCTCACTGCGTATTGCTCCTGGATGAGATCGAAAAGGCGCATCCTGATCTGCTTAATGTTTTACTTCAGATTATGGATAACGGCACTTTGACTGACAATAATGGCAAAAGTGCGAGTTTCCGTGATTGCATCATCATAATGACGAGCAATGCTGGAGCACGCGAAATGAGTCAGGCCCCCATCGGCTTTGCCACTGATTCTACCCGCAGTCCCGACCCAGAGTTAAACCGGCTATTCTCTCCTGAATTCCGCAACCGCTTGGATGCTATTGTCACCTTTGCGGCACTGGAACCGGAGCAAGTGCGGCAGATTGTAGACAAGTTTGTCGCTGAAGTGCGCCAGCGCCTGCAGGAAAAAAAGGTCCGCCTAAGCATCACCCAGGCAGGGCGTGCATATTTGGCGCGTCACGGTTTTGACCGCCGCTACGGCGCGCGCCCGCTAGATCGTCTAATTCAGGAGAAGATCAGCAACCGCCTCGCAAATGAGATTCTGTTCGGCGAACTAAAGGATGGTGGTAGCGTCCGCATCGGATGTCGAAACGACGAACTAAC
Source organism: Desulfuromonadaceae bacterium (assembly GCA_034007015.1). Classification (GTDB taxonomy): domain Bacteria; phylum Desulfobacterota; class Desulfuromonadia; order Desulfuromonadales; family Desulfuromonadaceae; genus JAIVHC01. Next base: position 16,319 of record JAVERS010000007.1, read on the forward strand.
CTTTCATTTTACTCTAGCGGAGCAATAGGGTGCAGAGAATCTAGGATGCCAGTATTCGCCTTGAGTCACAAATTGGCATTTCCTCCTACCTATCTGGGCGAAAGCAACGGCCTGCTTGCAGTTGGGGGCGACCTCAGCCCCGCGCGTGTTCTACTTGCCTACACCTGCGGAATCTTTCCGTGGAACAACCCAGGCGAACCGCTGCTGTGGTGGGCACCACCACAGCGCTGTGTCCTGTTCCCACGTAATTTTTATTTGAGCCGCAGTCTGAAGAAAACCCTGCGCCAAAAACCCTTTCGTATAACCCTTAATGCAGACTTTAGCCAATGTATTTACCTGTGCGCCCACGCCCAAAAGCGCACCGAACAGACTTGGATAACACCCGAAATGCAGGATGCATACATCCACCTGCACACCTTGGGCTTCGCCCATAGTGTTGAATGTTGGGAACAGGAGGAGATGGTGGGAGGTCTATACGGAATAGCCCTAGGTCAGTGTTTTTGTGGCGAATCGATGTTCCACCGACGTACCGATGCTTCGAAGGTTGCGTTTGCGGCTTTGGTGGCCCATCTGCTCCAGCACCACTACACCATTATCGACTGCCAGATCCCCACACCACACTTGCTTTCACTAGGTGCACAGGAGATCGAACGCAAACACTTTGAACAAATTCTAGCTACATGTCATATGCTCGAAGGTGACAGGTTCGTCCGCGGTACCTTTGGCGCTGAGGTGAAAGATCCCCTTGCGACGCTGGAACGCCTGAATAGAGGGAGAAAACAAAACTAACCGGAGGGAGCGCGGTAAATCCACCAATAATATGCCCCCACACATAGTGCACCCCCAACCAGGTTACCAAGGGTGACGCTTAGAAGGTTATGCTGCCACATGGTTGCCCAGTTGAGCTGCTCCAGCGCGGCCACCTCAGTACCGTACAGCGCTCTCACTCCCTCGAGTTTTGCTGCTAGTATTCCCGCTGGGATGAAATACATGTTTGCAATGGCATGCTCAAACCCCGAGGCCACAAACGCCATAATAGGGAAAAAAATCGCCAGCACTTTCCCGCCGATATCGCGAGCAGCCATAGCCTGCACCACCGCGAGACATACAAGCCAATTGCACCCGATGGCACGGAAAAAATAAGCCAGATTATGCCCGGGGCTCTGTTCAACCTTGGCGACAGCTATCTGCACCGCCTTAACCCCGAAGGCTCCATCCAAAATACCGCTCTGCCCCGCAATCATCCACGCAAGCACCAGCGCGCCGATAAGATTGCCCAGGTAGACCACCCCCCAGTGACGCAGCATCTGCAGCAGAGTTATGCGACGTTCCAATAGCGCAGCACTCATCAAGGTGTTACCGGTCCAGAGTTCGGAGCCAGGGATCACCACAAGCATCAATCCCAGACTAAACACCGCCCCCATCATAAATTGCTGCAGACCAATCCACGCATAAGTACCAGTACCCACAACGGTAGCCAGATGCGCAGCAAAGCCTATATATGCCCCAGCGAGCCCCCCCAAGAGCAATGCAGTACGCGTAGAGTGTTGGGTTTTTACCTCCCCCCAGGTCACTACGTGTTGTGCCAGTTCCAGAGGAGTAAGAAAGTTTTTCATACTATCACTTATGTTTGGTGAATTTAGCGTTATGTTGTGCTTGCTGGCGCATGAGGCGCTTAACTTCCTCGGCACTCAAAATACCTTGCTCCACAAAATACTGGGCAAAGGGTTGTTGACAGCTCTGCTGATAGCGCAGCAGCACTTGCACCTGAAATGGAGTTAGGTAGCCATAGTGCACCGCGCGCGCGCCGAAACGCCCCCGGAAGGTACCCTGGCGGTTAATGACATCAACCTCTGCATCTTTAAGCCAGCCCCAACGGCGTGCCAGCTCTCCAATAACGGGGCGTTGACGCCGCTGCCACACCAACGCTTCAATCATCTCTGCATATGTTATTTTGCCGCGGTGGTACAAATACAGCCCCGTTTCAAGATAGTGCTGCGGCAGAGAAAACTCCTCTTCCGTATCTGTACGCCCCTGGGCTGTAGAAGTATTAGGGGCGTGACTGAAGGTGGTTTTTTTGTCTACCGGAGTCCAGAGACGTTTCTCCTCACTCGCGGTAAAACGGCCGAGGAGTTTATACGCTTCATTAACATCACGAAACAACTCGGTTTGGCGTTCATACTCATCCACCGATGCTGTCATATACATATCCGGGTGAATCTGCTTCGCCTTTTGTCTAAAAGCGCTCTTTACTCCACCCGGCTGCATATAGAACAAAAAATCACGGTTCAGCTGTACCTCGGTGCCAAACAATACGCGACACGCATCTAAGAGTTCATTTTCAGCAAAAAGAGACATCTCACAATTACCTGTCAGAGGATGAGTTGCACTGTTGGCAAAACCATATCTAACGCGCGGGTTCACCCTGAAGTCACATGTGGGACCTTGTTTTTTTCCACATTGCCGCTGTAGCATACCTGCTTTTGAGATAAAAGATACCCTCAGGAGATTTCGTACCGTTCCCCTACTTCTAGGGGATATCTCCTATGCTGCTTTTTCTAGAGTTATTACTACCGTTATCGTTTTCAAGCCCAAAACTGCCGCCAATCCTGGCAACGTGTCCCGCTCCTGTCAGGGCAAATCCCAGCATAACTTCGTGGTCATCGAGGCGGTCTCGATAGCTGATAAACAAGCTCCAGCACTGGGCACGGTATTCCAGATGTACCACGTTCTCCAAACGTTCTGACTTCATAATATCGTGGCGTTTTTCATAGGTTAAATACACGGGCTTCAGCAGGTCTATCTCTACCACCGCCGCCATATATTCGGACACATCGCGATTATAACGATATTCGAGGGCGATACTTCGCTCTGGTGCCGCTTTGTAGGTGGTACGGGCGTTGAAATTCTCCAGTTTATTTTCATGCGGATTATATGCTGAATCGAAGTCAATGCTCCAAGAGGTAAAGGGGCGCAGAATCAGCTCTCCGTCTATGTTGGAGAAACGGTCGTAGCCATAACGCTCTTCACGCTCTCTACGGCTTACCCAAATATCATATTCCTGTGAGAGTTTGAAGTACACCAGTTCGCGATAGGTGGGTGCCCCAAGATCATCCTCAAACTTCCCCGTCAAGCGGTTTACGAGGGCATACTCCACCTTGTTCTGATGTTCAACTCGATCTTCACTATCAAAATAAGGGAGGTAGTCTTGATCTTTGCGCCCAGTATAAAAGTAGGTGACCTCAGGCTCAATACTGTGCTGGATTTTGGTCAGGCCTGTGTCGGCGAGCTCAAATACCCGTGAAACCCTGGTTGCCATACGCGTGGAAAAGTCCCAGTTTTCCGCGTGTTCATAGCCCTCTTCCTCCTGCGTATAGCGATCCGCTGAAGTTGAATAGATACGTTGCCGGTAGCCCACCTCGGGTTCGAGTTCAAACATCCCCAGGGGCATAAAGAATGCCGACAGCGAAGGACGCATATCAAAACGAGTTCCGGTCAGACCTTTACGCCGCCAAAAGTGGGTTCCGCTTGACTCAAACTTTGCGTAGAACGGAGTATCCCCTATACGGGTACGCATGTAGTCGAGCTGAACCTCGGGCAGACGTTGCAGGGTTTTATCGTTATCCGCTCCCTCTAGTAAATCCTTGGTGTAGAGAAATTGAGAAGTAAGAGAGAGATTACCCCAAGTACGACTGAAAGCTATAATGGACTCCACCTCATCCTTGTCGTACTCTTCTGCCACGGTGCCAAAATCTTCGAAATAATCACGTTTACTTACATATTCAGTATCCGCACTGAAGCGCACATTGCCCGGCAGCGTGCCCAGATGGTCCCAGCGCCACGCATAGCGATCGGACAGGTCGTCATAGTTTGAGCTGCCGTAGGTGGAAACATAGTATAGATTCGCGACACCAGCATTGTCCTGCCCGAATATGTAGCGATATTCCATCCCGGTACCTATCCCCATGTCAGAGAAATGGTCTAAGTACAAGGTGGCGTCCTGGTTCTGTCCGAGAACCTGATAATAAGCTAATGAAACCTGCATACCGCGTGAACTGGAATACCCTGCCATGGGAAGGAGAAACCCGGAACTGCGCTCGGTTTTGACCGGATATACTATATAGGGGAGATAAAGAACAGGAAGGTCTTTGAGATAAAACTTAACGTGTTTTGCGCGCGCAAAGCCTTCGCGCGTTACGTTCACATTGCGTGCTCCGAATTTCCACGCCGGTACCCGCCCCTCGCAGGTGGTGAAAAAACCATTTTCAACTCGATAGCGATCGTCTGAAAGTTTCTCGATCTCGCTCCCACTGAGGCGAAAATCGTAGGCAGAGATAAACCCTCCCCCATTGTAAGCAGTCCCGGTGGCGCTATCCATATTGACTTGCATCTGCTCCCCGTACATATACCCATCAGAGTCTTGCAGAAATACATGCCCAATGGCATCGGCCTTATCATTGGCAGCATCGTAGCGGACAGAATCCGCCTCGAGCTCGACGCCCTTCTGGACGATATGCACGTTGCCCGTGGCAGTATATACCCCAGTGACTGCATCCCGCTCCAGGGAGTCAGCCTCTAACGATACCGGTGCCGACTCATAGTCTTGTGCATACACTAAACCCCAGGTGCTGAGCAGCACTCCGAGAACTGCACACCCTATCAGCATGGAGTTCACACAAAAAAACTGTTTAACTACGGGCATGTACTTCCCCATGTATGCAGATGCATAATTCGCCGCACTTCAGCTACCAGAAATAGAGACCCTGCCACCACTACAATGTCGTGAAGGCGACAGTTCTCCAACGCTTGTTTCAATGCCGTGCCAACCTCTACATATGCCTGCGCAGTGATTCCAGCAGAGACAGCAATTGCGGCAAGATCACGGGGCTCCCAGTGATCTTCTACTGGAACAGGTACAGCATAAAAACTTCTCACATAATCACTTAACAGGGGGATCATATCCCGGGCATCTTTATCGTGTTTAAAGCCGCACACCCAGTGCACGGAGTCTACCCCACACGCCTGCAAATAATGTCGCAGAGCGATCAAACCCGCGCGGTTATGCGCTCCGTCTAGCAGCACTGTGCCGGGGAAGGTCGCAGCTGGACCGAACCATTCCAAACGCCCGGGCCAGCGCGTTTGTGCAACTGCTGTTCTAATCTGAGCAGGCTCAACCTTCAGCCCTTGCGTTTCGAGCACTTCGAGCGCCATCAGAGCAACACCGAGGTTTTCCCCCTGATGTTCTCCCCGCAGCCCTGGTTTCAACGCCTGCCAAATCTGCTGCGGCGTAGTGATATCAAAGATAAACTCTCCACCCCCACCGCTATTCGCCCTCTCCACGCGGTAATCAGCACCGTAATGATAACAGGGAGCGTGCTTTTGGGTAGCAAGCGTTTGGAGACAGGTTTCAACTTCAGGTAACTGTGGCCCCAATACTAGTGGAATCCCAGCCTTGATAATACCCCCTTTTTCTGCAGCAATGTCACTAAGAGAGTTGCCCAGATAGGTGGCATGATCATATGAGACGGGGGTAATAATACTCAAGACCGGATCAACCACGTTAGTGGCATCCAAGCGCCCCCCCATACCCACTTCCAGCACCACAAGATCAACCTTCTGGCGTGCAAAATACAGCAGAGCCATGGCGGTGGTAAATTCAAAAAAGGTAGGCTGAACATCCTGCGCTACTGCGCGGATCTCTGTGGTCAGGTTAGCCACTTCAGAGATGGAGATAAACTCAGATCCGATGCGGATACGTTCATTGAAATGCTTAAGATGAGGCGAGGTGTAGATACCTACCCGATATCCGCCTTGGGTATAGATTTGCCCAAGGAAGGCGCATACTGAACCCTTGCCGTTGGTTCCAGCAACATGAATGATGGGATAATGTGTGTGCGGATCATCCAGACTCCCTAGCAGGCCTCGGATATTATCCAGTCCGAGTTTTATCCCGAACATCCCGAGGCTGTAGAGGTAATCTAGGGCGGCATCGTTGCACATACGTAGAGGACCGAATCAAGCAGCCATAAAGATGCGTAACACCTGAGATAGTCGCGCCTTCATCTCCTGACGCGCAACAATCATATCCACCATTCCATGCTCAAGCAGATATTCAGAACGCTGAAAACCCTGCGGCAATTTCTGCCGGATAGTCTGCTCTATTACGCGGGGGCCGGCAAAGCCAATTAGGGCACGTGGTTCTGTCATATTTATATCTCCAAGCATGGCAAAGCTTGCGGTAACCCCACCGGTGGTGGGGTCGGTAAGCACCGAGATAAATGGAATGCCAGCTTCTTTAAGTTTAGCTAACGCTGCGCTGGTTTTAGCCATCTGCATCAACGACAGAATACTCTCCTGCATCCGCGCCCCACCAGAACAAGAAAAGATTATTACCGGCGCTCTGGTTTCGAGCCCTTTTTCAATGGCGCGGGCTATTTTCTCCCCCACCACAGATCCCATGCTGCCTCCCATAAAACTAAAATCGAAGACAGAGACCACCACTGGCAGTCCTTCAATGGTTCCCTCGCCGCACACCACAGCATCTCCTCCGCCTGATTTTGCCAGGGAAGCCTTGATGCGATCTTTATATTTTTTACTGTCTTTAAAGTCGAGAAAATCTGTCGATTCGAGATTGGCGTCCATCTCTACGAAAGAGCCTTTGTCCAGCACCAGATCGATTCTCGCTCTGGCACTGATACGAAAATGGTAATCGCATTTAGGGCACACATTGAGATTACGTTCAATCTCCTTCGCATAGATGATCTCAGCGCAGTTTTGACATTTTACCCACACGCCTTGCGGCATCTGCACTGTTTTGTTTTCTACTGCTGTTATCGGCGCCTTCGACTTTTTAAACCATGCCATGCTTAGATCCTCGCTCTATATAGATTTGAGATTTGAATTTTTTAAATTTAAACCCGCTCAAGTCCCTGCCTGAGATTTTTAATAAATCCGCCCACCTGTTCTTGCAGCTCGGCAGTGCCACTATAACGCTTAATCACCTTTACCAAAGCACTTCCAACTATTACAGCATCTGCGAACTTTGCAATTCGCTGGGCATCAGCACTGGTAGTAATTCCGAATCCTACCGCAATCGGGATTGCACTTTGCGCGTGCAGCTCTTTCACCCGTTGTTCTACAGAGTCGATATCTATGCAGGTGGTACCTGTAACTCCAGTGATAGATACGTAGTATACAAACCCTTTAGCCTGTTGCAGAAGCTGCTGCGCACGCTCAGCCATGGTGGTTGGGGCAATCAGGGTTATGCTGCGGATTGAGTAGGGGTCGAGATACACCTTTATTTCCTCTTGATGTTCAAAGGGAACATCCACGACCAAAACCCCATCCACTCCGGCACGCGCAGCACGTGCAGCAAAACGCTCCATGCCATATATAAATAGAGGGTTATAGTAGCCCATCAGAACCACAGGCACATCTGAAACCGCCCTGAAGCGCTCCACCAGCGTCAGGACTCCCTCCAGAGAAGTCCCTGCGGCGAGAGCACGCTGGGACGCAGCCTGAATAGTGGGCCCATCGGCAGCTGGGTCAGAAAAAGGGATCCCCAGCTCAATAAGGTCTACCCCAGCCTGTTCCATGGTGAGCATAATTTCAAGGGTTGTATCTAGATCGGGGTCCCCAGCAGTTATAAAGGGGATCAGACCCGCGCGTTTCTGCCGTTTAAGCCGTGCAAATGTGGATTCAATGCGCCCCATGCTTGTCCTGTCTCGCCAACAAACATCGACTCAAGTGGAAGAAGGGTAACAATTCCAGCGTAGTCGATGCAAAATTTCATAGAGGTTAACGTTTGAGTCTAATGTATTGAGCGCGCCTCTTTCAACTGCTTTTTTATCTAAACTCAAAAAGAAGTTCAGCGTATGCTAGAGGCGACCATACGCAAAAAAGTATCTAGCGTAGCATTAAGCCTGCAATAGCGTACGAATCTGCGTGCACACATCCACAAACATCTGTGTTGTCATGCGACCAGTCTGAACATTATAGCGGCTGGTATGATAGCAGGGCAGAAGCCACTGGGCTTCTCCAAGCTTATACGCTTCCCCATGAACAAAGGGGTAATCTGCCAAACGGGTGACATGCCCCTGCTCCTTAAAAAAGTGAAGCAGGCTGATAAAAGACCCGCGCCCGAGAGCAAGAATGACTTTTACCTCTGAAAGCATGTTCCATTCCTGTAGCAGCCATGATCTGCATGCCGCAAACTCCGCCGCATTGGGCTTATTCCCTGGCGGCAAACACTTCACGGCATTGCTGATATACAGATCGTAGAGCTCAAGCCCGTCATCTGCGCTTATTTCATCCGCAGGGGCAGAACAGAAACCCGTTTGGTGCAACAATGGGTACATAAAGTCTCCCGCGCCGTCTCCGGTAAACGGACGCCCGCTGCGGTTGGCACCATGCGCACCAGGAGCAAGCCCTACCAACCACACACGTGCATCAGTGGGACCAAATCCTGGCACCGGCTTGCTCCAGTAGTCTGACTTGTCGAGCCCTTTGCGCGGTTTAAGCTCGTGCATGAAGGTGTGCAAGCGTTCGCAGCGTCTGCACTCGAGCAAACCGGAACATATATCTACAGTGCTCATGTGCGCGGCTCATTATCCTTGACGTTGCGCCGCCGCCGCGAAGCTGGTGCGTGCCGCGGCCCTTTGCCCTTACTTGTTCCACTCGGCGCTCCAGAACTCTTTTTCCCTCTGGGCGATGGTGCAGGGCGACGTTTCTGGGGGCGGGGGCGCTTGAAATCCCAACGGAACATCTCTTCCATGGGAACATCATGCGGAATTTTATGCCCGATGCACTCCTCAATCGGAGGCAGGTTGTACACCAGTTCCTCATCGGCAAACATGATGGCAAGACCAGAGGCCCCAGCACGCGCTGTACGCCCGATACGATGCACGTAATCTTCTGGATCCTGAGGGACATCGTAGTTGACCACGTGGGTCACATCATCAATATGAATTCCGCGCGAAGCTACATCGGTTGCAACCAAGACATCAAGCTTAGAGTCTTTGAAATCCTGCAGGATCCGCATCCGCTTCGGCTGGTTCAGATCTCCGGAGATGAGCGCCGCTCGATGCCCGTTTTCACGTAATACGGAGGTAACATACTCGGTCTCACGCTTGGTGTTGGCAAACACCATCACTTTGCCATTCTCCATCTGTCCCTGCAAAAGTCCCAGCAACAAGGGGATCTTTTCGGAACGCCCTACGTGGTATACCACCTCATCAATGTCAGCGCCGGTCACCTGTTTCGGCTCAACCTGGATCTTGACCGGGTCATTCATAAAGTCATACGCCAATTCCATCACTCGTGGAGATAAGGTAGCAGAATAGAGCATAGTCTGACGTTTGTCGTAGTCTGGCAGACGGCGTAGAATAAAACGCAGATCCTTGATAAAACCCATATCAAACATACGGTCAGCTTCATCAATAACCAGAACTTCTATCTTGCTGAAATTAAACACTTTTTGTTTCGCGTAATCGATTAGACGACCCGGCGTGGCAACGATAACATCTACCCCTGCCGCAAGAGCCTGACGCTGCTTGTCGTAATCGACCCCTCCGTACACTGCCATCATGGTTATGGGGCTATCGGCGGTGAGCCCTTCGGCATCGCTGGCAATTTGGGCCACAAGTTCGCGCGTCGGCGCAATCACTAGCGCGCGCGGCTGCTTGCCGGCACTGCTTGAGCTGTTCATAAGGCGTGTATACAAAGAGATGATAAATGCGGCGGTTTTGCCTGTGCCGGTCTGAGCCTGAGCCGCAATATCCTTCCCCTCAAGTGCTAGAGGAATTGCCTGCTCCTGTACTTCGGTAAGTTGAGTAAAACCCTGCGCGTCTATACCGCGGCGCAGTTGATCAGGTATGTCCAGTTCTTCGAAACGCATCTATCCCCCTTAAAGGTTGACGCCCAGGGCGCCTGCTACCGTATGCATGTCCTTATCTCCACGACCTGACAGACACACAACTATATTCTTATTTTTATCCATCTGCGGCGCCATCTTAGCCACTTGAGCGATGGCGTGGGCACTCTCTAGGGCAGGGACAATCCCCTCCAGCTCACTGAGCAGCTTGAACCCTTCAAGCGCTTCGGCATCGGTGATGGAGACATACTCGGCACGCCCCAGTTCACGGAGCAACGCATGCTCTGGACCCACACCAGGGTAATCGAGTCCAGCAGAGATGGAGTGAGCATGCTCTATTTGTCCATCACTATTTTGGAGCAAAAAAGTTTTGTTTCCATGCAGAACACCAACCCCTCCAGCACCAATACTTGCGGCGTGCTTCCCACTTTCAATTCCGTGCCCTGCAGCTTCTACCCCTATCATGCGTACCTGCTTATCGTTGACAAAGGGGTAAAACAGCCCCATAGCATTAGAGCCACCGCCAATACACGCCAGCAACACATCGGGCAGACGCCCAACTTTCTTCTGCAGCTGTTCTTTGGTTTCGCGCCCGATAACGGCCTGAAAATCGCGCACCATCTTTGGATACGGATGAGGCCCCGCAACGGTACCAATTACATAAAAGGTATCGCGGACGTTGCTGACCCAGTAGCGGAGCGTATCATTCATGGCATCCTTTAGGGTTGCGGAACCACTGCTAACTGGATGTACCTCGGCGCCTAGCAGCTTCATACGAAACACATTGAGGGCCTGGCGGCGGATATCCTCTTCCCCCATGAACACATCACACTGCAGGCCGAAACGCGCAGCTACCGTTGCAGTAGCTACGCCGTGCTGACCCGCTCCAGTTTCTGCGATAACCTTTTTCTTACCCATGCGGCGCGCCAGAAGTATCTGCCCCACGGTGTTATTAACCTTATGGGCCCCGGTATGGTTCAGATCTTCACGCTTCAGATATATCTGCGCCCCTCCCAGGTGTTCACTCAAGCGCTCGGCGTGGTACAGAGGGTTGGGACGCCCTACATAGTTCTGCAGATAGTAGTCCAGTTCCTGAGCAAATTGCGGATCAGCACACGCCGCCGCGTACCCTGCTTCAAGTTCGTGCAGGGCTGGCATAAGGGTTTCAGCTACGTAGCGCCCCCCAAAAGAACCGAAACGCCCCTGTGCATCTGGATATGTGTACATCGAAAATCTCCTGTTTATTTTTTACTGCCCTGCACAATCTTAACATTCGATGTTGGAGGCAAAACATTGGCGCCGTATCCCCACTCTCTGCTGTGACCATTATCTGCTGGAGCTATACGGTCGCGCACAGAGCGTTTGCAATAAATGTGCGCACTTTCTCTGGATCTTTCCCCCCTGCGCGCTGCTCAACCCCGCTAGAAACATCCACAGCGTAAGGTTTTACCCGCCCTATCGCCCTGGCTACATTGGTTGGGTTCAAGCCGCCTGCAAGAATGACATTATAGACACGCGCAAAGTGAGCTGCTATATCCCAAGGTGCACATGTGCCCGTACCTCCATATGCATCCTTGACCCAAGCATCAAGCAAAAAGGTCTCCACTCCCGCAGCGCAATATGAATCACACACACTGATATCGGTATCTTCACGCAAACGCAAAGCCTTTACTACTCTCACTCCGGGGATGCGGCACTGTTCTGCATCTTCATCACCATGCAGTTGAGCGACATCTAACGAGCACATGGCCATAATCCTGTGGATGTCTTCAGTAGCGGCATTGACGAACAGACCAACACGGGTAACAAATGGGGGGAGCATGGTACAAATATGCCGCGCCTGCTCCACATCGACACAGCGCTTACTACCGGGATAAAACACCAGCCCTATGGCATCAGCACCAGCAGCAACTGCGATACTGGCATCCTCTGCTGAGGTTATCCCGCAGATTTTTGTTCTGACTCGATACTGTGCAGGACCTGCGCCCATGGCTAGACTTTCCTGGCTGCACTAGTGTTATGCAGTTGCTCCGCCTGGTTCGAACCACAGAGCTCACGCAATTTGGCTCTAAAATCATGCTCACGCATGAGACTTTCTCCCACCAAAAATGCCCGCGCTCCAGCACCCTGCAAAGTTTCAATATCAGTTCTGGTGTTTATGCCACTTTCAGACACCACCAAAATATCACTACTGAGGTGCGGGATGAGAAGCTCGGTCACGTGCAAGTCAGTGACAAAGGAGTCTAAACAGCGATTATTAATTCCCACCATGGTGCACGGAACCTGTAGCACCACCTCCAACTCTGCCAGGTTGTGTACCTCGATGAGGACATCCAGCCCTAATGTCTGGGCCAAGGCATGGTATTCTAAGAGCTGATCACTTTTGAGGGCGGCAGCTATGAGCAGTACCGCATCTGCACCGTGGACCCTGGCTTCGTATATCTGATATGGATCAATAACGAAATCTTTCCGCAACACCGGAAGATCAACGTTCTGTGTAATTATATCCAGATTATCCAAACTCCCGAGAAAAAACCTGGAGTCGGTCAATACGGACAGACATGCGGCGCCGGCCTCTGCATATCCCTGTGCAATCTCAAGGGGGGTAAAATCTTCACGGATAACCCCCTTAGAGGGAGAACCCTTCTTGACCTCCGCAATTATAGCAGTACCGGTTTCTGCAACATCGCGTAAACGGCGCTCGAATCCGCGACATCGAGGCAATGCACTACAGCGCTGTTCAAGCAACTGCAGCGGAATCTTTTCCTTAGCCGCATCCACTTCTACAAGCTTATGCGCTAGGATTCTGTCTAATATCATGTATTGGTAACCCTTATAAGATCGGCGAGCTTTGCTCGTGCACTTCCGGTGTCGATGGCTTCCTGTGCCATCTGAATTCCAGCTTCGAAACTTTGGACCTGCTGCGCTGCCACCAGCGCATACGCACTGTTCAACAATACGATATCCCGTTTGGGGCCTAGACTTCCATTGAGGATATCCTCAATAATGCGTGCATTACACTGCGCATCTCCACCCTTAATTTCTTCTATACTGCAGCGCTTAAATCCTAGACTTTCCGGATCCAACAGACTCATCTGAACCTTACCCTCTTTGATGCTCGCAATGCGGGTTTGAGTGGTCAAGGTTATCTCATCCATACCGTCTAAGCCATGCACCACAAACCCACGCCGGCACCCTAGGCGCAACAACACTTGGGCAATGGGTTCAACCAGATCCTCGCGATATACCCCCAAAACCTGATGGTTGGCCGAAGCCGGATTTGTCAAAGGACCAAGGATGTTGAATATGGTCCGAATTCCTATCTCACGCCGAGGACCGATGGCAAACTTCATTGCCCCATGCAGGGCAGGAGCATACAGAAATCCGACATTTATCTCGGCCACCGCCCTCTCTATCGTTGCCACCGAAACATCAAGGTTGACCCCGAGTTGCTCAAGAACGTCGGCACTTCCACATGCTGAAGAAACGTTGCGATTTCCGTGCTTAGCAACCTTAACCCCACACGCAGCAATAACAATAGCGACAGTAGTAGAAATATTGAAGGTTTTGGTCCCGCTCCCGCCGGTACCACAGGTATCGATGATAGTTTCACGTTCCACGTTGATCTCTTCACGGTCGATGCCGACACTAGCCCCTACTTGAATAGGAGTAGCGTGTGCGCGCATTACTCGTGCGGCTCCGCTTATCTCCTCCACGGTCTCACCCTTCATGCGCAGTGCCGTGACAAAGGACGCTATCTGAGATTGAGTTGCTTCTCCGCCCATGATCTGCTGCATAACTTCAACCATAACTCCTTCGGAGAGGTTGTGCCCTTCAACCACCTGAGCGATCGCTTCTTTTATCATGTGCGAACTCCGTAATCCTTACCCAAATCTAGAAAATTCTGTAACAGTTCGTACCCGGCCTGAGAAATTATCGATTCAGGATGGAACTGCACCCCCCATACTGGCAATGTTCTATGTGCAAGACCCATGATAGTTCCATCCTCAGTGGATGCGGTCACTTTCAACTCTGTTGGCAGGCTCTGTCGCTTGACAACCAACGAGTGATAGCGCGTGGCGGCAAAGGGGTTGGGCAGACCACGAAACAGATCGGTATTCTCATGTATTATAGGACTCGATTTTCCATGCATAATCTCCGCAGCATGCACGATATCACCGCCAAACGCCCTGCCGATGGCCTGATGCCCGAGACACACACCCAACAACGGAACCTTCCCCGCAAAAGTGCGTATTACGTTAAGAGAAACACCCGCCTGTTCAGGATCACCTGGACCTGGCGAGATCACCAGGAGATCGGGCTTGAGTGTCTGTATTCCATCCGTATCGATAGCATCGTTGCGATACACAACCACATCTTCACCTAGCTCACCAAAATACTGCACCAGATTGTAGGTAAACGAGTCGTAGTTATCAAGCATGAGCAACATCAGACCAGACCCTCCTCTGCCATACGGATGGCCTGCATTACACCACGAGCTTTATTGATGGTCTCCTGATATTCTGCCTGCGGATCTGAGTCGGCCACAATACCAGCACCAGCCTGCAAAAAAACTTTTCCGTCCTGAATCACCAACGTTCGGATCGCTATCGCCATATCCATATTTCCGGTATAGGAAAAATACCCTACTGCGCCACCATAAATTCCGCGCCGTTGTGGTTCAAGTTCGTCGATTATTTCCATGGCGCGAATTTTAGGTGCCCCACTTAGCGTCCCAGTGGGGAACGTGGCACGCAGCACATCAAACGCGTTGCACTCCGGGCGTATTTCCCCACCCACGTTGGACACAATATGCATCACATGTGAGTAGCGTTCGATGTGCTTGAAAGCATCTACCTTAACCGACCCGACGGTGCAGATCCGTCCTAGGTCGTTGCGCCCCAGATCCACAAGCATTATATGTTCAGCCACCTCTTTCGGGTCGGCAAGAAGTTCATGTTCAAGAGCAAGATCTTCCGCCGGCGTAGCACCGCGCGGGCGTGTGCCCGCAATGGGACGTACTACCACGTGTCTTTCCTCTTTGCGCACCAACACTTCAGGCGATGCCCCCACAACTACCGTATCATCCATACGCAAATAGAACATGTAAGGGGATGGATTGATAGTACGCAAACTGCGATAGATGTCAAAGGGATCAACCTCGGGATATCCGCTGAAACACTGTGACAATACCACCTGGATAACGTCGCCGTTACGAACATATTCCTTTGCCTTTAAAACCGCAGCTTGAAATGCTTCCGGGGTAAAGTTTGGCTCCAGCTCCACAAAGCGGCTGCGCGGCACCGCCATATCATATTGCAGTGGTGCGCGCAGCATGGCACATGTTGCTTCAATTGCGGCGCATGCTGACGTGTACAAAGACTCCATGTCGGCTGACTGGAGATCTACATGCACATTGTTAATAATTTTGACCTTGTGTTCTTTATTGTCAAAAATAAGCAACGTATCAGAAAACACAAAACAGCAGTCCCAAGCACCATGTACCGCTGGATTAGAGTTTGGCAGTTTTTCGAAAAACCGTACCATGTCGTAAGCGCAGTACCCTACTGCACCACCAAAAAAACGTGGCAAAGCGGAGTTGATTACTGGTTTGTAACGCGAAAACATCTTCTCCAGCTCATCTAAAGGTGAGTTTGAATATCCATGGCGCTGCTCCACATCGTTGCGCAGAACTTGAAAATATTCGCCGCGTGATCTAAACACACACGCATCACCAGCGCCAAGGATAGAGTAGCGCCCCCATTTTTCTCCCCCCTCCACACTTTCAAGCAAATATGACCAATGGCCCCGATCAATTTTTTTGAATGCTGATACAGGAGTTTCCATATCTGCGAGTATCTCGGTGTAAACAGGCACTATGTTGCCCTGTTCAGCCAACTGAACAAACTCTGGAAAAGATGGGAAAATGGTCATAGCAAGCCTACCCGAAGGGTGATAATACAAAAAAAGGCAAGGGTTACCCCTCGCCTTTTTTTGTCAAAATATATGCATGTGAATTACTCAGCTGCAGCAATTGCCTGATCATGCTCTACAAATTCAATGATGGAAACCGGAGCGTTATCTCCCGCTCGGTTCCCAATCTTCATAATGCGAGTATAACCGCCGTTGCGCTCTGCATAGCGCGGAGCAAGACGATCAAAAAGTTTAGCTACAACTTTTTTATCCTGTACTACACTGAGCACTTGGCGACGTGCATGAAGGTCACCCTTTTTGCCCAGTGTAATCATCTTCTCTGCTAACTTTCGGACTTCCTTAGCCTTGGCATCAGTAGTGGTGATCTTTTCCTGATCAAGCAGGGATGTAACCATATTGCGTAACATCGCCTTTCTATGGCTACTGTTACGTCCTAAACGTCTGCCACTTTTATTGTGCCGCATATCAGTTCTTCCTTTCCTATATCCGCAAAGGAGTTCAGACCTCCTCACGTCCTTTCTGCAATACCTTCAGGTACTCCGGATCAGGGAAATTGTCTAGTTTCATCCCCAGCGTAAGCCCCATTTCAGCCAGAATATCTTTTATTTCATTTAACGATTTACGCCCGAAGTTCTGGGTTTTGAGCATTTCGGCTTCTGTCTTCTGCACCAATTCACCAATGAGAGAGATATTTATATTTTTAAGACAGTTAGCGCTACGCACAGAAAGCTCAAGTTCCTCTACGCTGCGGTATAGATTCTCATTGATCTTAGGAACTTCTTCCTCTTCGGGTTCCTCATCGGGTATCTGATCTTCATCAAAGTTGATGAAGATCTGCAGATGCTCTTTCAGAATTTTAGCCGCATACGCGATGGAATCTTCAGGCAAGACACTACCATCAGTCCACACCTCTAGGATTAGTTTATCGTAGTCAGTAATCTGCCCAACACGCGCATTAGTAACTGCGTAACTCACCTTTTTGATGGGAGAGAAAATTGCGTCAATGGGAATTGTCCCTACCGGCGCCTTCTCGTCCCGATTCGAATCCGCTGTAACATATCCTTTGCCCATAGATACTACCATATCTATTTCGACATCGGCTTCCTTAACACAGGTAGCAATGTGTTGTTCTGGATTCAGAATTTCAACGTTTGAGTCTGTTATGATGTCACCTGCAGTTATCTCTCCTGCACCTTTTTTTACAATCCGCACGTTCCTACTCTCATCCCCTTCGAGACGGATAAGAACAGACTTAAGGTTTAGAATAATATCTGTCACATCTTCGGTCACACCAGGGATGGTAGAAAACTCATGCAAAACTCCCTTGATGCGCACAGAAACAATTGCAGCTCCCTGGAGCGAAGAAAGAAGAATTCGACGCAGGGAATTTCCTACTGTAATACCGAACCCTCGCTCAAAGGGCTCAGCGGTAAACTTACCATAGGATTCAGTAAGTGTACGGCTGTCTACCTGCAACTGCTTAGGCTTAATCAAGTCGCGCCAATTTTTATACATGTATCAGCTCCGTTGAAAAGGGTTGTCGATTGTTTTAAAAGAATTACTTGGAGTAAAGCTCAACAATCAACTGCTCTTCAATAACTGGAGAAGTGAGCTCTTCACGTACCGGGGCCGACTTAACCGTTCCTTTGAAAGCATCTCTATCAAGTTCGAGCCAAGTAGGAACTCCGCGACGCATAACCCCGTCTAAGGCTTCAACAATCTTCTCAATCTTGCGGCTTTTCTCACGCACTTCAATAACATCACCTGGATCAACCAGTGCAGATGGGATGTTTACCTTACGCCCATTAACAAGATAATGACCGTGGCGCACAAAGATCCGCGCTTGTGCACGACTTGAAGCCATACCTAAGCGGTAGACCATATTATCAAGTCTACGCTCAAGCAGCACCAACATGTTGTTACCGGCAATGCCCTTCATCGCCTTTGCTCTGGTAAAGACACGACGAAACTGCTTTTCGCTCAGACCGTAACAAAAACGTACCTTTTGCTTCTCAAGCAGCTGTCGAGAGTAGTCAGAGGGCTTGCCCTTCCGTGCTGCGCCATGCTGCCCGGGGGGGGTAGGACGACGTTCGAGCAAACGATCATATTTGGGGTTGCCATAAATATTGACGCCTAATCGGCGTACAATTTTTCCTTTGGGTGTACAATTTTTTGCCATTTATAAATCCTCTAATCTTTACCGTCAGGGTATCAGATAACTACTATACGCGGCGGCGTTTAGGTGGGCGACATCCGTTATGAGGAATCGGAGTCACGTCCTTAATCATGGTAACATTGAGCCCAGCTGCCTGGAGGGCGCGCAATGCAGACTCACGCCCAGAGCCAGGACCCTTAACACATACTTCGAGACTGCGAAGTCCATGCTCCTGCGCCTTTTTAGCTGCTGTTTCAGCTGCCACTTGCGCCGCAAAAGGGGTGCTTTTTCTGGAACCCTTAAAGCCCATGCCACCTGCAGTAGCCCAAGAAATAACATTACCACTGACGTCGGCAATTGTTACTATTGTATTGTTAAATGTCGCCTGTATATGCGCAACACCATTAACCACATTCTTTTTTACTTTAGCCTTACGTACGGCTTTTTTACCTGGCTTAGCCATCGTTCCTCCAATTATTTCTTCTTACCTGCTACGGTTTTGCGGGGTCCCTTCCGGGTACGCGCGTTGGTTTTGGTTTTCTGCCCATGAACAGGCAAACCACGGCGATGACGCAATCCACGGTAACATCCAAGATCCATTAAACGCTTAATATTCATAGATACCTCGCGCCGCAGATCACCCTCTACTTTGAAGTCACCATCAATAACCTTGCGGATAAGACCGACTTCAGATTCAGTCAGATCATCCGTACGCGTATCTGGATTGACTCCTGCCTGAGATAAGATATTCAGTGCTGATGAATGGCCAATACCATAAATGTAGGTCAGCGCAATCTCTATACGTTTGTTTCTAGGTAAATCAATTCCTGCAATACGTGCCAAAGTTATATCCTCCCTGACCTAGCCTTGTTTCTGTTTATGCTTAGGATTCTCACAAATCACACGCAAAACACCTTTACGCTTGATGAGCTTACATTTATCACAAATTCCTCTAATTGATGCGCGAACCTTCATAGCTACCCTCTATTTGGTATATATTTTACTAAATGTTGTACGTAGCATATATGAACTACACACAAGTCAAAACCTCGTATCCATCCTCTGTTACTGCTACAGTATGTTCAAAATGTGCAGATGGACGACCATCCTTAGTTACTGCGGTCCACCCATCAGCTAGAATTTTAATATGTCGAGTACCAGCATTGATCATCGGCTCAACTGCAAGAGTCATCCCCTTTTTCAAAATTGGGCCATTCCCAGGCTTACCGTAATTGGGGATCTGTGGATCCTCGTGCATTTCTCTACCAATGCCATGACCCACGAACTCTCTTACAACCGAAAACCCTGCCGCTTCAGCAACTTTTTGTATTGCTGCCGAAACGTCAGACAGATGCACGCCGGGACGTATTTGATCCAGCCCGGCATATAGCGAAGCCTCAGTAACTTCCATCAGGCGCTGTTTCTCAGCACTGACATTGCCAACTGGCAAAGTAATCGCGGCGTCGCCGTAAAATCCGTCGTACAAAACACCAAAATCTATACTCAGGATATCTCCATCACGTAACGGTGTGTCATTAGCAAAACCATGCACAATGGCTTCGTTTGGAGAGGCACATATCGAGAAAGGGAATCCACCATACCCTTTGAACGCTGGCACTGCATTGATATCTTTACAGTACTGCTCAGCCAGGCTATCAAGCTCCAGGGTGGTCACACCGGGCTTTACTATTTCCCGTATTCTCGCGTGAAATTCAGCCACCATACGACACGGAACACGCATCCGGTCAATTTCCGCTTGTGACTTAATAACAATCAAGGTTACTTGCCCAGGGCCTGTTTAATAGCAGTGCGAACTTCATCGATACTGTTCATACCATCCACTTCAATTAGAACTCCAGCTTGCAGATAATAGTCTATCAATGGTTGTGTTTGCTCTGCGTATACTTGCATACGGTTACGCACAGTTTCTTCCTTATCATCGTCACGTTGCACAAGCTGGGCACCGCATTTAGTACAAACACCCTCTTTACGAGGTGGATCATGTTGCAGATGATATCCAGCACCACAAGCTGGGCAGGTGCGTCGTCCCTCAAGCCGCACTACGAGTGCATCAGTATCTACAGTAAGGGCAACTGCCGCATCAAGGTCCATATTAAGCTGCTCTAGCGTAACACGCAAAGCATCTGCCTGTGGAACCGTCCGCGGAAAACCATCGAGGATAAAGCCCTTAGCGCAGTCTTTCTGCTGCAGGCGTTCACGAACTATCCCTATAACAACCTCATCAGGAACCAAAGCACCACTATCCATACACTCTTTAGCTTTAAGCCCCATAGGAGTGCCCTGCTTCACAGCCGCGCGCAACATATCCCCTGTTGAAATCTGCGGGATACCGTAGTCATCAATCAAAAACTGCGCCTGAGTTCCTTTGCCTGCACCAGGAGGCCCTAACAAAATCAAATTCATAACTTAAAATCCTAACCGCGCCGACCCTTAATAGAAACTCCACGCATAAACCCTTCATAGGAGCGTGAAATCATATGCGACTCAATTTGTGAGGCAGTATCCAACCCTACACCAACAACAATTAGCAAAGATGTGCCACCAAAATAAAAGGGCACATTGAACTGGCTAATCATCACAGAGGGAAGAACACAAACTGCAGACACATATACCGCACCAGCAAACGTCAAGCGACTAAGTACTGTATCAAGATAATCAGAGGTCGCTTTCCCCGGGCGAATGCCAGGTATATACCCCCCCTGATTTTTAACATTCTCCGCTACATCTACCGGGTTAAATGTCACAGCTGTGTAGAAGTAGCAAAAGAAAACAACAAAAGCAACAAAAAACACATTATAGAGCCAATGGGTCGGGGTCATCATCCCCGCAAGAGCTTGAACCCACTCAACATCAACAAAGTTTGCCACTGTTGCCGGGAACATGATAATTGAGCTGGCAAAGATTGGCGGTATTACACCGCTCATATTGATTTTAAGGGGTAAATGGCTAGATTGACCACCCATATTACGCATCCCAACTACACGCTTGGCATAGTGAATGGGAACCCTGCGTTGAGCGCGTTCCATGAACACGATGAACATCACGACCACAACCATAAGAACCAACAGAAACACCACAGTGAACAGTGGCATTGCTCCAGTTTTAACTAGACGCAAAGAGTTCACAATCGCCGCAGGCATGTTAGCGATAATTCCAGCAAAAATGATAAGCGAAATCCCGTTACCAATCCCACGCTCAGTAATTTGCTCGCCTATCCACATAATAAAGGCGGTACCGGCAGTCAAGGTTATGACTGTCAAGACTATAAAGCCCATTCCCTGGCTGGTAACCACAGGATCACCAGCCGGCCCACGCATGGACTGAAGACCAAAAGCTATCCCGGCTCCTTGCACTACAGAAAGCACGACGGTCCCGTAGCGCGTCCAACGGGTAATTACCTTACGCCCCTGAGCTCCTTCTTTCGAGAGCCGTTGTACTGGTTCCCATACCACAGTAAGAAGCTGCAAAATAATTGAAGCACTGATATACGGCATAATACCAAGTGCAAATATAGTCATGCGCTCTAGTGCCCCGCCAGTAAACGCACTAACAAGCCCTAGAAGGGTCCCTTGCGAGCCCTCAAAAAAACTCGCCAGAACCTGGCTGTTTACCCCAGGGGTGGGGACATGACACCCAATGCGGTACACAGCCAGCATCATCAGAGTAAACATGATCCGTTTACGCAACTCGACAATACTGAATATGTTCTGAAGACTCTTAAACAAGATTAAAGCACCTCTGTTGAGCCACCAGCTGCGGTTATTTTTTCCGCTGCGGCAGTGCTGAATTTATGTGCCTTTACGGTAATTGCTTTTGTCAAATCGCCGTCAGCGAGGATCTTAATCCCATCGTTAGCCTTTTTAACAAAACCAGCACGCATAAGCATTTCAGGATCAACTACTGATCCAGCTTCAAACGTTTCTAGGTCTTTTAGATTAACTAGACTGAAAACCTTCTTATTCAACGGGGTGAAACCGCGTTTCGGCACACGACGTTGCAGGGGCATCTGTCCACCCTCAAAGCCTGGCTTAATACCTCCACCAGAGCGAGAGTTTTGACCTTTATGTCCTTTTCCAGAAGTCTTACCGAGGCCAGAGCCTGCCCCACGGCCAAGACGTTTTCTACTCTTTACTGATCCCGGTGCGGGACTCAAATTGCTCAAATCCATGTATATACCCTCTACTTACATTCCTCGGTAATCACCATGTGACTGACTTTAGAAATCATGCCATTAATCTCAGGTGTTGCCGGAAGAACTACAGTTTTATGCAACTTAGTCAGTCCCAGGCCCTGAAGGACCTTGGTGAAATACTTGTCACGCCCAATGGCACTCTTTTTCAATGTTACCTTGATCTTTTCACTCATCTAACGTCTCCATTGTCCTTAGATCAAGCCTTGAGGCCACGACGTTTCATGATCTCTTCTCGGCTTTTAAGCTGTGCTAGAGCAGTCATTGTAGCTCGGACAACATTATGGGGGTTGTTTGAACCAAGACATTTAGACAAAATATCCCCAATCCCAGCGGATTCGAGTACTGCACGCACAGGTCCACCAGCAATTATTCCGGTACCCCTCGAAGCAGACTTCAACAACACGCTGCCAGCGCCATAACGCCCCAAACTATCAAACGGGATAGTGGTATCGCTCAGGGGGATCTCGATCATGCTTTTTTTTGCTTTTTCTACCCCCTTACGAATAGCTTCAGGCACCTCTTTGGCTTTCCCTTTGCCAAAACCTACCCGGCCCTTACCGTCACCCACCACAACGAGCGCTGAGAAGCTAAAACGCCGCCCACCCTTCATTACTTTAGATGTTCGATTGATCTGGATCACACGATCAATCAATTCTGTTTCATTTTTTTCGTTATGTCGCAAAGGAACCTCCTACTTAAAATTAAAAATCCAGGCCCGCTTCACGAGCAGCATCTGCTACTGTCTTAACCCGGCCATGGTACACAAAGCCATTACGATCGAATACAACATCTTTTATGCCTTTTTGCTGAGCACTTCTAGCGATGTTTTCTCCAACAGCCTTAGCCGCTTCTACATTTCCTGTATACGCAAGACCGTCTACAACAGACTTATCTCGTGTAGAAGCAGAGGCGACTGTAACACCCTGTGTATCATCAATTATCTGTGCATATATATGCTTTGAACTGCGGAACACACAGAGACGCGGCCTGTCTGCAGTACCAGTAACCTTGCGTCGCACGCGCGCTTGTCGTCTTTTTCTAGATTCCGCTCTTGAAATTACGCCAGCCACTATGTATCTCCTGTTATGAATTATTTCTTACCTGTTTTGCCCGCTTTACGCAGGATGCGCTCTTCCGCATACTTAATACCCTTGCCCTTGTATGGCTCAGGAGCACGGAATGAACGAATTTTAGCTGCTGTCGCACCAACAAGATCTTTATCAATACCTTTGACAGTCAGCTTAGTCTGTTTTTCTACCTCTATTTCGATCCCTTCGGGTATATCGAATTCAATGGGATGAGAATATCCAAGAGCAAGATTCAACATCTTCCCTTTAACATCGCCACGATAACCTACTCCATTGATCTCAAGAACCTTTTGAAACCCATTTGTTACACCCTCAAGCATGTTTGCGATCAGGGTACGATACAGTCCCTGCATAGAGGTATCGACTCGCGCTGTTTCGATGGACTTAACTGTAATCGCATCTGCTTCCATAGAAACATGAACCTGATCAGAAATATTGCGCTCAAGACTGCCCTTAGGACCCTTAACCTTAATCATTTCAGAGGTCAAGTCTACCTTAACTCCGGCCGGGATAGTCACCGGTCTTTTTCCGACTCTTGACATTGCCTACACTCCTTACGTTAGCTACCAGACGGTGCAGACGAGCTCGCCACCAACCTGAGCTTCACGGGCAGCGGCATCGGACAGAACACCTTTAGATGTTGAAATGATCGCACACCCAAGGCCATTTTTGACCTGTGGGATATCCTCAAATCCAACATAAGTACGCCGGCTCGGCTTGGACACACGCTCAATCGCATTGATTACGTGTTTACGCTCTGAGTCGTACTTAAGGTAGACAACCAAAGAGTCTTGTACGTCATCTGTAATCACTTTATAGTTTTTGATGTATCCCTGACTTTTCAACACATCAGTTATCGCTACCTTCAGCTTACTTGAAGGGATCGCGAGCTTGACATGCCTAGCCATACCCGCGTTGCGGATGCGGGTCAGCATATCCGAAATAGGATCAGTCATTGCCATGGAACAGCTCCTTAATAAATTACCAGCTAGATTTCAGCACACCAGGCAGCTTGCCTTCGAGTGCTAGTTTGCGTAAGCAAATACGACACATATCGAACTTGCGGTAGTATCCGCGCGGACGCCCACAGATAGGGCAGCGAGTGTACTTGCGAACCGCAAATTTTTGCGGCCGCTTCGCTTTTGCTATCATTGATTTTTTTGCCACATTTTCCTCCAATAGGACTGGTTATTTTCTGAATGGCATTCCCAACTCAGTCAGGAGAGCACGCCCCTCTTCATCTGTCTGAGCAGTAGTGACTATAGAAATATTCAGTCCACCAATCTTTGCGATCTTATCGAGTTCAATCTCCGGGAAAATGATTTGCTCAGTGATTCCAAGAGTGTAATTTCCCCGCCCATCAAAAGCTTTAGGAGAAACTCCCTTAAAGTCGCGTACACGCGGCAATGCTATGTTGATCAAGCGATCCAAAAATTCATAAGCACGCTTCTGACGTAACGTGACCATACACCCGATCGGCATCCCTTCGCGAAGCTTAAAGCCCGCAATTGACTTTTTTGCCTTGGTTATAACAGGTTTCTGGCCAGTTATATTGCCGAGTTCCTCAACTGCAGACTCAAGCAATTTAGAATTCTGAATCGCCTCGCCTACACCCATATTTACGACAACCTTGTCTACTTTTGGAACCCGCATTACATTACCAAGTTGCAGATCCTTCAGCAGTTTAGGCGCCAGTTCTTTTTTATATTTTTCCTTCAACCTGGCCATTTTGTTCTCCGTTACTTGTCTACGATCTCGTTGCATTTCTTGCAGAACCGGGCTTTTGACCCGTCCTCAAGAACGCGAATCCCCGTACGGGAAGGCTGATTGCATGCACTGCACACCAACATCACATTAGATGCTGCCATTGGCGCTTCTTTTTCTACAATACCGCCTTCCTGATTCATCTGTGAAGGGCGAGTATGGCGTTTGATTATATTCAGGTTTTCAACTACAAGCCGATTTTTTGCAAGAAAAACGCGCTGGACTTTACCCTGTTTGCCCTTCTCCTTGCCCGCCATAACCTGAACAAGATCACCCTTTTTTACATGTAGCTTCTTTACTGCCATTTCTTCTAATCTCCAGCTTTATATCAAAGCACCTCGGGTGCAAGGGATATGATCTTCATGTATTTACGTGCACGCAACTCGCGCGCTACCGGACCAAACAGACGGGTACCAATGGGCTCACCTGAGCTATTAATAACTACCGCTGAGTTGTTGTCAAAACGGATACATGAACCATCAGGGCGAGCTACTTCCTTTGCGGTACGTACAATAACTGCACGCACTACATCGCCTTTTTTAACCTTGGAATTGGGAAGCGCTTCCTTAACAGAGCAGACAATCACATCGCCCAACCCTGCATAAGTACGTTTTGACCCACCCAAGACTTTGATGCAATACAGCTTTTTGGCTCCTGAATTATCTGCCACATCAAGTTTGGTTTGCATTTGAATCATTATCTATCTCCCAGTCTATACAGACTTCTCCAGCACCTGAGTGACTCGCCAGCGCTTATCTCTCGAAAGCGGACGAGTTTCAGTTATTAGCACCTTGTCACCAACAGAACAACTATTGGTCTCATCGTGCGCTTTATATTTTTTACTGCGCTTAAGGTACTTCTTATATACCGGATGCTTGACAAGATCATCAGTTTTCACAACAACTGTTTTATCCATCTTGTCGCTAGTAACTACTCCAACAACTTTCTTTTTATTTCGACGCTCTGTAGTCATACGTTCACCCTAAAATTCCTAACTCGCAAGTTTCTGATGCAGAATTGTTTTAGTCCTAGCAATGTCCTTGCGCAACTGAGATATCTTGGCTGTATTATCAAGATGCCCTGTATGCAGTTGGAACTTAAGGTTGAACAACTCACGACTCAGTTCATCTGCTTTAATGCGCAGCTCTTCTACGCTGTAGCCCTCAAGCTCCTTAGCCTTCATTGACGATCCCCTCTCTGATTACAAACTTGGTTCTGATCGGCAACTTATGTGCCGCAAGCCTGAAAGCTTCACGCGCTACATCTTCAGGTACACCATGCATTTCGTACATAATCATGCCTGGACGAATTACTGCTACCCAGCTGTCAGGGGAACCTTTACCTTTACCCATACGTGTTTCGGCAGCTTTACGGGTGAGAGGCTTGTCTGGAAATGCACGAATCCAGATCTTACCACCACGTTTGATGTAACGAGTCATGGCTCGACGAGCAGCCTCAATCTGACGAGATGAAAGCCAGCCGCAGTTAAGGGCTTGCAGACCATAATCGCCAAAATTTACGTCAGTAGCGCCTCGTGCAGCGCCCTTCATACGCCCCTTAAATTGTTTTCTATGTTTAACCTTCTTGGGCATTAACATATCGTCATACTCCTATCTGGCTATCTATTTCTTCTCTTGTGAGAGAACTTCGCCCTTGAAGATGAGAACTTGAACTCCGATGATGCCGTAAGTGGTCTTTGCCTCTGCTAAACCATAGTCTATGTCGGCACGTAGTGTGTGCAAGGGGACCCTGCCCTCACGGTACCACTCAGTACGACTCATCTCCGCTCCGCCCAGACGCCCGCTGCAGGTGATCTTGATCCCCTCTGCACCAAAGCGAAGAGCTTGTCCAACACTGCGCTTCATTGCGCGACGGAAAGCTACACGACGCTCAAGTTGAAGGGCGATACTTTCTGCAACCAACTGTGCGTCTACTTCAGGCTTACGCACTTCCTGGATGTTGAGAAAAACCTCTTTATCGGTGAGTTTGGCCAGTTCCTGCTTAAGTACTTCAACCTCGGAACCACGTTTACCGATAATAATTCCCGGTCGTGCGGCATAGATATTCAACTTCATCTTGCCCGCAGCACGTTCGATCTCTATTTTGGAAATCCCTGCATGATAGAGACGCTTTTTTAAGTAATTTCTCAGCTTAAGATCCTCATGCACAAAGCTTGAGTAATCTTCATCTGCATACCATTTCGATTCCCAGGTTTTGATAACACCTAGGCGAAACCCTATTGGATGAACTTTCTGGCCCAAACTATCACCTCCTTGATGGCTATTTCTCGTCCAGGACAACCTGAACATGACTAGTTGGCTTGCGAATTTGGCTAGCACGCCCCTGCGCTCTAGGTATAAAGCGCTTCAACGTTGGCCCCTGGTCAATAGTGATCGCCTTGATAAACAACTTATCTACATCGGCAACCCCTGCCTGCTCAGCATTGGCTACAGCAGATTTGACTACACCCGAAACAATAGCTGCGGGCTTCTGGGGAGAAAAACGCAAAATATTCAGAGCATCCTGCACATTTTTGCCGCGCACCATATCCACAACTAGGCGAGCCTTCTGCGGCGACATGCGGACATATCTCAATTTAGCTTTAGCTTCCATTCTGGTACTCCGTAGCTATTATTATCTCTTGGATTTTCTATCTGCCCCATGACCGTAATATGTACGGGTGGGTGCAAACTCACCAAGCTTGTGTCCTACCATGTTTTCAGAAATGTAGACCGGCAGAAATTTCTTGCCATTATGAACCGCGAACGTATGTCCAACAAACTCTGGAATGATAGTACTTCGTCGTGACCAGGTTTTGATTACTTTACTAGAGGTAGAACCTCCCTCAAGGTCAACCTTGCGCAACAACGATTCCTCAACGTAAGGTCCTTTTTTTATCGATCTTGGCACTACTGCCTCCTTTACTTATTCTTACGACGCACAATAAATCCATCTGTGCGCTTATTGGAGCGGGTCTTATACCCTTTGGTTGGAACACCCCAAGGTGTAACGGGATGACGCCCACCTGAACTCTTGCCTTCACCGCCACCGTGGGGGTGATCGATCGGGTTCATAGCAACACCTCGTGTCTGAGGTCTCTTGCCAAGCCAACGATTACGCCCAGCTTTACCAATTTTAATATTCTCATGGTCAATATTACCCACCTGACCTACTGTCGCACAGCATTCCTGCAATACGAGGCGTACTTCGCCCGAAGGTAGACGCAATTGCGCATATTTTCCCTCTTTCGCCGCGATCACAGCATATGCTCCCGCACTGCGTGCGAGCTGACCACCTTTGCCTACCTTAAGCTCTACATTATGGACCCAAGTGCCCAAAGGAATAAAGCGAATTTGCAACGCATTGCCGGGCTTAATGTCGGCATTGTTACTTGCCTGCACACTGTTGCCTACTTCTAGACCTTGGGGAGCAAGAATGTAACGTTTTTCACCATCCGCATAGCTGAGTAAAGCAATTCTAGATGAGCGGTTCGGGTCATACTCAATAGACACAACCTTAGCCAGAACCTCTTTCTTGTCCCGCTGAAAATCTATAATACGGTACTTACGCTTGTGCCCACCACCAGTATGTCGCTTAGTGATCCGCCCATTGTTATTACGCCCGCCACTTTTTTTCAAAGGCTCCAAAAGGGACTTTTCCGGTGTCGATGTTGTTACCTCCTCAAAAGACGAGGCCGTCATGTGACGCCGACCTGGCGAGGTTGGCTTAAACTTTTTTATCGCCATTATCCTACTCCGTATTCCTTAAACTGTCATTACACGCCGAAGAAATCTATGTTACTACCTTCAGCGAGAGTAATATATGCTTTCTTCCGATTAGGACGCTTACCAAACTGCCGTCCAACGCGCTTAATCTTGCCAGCGACAATCATAGTATTGACATCGTCAACCTTGACATCAAAGGCTTTTTCTATGGCCTGTTTGATCTCAATCTTATTGGCATCCCGCGCCACTTCAAATGCAACCACGCGGCTTTCATCTTTCTGCATGGTTGTTTTTTCGGTAAGGAGTGGCTTCTTTACAATCTGATGCAAAGGTCTCATTGCGCTAACGCTCCTTCCAATGCTTCCACAGCACCCTCTGTCAAAACGAGGTTACGATACTTCATAACATCGTAGACGTTAATACCCTCTGCACGCAGTACTTTAATGTTGTGAAGATTGCGTGCGGACAGCTCAACCTCAGGGTTCGCACTCCCAATCACCACTAGGGCGTTTTCTAGCTCAAGTTTGCTCAAAATCTGAGCGAAGTCCTTAGTGCTGATTTTATCTAGTTTTAACTCTGACAGAACCAGCATCTCATTACTTTGAAAGCGTGCTGAAAGTGCTGAACACAGCGCCGACCTCTTAACCTTCTTATTAAGCTTAAACCTGTAGTCACGCGGGGCCGGGCCAAAAACAACACCACCACCAACACAAAGAGGTGAACGAATAGTTCCTTGACGGGCGTTTCCCGTACCTTTTTGTTTAAATGGTTTTCTACCCCCACCTGCAACCATCCCGCGCGACTTGGTTGCTGCGGTACCCTGACGTCTGGCAGCCAACTGACTGCGCACAACATCATGAATAAGATAACCCTTTACTTGTGTATCAAAAACGCTGTCAGATATTTCGCGTTCTGACAACGGATTTTTTTGCATGTCATATACAGTTACTTTAGCCATTGCACTTCTCCCGTATCACCCTAGTCCTGGACTACGCCTTCACAGCTTTGCGAATTGCGACCAGACCATTTTTCGGACCAGGGATCGCGCCCTTAACCAAGACAATATTCTGGTCGGCACGCACACCAACAATTTCCAGGTTCTGAACGGTAACCTGCTCATTGCCCATCTGGCCGGCCATTTTCTTGCCTTTAAATACTTTCGCTGGCGAGGCACTGCATCCAATTGCACCACCAGAGCGATGAAATTTAGAACCGTGAGAGCTTCGTCCGCCGGAAAAGTTCCAGCGTTTCATAACGCCCTGAAACCCCTTACCTTTGCTCGTGCCTACCACGTCAACAATATCACCAGGGCTAAAGACTTCATCGCACTTGATCTGTGACCCTACTTCGTGCGCAACCACATCACCGCCAACTTCGCGCAGAAACTTGAACACACCTTGTCCAGCTTTTGCAAAGTGCCCAGTGAGAGGCTTATTTACACGCTGGGCTTTTTGAGCTCCGAACCCGAGCTGTACTGCAGTGTACCCGTCGGTCTCAGCAAGTTTCTTCTGCACTACTGTACAGGGACCTGCTTCAATAACCGTAACCGGTATACGCACACCGCTCTCGGTAAATATCTGGGTCATCCCCAGTTTTTTTCCAAGAATACCGTCTACCATTTCTCAACCCTCATCTTCTCTATAATAACTTGTACTGCGCTTACAGCTTAATTTCTACAAATACGCCTGCAGAAAGGTCAAGCTTCATCAGAGCATCAACCGTCTGCTGAGTTGGCTCGAGAATATCAAGCAACCGCTTATGCGTACGTATCTCAAACTGCTCACGACTCTTTTTGTTTACATGTGGTCCACGCAGCACACAGTACTTATTGATAACCGTGGGAAGCGGTATTGGCCCCGCCAAGCGAGAACCTGTGCGCTTCACCGTATCTACAATCTCATTTACTGCCATATCTAGCAGTGTGTGGTCATACGCCTTGAGGCGAATTCTTATTTTCTGACTAGCCATCTGAATCCTCTACTACTCAATAATTTCGCTTACAACACCAGCACCGACAGTACGACCACCTTCGCGAATCGCGAAGCGTAGCTCTTTGTCCATAGCGATGGGGGTGATCAGCTCTGCTGTCATGGCGATGTTGTCGCCAGGCATTACCATCTCTACACCCTCAGGCAGCTCCACAATACCGGTTACGTCGGTGGTGCGGAAGTAGAACTGAGGACGATATCCTTTGAAGAACGGGGTGTGTCGTCCACCCTCTTCTTTGGTGAGAATGTAGGCTTCGGCCTTGAACTTTGAGTGGGGGGTGATGCTGCCGGGGGCAGCGAGTACCTGACCACGCTCAATATCTTCGCGCTTGAGTCCGCGCAACAGAATCCCTACGTTGTCGCCGGCCTGCCCCTGATCGAGCAACTTACGGAACATCTCTACGCCGGTTACTGTGCTCTTGCGGGTGTCTCGCATGCCGATGATTGCCACCTCTTCACCTACCTTGACGATCCCTTTCTCTATACGTCCGGTAGCTACTGTACCACGACCAGAGATGGAGAATACGTCTTCGACAGGCATGAGGAACGGCTGGTCTATGGCGCGCTTGGGCTCGGGAATGTAGGAATCTATCTGCGCCATAAGCTCAATGATCGGCTTTTCGGCATCATCACCTGTCTCACACTCTAGTGCTTTGAGCGCACTGCCGGCAATTACTGGGATGTCGTCGCCGGGGAAGTCGTAGGAACTGAGAAGTTCACGCACTTCAAGTTCTACGAGCTCCATGAGCTCTTCGTCGTCTACCATGTCGGCTTTATTGAGAAATACCACAATTGCGGGCACGCCTACTTGACGCGCTAGCAGGATATGCTCACGGGTCTGAGGCATGGGACCGTCTGCAGCTGATACTACCAGTATGCCGCCATCCATCTGTGCAGCTCCGGTGATCATGTTCTTTACGTAGTCGGCGTGACCGGGGCAGTCTACGTGAGCGTAGTGACGATTTGCGGTCTCGTACTCTACGTGTGATGTTGCAATGGTGATCCCACGCTCGCGCTCTTCTGGTGCGTTGTCAATCTGATCATATCCGCGGGCTTCCCCTCCCCCTTGTCCGGCCATTACCTTGGTGATGGCGGCGGTGAGGGTGGTCTTGCCATGGTCAACGTGCCCTATGGTTCCAATGTTGACGTGCGGCTTAGTTCTTTCAAATTTCTCTTTGGACATAACGTACTCCTTAGCCTTTGACCTTGGCAATGATTTCTTCAGAAATCGCCTTTGGCACCTGTTCGTAGTGATCAAACACCATTGTATATGTTGCGCGCCCCTGTGTAGCGCTGCGCAGATCGGTCGCGTAACCAAACATACTCGAGAGTGGCACATGGGCATTAATAACCTGCGCACCACCACGGGAGTCCATATTCATAATTTTTCCACGACGACTATTGATGTCGCCGATTACATCACCCATGTAGTCCTCTGACACGACAACTTCGACAGCCATCATGGGCTCCAACAACACTGGACCAGCCTTAGCTGCGCCCTCTTTGAACCCCATAGATCCGGCAATCTTAAACGCCATCTCAGAAGAGTCAACGTCGTGATATGAACCGTCGTAACATGTTACCTTGACGTCTACGAGTGGGTACCCAGCCAAGACCCCTGACTGCGCAGCTTCCTCCGCTCCCTTACCAACAGCTGGAATGTATTCACGCGGTATTACACCACCCTTTATTGCATCCACAAACTCAAAGCCTTCACCAGGTTCTTGCGGTTCGATACGCAGCCAGCAATCGCCATATTGCCCGCGGCCTCCAGACTGACGTACAAACTTGCCCTGTACTTCTACAGTCTTAGTGATGGACTCACGATAAGCTACCTGAGGCGCACCAACATTGGCTTCAACTTTAAATTCGCGCTTCAGACGATCAATTACAACTTCCAGGTGGAGCTCACCCATGCCGGAGAGGATCGTCTGTCCAGTTTCTGCATCAGTACGTACCCCCATAGAAGGGTCCTCTGCGAGCAATTTACCCAGAGCAACGCCAAGCTTCTCTTGATCACTCTTGGTTTTGGGCTCTATAGCTATATGAATAACAGGTTCTGGGAACTCCATAGCCTCAAGCAGACATTCGGCACTTGGAGCGCAAAGGGTGTCGCCAGTAGCGGTGTACTTTAAGCCAACAGCAGCT
This sequence comes from Desulfuromonadaceae bacterium, assembly GCA_034007015.1. Classification (GTDB taxonomy): domain Bacteria; phylum Desulfobacterota; class Desulfuromonadia; order Desulfuromonadales; family Desulfuromonadaceae; genus JAIVHC01. The sequence goes on from JAVERS010000007.1 coordinate 49,205, forward strand.
GCGATATCGCCAGAGTATACGTCTTTAATTTCCTCACGCTTATTAGCGTGCATCTTAAGGATACGTCCGAAGCGCTCTTTTTTGCCTTTGGTAGAGTTAAGAACAGTCGCTCCAGCTTCAGCGATACCAGAGTAGACGCGAAAAAATGACAGCTGCCCAACAAATGGGTCAGTCATAATCTTAAATGCCAGTGCAGCAAAAGGACCGCTGTCATCTGCAGGGCGCGTAATTGGCTCACCCTTAGGACCTAAACCTTCAATAGGTGGCACATCGGTAGGGCTAGGCATGTAGTCGATGACGGCATCAAGCAGATTCTGAATGCCTTTATTCTTAAAGGCACTACCACAGAAAACTGGATTAATATGCAGCCCCATGGTTGCACGGCGCACAGCACCCTTGATCTCATCAACACTAAGCTCTTCACCGCCTAGGTATTTTTCCATCAGGGCATCGTCGTAATTACACAATTCCTCAAGCATAGCTTCACGTGCACTCGCTACGGCATCGGACATCTCTTTAGGAATCTCTACAACATCAAACTCTGCACCAAGAGACTCATCTTTCCACACAATGGCTTCAAGAGTCACCAAGTCAACCACGCCAAGGAAATCTTCTTCCTTGCCAATGGGGAGCTGCATAGGAACTGGATTAGCCCCTAAGCGATCGCGCATCATCTCGACACCGCGAGTAAAGTCCGCTCCGATACGATCCATCTTATTGATAAAGGCAAGACGGGGAACACCGTACTTATCAGCCTGACGCCACACGGTTTCTGACTGCGGCTCAACACCGCCAACTGAACAAAACACAGCAACTGCGCCGTCCAGCACACGTAGTGAACGCTCAACCTCGATAGTGAAGTCCACATGGCCAGGGGTATCTATAATATTTACGCGATGATCTTTCCAGAAACAGGTAGTTGCAGCTGAAGTGATAGTAATTCCGCGTTCCTGCTCTTGAGCCATCCAGTCCATAGTCGCTGCACCATCATGGGTTTCGCCGATCTTATGCGAGATACCAGTGTAAAACAGAATACGCTCTGTTGTGGTGGTTTTACCAGCGTCAATATGAGCCATTATGCCGATGTTGCGTGTTTTTTCTAGGGATACTTTACGTGCCACTGCTCTACTTCCTCCAGATTCAATTACTACCAGCGATAATGGGCAAAAGCCTTGTTCGCTTCGGCCATGCGATGAGTGTCTTCTTTCTTTCTTACCGCTCCACCACGGCCATTGGCAGCATCGAGGAACTCGGCGGCAAGGCGCTCGCGCATTGTACGTTCTCCGCGCTTACGGGCTGCGTCAAGAACCCATCGAATAACCAAAGCATTACGGCGATCAGCACGCACCTCAACCGGAACCTGATAGGTAGAACCACCAACACGACGAGATTTAACCTCAAGCATGGGGCGCACATTTTCAAACGCCTTCTTGAATACCTCCAGAGGATCTTCACCGCTCCGTTCAGCAATCAAATCAAAAGCACCGTAAACTATCGCCTCTGCAACACTTTTCTTCCCACCTAACATGAGATGGTTAACAAACTTGGTTACAACACGATCATTAAACTTAGGATCTGCAAGAACAACCCTTTTTGCTATTTCTCTTCTTCTAGGCATCTCAAACGACCTCTTTTATATCAATGTCCTACTTAGGACGCTTAGCACCATACTTGGAGCGACCCTGCATACGACCTTGCACACCAGCAAGATCAAGTGCACCACGAACAATATGGTAACGCACACCAGGCAGGTCTTTCACTCGACCGCCTCGCACCAGCACAACTGAGTGCTCCTGCAGATTGTGCCCAACCCCAGGGATATAGGATGAAACTACGATCCCATTGGTTAAACGCACACGTGCAACCTTCCTAAGTGCTGAGTTCGGCTTCTTCGGCGTGGTTGTGTATACCCTAGTACATACACCCCGGCGCTGCGGATTAGATTGCAGCGCACGTGCTGGAACCTTCCGCTCTTTACTCTTGCGCCCTTTATTGATCAACTGATTGATTGTCGGCATTTCTTACTCCCGAAATTACTATTCACAAAATTGAAAGAACGTCCCAGTGAAGGGGAAAACTCGCGGACAATAACAACTGCCGCAGTCAAAGTCAAGCAGATGTTGTATCTCCACCATATATTTTTACTCCGGCCCGTACAGGCACCGGAGGTAATTAAGCTTAGGCGGGTGTTTTTTCCTGTTTTTCTTGCACCGCGCCAACTTCTTTCTGATCTGCCCCTTCAATCTCTTCTTCCGACTCAGGAGCCTGAACCTTAACTGTGCGATATTCTTGAATCCCGGTACCTGCAGGTATCAAACGCCCCATGATCACGTTTTCTTTGAGACCGCACAGGTGATCTTTTTTACCTTCAATGGATGCCTGGGTCAGGACCTTGGTAGTCTCTTGAAACGATGCCGCCGAGATAAACGACTCGGTGGACAGTGACGCTTTGGTTATCCCTAACATAATAGGTTCACCTACGGCCGGAGCACCCTCTTCAGCGAGAACTCGATTGTTTTCTTTTTCAAACTCTTCGCGTGAAACTTGGTCGTCGATCAAGAAATCAGTATCTCCAACCTCACGAATCGCTACGCGACGCAACATCTGACGCACAATGGTTTCAATGTGTTTGTCGTTAATAGTTACACCCTGGAGGCGGTAGACCTCCTGCACCTCGTCAACTAAGTATTTTGCCAGTTCCTTTTCACCCAGCACACGCAGGATATCGTGCGGGTTACGTGATCCATCCATAAGAGGATCACCAGCAATAACCTGATCACCTTCTTGTACGCTGATGTGCTTACCCTTAGGAATCAAGTATTCCATGGGATCTCCAATTTCTGGAGTAACCACAACCTTGCGCTTCCCTTTGGTATCTTTACCGTAGGTCACAATCCCGTCAATCTCACTTAGGATGGCGAATTCTTTCGGCTTTCTAGCTTCAAATAGCTCTGCCACTCGCGGCAGACCTCCAGTGATGTCTTTGGTCTTTGTAGTTTCGCGCGGAATCTTGGCCAGAATATCGCCCGGGTAAGCGACTACATCTTCAGCTACGTTGATATTTGAACCAACAGGGAGCATGTAGCGTGCGATAACCCCAGACGGAAGCTTGACCGACTTGCCTTCTTCATCCTTAAGAATGATGCGAGGGCGCTTATCAGATGCCTTTGACTCAATGATCACCTTGCGAGAAAGACCAGTTACATCGTCAACCCTTTCATCCATAGTGAGACCGGCGATAATGTCGCCATAGTGGACGCGCCCACCTACCTCAGTAAGGACCGGCATGGTGTATGGATCCCATTCAGCTAGTTGCATCCCGGCCTTTACTTCCTCCCCTGGCCCTACTAGGAGCTTAGTACCATACAGAAGCTCATGCCGCTCACGCTCACGTCCGGTTTCGTCCACGATTACGATTTGCCCGTTTCGCTTGGTTACGATGTGGTTGCCTTCGCGATTAAGCACAGATTTCAAATTTTCAAACTGCAGCACCCCGTCGTAACGCGCCTCCAAAGAGGTCTGTTCTGCGCTTCTGGATGCGGCACCACCTATATGGAACGTACGCATGGTGAGCTGTGTACCCGGCTCCCCGATAGACTGCGCAGCAATTACGCCAACAGCCTCACCGAGATTGACCATATGTCCGCGAGCAAGATCACGTCCATAGCAGGATGCGCAGATACCCTGCTGACTCTTGCACGTAAGCACCGAGCGGATATTGACCCTTTCGATACCTGCGTCTTCGATGTTTTTCACCAGCGCTTCATCAATCTCTTGGTTAGCCTTTACTATTACGTGCCCATCCACCGGATCACAGATATCTTCGAGCGCAGTACGCCCAAGAATTCTGTCCCCTAAGGATTGGATAACCTCGCCAGATTCAATCAGAGACGAAATCATAACTCCGTCGAGGGTATGACAATCCTGCTCAGTGATGATAGCATCTTGCGCTACATCCACAAGACGACGGGTCAAATATCCGGAGTTTGCAGTCTTAAGGGCTGTATCAGCTAACCCTTTTCTCGCACCGTGAGAGGAGATGAAGTACTGCAACACCGTGAGCCCTTCGCGGAAGTTAGCAGTAATTGGTGTTTCAATTATCTCGCCAGAAGGCTTAGCCATCAGCCCACGCATACCCGCAAGCTGACGAATCTGCTGTGCGCTCCCGCGTGCTCCTGAATCAGCCATCATATGGATGGCATTAAATGACGGCGCTTCCACCACTTCACCATCTTCTGACTCGAAACGGTCCGTAGATAGGTCCGCCAGCATGGTAGTTGCAATATCTTCAGTACACTTAGCCCAGATATCCACCACCTTGTTGTAACGTTCACCATCAGTGATCAATCCATCGGTGTACTGGCTCTGGATAGCTTTAACCTCTTCGAGCGCTGCATCGATATAGGCTTGTTTGGACTCTGGAACGACCATATCGTTGAGACCGATAGAAATACCTGCGATTGTGGAGTATCTATAGCCGATCTGCTTGAGTTTATCCGCTAGGATAACCGTCTGCTTATTGCCAGCAAGGCGGAAACTAGCATCAATAAGCTCTGCAATCTGCTTTTTAGTCATCACCCGATTGACCTGGTCGAACGGGATCACCTCAGGCACAATCTCGCGCAGAATAATACGACCCACTGCAGTATCAACAAGTTCAGGCGGCGCACCAACTTCCTGGCTCATACGTACCTTGACCCCAGCCTGAAGCTCAACCTTACCAGCGTCATAGGCAATACGCACCTCATCAGGGGAGCTGAAGATTTTACCCGACCCCTTAATAAAGGGACGGATGCGCGTCATATAATACAGTCCCAAGACCATGTCCTGTGAGGGGACAATAATAGGCTTCCCATTCGCAGGAGACAGGATATTGTTAGTCGACATCATGAGCACGCGCGCTTCAATCTGACTTTCTATAGACAGCGGCAGATGGACTGCCATCTGGTCCCCGTCAAAGTCCGCATTAAACGCAGTACATACCAGCGGATGCAACTGAATTGCTTTACCCTCAATCAGAACAGGCTCAAACGCCTGGATCCCAAGGCGGTGCAATGTCGGGGCGCGGTTAAGCATGACTGGGTGCTCACGGATAACATCTTCAAGCACGTCCCACACCTCGGACTTCTCTTTTTCCACCATTTTTTTTGCGCTCTTGATGGTGGTACACAGACCAAGTTCTTCGAGCTTGTTGTAGATAAACGGCTTGAACAGCTCAAGTGCCATTTTTTTCGGCAAGCCGCACTGATGTAGCTTCAGCTCCGGACCAGCAACTATAACGCTACGTCCTGAATAGTCCACACGCTTACCCAAAAGATTCTGGCGGAAACGCCCACCCTTACCTTTGAGCATGTCAGACAGAGACTTCAGCGGGCGTTTATTAGGTCCGGTAATTGCGCGGCCACGCCGTCCGTTGTCAAACAGGGCGTCCACCGCCTCCTGCAACATCCGCTTCTCGTTACGGATAATAACTTCGGGCGCATACAGGTCCATAAGACGTTTCAAGCGATTATTGCGATTGATTACTCTGCGGTACAGATCATTGAGATCTGAAGTTGCAAAACGTCCGCCATCAAGAGGTACCAGAGGGCGCAATTCTGGCGGCAAAACTGGCAGAGTTTCAAGAATCATCCATTCAGGACGATTGTTGCTACGCAAAAAGGCGTTGACCACCTTCAGGCGCTTTGCAACTTTCTTTTTCTTCGCCTCACTCGTGGACTCGCGCATCTCAACTCGGAGCTCCTGCGCAATCTCTTCCAGGTCAAGGGCTGCAAGTAATTCACGGATCGCCTCAGCTCCCATCCCAGCAGAGAACTGTCCGGAATACTCTGCCATCAGCTCGTGATACTTTTCCTCCGGCAACACTTGTCCCACTTCCAGCTCGGTATCAGCACTGTCAAGGACGATATATGCCTCAAAGTACAGCACCTTTTCCAGATCCTTCAGCGTCATATCCAGCAAAGTGCCAATACGCGAAGGGAGAGATTTCAAAAACCAAATATGCGCAACCGGACACGCAAGATCGATGTGGGCCAGTCGTTCCCGACGCACCTTGCTCGGGATAACTTCTACGCCACACTTCTCACATACGATGCCTCGGTGCTTCATACGTTTATATTTGCCGCAGTTACACTCATAGTCCTTTACCGGGCCGAAAATCTTGGCGCAGAACAGGCCGTCACGTTCCGGCTTGAAGGTACGATAGTTTATGGTCTCCGGCTTTTTAACTTCACCAAAGGAGCGTTCGCGAATCATCTCTGGCGATGAAAGCGACAGACGAATGGTATCGAAACTCAACGGATCCTTAGGACGCTCAAACAGGTTAATACTATCTTCCAAAACTCATCTCCTTAAGGGATGGCAGTATTATTCTTTTTCGTCTTCCAGCAGTTCTACATCAAGACATAGAGCCTGAAGCTCTTTTAGCAAGACGTTGAACGACTCTGGCAACCCAGCTTCAAGGGTATGCCGCCCTTTGACGATGGCCTCATACATTCTGGTTCGGCCTGCCACGTCATCCGACTTAACCGTGAGAAATTCTTGCAGAGCATGCGAGGCACCATAAGCCTCCATCGCCCAAACTTCCATCTCACCTAGACGCTGCCCACCGAACTGCGCTTTACCACCCAACGGCTGCTGGGTCACCAAACTGTAGGGACCAATACTTCTGGCGTGAATCTTGTCATCAACCAAGTGATGCAGCTTAAGCATGTACATGATGCCAACAGTAACTTTTTCCTTAAATGCATCACCAGTCCGTCCATCATATAACGTCATTTGCCCAGAGGTATCAAACCCAGCTTTTTTAATCTGAGCCTTAACATCCTCCTCGCTCACCCCCTCAAACACAGGGGTAGCCATGGGTACACCATGAGATAGGCGTTTAGCGAGTTTCTTCACATCCCGCTCCGACAGATTGTCGATGAACGGGTCAAGCTCCTTATCAGAATACACATCCTTGATCTTCGCGCGCAATTCATCTATTCCCGCACGCCGATCAAGTTCCGCCTGAATCTGATTTCCCAGTCCACGAGCTGCAAGACCAAGGTGAACCTCAAGGATTTGACCAATGTTCATACGTGATGGAACCCCAAGTGGGTTGAGAACGATCTCAACGGGGGTGCCATCTTCAGTATAAGGCATATCCTCCTCGGGCAAGATACGGGACAGAACACCTTTGTTACCGTGACGTCCTGCCATTTTATCCCCAACAGAGAGCTTGCGCTTAATGGCCACATACACCTTGACCATCTTAATAACCCCAGGGGGGAGATCATCTCCGCGCTTAATACGCTCAATTTTTTCGGTGAATTTAGCTTTTATTCCCGCATCATGTTCTTTCAGATGCGTCAACACATCAGCTACTGTTGCCTCAGCTTCCGGCGCGTCTTCCAGGGATATTTCGTTCCAGCGCTCCATAGGAAGTTGCAGAAGCTTGTCTGCTTCAATGGGCTCCCCTTTAGGCAGCACAATGTTATCATTTTTATCCGTAACTGTAACTGCAGGGAGCTTCCCTGCAAGAATATCAGTTAGCTTATTGCGCGCAGACTCGCGCACAATGCGAATTTCATCGTTTTGATCTTTGAGGAGCTTTTCTATCTCTTGCTGCTCTATTTTTTCTGTGCGGGCATCCTTATCGGATCCCTTGCGGGAGAAAACACGTGCTCCGATAATTACCCCCTCGACACCTGGTGGTACTCGCAGCGAGGTATCTCGCACGTCTCCAGCTTTTTCACCAAAGATGGCACGCAGAAGTTTCTCTTCTGGCGACAACTGGGTCTCACCTTTGGGGGTGATTTTCCCAACCATGATGTCGCCCTGCTTAACTTCAGCGCCAATGCGAATAATCCCACTTTCGTCGAGATCTTTCAGTGCATCATCGCCGAGGTTAGGGATATCATCGGTGATCTCTTCCTTGCCGAGCTTAGTATCGCGGGCGACACACTCGAACTCTTCAATATGCACCGAAGTGTAGCGATCATCCTTGACCAGGCGCTCAGAAATCAAAATGGAGTCTTCGAAGTTATACCCTTCCCACGGCATAAACGCGACCAAGATGTTCTGCCCAAGCCCCAGCTCGCCAAACTGAGTTGAGGGTCCGTCGGCTATAATATCGCCGGACTTTACCTGATCACCTACCTCTACAACGGGCTTCTGATTCAAACAAGTATTTTGATTCGAGCGGATAAACTTGGTCAGATTGTAGATATCTACCCCAGTTCCTGTAGCGCCACTTTGCCCTTCACTCACGCGCACCACAATGCGCGATGCATCTACAGAATCAACTACACCATCATTGTGCGCAACAACAGTGGCACCAGAATCGTGCGCAACCTTACGCTCCATACCAGTACCTACGAGGGGTGCATCTGCGCGCAGCAGAGGGACTGCCTGACGCTGCATGTTGGATCCCATGAGGGCACGGTTTGCGTCATCATTTTCGAGAAACGGTATAAGCGCTGCGGCTACGGAAACCAACTGCTTCGGCGAGACATCCATCAGCTGTACGTCTTCGCGGTTGAGCATAAGGAATTCACCGTTCTGACGCACATTAAGCACATCATTTACAAAACGGCCGTCCTCATCCAGCACCGCATTGGCCTGCGCAATAGTATTGCCTTCCTCTTCCAACGCAGAAAAATAACGAACCTCGTCCGTAACACGTGCATCTTTAACCACACGATATGGTGTTTCCACAAAGCCGTGCTCGTTAATGCGTGCATAGGTGGATAAAGATGCTATCAAACCGATGTTCGGCCCTTCAGGGGTTTCTATAGGACAAACACGCCCATAGTGGGTAGGATGAACGTCACGCACCTCAAAACCAGCGCGCTCACGCGTCAGTCCACCCGGGCCAAGAGCAGAAAGGCGACGTTTGTGCGTAATTTCTGACAGCGGGTTGGTTTGGTCCATAAACTGCGATAGCTGCGACGAACCAAAAAACTCTTTTACTACCGCAGAAACCGGTTTTGAGTTAATTAAGTCGTGTGGCATAAGACTGTCAACTTCCTGCAGACTCATGCGCTCCTTGATAGCGCGCTCCATCCGAACCAGCCCAACACGGTAGTGGTTTTCCAACAACTCACCCACTACCCGGACACGCCTATTGCCAAGATGGTCAATGTCGTCAATGGTACCCTGTCCGTTACGCAGATCTATTAGGTAGCGAACTACCTCCAAGATATCTTCTTTGGACAAAGTGCGCTCTTCAAGAGGTTTATCAAGGCCAAGCTTATAATTGAGTTTCAAACGCCCTACGATGGAAAGATCGTAACGCTCTGCGCTAAAAAAGAGATTCTCAAATAGCGCATTCGCGCTCTTAACCGTAGGCGGATCTCCAGGACGCAAGCGCCGGTAAATCTCGATAATAGCATCTTCGGGAGTGGTTACCGTGTCTAGCGCTAAAGTATCGCGCAGGTAGGGGCCTACATAATGGTTATCAATAAAAAGGAGCTCGACAGACTTAATGCCTCTCTCGCGCAACACTTCCACCGCAGCTTCAGTGAGCTCTTGGTTGCATTCGAAAAGCACTTCACCGCTCTCTTCATCGACAACATCAGTGGCAAAGTAACGCCCAACAACTTCCTCCTCAGCTACAGGAATTGTTTTCAGGCCGGCATCGGCAATCTTTTTAATTGCGGATTTAGTAAACTTCCGGTTGGGGCGCACGATCACATTGCCATCGGCATCAACAACCTCAAGCACCGCACGCTGACCAGTAAGAAGCTCTAGATTAACCACTTTATCGAAGCTATCAGAGTTGATATTGACAACTTCAGTGTCATAGTAATAGCGCAACAATTCTTCGCCGCTATAGCCAAGAGCCTGAAGCAGCACCGTTGCCGGAAGCTTGCGTCTGCGATCAATGCGCACGTAAAGCAAGTCTTTGTGGTCAAAATCAAAATCAAGCCAGGAACCTCGGTAGGGTATTACCCGCGCACTGTAAAGGAACTTACCGCTAGAGTGAGTTTTTCCCCGATCGTGATCATAAAATACCCCTGGAGAGCGATGCAACTGACTTACAATTACACGTTCAGTACCGTTGATAACAAAGGTACCGTTCTTTGTCATCAGGGGGATTTCGCCGAAATAGACCTCCTGCTCTTTTATATCCCGAATAGACTGAACATCGGTATCCTTGTCCACATCCCATGAAACCAAACGGACGCGCACCTTCACCGGCGCAGCATAAGTCATGCCACGCTGATGACACTCTTCTACATCGTACTTAGGTGTTTCAAGAACATAGGATACATACTCCAGCGAACAGGTCTCATTGAAATCTTTAATTGGAAATACTGAGCGGAATACCGATTCAAGACCTATAAGCTCGCGCTGGTCTGGAGGGGTATCCTCCTGCATGAAGCGTTTGTAGGAATTTTTCTGAATATCAATGAGATTAGGCATCTCGATGACGCTTTTAACGTCAGAAAAACGCTTACGCAACAGCTGGTTATTCGTAATCGAATAAGCCATGATCACTCCTTAGGAAAAGAACGAAGAACAGCCAAGGCCGCAATGCGACCTTGGCTTTTTAACAGAGAATTATGAAGTTGTACGTTATTTGAGTTCGACAGAAGCTCCAGCTTCCTCAAGTTGCTTTTTGAAATCCTCTGCTTCTTCTTTAGAAGCAGCTTCTTTAACAGTGTTAGGTGCACCATCAACCAAATCTTTAGCTTCCTTGAGCCCAAGACCAGTGATAGCACGCACAACTTTGATTACATTGATTTTCTTGTCGCCAACAGCTGAGAGGATTACATCAAACTCAGACTGCTCTTCAGCAGCTGCAGCCGCCTCAGCAGGTGCACCGGCGGCAACTGCAACAGGTGCAGCTGCGGAAACGCCAAACTTATCTTCCAGCTCTTTTACCAATTCAGCCAGTTCAAGAACAGTCATGTTCTCAATAAACTCAATTACCTGTTCTTTAGTGATATCAGCCATTATTTGTCTCCATTATGTAAAACATTACTTATTTAAGATTTTGTATTCAGTTGCGCAACTAGGCGTTCTTCTGTTCTTGAATTGCTCCAAGAACCTGGACCAGTGAACGAGGCACTGCTGCAAGAACACCAACAAAATTTGTTGCCGGTGCGCTCATAGAGCCGAGCATCTTGCCCAGAAGCACTTCGCGACTCGGCAGTTTCGACAGCGCTTCAATATCGCCAACCCCAAGAATGTTGCCGTCTAGGGCCCCAGTCTTGAGTTCAAAGACTTTGCTGTCCTTAGCGAACTCAAACAGTATTTTTGCGGGTTGAACCGGGTCATCAAGTGCCAATGCGAGTGCAGTAGGACCTGTCAGATGCTCTTGCAGACACTCAAAGTCTGTACCTTTGCATGCCAAAGAGAGCAGGGTATTCTTGACTACACGATATTCAACCCCTGCTGCGCGCAACTTGCCACGCAACACGTTGGTTTGCTCTACCGTAATGCCTCTGTAGTTAGCCAGAAATGCTGCTTTAGAATTCCTAAGCTTTTCACTCAGCTCAGCTACCAACTGTTCTTTGCTTTTACTAGCCATTCATCTCTCCTCCTTTCTTAGAATTTCTTATCCCCTCGATTGGACTGGGAGACACGAAATGGCTCCATTCAGTCTCGGCAGGTGCAGATAGCTACTTGCATTAAACCTGTATGTGCCTGCTGTCTACGACGAGGAATGTACTCTGCATCAATGGCAGAGAAGCAATTCTGCTTCGGCTTCACAACCAAAGCAGACAAATATAACTAGTTATTTTATCTGAGCCTGAATATCGGGCACATCAACCTGTACACCGGGACCCATGGTACTGGAAATGCTTATTTTACGCAGATAAATCCCCTTAGCAGAAGAGGGCTTAGCTTTGATCAGCGCATCCATAAGTGCAATTATATTGCCCTGCAGACTCTGCTCATCAAAGGAAACTCTCCCTACCGGAACATGGATAATACCTGCTTTTTCAGCACGATATTCAACTTTACCTGACTTAGCTTCACTTACAGAACGGCCCACGTCAAACGTCACCGTACCTACCTTAGGGTTAGGCATCAGTCCACGAGGTCCTAGAAGGCGACCAATCTTACCTACAACGCCCATCATATCGGGAGTTGCTATGGCGGTATCAAACTCAAACCAACCATTTTGGATCTTCTCAACCAGGTCGTCGCCGCCAACAAAATCAGCACCTGCTTGCTCAGCTTCTTGCGCTTTCTCCCCTTTGGCGAACACCAGCACGCGTACGGTTTTTCCCAAACCATTAGGAAGCACAACCGCACCTCTTACCATCTGGTCTGCTTTGCGCGGATCAACACCAAGGCGAACTGTAAGATCAACGGTCTCATCAAAGTTGGCGTATGCCGCCTCTTTAACCAGTTGCACGGCCTCGCTCAAAGAATATTTTTGCGATCTATCGACCTTTTCTTTAGCGATTACCTGTTTTTTACCTATAGCCATCAGCTTTCACTCCAACTTTATTCGATGTCAAGTCCGATACTGCGCGCCGTACCCTCTACAGTACGCACAGCTGCCTCTTCATCGTATGCATTAAGGTCCGGCATCTTGATACGTGCAATTTCAAGCACCTGATCGCGCGTAACCTTGCCAACCTTCTCTTTATTAGGAACACCAGAACCCTTGTTGACCTTGGCTGCTTTCTTGAGCAGTATGGCCGCAGGAGGTGTTTTGGTTATAAATGAAAATGAACGGTCAGCATAAACGGTAATTACTACTGGAATAATCATACCATCATCGCCTTGAGTCTTAGCGTTGAAGGCCTTGCAAAATTCCATAATATTTACACCATGCTGGCCTAGTGCTGGTCCAACCGGGGGGGATGGATTAGCTTTTCCCGCCGGGATCTGCAGTTTAATCTGTCCTGCTACTTTTTTGGCCATCAGTTACTCCTTAATTTTCCACCCAGCCTAGCTGGTCTTTTCAACCTGTATAAAATCCAACTCAACAGGGGTCACGCGGCCAAAAATACTTACCATGACCTTCACCTTACCCTTGTCTGGCTTGACATCTTCCACAACCCCGGTGAAATTAAGAAAAGGACCGTCAATCACACGGACCGTTTCACCCACTTCATACTCAATCTTGGGACGAGGACGCTCAGCACCCTCTTCCATCCGGGCGATAATTTTTTCTACTTCGGCATCCGGGATTGGTGGTGGATTGGTGCCACCGCCTACAAAACCAGTGATCTTGGTTGTGTCTTTAACCACATGCCAGGTTTCGCTGTTTAGTTCCATCTGTACTAATATGTAGCCGGGAAAAAACTTGCGCGTGGAAGTTTTGCGCTCCCCGTCTTTGAGCTCCACAACTATTTCTGAAGGTACTAGGATATCTCCGAACTGATCCTCCATGCCAAGCATGCGGATCCGTTCTTCAAGGTTTATCTTGACCTTGTTTTCGTACCCTGAGTACGTATGCACTCCATACCATTTCATTATCTATTCACCACTCTCTATCGACTCAGAATAGTTTTAATCAAGGTCGAAAGAATTGTGTCTACACCCCAGAGATAGACGGCCACCATAAACACAAATACGATTACAACTAAAGTAGATGCGTATGTATCTTTCCTGGTAGGCCAAGTGACCTTACGCAGTTCACCTTTGACATTACCTAGAAATCCGGTGACTTTTCCCACTATATGCCCTCTCTGGTTAATGGCAAAACTGGCAGGCCAGGAGGGATTCGAACCCCCAACACCCGGTTTTGGAGACCGGTGCTCTAGCCATTAGAGCTACTGGCCTGCAGTATCATATGCCTGAATTTACACTACTTCGTTTCACGATGCAGGGTGTGGCGGCGATCAAAGCGGCAATACTTTTTATACTCTAAGCGATCAGGAAGATTGCGCTTATTCTTGGTCGTTGTGTAATTGCGCTGCTTACACTCTGTGCACGCCAGCGTTATTATATCTGCCATTTCATATCTCCACTGGCTTCTGAATCACACCAGTCCTTACAGATTCTACTCAATAATTTCGCTTACAACACCAGCACCGACAGTACGACCACCTTCGCGAATCGCGAAGCGTAGCTCTTTGTCCATAGCGATGGGGGTGATCAGCTCTGCTGTCATGGCGATGTTGTCGCCAGGCATTACCATCTCTACACCCTCAGGCAGCTCCACAATACCGGTTACGTCGGTGGTGCGGAAGTAGAACTGAGGACGATATCCTTTGAAGAACGGGGTGTGTCGTCCACCCTCTTCTTTGGTGAGAATGTAGGCTTCGGCCTTGAACTTTGAGTGGGGGGTGATGCTGCCGGGGGCAGCGAGTACCTGACCACGCTCAATATCTTCGCGCTTGAGTCCGCGCAACAGAATCCCTACGTTGTCGCCGGCCTGCCCCTGATCGAGCAACTTACGGAACATCTCTACGCCGGTTACTGTGCTCTTGCGGGTGTCTCGCATGCCGATGATTGCCACCTCTTCACCTACCTTGACGATCCCTTTCTCTATACGTCCGGTAGCTACTGTACCACGACCAGAGATGGAGAATACGTCTTCGACAGGCATGAGGAACGGCTGGTCTATGGCGCGCTTGGGCTCGGGAATGTAGGAATCTATCTGCGCCATAAGCTCAATGATCGGCTTTTCGGCATCATCACCTGTCTCACACTCTAGTGCTTTGAGCGCACTGCCGGCAATTACTGGGATGTCGTCGCCGGGGAAGTCGTAGGAACTGAGAAGTTCACGCACTTCAAGTTCTACGAGCTCCATGAGCTCTTCGTCGTCTACCATGTCGGCTTTATTGAGAAATACCACAATTGCGGGCACGCCTACTTGACGCGCTAGCAGGATATGCTCACGGGTCTGAGGCATGGGACCGTCTGCAGCTGATACTACCAGTATGCCGCCATCCATCTGTGCAGCTCCGGTGATCATGTTCTTTACGTAGTCGGCGTGACCGGGGCAGTCTACGTGAGCGTAGTGACGATTTGCGGTCTCGTACTCTACGTGTGATGTTGCAATGGTGATCCCACGCTCGCGCTCTTCTGGTGCGTTGTCAATCTGATCATATCCGCGGGCTTCCCCTCCCCCTTGTCCGGCCATTACCTTGGTGATGGCGGCGGTGAGGGTGGTCTTGCCATGGTCAACGTGCCCTATGGTTCCAATGTTGACGTGCGGCTTAGTTCTTTCAAATTTCTCTTTGGACATAACGTACTCCCCTTCTTTGTTCTTTTCTGTAAAATATTCATAACCCTGATCGGGCACCGAGCCCTTCGTAACAGCCCATCAAAATCTACCTGGAAAGTTGACAACAGAACACCGATGGAGCCCACAACCGGAATTGAACCGGTGACCTCTTCCTTACCAAGGAAGTGCTCTACCATCTGAGCTATGTGGGCAATTACACCATCTACGCTGTGCAAAAAATGGAGCGGGAAACGGGACTCGAACCCGCGACCCTCAGCTTGGAAGGCTGATGCTCTAAGCCAACTGAGCTACTCCCGCTCTAACTGAAACTCTTACCCTGGGCTAGCTCGACACCTGTTCCGCAGTTCACGCCTTAAGCTCCTGCAGCGACCGATATCGTATTCACCCGAAGTGAAATTTTGGTGGAGGGAGGAGGATTTGAACCTCCGAAGTCTACGACGGCAGATTTACAGTCTGCTCCCTTTGGCCACTTGGGTATCCCTCCAAAGGACTTTCTGAAAGGCTTGCGCCTGTTTTTTTCTATGGAGCTGGCGAGAGGAATTGAACCCCCAACCTACTGATTACAAGTCAGTTGCTCTACCGATTGAGCTACGCCAGCGCAGAGTTGCTATGTGTACACTATTCTGCCACTTGGTGCAACCCCTTTCTCGCACATAAACAGCGATGCGCAAGAACGATGTGGGTTATAATTGAATTAAGCTGGGGTGTCAACCGTTTTCCCAGCTTTTTTTACCTGGAGGTTACTTTCTCTCCATTATTTCTCTGGCGCACCGCCTCAAACAGCGCGACCCCCGCTGCAACAGACACATTGAGGGACTCAACTTGACCGGGCATAGGGATATGCACTGCCCCATCACATGCCTTAAGGACACTAGGACGAATTCCGCGCCCCTCACTCCCTGCAACCAATGCGATGTCACCCCTTAGATCAGTTGCATATATGGAAGTCGATTCTTCCAGAGCGAGGCCATATACCCATACTCCTTCATCTTTCAGGGTTGAAATCGCACGTGAAAGATTTGTCACTTGACACAGAGCCACCAAGTTAAGGGTGCCTGCAGCAGCTTTTTCCACCACTGGAGTGATCTGGCAACTCCGGTCTTTGGCGTACACCACCCCCTGGCATCCCGCCGCAGCAGCAGAGCGGATCAGTGCGCCAAAATTGTGCGGATCTGTGATTTCATCCACCAGAAGAAAGAAGCGCTCTCCAGTCGCGGTTTCGCCCAGGAGCTGCGCCAGACTTTTGTGTGCCACGGCATCTGTATATGCGGCAACTCCCTGATGTTTATCGGTCCCACACAGCTGAGTTAATGCAGAACGTTCCACCTCTTTCACTTCGACCTGCTGTTTCTGTAGCGCGTCGACAAGTTTCTGAATCCGCGCATTGCGACGTCCGCTTGCACACACCAGGGTGTGGACCTGAGAACCTGAGTCCAATGCGCTAGCAACCGCATTGATGCCACAAATTATTCGCTGCTTAGCCAACGCCACCTTCCATCTCTGCGACAATAGCACGAGCGGCAGCAACGGGATCATCCGCCTTGGATATTGGCCGTCCTACCACAATATAGTCTGCCCCTTGCTCTATAGCTGCTGCGGGGGTAACAATGCGCTGTTGGTCATCGGCAGTTGCAAAGGCGGGACGCACCCCAGGAGTCACCACCACAAAATCGCGCCCACACGCAGCGCGAATCAAACCCAACTCCCGCGCGGAAGCAACTACACCAGAAAGCCCGGCTTCTTTGCTCAACAGCGCCAGACGCTCAACCATCTCTTCCACAGAGTGCTCAATCCCTACGGCACGCAGATCTGCATTAGAAGAGGAGGTAAGGATAGTCACCCCCAGAGTTATAGGGAGCTGCCACCCCTCGGTAGCAGCAGCTGCACGCACCCGTTCCTGCATGGTGGCCATCATGTTGCTCCCCCCAAGTGCATGCACGTTGAACATTTTTACCCCCAGGCGTGCGGCTTCGAGTGCCGCCGCCGCTACAGTATTGGGGATATCGTGGTATTTAAGATCCAAAAACACCTCTTCCCCTGCAGCACGGATCATACTTACCACCTCTGGGCCACAGCGCGTAAACAGCTGTTTGCCCACCTTAAACATCCCCACTTCACCTTTAAGGGTTTCAACCCAGCGGGTTGCGGCCTCAAACGTGTCTACATCTAGAGCAAATATGAGCTTGTCTTTTACCTTCAATATTTTTCTCCTGCCTGGGAAGCTCCACATGCATGCGAAACCAGTACATGCGAAACCCTGTTAATCCTCGGTCGGAAGGTGATGCTAAATCGAGAGACTTACGGATCTCTAGTCGAGAAGCTTGCGTGCACGTACGGTGAACTCTTGCACCCTGCGCACCATATCAGAGCTTGCATCACTACCGAGAACTCTACGCGCTATGGAACATTCCATATACACCACTTCGGTAAGCGCCTCCACCAGCAGACGTTTCTGTTCCTCCAGTTCGAGGCCGAGCAGATTATCCGCCAGGGTGTCCATGTCCAAAGTGCCCTTAGCACTAACCCGCACCCCTCGGAACACATATGTATGCGGGTGAGGTAACTCACGAATAAACCGATCCACCTCGGCACGCATTTCTACACAGTGGGGACTAATCTCCTCATACAGAAGTGCCAGCATCTCGTTGAACAGCGCCCAAACGGATGCAAGTTCCGGCGGAAGGGATTGCACCTGTTTTTGTGCGGCTGAAACCTCAAGCATCCCCCTTTCCACCAACTGATGCAAGACCCGTAAGGCATCGTATTCAGACATATCGCTGATGGCCATTTGTCTACGCACCGTCTGCTCCTGCGTGTAGAGGTGGCGCATCATATGTTTTTCATCTGCCTCCAGCCCGCTGGGGTCACGTCCAGTATAGGAGAGCATCGCATCGGGAGAACGCAGCCTGCGCCAATACAGGGCTTTTTCGTCCACACGCCGCAACCCTTCCATAATCAGATTCTGAGTACTCATGGATAGACGTACAATGTTGTCCTGCTCTAGGTTGTTAGGCACAAAATAACAACTTCCGCTTTTACTGGTAAACAACGCATACACAATGGATTCAACTTGCTGACGTGTAGCAAGCCACAGATCGCGCGCCGCTACGAGACCGAGTTTAACCAGCATCTGGCTCAGATTTGTTCCGACACGCAATTCGGAACATACCGCCTGGAGATCTCTGCGCTCCACCTTGCCCATTTCGCACAACACTTCCCCCAAGTCATCCTCAAGGCGGTCGCTGGCAGCAAAAATGATCTCTCCATCCTGAAAAAACAGGCGTCGATATCCGTCATCCAGATCCAGATGGAGAATTCCCGTCTTGCGGAACATGTTGAAGAACGACAACACGTCGGGAACTCCGATATCTCCGAGGGTTATGTTAACCGTCGGAGTATCCTCTCCGCGCCCCCCAAGGATCACATGTGTGCTCGACCAAGACTCTACTACCATGTCTCGGCTTTTCAGCCCTGCTACTACCCGCTGCGGCAGGGCAACACGGCCACTGTCGTCCACTTCAACCTGATACATACTCTAGCGCTTATCCTGCATAGCTTCATGAACCCCATTGATGAGCCACGTCCCAGCTTCTGCGATGGGGATCATTTTTTTCTCCCCATCACTGCGCCAGGAGACTTCTAACACACTTTCTTTTAGACCGCG
This sequence comes from Desulfuromonadaceae bacterium, assembly GCA_034007015.1. Classification (GTDB taxonomy): domain Bacteria; phylum Desulfobacterota; class Desulfuromonadia; order Desulfuromonadales; family Desulfuromonadaceae; genus JAIVHC01. The sequence goes on from JAVERS010000007.1 coordinate 68,011, forward strand.
TGCCCCCACGGTTACCCGCAGTGGAATCCCGATAAGGTCTGCATCTTTGAACTTACTTCCAGGGCGTTCATCTCGATCATCAAGCAACACCTCAATACCATGCTCCTGCAGATAACTGTAAAGTTCATCCCCAGCGCGAGCCACCTCCTCATCTTTGGGATTGAGCAGGGTGATCAGCACCTGAAACGGGGCAATGGGCATGGGAAAGATAATGCCGTTTTTGTCGTTATTTTGCTCAATGGCGGCGGCCACGCTGCGTCCAATGCCGATACCGTAACATCCCATCACCAGAGGCTCTTGTTTCCCCGCGGCATTCAGCACCGTAGCGCCAAGAGCTTCGGAGTACTTGGTGCCGAGCTTAAACACATGCCCCACTTCAATGCCGCGCCAGCTCTGGAGGGTGCCAGCGCAACGCGGGCACCCGTCGCCCGCCTCGGCCTGACGCAGATCGGCAAACTCATCCACCTCAAAGTCACGCCCACAGTTAACTCCGCGGTAGTGAAAATCCGCCAGATTGGCGCCCGTCACACAGTCGGACATCAGTGCCACTTCGTTGTCCGCGAATATCTTCATCTTCAGACCCACTGGGCCAGCAAAGCCGCATGGAGCTCCACTCAGCGCTTCCACGGTCGCGTCATCCACCATGGTCACTTCGTTACACCCCAACTTGCGACACAGCTTGATCTCATTGAGTTCACGATCGCCGCGCAGCACCACCGCCACTTGCTCACCGGTGTCGCTTTCCAGGAGTAAAGTTTTAAGCATCTGCGCTGCCTCAACTTTAAGGAATTGTGCCACCTCGGCCACGGTTTTCTGCCCTGGAGTGCTCACCTTTTCCAACTCTTGTGTCGGCTGCGGACGTTCCCGTTCAGGGATACGCACCTGCGCCTTTTCAACATTGGCGGCGTAGTCACACGTATCGCACGAAACGATGGCATCTTCGCCCGAATCGGCCAGCACCATGAATTCGTGCGAGAACGAACCACCAATATTGCCGGTATCCGCCTCCACCGCGCGGAAGTTCAGACCACAGCGACGGAAGATATTCTGATATGCGGTGTACATTTTTTCATATGCACCATCAGCTGCGGCAGAATCGAGATCAAAGGAATACGCATCCTTCATGATAAACTCGCGTCCGCGCATCAGTCCAAAGCGGGGACGGGTCTCATCTCGAAACTTGCCCTGAATCTGATATAAGTTGAGCGGGAGCTGACGATACGACTTCACCGTGTTGCGCACCACATCGGTGATCACCTCTTCATGGGTGGGGCCAAGACAAAACTGTGCATCCTTGCGATCACGCAAGCGCAACAGCTCGCGCCCATACTCTTCCCAACGCCCACTCTCCTCCCACAGCTCTGCTGGAATAACCATGGGCATCAGGAGTTCGATACAACCAGCGCGATCCATCTCCTCGCGCACAATATGCTCAACCTTGCGCACGCTGCGGAGCCCAAGAGGCAAGTAGGTGTAGATTCCGGCGGCAACCCTGCGAATCATGCCGGAACGCAGCATGAGCTGATGACTGACGATTTCCGCATCTGCAGGGGTTTCTTTGAGAGTTGGCATTAAATACTGGCTAAGACGCATGATTAAATTATCCCTGAAGCTAGATTTAAAAACTGGTAGAATGTCGCTAGAAACGCTAAAGCTAGCTTGTTTTAGCGCAAAATGCAATAAAGTCTAGGGGCATCTGGTGCCTCTATCTTAATATCAAGTTCAACCCCACAGGTGATCCCAACTTCCCACAGGGGATCGCAATTATACCAAAGGATACCCCAGGCATGAAAGAAACCCTGACCCTAAACAATCTGTTACAGCATATCATCGCCGGCACCCCTATTATTGCTATTAGCACCAGCAATGAAAGCCGGAGCATCCGCCTGATTCAAAGTGCCATCGAGCGTGGAGTCAAGGATGTTGGCAGCGTTGAGCAGTGGAACTGTCTGGAGGGAACACACGCCGGAGAGCAAAACGCGGCTGAAGCTTTAAGCCGCGCCATTCAGACTCCATCAGGGGTTCATGCGTTTATGGATATGCAGTGGTTCTGGCACGATAGCGCCAAAATTCAGCGCCTCCTCCTAGATTTTTCGCAGCAGCGCGCTCGCAGTGGACGCAAATGTCTGATCTTCCTGGGGCGCAATCTGGAAATACCCGCGCCCCTGCAAAGCCATGTGGTGCAGCTCACCCATCCCCTTCCCAATGCGGGTGAGATATCTACTTTTCTGGAAAAGTTACGTCACAGTGATCCGTTTCTGGATAAGCTTCTCCAAGAACCAGACGCGCTGGAACATATGGTGCGCGCTGCCCTTGGTCTCGATATGATCCGCCTCGAACGCGCCCTGCGCCTTGCGCGGGTTACGCGCACTCAACAGCTGCAAGAGGTGGTTTCTGCGTTACATCTGGATAAAAAACGGGCGGTACAACAATCTGGCGTGCTCGAATTTGTCGACAACAACCTCAATGAAGCTCAAATCGGGGGGATGCAAAACCTCAAACACTGGATGGAGAAACGGGAACGTGCCTTCGGCGCAGCACAGCTAGCGGCGGGGGAAAACCTCCCCAGTGGGGTGCTCCTCATGGGGATCAGCGGCTGCGGCAAGAGTTTGTTTGTAAAGGCGATCGCAGCGCGCTGGAACCTTCCCCTCCTGCGCCTGGATATGGCTACCGTATATGCTGGCACCTACGGCTCCCCCGAGCACAGCCTCAATCTGGCATGTTCCCTCGCGGAAGCGATGTCGCCGTGCGTGCTATGGATCGATGAACTGGAATCGGGAATTTCAACCCAGGGGTTCAAGTCCGGCGGAGGCGCCTCTTCACGCGTGCTGGGTTACTTCCTCACCTGGATGCAGGAAAAAACCGCACCGGTATTTGTCGCCGCAACGGCGAACGCTATCGAGATGCTCCCTGCAGAGGTGTTGCGTAAAGGACGCTTCGATGAAATTTTCTATATCGCCCTCCCCGCCTTGGAGGAGCGTAAGGCGATTTTCTCCATCCATCTGCAGCGTCTGGGTTTTGACGCAGCAGAGTTTGAGCCCGACACTCTGGCACATTCAAGCAAAGGATTTTCCGGTGCGGAAATTGAGCAGGCAGTGGCAAGTGCAAAGTTTGAGGCTTTGGCGCGCAAGCGCCCCATGACGCAGAAAGATATTATGGAGGCTCTGGGGCAGACCGTGCCGATCTCGGTCACCATGGCAGAGCAGATCAAGAAAATTGAAGCATGGGCGTTTAAACGTGCCGTCCCTGCAAGTGACGCTAGCGCCTGACTTGCGACAACGGCTTTTGGCAGCCATGCAGCACAGATTAAACAGCGGTGTCAGTGCCCACGCAACTGTTCGTCCAACAGCAACGCCTCTGCTACCAACGCATCGGCGAGTTCACCCTGAGGGACAGAGCGCAGTTTCTCCCCATGGCGAAACAGCAGCCCCATATCCTTCCCTCCAGCAATACCAAGATCGGCCTCCCGCGCTTCGCCAGGGCCGTTGACCACACACCCCATCACCGCAATGGTGATGGGACTCTGAAGTCCGGCGAGACGCTGCTCCACCTCTTCGGCTACTTCTATCAAATCAATCTGACAGCGCCCACACGTAGGGCAGCTAATAAACACCGGCCCCCGCTGGCGCAAACGCAACACCTTCAGGAGCTCCCACCCGACGCGCACCTCCTCTACCGGATCTCCGGTGAGGGAAACGCGCAAGGTATCGCCGATACCATCCACCAGCAGCGCCCCCAAACCCGCGGCACTCTTGATGGTTCCGCTCCAGGTGGTACCCGCTTCGGTAATCCCCACATGGAGGGGGTAATCCACCTGCTGCGCCAGCATCCGATACGCCTCCACGGTGCGCCTCACATCTGAAACCTTCAGGCTCACCTTCATGTTCGGATAGTTAAGTTCCTCCAGAATACGGATGTGCCCCAAGGCGCTCTCCACCATGGCTTCAGGGGTAGCGTGGCCGTAGCGCTGCAACAGTTCCGCCTCTAGCGAACCGCCGTTGACTCCGATGCGGATCGGCACCTGGCGTTCTGCACACGCCGCCACCACCTCTGCTACCTTCCAGCGCGCCCCTATATTGCCGGGATTGATGCGCAGGCAATCCACCCCCGCCTCCAATGCGCGCAGGGCGAGGCGGTAGTCAAAGTGAATATCCGCCACCAGCGGCATGGGGCTGCTGCGCACCAGTTCGGGCAACGCGGCCGCGGCATCCATATCGGGTACGGCGCAGCGCACAATCTCACACCCAGCACTTGCCAGCGCCATGATCTGCGTGCGCGTCGCGGCAACATCGCGAGTGTCGGTATTACACATAGACTGCACCGACACCGGCGCACCACCACCAACATTTACATCCCCCACCCGCAGGACGCGGGTGGTATAGTTTTGCGTAGGGCCTTTAGCCGACGGTAGAATCATTAGGGATATTCTTTCAATTCATCACAAATATGTACGGAATTAATGGCAGGGATGCCATCCAAGCCACCACATCATTGCAGACTTGAGCCGCAATCTCCCTTTTACGCAGTAACGCAGGATGCTGGGGATCGAAGAGAACCGCGTCAACCCTTCCAACCCCGATGCAGTTCGTAGCTCACCACACCCTACGACATCTTATTGCCACATATAAAGCCACACCCAGCTAGAGGGGTCAAGCGCCAAGGAGGCGCGAGCCGTTGCTACACACCATCCTTATTGACACCCCCGCACTAAGGCGTTAACTTGCGGCAACATCTGTCAAATTAGACATGAGCACTTATTCCCAACCGAGGCTTTCACCACCCTTTTCAGGGATACTCAAAGCCCAGACTGAACAGCTTAATCACAACTTCTGCCCAGAAAGATTTTACCTACACATGGCATCCACACATAAAAAAGAGGGCAAGCGCCCCACACACAAAAAAACCTTTACTCCGCCCCACGAAACCACCATTGAGTACCTGAATGGGGATGGTATCGGCGTAGTGCGCGAGCGCGGAAAAGAGCTTTGGATTGCCGGCACCCTCCCAGGAGAACACGTAAAGGTGCGCATTCTCCACGATGGACAACGGCGCCGAGTGGGCGAACTGGTAAAAGTGATGCGCCGCAGCCAACAGCGCACTACCCCAGCCTGCCCTGTCGCCGACACCTGCCCAGGCTGCCCCCTGATCCACATGGGTTACTACCATCAGGCGCAATTCAAGCAAGAACAGGTTAAAAACGCGCTGCAACTATACCCAGAACTTAAAAACATCACGGTCTCCCCAGTGCGGCGCGCTCCAAATCCGCTGGGATATCGCACCACCGCGAAGCTGGCTTTAGCTAAGGTTGGGGGCAAGGCGATGGTGGGGCTATACAAGCGTGGCACCCACGAGGTTATAGACATCGGCAACTGCCCCCAGCAGCATCCTCTAATCAACACCATTGCCCAGGCGCTACGCGAAGAGATTGAAAAACAGGATGTATATGTATACAACGCGATATCACAGCGCGGCCTGCTGCGCTACCTTGCCGTGCGGGTTAGTCCGCAATTCAACAAAGCGCTGGTGACTCTGGTCACGAGTGAGCGCAACTACCGCGAAATCACCCACCTCGCCAAGTGGCTGCGTAAAAAGGTGCCCGAAATTATCGGCGTACATCAGAACATCAACTCCTCTACGGGAAGTGTGGTCTTCGGCCCCACCACCGTGAAGGTGCTCGGTGGGGATGACCTCATCGATCAGATTGGCGAGGTATCCCTGCGCCTCTCCCCCAGTTCGTTTTTTCAGGTAAATCACGAGCAAGCGCGCTTTATCTACACCACCATTGCAGAGTGGGCCGCTCTTAAGCCGGGGATGCGCGCGCTGGATATCTACTGCGGTGTCGGCGGAATCGCCATGCATCTAGCACGCAGCGGTGCTCATGTTACCGGCATTGAGATCAACCCCGAAGCGATCTTCAACGCCAAAGCTGCTGCCGAACTCAACAATCTACCCAACTGTACCTTTATCGCTGCCGATGCCAAAGATGCCATGGTTGAACTTGCAGCAAACGCACGCCGCATAGATTTCGCCGTGATAAATCCGCCCCGCAGTGGCTGCGATGCGCCGGTGCTCGATGCGCTTCTCAGCATCCAACCGCAGCAGATTGTGTATGTATCCTGCAATCCCAACAGCCTTGCACGTGATCTGCACCATCTGCAGAAAAACGGTTACACCATCAACACCGTACAACCGGTGGATATGTTCCCGCAAACTCCACACGTAGAGACGTTGGTGCGCCTGGTGCGTAATACATCTGCCTGAAAGCCAAAGACACAAAGCAAAAGAAGGATACCCCTGCACCTCAGCCCTGCGGGATCCCTACGCCTATGCTGCCATACGGCGGATGGACCTGAACTCGCTGACGCTCAGACATGCAGTCCATCTTTTTCGCCTCTCGGCAGCAACGCTTCGGCTGCAGTACGAAGGGGAAGACAACCACAGTAAAACCAAGGGATAAAGGAGATAACCTTATGGAGACTATAGACTGTCGTGGCATGCAGTGCCCCAAACCGGTGCTGGAAACCCGCAAATACCTGCTTGCCAACCCCGGTAGCGGTGCCATTGTTCTGGTTGGGGATGAAATTGCTCAAGCCAACGTCACCCGCCTTGCCACCAAAGAGGGATACGACGTCAGCAGTGAGCCTGCAGATGACCATATTCGCCTTACCCTCACCCTGCAGGATGGGCTCGAATGCCACATCCCCGCGCAGGAAAGCCAAAGCTCAGCCCTAACAAAAAATAGCCCCAGCGCACACCAAGACGCCCGCATTGTGTATATCTCCAGCAACTGCATGGGCAGAGGCAGCGACGAACTCGGCGAAGTGCTGATGCGCAACTTCATCTTCACTCTTGGAGAAGTGGCCCCCCTGCCGCAGAAGATCCTCTTCGTCAACAGCGGGGTGAAGCTTACCTGCAAAGGCTCTCAGGTTCTCGAAGCGCTCCACACTCTAGAGCAACAGGGGGTGCAGATAGCTTCCTGCGGGCTGTGCCTCGAATTTTTCACTCTCACAGACAAACTCAAGGTGGGGATAGTCTCCAACATGCTCGAAATCCTAGAGACAATGAACGCGGCACATAAAATCATCCAGCCCTGATCTGCCATGAAAGAGCTTGAAGCAACAAGGCAAAACTGATATATAACCTGCTCAATCAAACCTAATGGGAGTAGTTAGTAGCCTGGTGGCGCTCACGGCCTTCAAAGCCGATGGAAGGCGTATCCCGTCTTCGGTGGGTTCGATTCCCATCTACTCCCGCCAAATTCTGAAGTCAGGTACCTGGGTACCTGACTTTTCTTTTTTCCCGCCACATAAAAAGCTGTATCAATCTTGAGATATCCCCAGGGTGGCGTATTTTGCCTAGCTGATTTTAATGTTGTTTTTTGAAATGTATAATTTGCGAACCCCAACCTCTCCACTAGCTACTGCACTCATCTGAACGGTTGCCAACCTGCTTTTGGCCCCGCAATTTTGACTTAACCTGTCCCTCATCTATCTGCCTAAATTTTAGGCATAGCGGTGGAAACGTTGCATTGTATGACAAAGTTCTCCCCAGACCACAGAGTTTTCCACAGGTACCTGTGCAAACTATCCCCTGCTGACTTCATTAGAGCGTGTTCCCCTGTGGAAAAGTTCAGCCAGCGCGTGCAGCGCAACCAACACATGCGCGGTGAAATGGCACCGTATAATCCCGATAGGGTCCCAATAGGGTTCCGATAGGGTGTATCCGTGGTTGATGTATTAATTCTTGCGATTGCTCTGAGTCTGGATGTGTTTGCAGTGTCTATTGACTTGGGTTCAAAGCACTGCGGCAACATCTCCTGGCGGGCACTTACAGCTGGGATATATTTTAGGGTAGCGCAGGCATTAACTGCTGCTACTGGGTTATGCAGGGGGAAGAGAGTGCTGTTGAGCTAACGCCTAATCCCCCATCCTCTGCTTCCTCAACCCGAGGTTACAAACTCCCTGAGATCAGAACTTAAAATATACTCAAGTTCGGCGAGGTTTTCTGGGCGGGTGGCGCTGAATAAAAATCCAAACACGTTGTAGCGTTTATAATCGGTACGGCGGAGCTCCAGCGTATTCTCAAACATCTTCTCCAAACTGGCATAGTCAAAGGTTGCTATTTTATCTGCCTCAATGCCGGTGGAGTTATCCAGCACCACTACGCTGTGCAGCGTGGCATCTTTAGGCGCGAGGATGGCATCCCACGCAGGAGGCTGACGGGTGAAATAGCTTAGGTAGGGATTGAAGTCAAACGCCATGGCGGTTGAATCTGCAGTGCTACACCAACCGCCAAAACGCATGGGGTTCACCTCGATGGGGAGAATGGTATCCCCCTGGCGGCGCAACTCTATATGCACGGGGATATTTTTAACCCCCAGCTGTTTTCCGATGGCAGTGGCAAACGCGCTGAATTCTGCCACATGATCCAACACAATCTGTTTCGAGGTGATATATACGCGATCACTCACATCGTGAGCTGAGGCAAACAGGTGTTGATGAATTCCCACCACGACGGCGTTAGAGTCCTGATCAAAGTACGCATCTACCGCGAACTCATCCCCATCAATACACTCCTCAATGATAAAGGTTGCGGTATCCAGCACTTCAAGGGGGTAGATCGCCTGTTGCTGCGCAACTTCCGCATGGATGGCAGCGCGGACCTGCTCCCACATTGCACCTGAATCCACCATGTGCACCCCCATACTGAAAAAACCCACCGAAGGTTTGATGATAAACGGAAAAGTAAAATTTTCTATCTCGAGGTTATCCAGTTCTGCGTATTCCACCCCCTGAAAGGAAAACTCCGGAAACAGCGCACGGGTACGCTGGCGAAACAGGAGTTTATCTTTGAACAGATTGATTGCGCCCGGCAATGGAGTATCTGCAAGATGGGTAACAATCCAGTTAATGGAGTTTTCCGAGGTGGTGTAGATGGGCGAATTTGCGCAATTAGCATTAATATCGTTGCGCAACTGCTGCACCGCCGTGTGAGGCTCAACCAGAACAGTGCCCGGCAGCAGTTCCAACTCCAGTGCAGCGGGGGTGGCCACCACTGGAATCTGATATTGTTTGAGGGTGTGGCGGAAGAAATCAGAGATATAGGGCTGATCAAGCAAGAACATTGAGATTAATCCTCTTGGTGTGGTTGGGTGATATTGTTCGCTGCGGCGCTGGTGCCAGCGAGCCAGCCGGTGGAAAATGCCGCCTGCAGGTTGTAACCTCCGGTATCGGCCTGCAGATCGAGAACTTCGCCCGCAAAATACAGTCCCGGCACAAGTTTCGATTCCATGGTGCGCGGATTAACTTCGCGCAGATCGACCCCGCCAGCGGTTACAATCGCTTCTTCCATGGGGCGATGGGCGTGGATCTCTACATTGAAATGTTTGAGCCAATGGCGCAGTTTTTTACGTTGTTCCGCGGTAACACTGTGGCCGAGCCGTTCTGCATCTACCTGGGTTTGTTCGAGGCAGACTTGAACCAACTCCCGCGGCAGGAGGCCACGCAGAATGCTGTGCAGCGGTTCATGGGTGCGTTTCGCAAAATCGCGGATGAGGCGGGCATCGAGCTTTTTGTCATCCAGCGCCGGCTTCAGGTCGATCTCCAGGCGTACATCTTCTCCGGTGCTGAGGGCATCTACCGCAGTAAGACTTAAGGTGAGGATCACCGGTCCTGCCACCCCATCAGGGGTGAAGGTCAACTCACCGAACGCATCTGCCTGCTTTTTCCCTGCAACATACAGGCTCACCCCTACATTGCGCAGTGCCAAGCCATTCAGGGCAGCGCAATCAACCCCAGAGCTGAGCAGAGGGACCAGTGCCGGGCGCAGTGCCACTACATGATGCCCTACCTCCTGCGCAAGGCGATACCCCTCACCGCTTGAACCTGTAGCGGAATACGAAGCCCCGCCGCTGGCCAGAATTACTTTGGTAGCAGGATAATTGGTGCCACGGCAACGCACTCCGGCAATCCGCCCCTGCTGGAGCAGTAACGTATCCACATCCACGCCAGTGTTAATCTCCGTGCCGCTTTTCTCCGCCCAGCGCCGCAGCGCACGTACCACATCCATCGCCTTCCCGCTGGTGGGAAACACGCGTCCACCGCGCTCTGTGGTAACGCTAACCCCAGCCTGCTGCAGGAGGGTCAAAAGCTCCGCGCTGAAAAAACGGTGGAATGCCTGACGCAAAAAGCGTCCGTTACGCCCGAAATGGGTTATAAATTCCGGAATTTGGGCCACGTTGGTGATATTACAGCGCCCCTTCCCACTTATCCCCACTTTCAACAAGGTTCGCGGCATCTTTTCCAGCACTAGCACTTCAGCACCAGCTGCGGCTGCAGTTCCCGCGGCTAGAATCCCTGCCGCTCCGCCCCCTATCACAATTATTCTGTTGTGCGTA